>NZ_JBVJNV010000002.1:135577-393044 GCF_055583505.1 Kribbella sp. NPDC104740 | reverse complement strand
GCAGCAGCCGCATGCTCCTGAGCAGCAGGTTCCGTCGGCGCACGACCGTGCGCCGGACCCGTCGACTCGGCGGGAAGGGCCGGCGCCGCAGGATGCTCGGCCGTTGCACGACCAGCCGAGTGCACCGCGTACGCCGGAGCCTGGTGACATCAGCTGGCGTCTGAACCCGGACGGCCCGCCGGCTCCGCGTGATCCGAACCGGATCGAGAACGCCCTGCACCCCGATGGGCCGCCTGCTCCGCGGGTGCCGCGTGATCCGAACCGGATCGAGAACGCCCTGCACCCCGATGGGCCGCCTGCTCCGCGGGCGCCGCATGATCCGAACCGGATCGAGAATGCCCTGCACCCGGACGGGCCGCCTGCTCCGCATGCGCCGCACGATCCGAACCGGATCGAGAAGGCGCTCAATCCGGACGGGCCGCCTACTCCGCGTGATCCGAACCGGATTGAGAACGCCCTGCACCCGGACGGGCCGCCGGCGCCGCATGCGCCGCACGATCCGAACCGGATCGAGAAGGCGCTCAACCCGGACGGGCCGCCAGCGCCGCGTGATCCCAACCGGATCGAGAACGCGCTGCACCCCGACGGGCCGCCGGCTCCGCATGACCCGAACCGGATCGCCGATCGGTTGGATCCTGAGCGCACCACGCCGCGGGATCCCCGTGAGGACTTCATGCAGAAGCCCCCGCGCGACCCCCGCGAGGACTTCATGCAGCGTCCGGAGACTCCGCCGCGGGACCCGCGGTTGGACTACAAGTACGACCCGCCGCGGGATCCCCGGCTCGACTACCGGCATGACCCGCCGGGCGACGGGCCGGCCGCCGGCGGCGCTCACGACGGCCCCGCGCCGCACAACCAACCGGACGGACCGGCGCACAACCAGCCCGACAACCCGGCGCACCACCAGCCCGACCACCCCACGCACAACCAGCCCGACAGCCCCGCGCACGACCAGCGCGCCCAGGAGCCGGTGCACCCGCCGGAGCCTGCTGCGGCCGGGTCGAGCGATCGGTTGCCGGCCGAGGGTGACGGCGGCAACTCGGCGTACCCGGTCCGCGAACCCGACCACAACGAGTTCGTCAGGAGCAACGAGGCCGACGAGCTGTACCGGGAGATCCGGGGCGTCACCCACGACGTGCCGAAGATCGCGGAGGTCGTCGGGGTGGATCCGAAGATCGTGGACGTGGCGAAGCGGAACCTGTTCGTCAACAAGCACGACGTCCCGATCGGTGGTGGTGACATCCGGCACGGGAACTTCGAGGCGGACACCGACATCGGTGAGCTGTGGAAGGACGCGATGGACGGCAAGGTCCTCGACCCCGAGCGCACCAACCAGCTCCGTTCGCTGGTCGCGCACGAGTACGTCGAGGCGAAGCTGATGGAGGCGGGCATCCCGTACTCCTACGCGAACCCGCGGTCCTGGGACGAGGACATGGGGTACCTGTTCGGCAAGGACCACGCCGGCGCGCACCAGTTGGCGCCGCGGTCGCTGCAGTCGGGGGCCAACGCGGATCTGCTGGACCACTGGCCGAAGCTGAAGATCGGCCTGAACCCGCCGCCGGGTGGGCTCGCGCGGGACCTGTCCAACCTGGACGACGTGGTCCGGATCGTGAAGGAGAGAATGGGACGATGAGCGACACCGCCGCTGCTGAGCGGATGACGGAGCGGCTGCTGGCCGTGGCCTGGGACGGGGACCTGGCGTTCGGGGCGCAGCGGTCGCGGTTCCGGTTGACGCGGGAGTTCCTGCGGCGTACGGCGTTGTGGGGGCAGGCGCTGGAGCTGTCGGAGCGGTGGCCGTTCTTCGACCTGGCCGGTGCGCTGGATCCTTCGGTCGAGGTGAGTCCGGTGCTGCTGGAGAAGCTGAAGGTGGACGCGGCGACGGCGGGGACGAACCCGGTGCCGCCGGCGATGGCGGCGAACATCGTGCGCTGGGCGGCGCTGGGTGACCTGCCGCGGCAGCGGTTCCCGGAGCTGGAGGATCCGTACGAGCCGCTGGTGGCGTTGTTCGAGCGCGGCGGTGCGTACGTCGTGCAGAACGGGATGATCGAGCTCGGGTACGGCTCGTTCACGATCGGGGACCTGGCCGAGCGGGCCGGTCTGGAACCGAAGCCGATCGACGGGGCGACGCTGGACGCACTGGACGAGGAGAACTGAGATGAGCGAGAACGAGATCGGCCAGGACGAGCTGGAGCAGGCGCACGTGCTGCTGGCGGACTGGTTCAACGCGCGGGCCGGGGCGGACGAGCCGCGGCACGAGCCGGCGGCGTTCGCGGACTGGCAGGCCGGGCGCCGGGAGGAGTTCCTGGTGATGGCGCCGGCCGGTGGCATGTCGAACCAGCTGTACCTGGTCGGCGGCGGCGTGGTGCACCCGTACTCGCCGGCGCACGAGTCGCACGAGGGTGCGCTGGAGTACGCGCGTGGTCTGAGCAACGGGTCGATCCAGGCCGAGCCGCCGCAGCCGTCGCCGTTTTGAAGAGACCCTGAGCTCGACCGCGGCGCCCGCCGGCGCGGGGTGTCCGCGGACCACGGCGAACGCCCGGCGACGCAGCACCGCCAGCAGCCCGGCGGTCGCGAGTACTGAAAGGCCCAGCCGTCACGGCTGGGCCTTCGGTCGTTGTCAGCGACGGCCGCGGCGCCAGAACGGGGATTTGAGGGCCTTGGGCAACGTCACCGACGGGGTGACGTCCAGGTCGACCGGGAGCTCGGCGAGGAGTTCGCCGGTGAGCCAGTAGACGCCGGGGGAGCAGGGGTCGGCGGCGTCGGCGTACGACTTGGCGACCCAGCGGGCGAACTCGTCGACGCGGGCCTGCATGTCCAGTTTGCGGTCGACGGGGCAGACGACGAGCTGGTCGGTGGACGGGAGGGCGAGGATCGAGCCGCGGCCCTTGCCGCCGCCGGGCAGGAGCTGCTCGTGGTCGACGAGGGCCAGGCCGACGGTCTGGTCGCCGGGGCGGTGGAAGCGCTGGTACGGCGTACCAGCAACGTCCTGCAGCTCCAGGCCGGTGAGGCCGTCGAGGGTGAGCTCGAGGCCCGACGGGCTGCCGGGCAGGTGCAGTCCGTGCATGACGCGGCGGACCTGGGTGAGGCGGTGCCAGTCGGGGCCGCTCTGGATGCCGAAGGCGATCTCGAAGTAGCGGCCGAAGGGGACGCTGAGCCCGGCCAGGACGCTGTCGTACGCCGCGGTCCAGCCCTGCGGGCGCAGCGTGACCCGCTGGCGGTTCGCGACGGCGCCGTACAGGTGCTCGTCGGTGGCGACGCCGATCTCGGCGACGACGGCGCGCAGCCAGTCGTCGACGGTGCGCGGCCACAGGTGGTTCGGTTGCTGACGGCATCGATCGACGAGCTCGGTGAGGCCGACCTCGGCGCTGGAGACCAGGCCGCCGCGGCTCCAGCGCAGCTTGACGATCGGGCCCGCGGCGTCGAGCTCCGCGTCCGGCAGCAGCACCGGCAGCAGGTCGGCGACCAGGTCCAGCACCTGCCGCGGGTCGAACGGTGTCTCGGTCATCGGTAGTGAGCCGCCCCTCCACTAGAGTCCGGTGCAGCATGCCATCTGAGGCGTTCATGTCGTGCAGTCGAGGGGCCGGTCGGGCCCAGCTGAGGAGAGACAGTGTCGACACGACTCGTGCACCGCCCGGCGCGGAGCACCCGGAGTATCGACACCGGGCAGCCGCGGGTCATCGAGACCCCACCGCCCGGCGCGCGAGGCAAGGCCGGCGGGAACGCGATGCAGGCGCTGATGCCGGCCGTCGGTGTACTCGGGTCGGTCGGGATGATGAGCACGATGCGGACCGGGACGTCCGCCGTGATCGGCGTCGGCGTGCTCGCGCTGACCGTGGTCGGCACGTTCGGGATGATGTTCTCCCAGCGCGGCCGCTCCGGCAAGGAGAGCCGGGACCAGCGCAACCGGTACCTGGACTACCTCGAGCGGCTGCGCGAGGAGTTCGGCAAGATGGAGCGGCAGAACCGCAAGACCGCTCTCGCGCTGAACCCGCCGGCCGATGCGCTGGTCGACTGCGTCCGCGACCCGGCCCGGCTGTGGGAGCGGCGCCGCAGCGACCCGGACTTCCTGCTGGTCCGCTGCGCGACCGGGCGGATGCCCGTGGTCCCGGCGACGCTGGCGCAGAGCGGCTCGATGATGGACCCGCCGGACCCGTTCATGATGGCCGAGGCGGAGGCGCTGGCCCGCCGGTTCGCGCTGATGCCGGACATGCCGCTCACCATCCCGCTGGACCTCGCGGGCAACGTGAGCATCGTCGGCGACCGCGACGGCGTCGTACGGATCGCTCGGGCGCTGATGCTGCAGGCAGCGGTCTTCCACGCCCCGGAGGATCTGGAGGTGGCGGCCACCTTCCCGGCGTCGGCGCTCGACCAGTGGCAGTGGGTCGGCTGGCTGCCGCACACGGTGGACCCGGAGCGTCGCGAGGGCCCGCACCCGTTCCGCCGGATCGCTGCGAAGCCGGGTGACCTGGCCGAGCTGATCCGCGACGACGTCGCCTCCCGGGTCACGCTGGCCAGCGAGGCCCGCCGCGGCTCGCTGGGCAGCGACCAGCGCCGGATGATCCAGCGCATGCTCGTCCTGCACGACACGTACGGCGACGTGGCGACCGAGGTGACCCCGGCTGACCCGACGCTCGGCATCGGCGAGCTGGGCGTGACCGTGCTGCACCTGGTTCAGGACCGGATGCAGGAGCCGAGCAACGTGGCGATCCGCATCACCGTGCAGGAGGGCCACGTCCTGGTCGAGGACCTGCGCGGCGGTGGCTACATGACCGCCGAGGGGCAGCTCGACGACACCCCGCTGGCCACTGCTGAGGGCCTGGCGCGTTCGCTGGCGCCGCTGCGGCTGTCGGAGGAGTCGCTGGAGGAGGACGCGTCGCTGAAGACCGTCGACTTCATGGGCCTGCTGCAGATCCAGGACCCGGGTGACCTCGACCTGGAGCGGATGTGGGTGCCCCGCCACGAGCGGGCGTTCCTGCGGGTGCCGCTGGGTGTCGACAACCTCGGCCAGCCCGTCGTACTGGACCTGAAGGAGTCGGCCCAGCTGGGCATGGGTCCGCACGGCCTGTGCATCGGTGCGACCGGTTCCGGCAAGTCCGAGGTACTGCGGACGCTGGTGATGGGTCTGCTCGCGACGCACTCGCCGGAGGACCTGGCGATGGTGCTGATCGACTACAAGGGTGGTGCGACGTTCGCGCCGTTCGACGGCGTACCGCACGTGGCCGGCATCATCACCAACCTGGTCGACGACCCGTCGCTGACCGAGCGCGCCTACGCCAGCCTCGCCGGTGAGGTCCAGCGCCGGCAGCAGATGCTGAAGGACGCCGGCAACGTCGCCAACATCACCGACTACCGGCTGCTGCGGCAGCAGCGGCCGGAGATGCCGCCGTACCCGCACCTGTTCGTGCTGATCGACGAGTTCGGTGAGCTGCTCACCGCGCGGCCGGACTTCATCGACCTGTTCCTGTCGATCGGCCGGATCGGCCGGTCGATCGGTGTGCACCTGCTGCTGGCCAGCCAGCGGGTCGAGGGCGGCAAGCTGCGCGGCCTGGAGACCTACCTGTCGTACCGGCTGGGCCTGCGGACGTTCTCCGAGGAGGAGAGCCGCACGGTGCTCGACACCGAGGACGCGTTCCATCTGCCGCCGCTGCCCGGTTTCGGGTACCTGAAGGTCGACACCAGCGTCTACCAGCGGTTCCGTGCCGCCTACGTGTCCGGGCCGTACAAGGGCCGCGTGGTGCCGGAGGAGGAGAAGGCCAAGGACGGCCCCGCCGTGCGGCCGTACCTGGTCACGCCGTACCAGCAGCCGGATCTGGCCAAGCTGGCGGCGGAGGACGAGAAGAAGGACGACAAGGACGACTCGACCGAGCGCACCACCGGGCCGACGGTGCTCGGGGTGTTCGTCGACCAGGTCAAGCCGGCCGCGACGCCGGTCCCGCAGGTGTGGCTGCCGCCGCTGCCGAAGGTCTGCACGCTGGACCAGGTCGGCGGCCCGGTCGACATCACCGCGGCCCGCGGTCTCCAGTACGCCGTACCGGCGCCGCCGATGTCACCGGCGATCGGTGTCATCGACGACCCGCGCAAGCAGAGCCAGAGCGTGTTCCGGCTGGACCTGACCCACACCGGTGGGCACTGCGCGCTGATCGGCGGCCCGTCGTCGGGCAAGACGACGTTCCTGCGCACGCTGGTCACGTCGCTCGCGCACAGCTACACGCCGCAGGAGGTCGCGATCTACGCGATCGACCTGGCCGGTGGTGGTCTGCAGCCGCTGGCCGACCTGCCGCACGTCGGTGGGGTCGCGATCCGGACCGACCGGGAGAAGATCCGCCGGACGCTGGAGGAGGTCCGCGGCATGCTCGACCAGCGCGAGATCGTCTTCCGCGACCGCGGCATCGACACGATGGAGCGAATGCGCGCGATGCACGCCGCCGGTGAGCTGCCCGAGCTGCCGGTCGCCGACGTCGTCCTGGTGCTGGACAACTACGGCGCGATCAAGACCACGTTCGACGAGCTGGAGGAGCCGATCGCGGACCTGGTCCAGCGCGGCAGCAGCTACGGCATCCACATGGTCACCGCGATGCTGCGCTGGAGCGACGTCCGGATGGCGACGCAGACCCTGTTCGGTACCGTGCTGGAGCTGCGGCTGAACGATCCGTCGGACTCCAACATCGACCGACGGCTGCAGGAGACGATGCGCAACGCCGGGCCGGGCCGGGTGCTGACGCCGCGCGGCAAGCTGTTCGGCCAGCTGGCGCTGCCGCGGACCGACAGCCTGCTGCAGGACGACGACCTGAGCGAGGCGATCCAGGGCCAGGCGCTGGCGCTGAGCTCGGCCTGGCAGGGTCCGGTCGCGCCACGGGTGCGGGTGCTGCCGCACAAGCTGGAGCGGTCGACGATGCCCGGTCCGCAGCAGGAGCCGGTACGGGTGCCGATCGGCCTCGACGAGACAGCGATGGCACCGGTGCTGCTCGACCTGTTCGAGCGCGACGGCAACCTGGTCATCTTCGGCGACACGGCGTCCGGCAAGACCAACCTGCTGAAGCTGATCATGGAGCAGCTCACCGACCGGTACAGCTCGGACGAGGTCGTGTTCGCCGTGATGGACCCGCGGCGCGGACTGCGCGGCTTCCTCCCGGACAAGTACCTGGGCGGCTACGCGACCAGCGGCCGGGTCGGTGCCGGGCTGGCCGCCGGTGTGGCGGGCGAGCTGGAGAAGCGGCTGCCGGACGACCTGAACGACGCGGCGCCGCCGCCGGTCGCCGGTCCGAAGGTGATCGTCGTCGCCGACGACTACGACCTGCTGACCAGTGGTGGCCAGGCGCCGATGGACCCGTTCCTGCCGTACATCGCCTCCGGCCGCGACATCAGCCTGCACTTCGTGATCGCCCGCCGGGCCGCCGGTGCAGGCCGGGCCCTGTACGAGCCGTTCCTGACCACCGTGATGGAGTCCGGCACCGCTGGTCTGGTGCTGTCGGGCGACAAGGCCGAGGGCGCGCTGTTCACCGGCGCCCCTCCGGGCAACTACCCGCCGGGACGCGGGCTGTTCGTCCGCCGCGGTGAGCGGCCCTCCCTGATCCAGACCGCACTGGCGGACGGTACGACGTCCGCTGCCGACGAGAAGGCGGAGTGAAGTGAGCTACGACGTGGTGGCACTGATCGACGGCAGGCCGTCGTACCAGGACGTGCTCGCGGGCATGATGGCCGCGGGACCGGACTGGCTGGTGCGTGAGGTCTCCGACGGCGCGGTGCTGCAGCTGTGCAGCCCGGACGGTACTCCGCTGGCGTCGCTGGAGGCGCCGATCCTGATCCAGGTCCCCGGTGAGGTCGAGCGGATGCTCGGCCCGGAGCTGGCCGGCACCCGGACCCCGGTCTGGTGGATGGAGGTCCGCGCCAACCCGCAGGACGGCGGGCCCGAGCTGGCCGACCGGTACGCCGAGACGCTGGTGCAGCGGCTCGGTGGCCGGGTCTGGAAGCCCGCCCCGCCGCCGTTCAACCCGCCCACCCCCGCTGCTACCGCTGGAGGCCAGCATGGCTAACCCGGTCGAGCTCAGTCCGGCGATCGACATCCGGACCGACAAGGTCGTCGTGATCATGCAGGACCGCCCGGTGGTCGGCATGTCCGCCTGGATGGTGGACTCGCTGGCCGCGGCCGAGGCGGCGGGTCTCGGCCTGCAGCTGGTCACTCCGGCGACCACGCAGCTCACCTTCAACGCCCGGGCCACGCTGTTCAGCGGCGTCGACTCGCGCTGGGTGGTGACCGAGCCGAACGGCGAGGGCGCGTACGACGGCCAGGGCGGCTCGAAGCTGCAGTGGGACGGCCAGATGTTCTCCGCCGTCGCCGCCGGCGAGCAGGACAAGGTCGACATGAGCCCGACCTTCACGACGATCGACCTGGAGCTGCCCTGGCAGCTGATGATCACCGCGCGGGTCCGGTACCAGGCGCTGGAGACCACTGTCGTCGGCAAGGCCGCCGAGCAGCTGTTCAAGGACCTGACCGGCGCCGCACCGGCTGGCTGGGGCACGGCTGAGCCGGTCACCCAGCCCTGGAACGTCGGCCAGCTGACGGCGTACTGCCGTCGCCGGGCGCCGAAGCCGACCTGGTTGTCGCTGAGCGGCGGCAAGGACGGGCTGAGCGCAGCGGGAGCTGTGGAGATCCACCGGCGGCCTGCTGGGCTGGAGGAGGTCATCACGATGGCCGTCTCGACGCCGGACGGTCTTCCGACGCCGGACGCCGTGCGCAAGGTGGGGGAGCGGCTGGCCAACTCGTTCGAGCTGGTCTCGTTCTTCGCCCAGGGCGCGCGGGGCAACGGCAAGGACACCAACGCGATCCCGCACTGGACCGGCGTACCGGCTCCGATGGCGATGGCGGTCGGGAACGAGGCGCTGCAGGGCACGGGCGCCGAGCGCGCACTGGACCTGACCGGCGTCGCGGAGATCACCCCGGCGAAGATCGGCCCGTCCGGCCGGCCCGCGGTGTGGTACCCGATCGGCGACGGCAAGAACCAGCTCGACTGGAACATCTACAGCGCGCTGCTCGGCCGCCTGGTGCCTCCGGGCGCTCCTGTCCAGGCCTGAGCAATTTCAGTAGTAGTGACGATCAGAGAGGTGTGACGGGTGGCTGCGGTCTACAGCCGGGTGACCATCATCGGCCGGCAGCGTCAGATGGACGCCGTACTGCCGGTGGACGAGCCGTTGGGCCGGTTGATGCCCGACCTGCTCCGGATGCTCGGCGAACCGGTCGATCCGTCGCCGCGGCGCCGGTACCTGACCACCCCGACCGGGCAGACGGTCTCCTTGGAGCTGACGCTGGGCTCCGCGCAGATCGGTGACGGCGCCGTGCTCCGGCTGGCCGCCGAGGGCGAGGTCCCGCCGCCTCCGACCGTGTACGACGTAGCCGAGGAGGCCGTCGACGACCTGGAGCGGCGGGGGACCACCTTCCAGCGCAAGCACCGCCAGTGGGCCGCCGGCGCCGCGCTGATCTTCGCGCTGCTGGCCGGTGCGATCGCGCTGGTCCGGGCGACCCAGCCGGACATCGCTGCGTTCGTCGTGCTGGTGGTGGCGATCATCACCGGGCTCGGCGGCGTCGTCCTGGGCCGGGCCGACCAGCGGGCGACGGCGATCACGCTGCTGGTGGTGACGCCGGTGCTGCTGGCCATCGTGGCCTGGTCGCTGGGCATGTCCGAGGACTGGTCGGTACCGATGCGCGGTGGCATCGTCGCGCTCGCGCTGGGGGTTGGGCCGCTGCTGTTCGCGATGGCTGGCCTGGCCGGTGGCGGTCTGGTCGGCGGCGGTACGGCGATGGTCTTCGCGGTGATCTGGATCATCGGCGTCGGCGCCGGGGTCTCGGCGGACAAGCTGAGCGCGCTGATCGCGGTCGTGGCGGTGCTGCTGCTCGGCGTACTGCCGCGGCTGGCGCTGTCGCTGTCCGGGCTGACCGCGCTGGACGACGTACGGGCGCGGGGCAACGAGATCGGCCGGCCGGACGTCGAGGCGGCGCTCAACGCTGCCCACGTCGGTCTGGCGCTGTCGGCCACGGCCATCGCGCTCTGGTCGGCCGCTGCCGGGCTGGTGCTCGCGCTGCACGGCTCCGCCTGGACGGTGAGCATCGCCGCGCTGCTGGCGCTGCTGCTGTGCTCCCGCTCCCGGCTCTACCCGCTGGCCGCGGAGGTGCTCGGGCTGTTCGCCGCGGCCGGAGTCGTGATCGCCGCGCTGGTCCAGGATCTGTCCCAGCAGTCGGTGGGTGGCACACTGGTAGCAGTCGGACTACTCGTGGTGGTGGCGATGGTCGGAGGCTTCGGTCTCGCCTGGACCCCGCAGGACCACGTCCAGGTCCGGCTCGGTCAGGTCCTGGACCAGGTCCAGGTGCTGGCCGTGGTGGCGCTGGTCCCGTTGGTGCTCGGAGCCTTCGGGGTGTTCAGCGATCTGCTCGACGTCTTCTGATCGGATGGTATGACCGGGCCGAACTGGCAGGCGGACATGATGGACCGCCTGGACGACAAATCGGCGGCGACCGGCCCCCCGGCCGCGGCGCAGCCGCCTGCCCAGCACCAGGCACCGGTGCCGGTGGAGCAGACGATGACGCCTCCGCCGGTGCCGACCGGTGGTGGGTGGGGTGCACCTGTTCCTCCGCAGCAGCAGGTGCCCCAGTACGAGCAGCCCCAGTACGAGCAGCAGCAGTACGGCCAGCAGTATCAGCAGCAGTACCAGCAGCAACCTCCGCCACAGCAGTACCAGAACCCTCAGTACCAGCAGCAGTGGCAGCAGCCGCCACCTCCTCAGCAGTACCAGCAGCCGTACTACCCGCAGCAGCAGGAGTATCAGCAGCAGCCCCCGCCACCTCCACAGCAGCAACAACAGCAGCAGTGGCAGCAGCCTCCGTACCCGCAGTACCAGCAGCCGCCGGTCCAGCAGTACGAGCAGCAGTACCAGCAGTACCCGCCACCTCAGGGTGACGGCAGCTGGAACGCTCCTCAGCAGCAGGAGTCCGGCGGCTGGGACAACCCCACGCCGGACGGCGGTCCCGGGCGGCAGGCCTACACGCCGCAGTACCAGGACCCCCTGGCCGGAGCGTTGCCGGTGGCAACGAACACGGTCGGCCTGCAGCACGAGGACAAGCCCGGCGGGTTCTTCCGCAAGATCGGCCGGTTCGCGGCCGAGGCGGCGTACATCGCCGGGGCGTCGGGCCGGATGCAGCGCGACGTCGAGAACATCGCGGTGATCCGCCGCCCGATCGGGATCGGCCGGATGATCGGTGTGCTCGGCCCGGTGCCGCAGAGCGGCACGTCCACGGTGACCGCGCTGCTGGCCGACACGATCGCCTCGCAGCGCAGCGACCTGGTGCTGGCCGTCGACGCGTTCCCGCTCGAGGGCAAGCTCACCCACCGGCTGGACCAGGGGATCGCGAACACACCGAACTCCCGCGTCCAGCTGGCCCGCGCCGAGTCGACGGCGGACGCGATCAGCGACGTGCTGGCCGCGCGCAACGTCGGCGGCGCGAACCAGATCCCGATCTCGCTGGTGGACTGCCCGGCCGGCCTGTTCGACGAGGCCACGGCGTACGTCGCCGGCTCGGCGCACGCGGTCGCCGTGGTCATCCCGACCGCCCGCGAGGACGCACCGGCCAGCATCGCGCAGCTCGACCAGCTCACCCCGGAGGGTCAGCAGATGCTGGTCCAGAAGGGGCTGGTGATCATCGCGGAGAACCGGCCGGACGACCCGGAGCCGGTCCGCTGGCTGCAGTCGGCCGTCTCCGACCGCGGACTCGGGTACGTCGTCCTCCCGTACGACGCGCACTTCCAGCACGCCTGGCCGCTGCGCCCGGAGATGCTCGAGCCGGCCACCCGGCGGGCCGCGCTGGAGATGGCGGCCCGGCTGGTGGAACGCGCCACCCGCTGAACAAGTTTCACGGCGGCGTTGAACCGATCGGCGGTTCTGCTCGTTTGTGGGGAGTACATCCAGGTTGACGGAGGCCAGATTCATGACTGACCAGACGGACAGACGATCGGTACTGCGCGGAGCCGCGGTGGTCGGTCTCGCCGGCGTGGGCGCGCCGCTGCTCGCCGCGTGCGGTGACGACGGCGACGCCGGCGGCACGCCGAGCAGCACCGAGACCAGCTCCGCCCCGAGTGACGCGCCGTCCTCGGCGCCCAATTCGGCGCCGTCCAGCGCCGGTGGCCCGGTGCTCGGGCCGGCTTCCGACGTACCGGTCGGCGGCGGCGCGATCTTCAAGGACGCGAAGGTGGTCGTCACCCAGCCGACCGCCGGGCAGTACAAGGGCTTCACCGCGGTCTGCACGCACATGGGCTGCATCGTGGCGAAGGTCGAGAACGGTGAGATCGACTGCAACTGCCACGGCAGCAAGTTCAGCGCCGCCGACGGCAGCGTGAAGAGCGGTCCGGCCCGCGACCCGCTGGCCGCGGTGAACGTGTCGGTGCAGGGCGGCAACATCGTCGGCCCGGCCTGACACACCCCTCACCTTCGTCTTTGGGCACCGCCCAGCCAAGAATTCGGGGTTCTGGTGGCTGAGCGGTGCCCAAAGACGGTTTGAGGGGTTAGTTGTGGGTTGCCGGGTCGACGGCGCCGACGAAGAGCAGCTTGTTCGGGGAGCCCGCGCCCGGCTCGCCGACCTTGTCCGGCGTCGAGGCGCCGAGCAGCGCGGTGGCCACGTCGGCCGGCTTGGCGTCCGGGTGGTCGGCCAGGTAGAGCGCGACCCCGCCGGCGACGTGCGGCGTGGCCATCGACGTACCGCTCATCGTGTCGGTCGCGTCCGGCCCGGTGATCCCGACCGACTCCACGTCGACCCCCGGCGCGAACAGGTCGACGCACTTGCCGAAGTTCGAGAACGACGCCTTGGCGTCGGTGTCGTCGGTCGCGCCGACCGTGATCGCCGACGGCTCCTTGGCCGGGGAGGTGGTGCAGGCGTCCGCGGTCTCGTTGCCGGCCGCAACGGCGTACGTGACCCCGGAGTCCACCGACGCCTTGACCGCCGCGTCCAGCGCCGCGTCCGCACCGCCACCGAGGCTCATGTTGGCCACGGCCGGCTTCTTCGCGTTCGCGGTCACCCACTCGATCCCGGCCACCACGGACTCGGTCGAGCCCGAGCCGGCGCAGTCGAGCACCCGGACGCCGAACACCTTCGCGCCCTTGGCCAGACCGTAGGTCTCACCGGCGATCGTGCCCGCGACGTGGCTGCCGTGCCCGGCGCAGTCGATACCTTCCTTGCCGTCGCCAACGGTGTCGGTACCGACCGAGGCCCGGCCGCCGAAGTCCTTGTGGTCGGGGTAGATGCCGGTGTCGATCACATAGACGTTCACGTTCTCGGCGGTCGACGAGCCGGTGTACTTCTTGTCCAGCGGCAGGTCACGCTGGTCGGCCCGGTCCAGGCCCCACGGCGGGTTGTCCTGGTTCGCCTTCATCGTCTGGTTCTGCTGCACGAACGCGACCCGCTCGTCACCGGCCAGCTTCTTGGCCTGCTCCTCGCTCATCGACGCGGAGAAACCCTGGATCGACGCGCTGAACTGCTTGCGCACGGTCGCGTCGTACGACGCCGCCAGGCTCTGGGTGGTGGCCTTGGTCGCCGCGACGGACCGTTCGCCCTTCAGGACGACGACGTAGCTGCCGGGGATGGCGGTCGCGCTGCCGGCGCCGCGGACGGTTGCGGTAGCCGGCTCGTCGGCATTGCTGGCCAGTCCGGTGGTCACCAATCCGGTGACGGCCAGCGCTGACGCGGCGACGCCGCCGAGCACTGCTCTGGTACGGCGGGACGAGATGTACGGGGACATGGGCGGTATCTCCCTCTGCGAGTTGCGTGCGGCCCGGTGCCTCACGCTCGGTCCTGCCGTACACCCTGGGTGACAGACCGTGCTCGCCGCTCATCCCAACCGGTGATCAGTTCCGAGGTATGGGGCGCTCCGCAACAGAACCGTCGGGCGACCGCAACGTGCTGCTCGGCGTGCCGACCGGCGTCGTGCTCGGCGTCACCACGGGGGTCTCGGTCGGAGTGGGAGTCGGGGTCGGCGTCACCGGGGGAGGAGTGACCGGCGTCGGCGGCACCAGGTAGAGCAGCTTGTTCGGCGACCCGGTCCCCGGATCCTTGACGGCGTCCGAGGTCGCTGCCTCCAGCAACGCTTTCGTCACCTGCTCGGGCGTCGCCTCCGGGTTGTCCGCCAGGTACAGGGCGATCGCGCCCGCCACGTGCGGTGTCGCCATCGACGTCCCGCTCTTGGTGTCGGTTGCCTCCGGCCCGGTGATCCCGACCGACTCGATGTCCACCCCCGGCCCGAACAGGTCGACACAGGCGCCGTAGTTCGAGAAGTTCGCCCGGGTGTCGCTGCGGTCGGTCGCCCCGACGGTGACCGCCGACGGCTCCCGGGACGGCGACACTCCGCAGGCGTCCGCGCTTTCGTTGCCCGCAGCAACGGCGTAGTTGATGCCCGAGGCCACCGACGCCTTGACCGCGGCGTCCAGGGCCGGATCGGTGCTGCCGCCCAGGCTCATGTTCGCGACCGCGGGCTTCACCGCGTTCGTGGTGACCCACTCGACCCCGGCGACGACCGACTCGGTGGTCCCGTTGCCGGAGCAGTCGAGGACCCGGACGCCGACCACCTTCGCGGCCTTGGCCACGCCGTACTTGGTGCCGGCGATCGTGCCCGCCACGTGGCTGCCGTGCCCGGCGCAGTCGACGCCGTTCTGGCCGTCGCCGATGGTGTCGGTCCCGATCGAGGCGCGACCGCCGAAGTCCTTGTGCTCGGCGTAGATCCCGGTGTCGATCACGTAGGCGTGAACGGTGCTCGCGGTGGTGTCGGACTCGAACTTCTCGTCCAGCGGCAGCGTGCGCTGGTCGCTGCGGTCGAGGCCCCACGGCGGGTCGTCCTGCGTTGCCTTGAGCACCTGGTTCTGCTGCACGAAGCCGACCCGCGGGTCCGCGGCGACCTGCTGCGCCTGCTCCGGGCTCATCGCGGCCGAGAAGCCGCGCACCGACGCGTGGAACTCACGCCGTACGGTCACGTCGTACGTCGACGCGAGGCTGCGGTTGGTGGCCCGGGTCATGTCCTCCGACGGCGTCCCGCTGAGCACGACGATGTAGCTGCCCGGGACCGCTGTCGGGCTGTCGGCTTCGAGGACGGTCGGCGCGAACCGGTCGGTCTCCGGGGCGACCCGCGCGACGGCGGGGAGGGCCGTGGAGCAGACCAGGACAGCGGTGAGCGCGCCGGCCAGCGAGCGCGAGGTGGTGAACGGCTTCATCGGTGACTCCCTGACTCGGCACACAGCGGGTCACCGTCGACGCTAGAACCGCGGTCCCGGGCGGCGGCGCCACCGACCGGGAGCAGAGTGGAAGCCGTAACAAGATCTCAGCCGGGCCGAGACGTCAGCGCTTCCGGAAGTTGTCGTACTTGCGGACGGCGAACGCGTACGCCGAGTCGACCAGCGACACGAGCTCCTTCAGTGTCGCCTCCGACGGCGAGACGACGCAGATCCAGTACTGCGGGGCGTAGACCGGATGTGGCATCACGGTGTCGAGCGCGGTGTGGTCGAGGTCGTCCGGGATCGAAGGGAACAGGTCGAGGTAGTCGGCCTTCGGCAGCCCGAGGTTGAGCCGCTCGACCCCGGGCCGGTCTAGGTTCGAGGCGCTGTCGTAGACGTCGGAGGTGACCAGGGTGGCCCACGGCATCTGCCGCTCGGGCGGGAGGTCGCCGGCCGGGTCGTAGATCCAGAACGTGTCGCCGTGCGCGGTCAGGGTCCGGCCGCCGGGCCGGTCGAGGTACTCGCCGAGGTTCATGCCTTCAAGCGTCTCATTGAAGCTGCAGTGGAGACTTTTCGCTGGTGGAGCCAGTACGCGCGAGCGTTGTCGGCGCGGCGAACTAGGGTGGTGCGGTGGCTGATCCATCGTCGTACCGCCCGGCTCCGGGCTCCATCCCCGACTCGCCCGGGGTGTACCGCTTCAGCGACGCCGGCGGCCGGGTGATCTACGTCGGCAAGGCGAAGAACCTGCGCGCCCGGCTGTCGTCGTACTTCCAGGACCTGGCCAACCTGCACCCGCGGACCCAGTCGATGGTGACCACCGCGGCGAAGGTCGACTGGACCGTGGTCTCGACCGAGGTCGAGTCGCTGCAGCTGGAGTACTCCTGGATCAAGGAGTACGACCCGAGGTTCAACGTGAAGTACCGGGACGACAAGTCCTACCCGTGGCTCGCGATCACCCTCAACGAGGAGTACCCGCGGGTGATGGTCGGCCGCGGCCAGAAGAAGAAGGGCATCCGGTACTTCGGCCCGTACAGCCACGCCTGGGCGATCCGCGAGACCGTCGACCTGCTGCTCCGGGTCTTCCCGATGCGCTCGTGCAGCAAGGGCGTCTTCAACCGGCACCGCCAGATCGGCCGGCCCTGCCTGCTCGGCTACATCGGCAAGTGCGCCGCGCCCTGCACCGGCCAGGTCAGCCAGGAGGAGCACCGGCAGATCGTCGACGACTTCGCCGCGTTCCTGTCCGGCCAGACCGCGACCTACGTGCGCCGGCTGGAGAAGGAGATGAAGGCCGCGGCGGCCGAGCTGGAGTACGAGCGGGCCGCGAAGATCCGCGACGACCTGGCCGCGCTGGAGAAGGCGCTGGCCAAGAACGCGGTCGTCCTCGGCGACGGCACCGACACCGACGTGGTCGCGCTCAGCGAGGACCCGCTCGAGGTCGCGGTGCAGATCTTCTACGTCCGCGGCGGCCGGATCCGCGGCCAGCGCGGGTTCATCGCCGACAAGGCCGACGGCACCGCGACCACCGGCGACCTGGTCTCGCGGTTCATCCAGCAGATGTACGCCGCCGAGAGCGCCGACGCGATCCCGCGCGAGATCCTGGTGCCCGTCGTACCGGACGACGAGGACGCGCTGACCGAGTGGCTGTCGGAGCTGCGCGGGTCGCGGGTCTCGATCCGGATGCCGCAGCGCGGCGACAAGAAGGCGCTGATGGAGACCGTCGAGCGGAACGCGCTGCAGACGCTGACCATGCACAAGACCAAGCGGGCCAGCGACCTGACCACCCGCAACCAGGCGCTGGAGGAGATCCAGGCCGCGCTCGACCTGCCCGAGGCGCCGCTGCGGCTGGAGTGCTACGACGTCTCGAACCTGCAGGGCACCGAGGTGGTCGCCTCGATGGTGGTCTTCGAGGACGGGCTGCCGCGCAAGAGCGAGTACCGGCGGTTCGTGATCAAGGGGGTCGAGGGGCAGAACGACGTCGCCTCGATCGCCGAGGTGCTGACCCGCCGGTTCAAGCGGCTGCTGGACGAGCGCGCGACCGTCCCCGAGGACGAGGACCCGACCGCGAACCTGATCGACCCCGAGACCGGGCGGGCGAAGAAGTTCTCGTACGCGCCGGGTCTGGTGGTCGTCGACGGTGGTCCGCCGCAGGTCGCGGCCGCGCGGCAGGCGATGGACGAGCTCGGTCTCGGCGACATCCCGGTCTGCGGCCTGGCCAAGCGGCTCGAGGAGGTCTGGCTGCCCGACGACGAGGACCCGGTGATCTTCTCCCGGACCTCCGAGGGGCTCTACCTGCTCCAGCGGCTGCGCGACGAGGCGCACCGGTTCGCGATCACCCACCACCGCAACCGGCGCTCGAAGTCGATGGTGGAGAGCGTGCTGGACGACGTACCGGGGCTGGGGGAGGTCCGCCGCAAGACCCTGCTGCGGCACTTCGGCTCGCTGCGCAAGCTCCGGTCGGCGACCGTCGACGAGGTCGCCGACCTGCCCGGGTTCGGCCGCCGGACGGCGGAGTCGGTGATCATCGCGGTGAACGCTGCCGCAACGAAGGCCGACACCGGCCGGGCGCCGTCGGTGAACACCGCCACAGGCGAGATACTGGACGACGACGGACCGGGGCCCGCCGGTCCGCCGAACGGGGAGATCCGAAACTGATGGACCAGTCCAGTGGCAACTTGATCATCGTGTCCGGGATGTCCGGCGCCGGCCGCAGCTCGGTCGCCGACGTCTTGGAGGACCTCGGCTGGTTCGTGGTCGACAACCTGCCACCCATGTTCCTGACCACGATCGTCGAGCAGGTGGTCGGCACCGGCGCCTCGCCGCGGCTGGCCGTCGTCGTCGACGTCCGGACCGGGATGTTCTTCGATGAGCTCGGTGGTGCGCTGGAAGACCTGCGGACCAAGGGGTACCGGCCGCAAGTGCTGTTCCTGGAGGCCAGCGACGACGTGATCGTGCGCCGCCAGGAGAGCGTCCGGCGCCCGCACCCGCTGCAGGGCGAGGGCCGGCTGCTGACCGGGATCCAGCGCGAGCGCGCGCTGCTCGGCGACATCCGGGCCGGCGCCGACCTGGTGATCGACACCTCGAACCTGAACATCCACCAGCTCGCCGCGAAGATCGTGAACGCCTTCGGCGACGAGGAGAACGCCGAGCTGCGGGCGACCGTGGTGTCGTTCGGCTTCAAGTACGGCATCCCGGTCGACGCCGACGTGGTGGCCGACATGCGCTTCGTCCCGAACCCGTACTGGCAGCCCGACCTGCGCCCGATGACCGGCCAGGACAAACCTGTGTCAGACTTCGTCCTCGGTCATCCGCTGGCCCAGCAGTTCCTGCAGAACTACGTGGACGTGCTGGACACCCTGCGGACCGGTTATCTGAACGAGGGCAAGCGGTTCGTCACGGTCGCGATCGGCTGCACCGGTGGAAAGCACCGGAGTGTGGCGATGGCCGAGGAGATCGGGCGCCGCCTGCGGGAGAAGGGGTCACCGACGTTGGTGGTGCACAGAGATCTGGGGCGGGAGTGACGAGAGCCCCACGGGTTGTCGCACTGGGCGGCGGGCACGGTCTCGCCGCGAATCTGTCTGCGCTGCGTCAGGTCACCGACCAGCTGACCGCCGTCGTCACGGTCGCTGACAACGGCGGTTCGTCGGGGCGCCTGCGCAAGGAGCTCGGCGTACTGCCGCCGGGGGACCTGCGGATGGCGCTGGCCGCGCTCTGCCGCGACGACGAGTGGGGCCGGACCTGGGCCGACGTGCTCCAGCACCGGTTCCGCAGCGACGGCGCGCTGCACGACCACGCGGTCGGGAACCTGCTGATCGTCGCCCTCTGGGAGCTGCTCGGCGAGGCTGTCGACGGGCTCGACTGGGTCGCCCGGCTGCTGGGCGCGCAGGGCCGGGTGCTGCCGATGTCCGCCGTACCGCTGGACATCACCGCGCGCGTGATCGGGCTCGATCCGGCGCACCCGGAGGCGATCACGGAGATCCGCGGCCAGACCGAGGTCGCCACGACCGAGGGGCACGTCGTCGACGTCGCGCTCGACCCCGCCGATCCGCCGGCCTGTCCGGAGGCGCTGGTCGCGGTCGCCGAGGCCGACTGGGTCGTCGTCGGGCCGGGCTCGTGGTTCACGTCGGTGATCCCGAACCTGCTCGTCCCGGCGCTGTGCCGTGGGCTGGAGCAGACCAGCGCGCGCCGGCTGGTGACACTCAACCTGGGCGAGCAGAAGGGCGAGACCGACGGGTTCTCTCCCGAGACGCACCTCGAGGTGCTGGCCGCGCACGCCCCGGAGCTGCGGATCGATGTCGTGCTCGCCGACGAGGGCCACGTGCCCGACCCGGCGTCGTTACGGCGTACGGCGAGCTCGCTCGGCGCGGAACTGGTGGTCGCGGACATCGCCGACGACCACCAGCAGCTGCACCACGACTCCGCCAAGCTGGCGAAGATCTACCGCGAACTGTTCGCCTGAACCCGGCGGCCCCGAACCCCTCAGATCGGGGCCGGCCGGATTCAGCGTCGTGGGACGGGCCGGCTCAGCGCCGGCCCGCGTGCGCTCAGCGCTTCGGGAAGACCGGGGCGCGCTCGGCCGGCTTGCCGCCGGGGACGCCGACCTGGTCGTTCTGGAACGGGTTCGCGTTGAAGCGGGCGACCTCGCGGCCCTGGGCGTCGGAGAAGATCGCCCAGATCGGCGCCGACGGGTCGCCGACCGCCGTCCGGCGCGAGGACCACAGGAAGAAGCCGTCGTTGACCACGGCCGGCGTCAGCGCGCCGTCGGCGGTCTTGAAGTCGACCTTGCTCACCCCGGCCGGGACGACGCCCTTCGAGCCGTTGCCGTCGGCCCAGACGACGTACGCCTTGTCGGCGGTCACCGCCTGGCGCTGGTAGTCGTCCTTCGGGCCGGTGCTCGCGCTGTTGTCCAGGCAGTAGGCGAAGCGCTGCCGGTCGGGGGAGACCAGGACGGCCTGGAACCAGCTGCCGGCGCCCTGGGAGACCGCGACCTTCCAGCTGTCGATCGAGTCCGAGCCGCCGCCGGCCTGGCCGACGCTGCGCCGGTACTGGCTGTCGGCGGCCGAGCAGCGCTCGAGCACCTGGGCGTCGCTCAGCCCGATCTTGCCGGGGAGGACCTCGCCGGTCTTGGCGTCGACGGTCACCGTGTCGGCCGGAAGGCCGAGCCCGGCGGCCGGGGTGTCGTCGCCGCCCTGGCCGGGCAGCACGGCGACCGCCGTGGCGACACCGGCGACCGCGACCGCGCTCAGCGCGACGGCACCGAACCGGCGGACCCGCTGGCTCTTGCGGCCGCGACGAAGCACGTCGTCGACGGTGTGCCGCATCGGCTCGGCCGAGTCGTCGGCCGCCGAGTCCAGCAGGTCCTTGATGTCGCTGCTCATGACAGCACCCCTTCGTTGTCGTTGATCGCGGCCGCGTCGTCGCCGTCGCCTGTCACCAGGTCGGGCCGGTTCAGCTGCTCGCGCAGTGCGGTGAGACCGCGGGAGGTCTGGCTCTTGACCGCGCCGGTGCCGATGCCGAGCACCTGCGCGGTCTCCTCGATGCTGAGGTCGGCGTAGTGCCGCAGGACCACGCAGGCCCGCTGCCGCTCCGGCAGCCCGGCCAGCGCCTGCACCACCGCGAGCCGCTCGTCGACGGCGCCGGAGTGGTCGGCCAGCGAGCGGTCCGGCACCGAGTCCTCGGAGAACTCCCGGCGCCAGGGCCGCTTGGCCTGGTCGAGCACCACCGACACCACCGCGCGGTGCGCGTAGGTGGTCAGCCCCGCCGTGTGGTCGAGCCGGTCCCACGCGCGGTAGATCCGGACCAGGGCGTCCTGGGCCGCATCCTCGGCGCGGTGCCAGTCACCGCACATCAGGTACGCCGTACGGCGCAGGCGGCGCAGAGCCGCTGACGCGAACTCCGTGAAGTCCGCCTCACTGCGTCGTCGCATCCGTGCTCCTCCCGTGGCTGTCGGAAGAGGAACGACAGCCGTACCCCGAAAGGTTGCCACGAACCTCGGGGCAATCGCGTAACACCGGTCCGGGTGGGGACGTTGAACCCGGGGGAACACCTGGCCCGCGGCGATGGTTGGTCCGATTACCGGGCGAGGGTCTTTGACAGCAGTGGGAGGATTTCGTACATGGCGATGACAGCACAGGTGAAGTCCGAGCTGACCAGCATCCAGGTCACCAAACCCTGCTGCCGCAAGGCCGAGGTCTCCTCGGTCCTGCGCTTCGCGGGCGGGCTGCACCTCGTCTCCGGCCGGATCGTGGTGGAGGCCGAGCTGGACAGCGCCCGGGCCGCCCGCCGGCTGCGCAAGGACATCGCGGAGATCTTCGGCCACCCGTCCGAGGTGGTGGTGATCTCGCCGTCCGGGATCCGCAAGCAGACCAAGTACGTCGTCCGCGTGGTCCGCGACGGCGACGCGCTCGCCCGGCAGACCGGCCTGGTCGACAACCGCGGCCGTCCGGTCCGGGGGCTGCCGCCCGCGGTGGTCTCCGGGGCGTCCTGCGACGCCGTGGCGGCCTGGCGCGGTGCCTTCCTGGCCCACGGGTCGCTGACCGAGCCGGGGCGCTCCTCGTCGCTCGAGGTGACCTGCCCGGGACCGGAGGCCGCGCTCGCGCTGGTCGGTGCCGCGCGGCGGCTCGGGATCGGGTCGAAGGCGCGCGAGGTGCGCAACGTCGACCGCGTGGTGATCCGCGACGGCGACGCGATCGGCGCGCTGCTCACCCGGCTGGGTGCGCACGAGTCGGTGCTGGCCTGGGAGGAGCGCCGGATGCGCCGCGAGGTGCGCGCGACCGCGAACCGGCTGGCCAACTTCGACGACGCCAACCTGCGGCGTTCGGCGCGGGCCGCTGTCGCCGCCGGTGCGCGGGTCGAGCGGGCGCTGGAGATCCTCGGGAACGACGTACCGGACCACCTGCAGGTGGCGGGCAAGCTCCGGCTGGAGCACAAGCAGGCCAGCCTCGAGGAGCTCGGCCAGCTGCACGAGCCGGCGCTGACCAAGGACGCGGTCGCCGGCCGGATCCGCCGCCTGCTGGCGATGGCCGACAAGCGGGCCTCCGACCTGGGCATCCCGAACACCGAGGCCAACCTGACCCCGGAGATGCTCGACCCGGCCTGATCGTCACCAGTGGGACTACTGGTATTCATGCGGCGGCCCCGGGAACTCCCCGGGGCCGCTGTGCGTGTGGTGGTCTGGTCCGGTGGTCCTTGCGGACCTCGGGGTGGTCTCATGTGGACGCTACCAGTGGAGCAAGTGGGCTGTTGGGCTAGTGTTTCGGCTGTAGCGGCAGTGCTCGACAGCTAGTTCAAGGAGACGTAGTCCCGTGACCGTACGCGTAGGTATCAACGGCTTCGGCCGGATCGGCCGTAACTTCTTCCGCGCCGTGCAGGCGTCCGGTGCCGACATCGAGGTCGTCGCCGTCAACGACTTGACCGACAACCAGACCCTGGCCCACCTGCTGAAGTACGACTCGATCCTGGGCCGCTTCCCGGGCGACGTCACCGCGACCGACGACGACATCACCGCCGCCGGCCACACCTTCAAGGCGTTCGCCGAGCGCGACCCCGCCAACCTGAAGTGGTCCGACGTCGGCGCCGACATCGTGATCGAGTCGACCGGCTTCTTCACCGACGCCACCAAGGCCAAGACGCACGCTGACAACGGCGCCAAGAAGGTCATCATCTCCGCCCCGGCGAAGAACGAGGACCTGACCGTCGTGATGGGCGTCAACCACGAGCTGTACGACGCCGACAAGCACACCGTCATCTCGAACGCCTCCTGCACCACGAACTGCCTCGCCCCGATGGCCAAGGCCATCCACGACGCGTTCGAGATCCAGCAGGGCCTGATGACCACGGTCCACGCCTACACCCAGGACCAGAACCTGCAGGACGGTCCGCACAGCGACCTGCGTCGCGCCCGCGCCGCCGCGCTGAACGTGGTCCCGACCTCGACCGGTGCCGCCAAGGCGATCGGCCTGGTCATGCCCGAGCTCAAGGGCAAGCTCGACGGTTACGCGCTGCGGGTCCCGATCCCGACCGGCTCGGCCACCGACCTGACCGTCAACGTCGGCCGGGAGACCACCGCCGAAGAGGTCAACGCCGCCGTCAAGGCCGCGGCCGAGGGCGCCCTCAAGGGCTACCTGCGCTACACCGAGGACCCGATCGTGTCGAGCGACATCGTCACCGACCCGGCCTCCTGCATCTTCGACGCCGGCCTGACCAAGGTGATCGGCAACCAGGTCAAGGTCGTCGGCTGGTACGACAACGAGTGGGGCTACTCCAACCGCCTCGTCGACCTGGTCACCTACGTCGGCGCCTCGCTCTGACGTTCTTCCTTTCCACAGCTTGCGTCCGGACGGCCTGACGGCCACTCCGGGCGCAAGCCTGTTTCGACAGAGGACCTGAGAACCTGTGAAGACCATCGAAGATCTCGGCGACGTGGCCGGCCTGCGGGTGCTGGTCCGCTCCGACCTGAACGTGCCGATCAAGGGCGACCAGATCGGCGACGACGGCCGGATCCGCGCCTCGGTGCCGACCCTGCTGAAGCTGGCCAAGGCCGGCGCCAAGGTGATCGTGACCGCGCACCTGGGCCGCCCGAAGGGCACGCCGAACCCGGAGTTCACCCTCGCCCCGGTTGCGAAGCGGCTCGGCGAGCTGCTCCAGCCCGAGGGCGTCAAGGTGCACTTCGCCACCGACGTCACCGGCGAGAGCGCCCAGGAAGCCGTCCAGGAGCTGGACGAGGGCGAGGTGCTGCTGCTCGAGAACGTGCGCTACGACCCGCGCGAGGAGAGCAAGGACGAGGCCGAGCGTGCCGCTCTGGCCGACGAGCTGGCCGGGCTGGCCGACGTGTTCGTCAGCGACGGCTTCGGTGTCGTGCACCGCAAGCAGGCCAGCGTGTACGACGTCGCCCGCAAGCTCCCGCACGCCGCCGGCGGCCTGGTGCTGGCCGAGGTCGAGGTGCTGAAGAAGCTCACCGAGGAGCCCGCCCGCCCGTACGTCGTGGTGCTCGGCGGCGCGAAGGTGTCGGACAAGCTCGCGGTGATCGACAACCTGCTGGCCAAGGCCGACAAGCTGCTGATCGGTGGCGGCATGGTCTTCACCTTCCTCAAGGCCCAGGGCCACGAGGTCGGCAAGAGCCTGCTCGAGGACGACCAGCTCGACACGGTCAAGGGCTACCTGGAGACCGCGAAGGCCAAGGGCGTCGAGATCGTGCTGCCGACCGACATCGTGGTGGCGCCGGAGTTCAAGGCCGACGCGCCCGCGACCGTGGTCGCCGCCGACGCGATCCCGGCCGACCAGCTCGGTCTCGACATCGGCCCGGACTCCGGCCAGGCGTTCGCCGCCGAGATCGCCGCGGCCAAGACCGTCTTCTGGAACGGCCCGATGGGGGTCTTCGAGATGGAGGCGTTCGCCGGCGGAACCAAGGCGGTGGCCGCCGCGTTGACCGAGGTGGACGGACTCAGTGTCGTCGGAGGTGGCGACTCGGCCGCCGCCGTACGGCAGCTGGGCTTCGCCGACGACCAGTTCGGGCACATCTCCACCGGGGGTGGCGCGTCGCTGGAATACCTGGAGGGCAAGGAGCTCCCGGGTCTCGCTGTGCTGGAAGAGGACTGATGGCTGACACTGCTGCCCGGACGCCGTTGATGGCGGGCAACTGGAAGATGAACGTCAACCACGTCGAGGCCGTGCACCTGCTGCAGAAGCTGAGCTGGACGCTGCAGGACAAGAAGCACGACTTCGAGCGGGTCGAGGTGGCGGTGCTGCCGCCGTTCACCGACATCCGCAGCGTGCAGACGCTCGTCGACGGCGACCGGATGAAGATCGTCTACGGCGCGCAGGACGTGTCCGTGCACGACGAGGGCGCCTACACCGGCGAGATCTCGGCCGCGATGCTGACCAAGCTGGGCTGCACCTACGTCCTGGTCGGTCACTCCGAGCGCCGTCAGTACCACGGTGAGAACGACGCGCTGGTGAACGCGAAGGCGACCAAGGCGCTGGCCGCCGGCCTGACCCCGATCGTCTGCGTCGGCGAGGGCCTGGAGATCCGCAAGGCCGACGGTCACGTCGAGCACTGCGTGAACCAGATCGACGGCGCGCTGGCCGGCCTGAAGGCCGACGACGTGCGCAAGCTCGTGATCGCCTACGAGCCGGTCTGGGCGATCGGCACCGGCGAGGTCGCGACCCCGGAGGACGCGCAGGAGGTCTGCGCGGCGATCCGGGCCCGGCTGGAGACGACCTACTCGCCGGCCGTTGCCGATTCGGTGCGGATTCTGTACGGCGGGTCGGTGAAGATGAGCAGCGCAGGTGGCATCATGGCCCAGCCGGACGTCGACGGCTGCCTGGTCGGGGGAGCGAGCCTCAAGGTGGACGAGTTCGCCGGTATCTGCCGTTACCTGGACCTTCAGTTAGGCTACTCCTCGTGATTCTCGCTTTTCAGATCGTCGTCGTCATCTGCAGCCTGATCCTGACGCTGCTCGTGCTGCTGCACAAAGGCCGCGGAGGTGGCCTTTCCGACCTGTTCGGTGGTGGGGTGTCGTCCAGCCTGGGCGGATCCTCGGTCGCCGAGCGGAACCTGGACCGGATCACGATCGGGGTCGGTCTGATCTGGTTCGCGGCCATCGTCGCGCTCGGCCTCCTCTACAAGCTCGGCTGAGGCAGGCGTAGTCGTGGCTGGTAGTGGTGGCGCCATTCGTGGCAGCAGGGTCGGAGCAGGACCGATGGGCGAGGCGGAGCGCGGTGAGTCCGCGCCCCGGCAGCGGATCGTGTTCTTCTGCGCCAACGGCCACGAGACCGCGACGGTGTTCGCGGTCGAGGCGGCCATCCCGGAGGCGTGGGACTGTCCGCGGTGCGGTCTTCCGACCAGCACCGACGTGAACAACCCCCCGCCGCCCCCGAAGATCGAGCCGTACAAGACGCACCTGGCGTACGTGAAGGAACGGCGCAGCGAGCAGGAGGCCGCCCAGATCCTCGAAGAGGCCCTGGAACGCCTGCGCACCCGTCGCGCCAACGGCGAGATCATCTTCTAGCCGGTCGTCGCCGACACCCGGGTGGCCCTCAGTGGGCCGCCCGGGTGTTCGCGTTGCCGTACCTCGCGAACAGCTGGTTGAGCTCGCCCTGCGGGATCTGCTGCTCGGCGAACGTGATGGTGCCCTGGTCTCGCAGTTCCTCGGCAGCTCGCCGTACGAACCCGAGCGCGGCCCGCGCGATGCTCCCACCGAGGCTGATCCGCGTCACCCCGAGCTCCTGCAGCTGCCCGACGGTCAACGTCGACGTGCCCAGCCCGATCACCACGTTCAGTGGTCCGTCGATCTCCCGGACCAGCAGCCTCAGCTGCTCCAGGTCGGTCACCCCCGGCACGTACAGGCAGTCCGCGCCGGCCTCCCGGAACAGGTTCGCCCGGCGGATCGAGTCCGCCAGGGGAGTGGGCGCACCGAGCAGCTGCCCGTCCGTGCGCGCGGTCAGCACGAAGTCCGGCCCGGCCGCCTCCCGCGCGGCCACGATCCGCTCGACCGACAGCTGCTCGTCGTACAGCTCGCGTCCGTCGTAGTCCTCGATGTTCCCGCCGGCCAGCCCGACCTCGCGAGCGCGGCGGATCGTGCCCGCGACGTCCTCCGGCCGCGCGCCGTACCCGTCCTCCAGATCCCCGTTCACCGGTACGCCGACCGCGCGGGTGATCTCCTCGATCCGCTCGAACATCACGTCGGCCGGCACCGCCGGCGCGCCCGCGGGCAGCGTGTGGTCACCGGCGCCGAGCGAGAACGCGATCCCCGCGCTGGTCGTCGCCAGCGCCGGGAACCCGGCCTCGGCGAGCACGATCGCGCTCCCGGCGTCCCAGGCGTTCGGCATCACGAAGGCACCGCTGTGCAGCTCCCGAAAGGTCGTCATCCGGCCATCCTGCCCGAGCCTCGCTTCGGCCCCGGCCGAAAGGTGTCCACACTCTGGATGTAATGGTGGATACAAGAGATGGTTTGCTTGTAACTTTCGGTACCGCCGTTTCCCGCCTGGATCCGGCGCTTCGAAGGAGGCCCTCGTGGCACTGTTGGTCGAGGTGGCGTACACCTACCCCCAGCTCTGGCGAATCCTGACCAAGTCCTGCTACTTCCTGAGTACCGGTCTGGCCGGCGGCAGCGTCCTGTTCCACACCTTCGTCCTGCGGCCCACGCTGAAGCGGAGCGGCTCGGAGGCCGACCGCCGCGTGCTGCGGAACCGCTCGGCGATCCTGCTCGCGATCGCCGGGACCGCGCTGCTGCTCGCGACGTACCCGCAGTTCGCCGGCAAGGTCACCCGCGCCACCAAGGGCATGGAGTTCTCCGAGGGGATGGCGCCGTCGGCGATCTGGGACTACCTGCAGACCGCGGCACTCAAGAACGCCTGGTGGTTCTCCGGCGTCACCGCCGGGCTGCAGGCGCTGATCTACAGCCTCGGTGCGCTGCTGCTGATGAGCCTGTTCCTGAAGCCGGTCCGCCGGTACGTCGACAAGATCGCGGGCGTCGGCGTCGTGGTGATCCTGGTCGCCGCGCTGTTCCTGATGGTCCCGAGCCGCCCGGCCGACCTCGAGGCGGCGTACTTCGCCAGCCACCTGGTCACCACCCTGCACCCGTACGCCGGCGGCTTCTGGATCGGCGCGCTGATCGTGCTGTCCGGGCTCGCTCTGAGCCGCAAGCAGTTGGCCCAGGACACCGGTGGGCTGATCTGGGCATCGGTGTGGCAGCGGTTCAGCATCATGGCGCAGGTCTGCGTGACGGTGCTGCTGGTCTCCGGCCTGCTCGAGGCCTGGATGGCAGTCGGGTCGGTCTCGGTGGGCGACATCCTGTCCACGACGTACGGCAAGTACCTGCTGCTCAAGGTGCTGCTGGTGTTCTCGATCCTCGGGCTCGGCGCGTTCAACGAGGCCGTGCTGCTGCCGAAGATCGCGCGGGTGCGCGCCGCGGGTGACCGGCGCGGTCTGTTCCACCTGGTGCTCGGGCACTTCCCGAAGGTGGTGCTGATCGAGTCGGTGCTCGGCCTCGGCGTGCTCGCGGTGATGCCGTTCCTGAACGGCTCGGCCCGCGAGGAGGTCGGCCTGGAGGCGGACCCGCCGCCGACCGGTGGCGTCGCGCTGGCGATGGTGCTGCTGTTCGTCGCGCTGGTGGTGTCGTTCGTGGCCCGCTTCCAGATCCAGAAGGCGATCGAGGCGCGGGCCGAGGGCCGGACCGCCGAGCCGGAGCCCGAGGTCGAGGCCGCCGAGGTCGGCTAGAACGCCGCGACCAGCCGGGCGACGGCGGCCTGGGCCTTCGGGCCGTTCACCAGGTCGGCGTCGCCCTCGGTCCCGGGCGTGTTCCAGTACAGGTAGAAGCTCGGCGCCGTCTTCAGCGTCTTCAGGTACGCCGTCTCGCGGTCGATGGTCGCGGCCCGCTGGGCGTCGCTCTTGGATCCCTTGAAGCCGCGCTCGGTCAGGCCCCACTTGGTCGAGGCGCCCGGCGTCTCGAGCACCAGCTCGTCGTACCAGCGCTGGTGGCCCTTGTGCTCGGACAGGATCGCGGTCGCCGGCTGGGTGCCGCCGCTGTAGGTGTCAGCGCCGTAGAAGTCCGCCGCCACCCGCCACGGCTTCGGGTCCTTGGTGGATTTCGGATGACCCCACTGATAGGCCATCGCGGAATAGCCGACCTTGACGCCGGGATTCACGGCTTTCATCGTGGCCCGAACCCGCTGAAAGGCTTTCGCGAAGACCGGGCCGGACATGTCGTCCTCCGGCTCGTGGTACCAGATGAAATAAGTTTCGGGTTTGTTCTTCAACCATTCCGCGAGCTCGCGGAATCGCGCGTCGTACGCACCGGTGCCGGTTTTCGCCGGGTCGGTCTTGATGCTGACGAACGGGATCAGCCCGGCCGTCCAGGACCTCTTCGCCACGGCGTCGTACTTCTTCCGCAGGTCGACGGTGGGTTTCTGCACGCCGTCGACGAACTCTCTCGTCGCCTGCACGCCGGGGTAGCGCTTGCCCAGCTCGGCGGGCGCGGTTTTGTCGTGCACACCCATGAGAATGCTGGTCGCGGCCTGGACGTCGTCGCCGCCGGAAACGGCGAATGCCGTCACGGCCAGGGTCAATCCGGACGTGACGGCAATCAGGCGTTTGAACATGCCGCGGAGCTTACACCGCGAATTACTTGATTTTTGAAGCGGCGGCGGCGTCGAGCAGCCACAAAGTGCGGGAATTCCCCTGCGGCGTCGCCGCAGGAACGTCGCCACCGGACAAGGCCGTCCGGACGGCGTCCGCCTTGTCGTCACCCGACACCACGAACCACACCTCGGCCGCCCAGGCCAGCGCCGGGAAGGTCAGCGAGACCCGCGTCGGCGGCGGCTTGGGGGAGTCGTGCACGGCCACCGCGGAGGTGTCGTCGACGGCGAGTTGCGGGAAGCCGGGGAAGAGCGAAGCCACGTGCCCGTCGGGCCCGACGCCCAGCATCAACAAGTCGAAAGCTGGTACTTCGCCCGACGCTGTGGCGGCAGCCGCCAGTTGCTCGGCGTACGCCGTCGCTGCTGCCTCTGGGCCTTGACCGGTGTCGGCCGCCATCTCGTGCACCTTGGCCGGGTCCACCTCGACCTTCGACAGCAGCGCCTCCCAGGCCTGAGTGGCGTTCCGGTCGGCGTGACCCTCGGGCAGGAACCGCTCGTCACCCCACCAGAACTCGACCCGCTGCCAGTCGATCGCCGCCCGGGCGGGGGACTCGGCCACCGCCCGGTACACGGCAGCGGCCACCCGCCCACCGGTCAGTACGACGTGCGCCACCCGGCCGTCGGCCTGGACGTCGATCAGCCGCGTCACGAACCGCGCCGCGACGGCCGCGACCAGCGCGTCGGCGTCGGGCGCGACCAGCACGGCCGGCGCGCCCGCGCCGCTCACCTCGTCGGTCATGAGCGCCCGGCCACCCGCTTGCCGGTGGCCTTCTTGGCCGCGGCCTTCTTGGTGGTCGCCTGCTTGGCCGCCGGTGCCTTCTTGCGGGCCGACTTCGCCGCGGCGCTCGTCTTCTTCGCCGCCGCCTTCTTGGCCGCGGCCTTCGGGGCAGGCTTCTTCGCGTCCGCCGCGTGCGCCTCCAGCGCCGTCGAGGCCGCCTTGCCGCTCACCGCCGCCGTCCGGACCGCCGCCTTCTCGGCCGCGGACTGCGCCGACCGGCGATCCGCCGCGCTGACCTTCTTCGCGTCGGCCGGCATCGCCTCCCGCTCGACCATGCAGGCCAGCGTCTGCGCGTACACGTCGTCCGGGTCGAGCCGCCGCAGCTCCTCGCTGAGCAGCTCGGACGGCGTACGGCGCTTGAGCGCGACCGGACGGTCCGGCTGACCCGGCACGCTGAACGTGGCGATCGCCCCGTCCGGCCGGCTCAGCTCGATCGGGCCGGCCGGCGTGAACAGCCGGACGGCGGTCAGACCCGGGCCGCGCGAGTTCTTCTGCTCGACCGCGACGCCGAGCTTGCACTGCAGCCACGCGGCCATCAGGTCGGCGCTCGGGTTGCCCTTGGCCGACACGACCTCCGCGCCCGTGACGTGCGCCGGGTACTGGTCCAGGGCCGCCGCCATCAGCGCGCGCCACGGCGTCAGCCGCGCCCACGCGAAGTCGGTGTCACCCGGCTGGTAGCCCTCGGCCCGGGCCGAGAAGTCCACCGAGGCCCGCCGCGTCGCCGCGGCGTCGGTGACCCGGCGCCGGCCGAGCTTGCCCAGCGGGTCGGTGGCGGGCACCTTCGGCCCACCGCCCGGCCACCAGACGATGACGGGGGAGTCCGGGAGCAGCAGCGGTGTCACGACCGACTCGGGCACCTTCGCGAGCTCGCCGTGCAGCCGCAGCAGCACCGCCTCACCCGGGACGCCCTCGCCGACGCGGACCTCGGCGTCCAGCCCGCCGTCGCCGCGGCCGGGCCGCAGGATCGCGACCAGCACCCGCGACGGGTGCTCGCGGCCGGCCTCGTTCGCGGCCTTCATCGCGTCGTGGTGGGACGCCTCGTCGACGACGACCACGATCGTGCCGACCATGCCCATCGCCGGCGAGCCCGCGTTGCGGCGGGCCTTGATCAGGGCCGACGCGATCTCGCTCGACGTCGTACCGGTCAGGTCGATGATCATGGCCGCCTCCAGGCGCGTCCGTCGCGGGCGAGCATCTCGTGGGCGGAGTCCGGGCCCCAGTCACCGGAGGCGTACTGCTCCGGCTGGCCGTGCTCGGCCCAGTAGTTGATCACCGGGTCCAGGATCTTCCAGCCCAGCTCGACCTCGGTGTGCTGCGGGAACAGCGGCGGGTCGCCGAGCAGCACGTCCAGGATCAGCCGCTCGTAGGCCTCCGGGGAGGACTCGGTGAACGACCCGCCGTAGGCGAAGTCCATGTTCACGTCGCGGATCTCCATCATCGTGCCCGGCACCTTGGCGCCGAACCGCATCGTGATGCCCTCGTCGGGCTGGATCCGCATCACCAGGGCGTTCTGGCCCAGCTCCTCGGTCTCGGTCTTGGTGAACGGCAGGTGCGGTGCGCGCTTGAACATCACCGCGACCTCGGTCACCCGGCGGCCGAGCCGCTTGCCGGTCCGCAGGTAGAACGGGACGCCCGCCCAGCGGCGGGTGTCGACGTCGACGCGCATCGCGGCGAAGGTCTCCGTGGCGGAGTCCTTCGGGATGCCGTCCTCCTGCAGGTAGCCCTTGACCTTGCTGCCCCCGGCCCAGCCGGCGGCGTACTGGCCACGGGCGGTGTGCAGGTCGAGACGGTCCGGCAGCTTGACGGCCGCCAGCACCTTCTTCTTCTCCTGCCGCAGCGACCAGGCGTCGAAGCTGACCGGCTCCTCCATCGCGACCAGCGCGAGCAGCTGGAGCAGGTGGTTCTGGATCACGTCCCGGGCCGCGCCGATGCCGTCGTAGTACCCGGCCCGGCCGCCGATGCCGATGTCCTCGGCCATCGTGATCTGGACGTGGTCGACGTAGTGGCTGTTCCAGACCGGCTCGAACATGGCGTTGGCGAACCGCAGCGCCAGCATGTTCTGGACGGTTTCCTTGCCCAGGTAGTGGTCGATCCGGAAGACCGCCTCGGGCGGGAAGACCGACTCGACGACCTGGTTCAGCTCACGGGCGCTCTTCAGGTCGTGGCCGAACGGCTTCTCGATCACCACCCGCCGCCAGGACCCCGGGGTCTCGTCGGCCAGGCCGTGCTGCTTGAGCTTCTCGACCACCTGCGGGAACAGGCCCGGCGGGATCGACAGGTAGAACGCGTGGTTGCCGCCGGTACCGCGGTTGACGTCCAGCTCGTCCACGGTCTCCCGCAGCCGCTTGAACGCCTCGTCGTCGGTGAGGTCACCCGGAACGAACCGGAAGCCCTCGGCCAGCTGCTGCCAGACCTCCTCGCGGAACGGCGTCCGCGCGTGCTCCTTGACGGAGTCGTGGACGATCTGCGCGAAGTCCTGGTTGGTGAAGTCGCGCCGGGCGAACCCGACCAGGGCGAAGCCCGGGGGCAGCAGCCCCCGGTTCGCCAGGTCGTAGATGGCCGGCATCAGCTTCTTGCGGGCCAGGTCGCCCGTGACTCCGAAGATCACCAGGCTGGAGGGCCCGGCGATCCGGGGGAGCCGCCGGTCCTGGGGATCCCGGAGCGGGTTCACCGGACCGGTCGGCTCTTCAGTGAGTTCAGCGGTCATTTGCCGCCAGCCTCCGACTTGTCGTGGGCGTCGAGTAGGTGGATCAGTTGCTGTACGCCGGCCTGCGCGTCGGTCAGGTGCAGCCGCAGCACCGGGCGGCCGCGCTCGGCGAGCACCCCGGCGTCACCCGCGGCCTGCGCGGAGATCAGCGTGCCGAAGCTGAACGGCCGGTCCGGGATCTCCACGTCGGCGGTCTCCGAGGTGGTGATCTGCAGGAACACGCCCTGCGGGTGGCCGCCCTTGTGGTACTGGCCGGTCGAGTGCAGGAAGCGCGGGCCCCAGCCGAAGGTGACCGGGCGACCGGTCTTCGCCGCGAGCGCCGGGCGGATCGCCATCAGGCTCTCGTCGCGCTCGGAGTCCAGGTAGGCCATCACGGCCAGGTACCCGTCGTCGGCGAGCCGGCCGAGCAGCGCGTCGAGCGCGCCCTCGGCCGTGTCGACACCGTCGAGCAGACCGTCGGTGCCGCGGACCTCGATGGAACCGTCGGTGAACGCCGCGGGCTCAGGCTCGGGCTGCGCGTCGAGCAGACCACGCGCGGCCTTCTTGGCGCTCTCCACGTCGGGCTGGTCGAACGGGTTGATCCCGAGCAGGTACCCGGCGACCGCGGTCGCCGTCTCCCAGAGCAGGAACTGCCCGCCGAGCGGACCCGACGTGAGAGCGGTCGGTACGTCGCTGTTGGCCTTGTCGGCCAGCAGCGCGTGGACCAGGTCGGACGCCGTGCTGTGCAGCTCGGGCGCGTGCACGCCCTTCACCGCGACCGGCAGCACACCCTTGCCGTTCTTGCCGGTGCTCTCGGCGATCAGCTGCTCGGCCCAGTCCGGGAAGCCGACGATGTCGGACCCCTCGGCCGCGATGATCGCCTTGTCCCGGCCCGCGCTCGCCGCCAGGACGGCGCCCAGGATCAGCGCCGGGTTGTCGGCGGAGTCGGCCTGCAGCGCCGGTGCCGCCTCGGCCGCCTGGTCGAGCAGCTCGGCCACGTCCGCGCCGGCCAGCGCCGACGGGACCAGACCGAACGCCGTCAGCGCGCTGTAGCGCCCACCGACGTGCGGGTCGGCCAGGAAGGTCTTGCGGTAGCCCTCGTCGGCCGAGAGCTTCTCGAACGGCGATCCCGGGTCGGTGACGACGACGACCCGCGAGGAAGCGTCGATGCCCGCGTCGGTGAAGGCCTTCACGAAGACCCGGCGCTGGCTGTCGGTCTCGACCGTGCCGCCGGACTTGCTGGAGACGACGATCACCGTGCGCTGCAGGTCCCCGGCCAGGGCCCGGGCGATCACGCTCGGGTTGGTGGAGTCCAGCACGACCAGCTCGACGCCGGCCGTCCGGGTGATCACCTCCGGCGCGAGCGACGAGCCGCCCATCCCGGCCAGGACGATCCGGTCCAGGCCCTCGGCCCGCAGGTCGGCCTGCAGGGCCTCGATCTCGGCCAGCAGCGGCCGGGACGAGTCGTGCAGGTCGACCCAGCTGAGCCGGATCGCCGACTCCGACTCGGCCTCCGGACCCCAGATGGTGGCGTCCTTCGCGGCGATCCGGGAGGCGATCTTCTCCGACACCAGCCGGTCGATCGTCGCCGCCCAGTCGCCGTTGGCGGTGCTGACTGCGGGAGTGCTCACTTGGCCGCCGCCTTGAGGGCCGCGGTGACGGTGTTCTGCAGCTCCGACCAGGAGGCGTCGAACTTGCTGACACCTTCGTCCTCGAGCAGCTGCACGACCTCGTCGTACGAGATGCCCAGCTTCTCCAGGTCGGCGATCACCTTGCGGTCGCCGGCGTAGTCGCCGCGCACGGTGTCACCGGTGATCTCGCCCTCGGCCGCCACCGCGTCGATCGTTGCCTGCGGCATCGTGTTGACGACGCCGGCGGTGACCAGCTGCTCGACGTACATGGTGCTCTTGTACGCCGGGTCCTTGACGCCGGTCGAGGCCCACAGCGGCCGCTGCGGCTTGGCACCGGCGGTCTCGATCTCGCGCCAGCGGTCCGAGGCGAAGATCTCCTCGTACGCTTCGAACGCGAGCCGTGCGTTGGCGATCCCGGCCTTGCCCTTCAGGGCCTTGGCCTCGTCGGTCCCGATGGCGTCGAGTCGCTTGTCGATCTCGGTGTCCACCCGGCTGACGAAGAAGGACGCGACGCTGGCCAGCTTGGTCACGTCGTGCCCGTTGTCGAGGGCCTTCTCCAGGCCGGTCAGGAACGCGTCCGCGACCGCCTTGTAGCGCTCGAGGGAGAAGATCAGCGTCACGTTCACGCTGATCCCGGCGGCCAGCGTCTCGGCGATCGCCGGGATGCCTTCCTTGGTGGCCGGGATCTTCACGAAGACGTTCTCGCGGCCGACGATGTCCCAGAGCAGCTTGGCCTGCTCGATCGTCTTCGCGGTGTCGCGGGCCAGACCCGGCTCGACCTCGATCGAGACCCGGCCGTCGACACCGTCGGTGTCGTCGTACACGGGCTTGAACAGGTCCGCGGCGTCCCGGACGTCGTCGGTGGTGATGACGCGGATCGCCTGGTCGGTGGAAACCCCCTCGTTCGCGAGGCGGGTGACCTGCTCGGCGTAGGCGCCGGCGTCCGAGATCGCCTTGGCGAAGATCGTCGGGTTCGTGGTCACCCCGCTCACGTGCTGGTCGTGGATCAGGGTGGCCAGGCTGCCGCTGGTCAGCCGCTGACGGGAGAGATCGTCGAGCCAGATCGAGACGCCGGCGTCGGCGAGGTCTTTCAAACGGTCGTTCATTGTCCGAAGCCTCCGAAATTCTGGGTTGTCAGTTGGCGGCGTAGGTGTCCGCCGGACCGACCGGTCCGGCCGCGGCACGTCCTGCCGGTACACCGCTGCCACCGAGCTCGGCTGCCGCGGCAATGCTGTCCTTCGCGGCCTGTACGACGGCCTCGGCGGTGATGCCGAACTCCGAGTACAGCCGCTTGTAGTCGGCCGAAGCGCCGTAGTGCTCCAGGCTGACACTGCGCCCGGCGTCGCCGACGATCTCGCGCCAGCCGAGCTTGATCCCGGCCTCGACCGAGACCCGGGCCTTCACCGCCGGCGGGATCACCGAGTCGCGGTAGGCGTCGTCCTGCTCGTCGAACCACTCCCGCGAGACCAGCGAGACGACCCGGGCCTTGATGCCCTCGTCGGCCAGCTTGGCGCGGGCCTCGACGGCCAGCTGCAGCTCCGAACCGGTCCCGATCAGGACCACGTCCGGCGTACCGTCGGTGTCGAGCAGCGTGTACCCGCCCTTGTGCACGTTCTCGGTCGTCGCGTAGCCGTCGGTCCCGCGCGGGAAGGTCGGCACGTTCTGCCGGGTCAGCACCAGGCCGGCCGGGCGGTCGGTGTGCTCCAGGATCTGCGCCCAGGCGGCGGCGGTCTCGTTCGCGTCGGCCGGGCGGACCACGTCCAGGCCCGGGATCGCGCGCAGCGCGGCCAGGTGCTCCACCGGCTGGTGGGTCGGGCCGTCCTCGCCGAGACCGATCGAGTCGTGGGTCCACACGTAGGTGACCGGCAGCTTCATCAGCGCGGCCAGCCGGACGGCCGGGCGCATGTAGTCGCTGAAGACCAGGAACGTGCCGCCGTACGGGCGGGTGCCGCCGTGCAGGGCGATGCCGTTCAGCACCGAGCCCATGCCGTGCTCACGGATACCGAAGTGCAGGACCCGGCCGTACTCGTCGCCCTGGAACTCCTTGGTGGCGTGCTCGGCCGGGATGAACGACGGCTGGCCCTTGGGAGTGGTGTTGTTCGAGCCCGCGAGGTCGGCCGAACCGCCCCACAGCTCCGGCAGCTCCGGCGTGACCTTGGTCAGCACCTCGCCGGACGCGGCGCGGGTGGCGACACCCTTGGCGTCGGCCTCCCAGCTCGGCAGCGCGTCCTTCCAGCCGGCCGGCAGCTCACGCTTCGAGAGCCGGTCCAGGAGGGCGGCCTGCTCGGGAGCGGCCGTGCGCCACGCGTCGTACTTGGTGGTCCACTCGGCCTCGAGCGCCTTGCCGCGCTCGACCAGTTGACGGGTGTGCGCGATCACGTCGTCGGCGACCTGGAAGGACTGCTCCGGGTCGAAACCGAGCACCTCCTTGGTGGCCGCGACCTCGGCGGCCCCCGCGGCCGAGCCGTGGATCTTGCCGGTGTTCTGCGCGTTCGGCGCCGGCCAGCCGATGATGGTGTGCAGCCGGATGAAGGTCGGCTTGTCGGTCACCGCGTGCCCGGCCTCGATCGCGTCGTACAGGGCCTGGACGTTCTCCTCGTACCCGGTGCCGCCGTTGGTCCAGTCGACGTCGTGCACGTCCCAGCCGTACGCCGCGTAGCGGGCGGCGACGTCCTCGGAGAACGCGATGTTGGTGTCGTCCTCGATGGAGATCTTGTTCGCGTCGTAGATCACCGTCAGGTTGCCGAGCTTCTGGTGCCCGGCCAGCGACGAGGCCTCGGAGGACACGCCCTCCTCCAGGTCACCGTCGGAGGCGATCACGTAGATGTTGTGATCGAACAGACTCTCGCCCTTGGCGCTCTCGGGGTCGTACAGACCGCGCTCGCGGCGGGCCGCCATCGCCATGCCGACCGCGTTGCCGACACCCTGGCCGAGCGGGCCGGTGGTCGTCTCGACACCGGGGGTGTGGCTGTACTCCGGGTGGCCGGGCGTCGCGCTGCCCCAGGTGCGCAGCGACTTGAGGTCGTCCAGCTCGAGGCCGAAACCGCCCAGGTACAGCTGGATGTAGAGGGTCAGGCTGGAGTGCCCGGCCGAGAGGACGAAACGGTCGCGGCCGGTCCAGTGCGGGTCGGCCGGGTTGTGCCGCATCACCTTCTGGAACAGCAGGTACGCGGCCGGCGCGAGGCTCATCGCCGTTCCCGGGTGGCCGTTGCCGACCTTCTCCACGGCGTCCAGCGCGAGGACCCGTACGGTGTCGACCGCGCGCTGGTCGACATCGGTCCATTCAAGCTTGCTGCTGGTCTTCTCCGTCACGCCGACGGCGCTCCTCTCGATGGCAACTTCCTGGGGCACAGATGATCGTTGCGAGCCTACTCGCCAGCCTCCTGATCACCCTTCATCCCTGGCAACCCGGATGTCGTAACTGTTGTTCCCAAGTGTGTAACCAGTCTTGTTGTCTGCTAGGTCACCAGCACCCGTCAACTGACTGCGGCAGGGGCCGGTTCGGCACCTCCTACGGGCCGTCGTAGACTCTCTAACCGTCAGCGCCGGTCCCCGGCGTCAACCCCACTGAGTTCGAGGTGTTCGTGACGGCCGTCGACCCGCGTCCAGCCGCGACGACGTCGTACCCGGCGCCGCTGCCGACCGAGACCGCTCCCCATGAGGTGCCCGGCCCGTCGGTACGCGACGTGATCAAGGCGTACGTCGGACTGACCAAGCCGCGCATCATCGAGCTGCTGCTGATCACCACCGTGCCGGTGATGTTCCTGGCCGCCGGGGGAGTCCCCGGGCTGGGCGTCGTCGCCGCCACCCTGGTCGGCGGGATCCTCGCCTCCGGCAGCGCGAACACCATCAACTGCGTGCTCGACCGCGACATCGACGAGCAGATGCGCCGCACGAGGCGCCGCCCGCTGCCCCGGCACGCGGTCAGCCCCCGCTCCGCGATGGTCTTCGGCATCGTCCTCGGCGTCCTCGCGACGCTGGAGCTCGGCTTCTTCGTCAACTGGCTGTCGTCGGTGCTCGCCCTGGTGGCGAACCTGTTCTACGTCTTCGTCTACACGATGGTGCTGAAGCGCCGTACGGTCCAGAACATCGTCTGGGGCGGTATCGCCGGTTGCTTCCCGACCCTGATCGGCTGGACCGCCGTCACCAACGAGCTCGCCTGGACCCCGCTGGTCCTCTTCGGCGTCGTCTTCCTCTGGACGCCCCCGCACACCTGGGCCCTGGCGATGCGCTACCGCGAGGACTACGCCTCGGTCGACGTCCCGATGCTCCCGGTGGTGGCCACACCGGTCCAGACCGCCCGCCAGATCGCGGTCTACAGCGTCCTGATGGTCATCACGTCCCTGGCCCTGTGGCCGGTCGCCGACACCGGCTTCGTCTACCCGCTGGCCGCTGTCGTCCTCGGTGTCGTGTTCCTGCGAGAGGCCTTCGCACTGCTTTCCCGCGCCCACACCGGCGCCGAAGGTGCCGCGTTGCGCCCCATGCGCCTCTTCCACTTCTCCAACATCTACCTGGCTCTGCTGTTCATCGCGGCTGCGATCGACCCGCTGCTGCACTGATCCACTGGTTGCTGTCGGCACCCGTGCGTGAGCGCAGAGTCCTCCCGTTGACCTGATGGGTTTGCGGTGCTGCCATGGGGTGGTCTGTGGAGCGGTACTCCACCCTGGGGAGGCAGGACACTAGGGGGAAACTAGTGGGGGTAGCAAAAGCACGTCTGGCTGCTGTTTCGGCGGCCGTGCTGGTGGGGTCGGTGCTGGTGGCGGCTCCGGCTGAGGCGTCGGGGGCGAACTGGCTCAAACCCGTGGTGACGGGAGTGGACTCACCGCGCGGGGTGTCGACGTTCTGGTCGAAGGTCATCTACAGCACCGGTGACGGCTCGGTCTGGGAGGCCTGGTCCAGCGGGAAGAAGATCCGCAAGCTCGGTACGGTCCCCGGTGGTTTCGCACCCGCCATCGACACCAACGTCTGGGGTACGACGTACGCGCTGACCGGAGCCGGCGGGGAGCCGGGTGCACCGCTTACACCGGGCGCGGCGACGCTCTACAAGCTGTGGCCCGGCCACGCGCCGATCAAGGTCGCCGACATCGGTAAGTACCAGCTGAAGGACCCCGACCCGGACGACCAGGAAGGGCAGCCGACCGAGAGCAACCCGTTCGGGGTCGCGGCGCTGCGGGACGGGACGGTGCTGGTCGCGGACGCCGCGGGCAACGACCTGCTGCGGGTCTGGCCGAACGGGCACATCAAGACCGTCGCCCGGCTGAAGCCGCGGATGGTCAAGACCCCGGCCGGCTACCCGCCGCCGCCGGACTTCCCGCCGGCCGGTACGCCGGTCAACAGCGAGGCGGTCGCCACGTCGGTCACGGTCGGCTCCGACGGCTACTGGTACGTCGGCGAGCTGCGCGGCTTCCCGGCCACGCCGGGCACGTCGCAGATCTGGCGGATCAAACCGGGCTCGGTGGGCGCGGTCTGTGACCCGTACAAGCCGTACAAGGGCAACTGCCAGCGCTGGGCGGACGGCTACACGTCGATCGTCGACCTGGCCGGTGGGCCGCGCGGTGCGATCGCCGCCGTTCAGCTGGCCCGGGACAGCTGGCTGCGCTGGGAGGTCAGTGGTCAACCGACCGCTGTCGGCTCGCTGATCGTCCAGTGGCCGAACAAGTGGCACTACGGCGGTCCCCGCAAGGAAGTGGCCCGCGGCAAGCTCCAGCTGCCGGGCGGTGCCGCGTGGAGCAGATGGGGCGAGCTGTACGTCTCGTCGCCCGTCTTCGGTCCAGGAGCCATCTACCGCGTGCACTAGCGGCTCCCTGATCAGCCCGGGGCGTCCGGCCGTCTCACCCGACCGGACGCCTCGGGTGCTGTCCTACGTCGCAGGCGTACCGCGTTCGCCGTACACCGCTGTCACCAGCGCGATCAGTACGGCGGCGAAGAACATGTGGATGAGCACCAGCACCCACGGCAGCCCGGTGAAGTACTGGGTGAAGCCGACGACGCCCTGCAGCAGCTCCATCGCCAGCAACCAGGCCGCGAGCTTGCGCAGCGTCCGCGAGGTGGCGGTGACGCGGGTCGCGATCACCAGCGCGATCGTCACGCCGAGCAGTGCGAACACCACGTCCGCGTGCAGCTGGCTGATCAGCTCCTCGTCGAAGCCGTTGCGGCCGGTCTCGGGATCACCCGAGTGCGGGCCGGCGCCGGTGACAAGGGTGCCCAGGGCAACGGCCAGCCAGACCGCCACCACCGAAGCGGTCGCGAGCGCACGCACCACCGGGGGAGTGTGGGGATAAGGACTCGTTCGCGAGCGCCGCATCATCGACACGGTCAAGGTGATGATGATCGGCGAGACCAGGAAGTGCGCGGAGACGATCCACGGGTTCAGCCCGGTCAGCACGCTGATGCCGCCGATGACGGCCTGCAGCGGTACGCCGAGCGCGGCCGCGGTCGCGAGCCGGCGCAGGTCCTTGCGCTTGGGCCGGTACCGCATCACCGCCAGCCAGGTCCCGATCGCCACCACCGCGACGACGAACCCGAGCATCCGGTTGCCGAACTCGATCGCGCCGTGCATCCCGAGCTCCGGGTGCGGCACGTACGACGAGTCGGTGCACTGCGGCCAGGTCGGGCAGCCCAGGCCGGAGCCGGTCAGCCGGACCAGACCACCGGTCACCACGATGCCGATGTTGACGATCACGGACGCCCAGCCCCAGCGCCGGACGACGTCCAGGCTCGGCTCGGGGATCAGTCGCCAGAATCCGGTGACGGGCGGCTCGGTGGCGGGGGCCGGGGTCTCGGTGCTCATCACCGGCACACTCTAATGTGCACCGTTTCAGTCCCAGCGGAAGGTCCGGGACACCAGGTACCCGAGCACCGCCGCCCACAGCGTCAGCGACAGCACAGCGGCCCAGGGGATGACTCCCTGCACAGTCGAGTGCGCGAACCCGTTGGCCAGTGCAGCACTCGGCAGCAGCCGGACGACGCCCTGCATGCCTTCCGGGTACTCGTCGACCGGCGTCATGATCGCGCCGCCGACCAGCAGCAACAGGTAGAGCAGGTTGGCCGCAGCCAGCGTCGCCTCGGCCCGCAGCGTCCCGGCCATCAGCAGCCCGAGCGACGCGAATGCCGCCGTACCGCACAGGACCATCAGCACGATCCCGACGACCGCGTCGACACCACCGTTCGGCTTCCACCCGAGCGCGAACCCGGCGCCGATCAGAACGACCAGCTGGATCAGCTGGATGGCCAGCACCGAGGCGATCTTCCCGGCGAGCAGACCGGTCCGGGACAGGGGAGAGGCGCCGAGGCGCTTGATCACGCCGTACCGGCGCTCGAAGCCGGTGGCGATCGCCAGTGACGTGAACGAGCTCGACAGCACAGCCAGCGCCAGCACCCGCGGTACGGCGAGGTCGACAGCGCGACCCTCACCGAGTGGCAGGCGGTCGCCAAGACCAGTGCCGCCCAGCAACAGCAGGAGCCCCAGCGGGATCACCAGCGCCAGCAGCAGCTGCTCGCCGTTGCGCAGGAGCAGCCGGAACTCCATCTGCGCGTGCGCCAGCACCTTGCGCGGCCAGGGCGCCGAGCCAGGTCGCGGAGCGTAGGTCGTCACTGGCATGTCCGGCATGGTCCTGCTCACTTCGTCTCCCGGGCGGGCGGCGCCGTCAACGCCAGGTATACGTCTTCGAGGGTCTTGGCGCCGTGCTCGGTGAGAGCGTCCGGGCTGCCGGAAGCGATCACCTTGCCGGCCGACAGCACGTGCACCTGGTCGGACAGCTGCTCGGCCTCGTCCATCGCGTGCGTCGTCAGTACGACGGTGACGCCGTCCTCGCGCAGGTCGCGGATCAGCTGCCAGATCTCCCGGCGCCCGTGCGGGTCCAGGCCGGTGGTCGGCTCGTCCAGGAACGCGATCTCCGGGCGCCCGACGATGGCCAGCGCCAGCGACAGCCGCTGCTTCTGCCCGCCCGACAACCGCCGGTACGGCGTCTTGCCGCAGGTCCCCAGATCCAGGCGCTCGACCAGCGCCGGCAGGTCGAGCGGGTGCGCGTGCAGCGACGCGGCGTACCGGAGCATCTCCAGCGCGCGGACGCCGGACCAGGCGCCGCCCTCCTGCAGCATCACGCCGATCCGCGGCATCAGCTCGTCGTGGTCGGCGACCGGGTCGAGCCCGAGCACCCGGACCGCGCCGGAGTCCGGCCGCCGGAAACCCTCCAGGGTCTCCACGGTCGTCGTCTTGCCGGCCCCGTTGGGGCCGAGCACGGACGTGACGGTTCCGCCGGTTACGGTGAGAGTGAGGCCGTCGACAGCGGTCTTCTCGCCGTACCGGACGACTAGGTTGTCGATCTCCACCGCGACTGGCACGTGTGCAGTGTAGGAAACGAACCGACGTGACGCTGCTCACGCCTCGCCTCGAGCTGAGGCGGAACGGCGTGAACCGGTTAGGGCAGCCTTATTTGAAGGGCCCTGGCAATTACGCGACACTGATGTTGTGAAAACTCCCACGCCTTCGAACCGCACGCCCTCGGGCGCCGCGGCGGCGCGGGACGAGTCCACCCGGGACCGGGTCGCCCGCTCGATCCTGACCAACGGGCCGTCCAGCGCCGCGGTGCTGGCCGAACGGCTCGAGCTGACCCCGGCGGCGGTCCGCCGGCACCTGGACCACCTGCTCGGCGAGGGGCTCGTGGAGTCCCGCGAGGAGCGGGTCTACGGACCGCGCGGCCGGGGCCGCCCGGCCAAGGTGTTCGTGCTGACCGACAGCGGCCGGCACGCGTTCCACCAGGCGTACGACGACCTGGCCGCGACGGCACTGCAGTTCATCGCCGAGGCCGGCGGTGACGAGGCGGTGGCGGAGTTCGCGCGCCGCCGGGTCGCCGAGGTCGAGGACCGGTACCGCGAGCTGCTGGACGCGGCCCCGGAGGGCGAGCGCACCCAGGTGCTGGCCCAGGCGCTGAGCAGCGACGGGTACGCCGCCTCCACCCAGCAGGCCGGTGCCGGCGCCCAGCTGTGCCAGCACCACTGCCCGGTCGCGCACGTGGCCGAGCAGTTCCCCCAGCTGTGCGAGGCCGAGACCGAGGTGTTCTCCCGCCTGCTCGGCAAGCACGTCCAGAGACTGGCCACGATCGCCCACGGCGACGGGGTCTGCACGACGCACATCCCCGGCTCGCACCCTGTGTCCGAGCCGGTCTCTCCTGTATCCGACGGCGAATCTGCGAGGACTGCACGATGACGCAAACCGCTCACCCCGAACTGGAAGGCCTCGGCAACTACCAGTACGGCTGGGCCGACTCCGACGCCGCCGGCGCGGTCGCCAAGCGCGGCCTGAGCGCCGACGTGGTCGCGGGCATCTCCACCCTCAAGAGCGAGCCGGAGTGGATGCTCGACCTGCGGATGAAGGGCCTGAAGCTCTTCGACCGCAAGCCGATGCCGTCGTGGGGTGCGGACCTGTCCGGGATCGACTTCGACAACATCAAGTACTTCGTCCGGTCGACCGAGAAGCAGGCCTCCAGCTGGGAGGACCTGCCCGAGGACATCAAGAACACCTACGACAAGCTCGGCATCCCGGAGGCGGAGAAGCAGCGCCTGGTGGCCGGCGTCGCCGCGCAGTACGAGTCCGAGGTCGTCTACCACCAGATCCGCGAGGACCTGGAGGAGCAGGGTGTCATCTTCCTCGACACCGACACCGGCCTGAAGGAGCACCCGGAGCTGTTCCAGGAGTACTTCGGCTCGGTGATCCCGGTCGGCGACAACAAGTTCGCCGCGCTGAACACCGCGGTCTGGTCCGGTGGCTCGTTCATCTACGTGCCCAAGGGCGTCAAGGTGGACATCCCGCTGCAGGCCTACTTCCGGATCAACACCGAGAACATGGGCCAGTTCGAGCGGACCCTGATCATCGTCGACGAGGACGCCTACGTGCACTACGTCGAGGGCTGCACGGCGCCGATCTACAAGTCGGACTCGCTGCACTCCGCGGTGGTCGAGATCATCGTGAAGAAGGGCGCCCGCTGCCGCTACACGACGATCCAGAACTGGTCGAACAACGTCTACAACCTGGTCACCAAGCGCGCCACCTGCGAAGAGGGCGCGACGATGGAGTGGATCGACGGCAACATCGGTTCCAAGGTGACGATGAAGTACCCGGCCGTGTACCTGATGGGCGAGCACGCCAAGGGCGAGACGCTGTCGGTCGCGTTCGCGGGCGAGGGCCAGCACCAGGACGCCGGCTCCAAGATGGTGCACAACGCGCCGCACACCTCCAGCTCGATCGTGTCGAAGTCGGTGGCCCGCGGTGGCGGCCGGACGTCCTACCGGGGTCTGGTCGAGGTGGCGCCGGGCGCGCACCACAGCAAGTCCACGGTGCGCTGCGACGCGCTGCTGGTCGACACCATCAGCCGCTCCGACACCTACCCGTACGTCGACGTCCGCGAGGACGACGTCGCGATGGGGCACGAGGCGACCGTCTCCAAGGTCAGTGACGACCAGCTCTTCTACCTGATGAGCCGCGGGATGGCCGAGGACGAGGCGATGGCGATGATCGTCCGCGGCTTCATCGAGCCGATCGCCCGCGAGCTCCCGATGGAGTACGCGCTGGAACTGAACCGACTGATCGAGCTGCAGATGGAAGGGGCCGTCGGCTGATGACCGCCACCGAGACCCTGGTTGCCACCGGCAACCGGGCGCACTCCCACGGACCGGGGTCCCCGGTGCCGTTGCAGGCCCGGAGCGAGCGGACCACGTCGTACGACGTCGCCGACTTCCCGGTGCCGAACGGCCGCGAGGAGGAGTGGCGCTTCACCCCGGTCAAGGCCCTCAAGGGCCTGTACGCCGACGAGGCGGGCACCGAGTCGCCGAAGATCGAGGCGCGCGGCCCTGAGGGCGTCGTCGTCGAGACCGTCGCCGTCGACGCGCTGAAGGCGCTCACCCCGCAGGACCGGATCGCCGCCGTCGCCTGGAGCCACGCCGCCGACGCGCTCGCGGTCCGGATCCCGGTCGAGGCCGAGCTGTCCGAGCCGGTGCACGTGAACGTCGCGAGCCTCGGCGGCCGTGGCTACGGGCACCTGGTGATCGAGGCCGGCCGGCACAGCCGGGCGACCGTGATCGTCGACCACACCGGCTCCGGCGAGTACGGCGCCAACGTGGAGATCGTCGTCGGTGACGGCGCCGAGCTGCGGGTCGTCTCGATCCAGCAGGGCGACCACGAGTCGATCCACGTCGGCCAGCACGACGCCGTCGTCGGCCGCGACGCCAAGCTGAACCACGTCGCGGTCACCCTCGGCGGCAAGATCGTCCGCCTGTCCACCAACGTCCGGTACGCCGGTCCCGGTGGCGACGCCGAGCTGCTGGGCGTGTACTTCGCCGAGTCCGGTCAGCACCACGAGAACCGGCTCTTCGTCGACCACGAAGCGATCAACTGCAAGTCCAACGTGCTCTACAAGGGCGCGCTGGCCGGGGACAACGCCCGGTCGGTCTGGATCGGCGACGTGCTGATCCGGGCCGCGGCCGAGGGCACCGACACCTTCGAGCTGAACCGGAACCTGGTCCTGACCGACGGCGCCCGCGCCGACTCGGTGCCGAACCTGGAGATCGAGACCGGCGAGATCGAGGGCGCCGGGCACGCCTCGGCGACCGGCCGGTTCGACGACGAGCAGCTGTTCTACCTGCAGGCTCGCGGCATCCCCGAGGACGTCGCCCGCCGGCTGGTGGTGTCGGGCTTCTTCAACGACATCATCGGGCGGATCGGCGTACCGGAGGTGGTCGAGCACCTGCACGAGGTGATCGAGCAGAAGCTGGCCCGCACGGCCGAGCTGACCGCGGCGGCCAAGGCCTGAGCATGAGTGACTCGTTCGAGCGTGCCTGCGCTGTGGCGGACGTCCCCGACGAAGGGGTCGTCTCGACCGAGGTCGGCGGGGTGGAGGTGGCCGTCGTGAAGAGCGAGGGCCAGTACTTCGCCGTCCGCGACGAGTGCTCGCACGCGCAGATCCAGCTGTCCGAGGGCGACGTCGGCAACTGCGAGATCGAGTGCTGGCTGCACGGCTCCCGGTTCGACCTGCGCACCGGTGAGCCGACCAGCCTGCCGGCCTACGACCCGGTCCCGGTCTACCCGGTCCGGCTCGACGGCGACGACGTCCTGGTCGACGTCAAGAACCCCCTGAACCAAGCTTCCTAACGACGGAGATAGAAGAACCCCCATGGCGACACTCGAGATCCGCGACCTGCACGTGTCGGTCGACACCGAGAACGGCCCGAAGGAGATCCTGCGCGGCGTCGACCTGACCATCGCCGGTGGTCAGACGCACGCGATCATGGGCCCGAACGGTTCCGGCAAGTCCACGCTGGCGTACTCGATCGCCGGCCACCCGAAGTACAACGTCACCGGCGGTACCGTGACGCTGGACGGCGAGGACGTGCTCGACATGGCCGTCGACGAGCGCGCCCGGGCCGGCCTGTTCCTGGCCATGCAGTACCCGGTCGAGGTCCCCGGCGTGTCGGTGTCGAACTTCCTGCGTACCGCCAAGACCGCGATCGACGGCGAGGCCCCGAAGCTGCGCACCTGGGTCAAGGACGTCAACAAGGCGCTGGCCGACCTGGACATGGACGCCGACTTCGGTCAGCGCAACGTCAACGAGGGCTTCTCCGGCGGTGAGAAGAAGCGTCACGAGATCGTCCAGCTGGAGCTGCTGAACCCGAAGATCGCGATCCTCGACGAGACCGACTCCGGCCTCGACATCGACGCGCTGAAGATCGTCTCCACCGGCGTCAACCGGTTCGCCGAGGCCGGTGACAAGGGCGTCCTGCTGATCACGCACTACACCCGGATCCTGCGCTACATCAAGCCGGACTTCGTGCACGTGTTCGTCGACGGCCGGGTCGCCGAGGAGGGTGGCCCGGAGCTGGCCGACGAGCTCGAGGCCAACGGCTACGAGCGCTTCGTGAAGTCCGGGGCGAAGGCCTGATGAGCGCCCGGACCTTCAGCAGTCCCCTGGACCTGCAGTCGGTCCGGGCGGACTTCCCGATCCTGTCCCGCGAGCTCGCGGGCGGGTTCCCGCTGGTCTACCTGGACTCGGCCAACTCGTCGCAGAAGCCGGCGCAGGTCGTGAAGGCGCTCGAGGACCACTACCTGAAGCACAACGCGAACGTGGCCCGCGCGATGCACCAGCTCGGGGCCGAGGCGACCGCGGCGTACGAGGGTGGCCGGGACAAGGTCGCGGCGTTCATCGGCGCGGCCAACCGCGACGAGATCGTCTTCACCAAGAACGCCTCCGAGGCGCTCAACCTGGCGGCGTACACGCTCGGGGCCGGCCTGAAGCCCGGTGACGAGGTGGTGATCTCCGAGATGGAGCACCACAGCAACATCGTCCCGTGGCAGCTGGCCTGCGAGCGGACCGGCGCGACGCTGAAGTGGTTCGGCGTCACCGAGGAGGGCCGGCTCGACCTGAGCAACGTCGAGGAGCTGATCACCGAGCGGACCAAGGTCGTCTCGCTGACCTGGGTCTCGAACGCGCTCGGCACGATCAACCCGATCACCGAGATCGCCGCCAAGGCGCACGCCGTCGGCGCCGTGATGGTGGTCGACGCGTCCCAGGCGGTGCCGCAGTTCCCGGTGGACGTGGCGACGCTCGGCGCGGACCTGCTGGCCTTCACCGGTCACAAGGTGGTCGGCCCGACCGGGATCGGTGTGCTCTGGGGCCGGTACGACCTGCTCGCCTCGCTGCCGCCGTTCCTGGGTGGTGGCGAGATGATCGAGATCGTCCGGATGACCGGTTCGACGTACGCGCCGCCGCCGGCCCGGTTCGAGGCCGGGACACCGCCGATCGCGCAGTCGGTCGGGCTCGGGGCCGCGCTGGACTACCTGTCCGGGATCGGGATGGACAAGGTCGCCGCCCACGAGCAGGCCATCACGGCGTACGCGCTGGACGGCCTGAAGACCGTGCCGGGGCTGAAGATCCTCGGGCCGACCGACGCGGTCGACCGTGGCGGAGCGATCAGCTTCGAGCTGGACGGCGTGCACCCGCACGACGTGTCGACCGTGCTGGACACCCGCGGCATCGCCGTCCGGGCCGGGCACCACTGCGCGCGGCCGGTGCACGAGCGGTTCGGAATGCAATCGTCGACCAGAGCGTCTTTCTACCTGTACACGACACCCGAGGAGATCGACGCGCTCGTCGACGGACTCGGATTCGTCCGAAGCTTCTTCAAGGTGGACTGAGATATGCAGCTGGACAGCCTGTACCAGGAGATCATCCTGGACCACTACCGCAGCCCGCACCACGCGGGCCTGGCGGAGCCGTACGACGTGGAGGTGCACCACGTGAACCCGTCCTGCGGGGACGAGGTCACGCTGCGCGTCGAGCTCGACGGCGAGACCGTGACCGGCGTGACGCACCAGTCGGTCGGTTGCTCGATCAGCCAGGCGGCGACGTCGGTGATGAGCGACCTGGTGATCGGCAAGCCGGTCGCCGAGGGGATGGCGACGTACGAGAAGTTCCTGGAGCTGATGCAGGGCCGCGGGAACGTGGAACCGGACGAGGACGTGCTCGAGGACGGGGTCGCCTTCGCCGGCGTCGCCCAGTTCCCGGCCCGGGTGAAGTGTGCGCTGCTGGGCTGGTCGGCCTGGCGTGACGCCACCGCCCAGGCGCTTGCCAAGACAGAGGGAGTCACCAATGCCTGACCAGACCGAAGAGAAGATCGAGCTGCCCGAGGTGGACCTCGAGGCGGCCGCGGCGCCGGCTGGTGGCAGTGTCGCCGTCGAGGACGTGACGGAGGCGCTCAAGGACGTCGTCGACCCCGAGCTCGGGATCAACGTCGTCGACCTGGGCCTGATCTACGGCGTCACCGTCGACGACACCACCACGGCGATCATCGACATGACACTGACGTCCGCGGCCTGCCCGCTGACCGACGTGATCGAGGACCAGACCCGGATGGCCCTCGACGGCCTGGTCAACGACTTCCGGATCAACTGGGTCTGGATGCCGCCGTGGGGCCCGGAGAAGATCACCGACGACGGTCGCGACCAGCTCCGCGCGCTCGGCTTCAACGTCTGAGCGACACCCCAGTACTGCGCTAGCCCGGGTCAGGTGGCCCGGGCTTTCGCATGCGCTAGCGTCACCGGGTGACTCGAATCGTCTCCGTCGCCCCTGAGCGGCTCGACCGGTGGCTGACCGGTTTCGGTGAGCGGCACGGCGCGACGTCGTACGACGTGTCGCCCGAGCTGGTGCGGCTGGTGGGGGAGGACGGCGCGGTCGCCGAGGTGCTGGTGCCGTTCGGGCCGCTCGCCGAGTTGAGCCGGGACGGGTTGGTCGCTCATGTGTTGGAGGAGCGGCGGCTTGGGCTGCTGCTGGTACGTCGGGGTGGCTACGGCGCGGGGGTGTTCGTCGGGGGAAAGCTGACCGACTCGAAGGTCGGCTCGCGGCACGTGCAGGGCACGACGAAGGCCGGTGGCTGGTCGCAGCAGCGGTTCGCGCGGCGGCGGGACAACCAGGCACGGGAGGCGTTCAACGCGGCGACCGAGGTCGCCGTACGGATTCTGGCGCCGGCCCGGCTGGACGTGCTGGTGACCGGGGGAGACCGGAAGGCGATCGACACCGTGCTGGAGGATCCGCGGCTCAAGGAGCTGCGCGGGCTGGTCCGGCCACCCTGGTTGGGGGTGGCCGATCCCAAGCAGAAGGTGCTCGAGCAGGCGGGCGTGGACGCCCGCGCGGTGCGGATCGAGCTGACCGACCCTCAGCCTTCGCCGTAGAGCTTGCGGAAGTCGATCAGGGTGTCGCGGTAGAACTCGTAGTCCTCGGTCAGCTTCGCGCGGGTGAACAGCTCGCGGTCCTCCTCGTGCGTGCGCAGGCCGAGCTCGGTCCAGAAGCCGTCGTCGGGCACCTCGTCGGCGCCGTCGGGCAGGAACTTCAGCGCCTCGGCCATCGCGTCGCGGGCGAACTCCCAGTTCAGCTCGACGGTCGCGCGGTCCTGGCCGGGCTGGCCGGTGTAGTCCAGGTCGGCGTCCTGCGCGCGCTGCGCCCAGACCGAGGCGAGCTGCACCCAGTCGCCCGCGTCGAGCAGCAGCGAGTTGCCCAGGCCGAAGCGGGCCTCGCTCAGCCGGGCCGCCTCCTCCGTGCGGTACAGCACCTCGACCTCACCGGCCGGCGAGCTGACCGTCCAGGCCTCCTCGCCCTCGGTGCGGGTGGTCTCGGGCGTCGCGGTCACCCGCGGCGCCTCGACGGCGGTGGCCAGCACGCTCAGGTAGACCTCGGCCTCGGCCAAGGTCCTCGCGGTCAGCATCAAAGAACTCCCGGATCGCTGTAGCTGTCTCGGACGACGAGCAGTCTGTCCACCCGAAACCTACCGGGTTCGGCGTCCCGGAGCGCGCGCCCCGCCTCGGTCCAGAAGGCGTCGTCCGGTACGGCGTCGGCGTCCGGCGGGACGAACTTGAGCACTTCCTCGACCGCCGCCCGGGCCACCGCCATCACCGTCGTCGCCTGCTCGTCGTCGGGTGCGGCGTCGTCCGGGACGGAGGCGGCGGCGCTGTCGGCGACCTCCATCCACTGGCCGGCGTCGATCAGCTCGGACGCCTCGGGACCGCCGAAGTTCGGGAACGGGCCGAGCGACTCGCTCTCCGGCAGACCGAACAGGTACTGCCGGGAGGCGCCGCAGCTCGAGCAGACGCCGGAGTAGCTGATCACCAGCTCGCCGTCCTCGTCGGTGAGCCCGTGCTCCCAGGGAGTGTCGATCGAGCCGCAGTCCGGGCACGGGTTCAGCTCCAGGAACAGCAGCGTCTCGTCACCGGTCCGGGCGATCGCGTACGTCGGTTCGTCGTCGCTCACCGAGCTCCCCTCTCGAAGGACTCCAGTCTCACCCAGCTCGCGCGGGTGGTGCCGAAGCTGGCCGGATCAGGCCTCGTGGGCGCGCGGCCCGGGCCCGCAGACCAGCCGCCGCGGCTCACTGGACGCCCATCCCGCTGCCGCGTTTGCCGCGGGCCATCGCCACGTGCCGCGCGGCGTGTGCCTTCGCGCCCTGCGCGCGCTCGGGCTCGTTGTGCGGCCCGGAGCGGCTGTGGTCGAGCCCGGTCAGCGCCGACGCGGGCACGCCCTTGTCCTCCAGCGCCTGGACGACCATCCCGCTGAACCGCTCACCCGCGCCCTTGGCGTCGTACAGGGCCCGCAGGTCGACCTTCCCCTCGGCGAGCATCGCCAGCGACGGGTGCAGCGCGCCGAACGCGGCGCCGTACCCGTTGTCGTCCTGGCCGACCATCGTGCCGTTCGGCAGCGCCCGGTACTGCTGCTTGCTGCCGTCCTGCTGCTTCATCGTGACCAGCACCTCGACCTGCTCGCTGCGCGCCCGCGCGAGCGCCTCGACCAGCGGCCGGTACGGCGCGACCGTCCGCGACCCGTCGGCCCCGGTGACGACCTCGCTCGCCGACACCCGCCGGACCGGCACCCGCTTGGCCAGCTTCGCGAGCTCGTCGGGGTTCCAGTTCTGCATCGGTGCCTGCCCGGCCTCCATCCGGGCCTGCATCGCCTCGAACTCGTGCCGGAACATGCTCAGCGTCACCACACCGGTCGCCGCGTTCTCGAAGGTGGCCTCGTGGGTGATCTTGGTCTGGTGGTCGCGGGTCGTCCGCTGCCGCCGCGCGTCGACGTGGAAGGTGACGAGCAGCTGCACGGTGACCAGCTCGCCGGACTCGTTGGAGTTGGTCTCGTCGCGGTTGCCGGAGGTGTCGGAGCTCTTCTCCTTGGCCTGCTCGCCGAACGACATCCCGACCGACACCCCGGTCGTCGGGTCCGAGGTCCCGATCTTCCGGCTGATCGGTGCGAGCCGGGTGCTCTCCTGGGTCGTGTTGACGGCGACCTGGTGCCGGTGCGCCTCACCGAGCTGCGCGACCTCCGCGTCGTCGGAGACGAGCTGCAGACCGGACAGGTCGGCCCGCAGCCGCAGCCGGACCTGCCGCGACCCGTGACCGGGCACCGGCAGACCAGGCGTCCACGGGCTGCCGGACCCGTCGGAGCGCTCGAACGCGGTCCGCCGGGCGCTGCCGTTCAGCTCCTCCCGGATGATCGCCTTGTTCAGCTGTACGCCGGCCCGCGTGAGCCAGCGCCGGCTGCCCAGCTCGCTGGTCACCCGCGTGACCAGGGCGTCGTCGAAGTCCGGGTCGTCGATCGTCTCCTGCTCGTTCGGCAGCTGCCCGTTCTGGTCGTGCAGTTGGATGCCGCGCAGGAACTTCTGCGGCGACAGGACCACCGGGCGGTGGTCGGTGAAGGCCGGCGGGTCGAGCGGCACCTGGTTGACGTCGGACGCGGGGACCAGGAGCGTCAGGCGGCCGGTAGCCTCGCGCCGGTGCGGCTCCGGGCGCTTCTCGTCGTTGCGGAACCGGTCGACGGTCTGCCGCAGCTTTCCCTTGGTGTCGGCGCCGACACCGGGGGGCTCCTCGACGTCGATGACGAGCCGGAAGTCGTGCTCGACCCGCTTGGGCTTCGCCCACAGCGCGCGGCTCAGGTGGGTGTTCTGGTCGACGACCTGGGAGGACTCGGCGGTGGTCAGCTCGGTGCTCAACCCCGCCGACCCGGCGTCGCCGTCGGTGATCCCGCCGCCGAGGTCACCGGTGTACCCGGTGCTGCGGGTGATCCCGCGCCCTTCCTCGGTGTAGTCGTAGCCCTGCAGGATGATCAGCGCGTTCTCGCTCTGCTCCTTGTCTTCGGCACCTTCCGCCTTGGCGGTGGCCGGCGCCTCGTCGATCGTGATCGCGCTGGTGCGCACCATCCGGACCCGGACCCGCAGGTTCCGCGGCGCCGACGTCCCGGGCTCCGCGCCGCCGAACGGCAGCTCCATCGTGAAACCGCTCGGGTCCTTCATCTTCTCGGCGTGCCCCCGCCAGCGGATCCCGCCCAGCTGGCTGCGGATCGCCGCGCTCACGGCCGGGTCCTCGATCGCGTCCGGGACCGCCTCGGCGACCGCCGCGTGCACCTCGCGCTCCAGGGTGCTGACGTTCCCCTCGCCGTCGCGGAACAGGTCGCGGTCGACCAGCCCGGCGCCCATCGTCGTCCGGTAGTGCTCGGGCAGCTCCACCTCGGCGCGCTGCTCGGCGATCTCGGCCGCGTCGGCCGCGACCTGCTCGAACGTCTCCGGCTGCGACCGCGGCTTGGTGACCTTCGCCGTACGGCGCAGCAGGTCCTTCAGCTGGTCGTCGGTGTGCGTCCCGGCGAGCCCGGTCGTCACCCCCTGCTTCTCGACCTGGTAGCGGCGGATCATCGCGGTCGCGGTCCGCCGGTCGAGGCTGAGGTTGCCGTCCTGCAGCCGCTCGACCGCGTCGGCGACCTTCTGCAGCGGCAGTGCGAGCTCCTTCTCGCCGTACATCCGCAGCGCGTCCCGCTCGGGCAGGGTCAGCATCACCCGGCCGCCGTCCAGCGGCACCCGCTTCGGCGCCGCCAGGCCGGTCGCCTTGATCCGCGCCTCCAGCTTCAGGTCGCCGACGAACTGGTAGTGCTGCCCGTCCTTGATGTTCAGCCGCTCGACACCACGGATCGCCAGCTCGTTGCTGGAGCTGGAGATGTTGCCCGACCGGTTGACCCCGACCGACACGTTGCCGCCGTTGCCGCTCGGGTCCACCGATCCGGTGCTGAAGCCGGCGCCGACGGTGTTGCCGGTCGAGCTGCCGGTGGTGAACCCGGCGCTGTCCAGGGTCAGGTTGATGTCGCCGATGATCGGGTGCCCGCTGCCGACGTACCGGAGGTTCTCGATCGTGGTGGTCAGCGAGATGCTGCCGCGGCGCGGGGTGAGACCGCGCTGCGCGATCGCCTGGTCGGTGTCGGACGGCGGCGGGCTGACCGCGAGATCGGTGCTGTACGGCGTGGTCAGCATCTCCGGGTGCGCGTTCAGGTTGCGCACGCTGACGAACCCGGCCAGGTGGTGCAGCGCGGCGGAGTCGGTCCGGGCCACCGCGGGCATCGCCGCCGCGAGCCGGGACGCGACGTCGCCGCCGTCCAGGTGCTGCCAGGTCGCCGACTGCAGCAGCTGCGGGTCGACCGCACCGTCGATCGCGACGCACTGCTCGTCGCCGCGGTCGCAGAACTCGCTGTCGATCGAGAGCTTCGCGCTGCCCGGGACGGAGACGATCGGGTCGGTGTCGCCGTCGGGCAGCACCTCGGTGACGACCAGCTGGTGGCTGACCCGGAAGTCGGCCAGCGCGCCCGAGCTCTCGGTCAGTGTCACGCCGTTGACCGTCGTACCGGTGACCCAGCCGAAGAACCGGCCCAGCGCCGACCGCCCGTACGACGGCCCGCCGTCCGGCGTACTGCCGGCCTGGCCTTCGCCGGGTTTGTTGCTGAACCCGAACCGGGCCGACCAGGGCAGGCCTTTCGACCGGCTCCGGGAGCGGCTGGTCGTGTTCGACCCGATGTGCAGGTTGGCGGCGGTCTGCGAGCGGTTCAGGCCGAGCCAGCGCGGCTTGTTCTTCCCCGAGAAGTTCTGCTCGATCGCGACCCGGAAGGTGCGCTCGTCGGTCAGGTTCCCGGTGTGGTGCAGCGTCAGCGCGAACACGAAGCCGCCCTGGCAGGCCTGGTCGTACCCGGTCTCCAGCCGGTGCTGCGACAGCTGCTGCGCGACCCGCTCGAAGTTCGCCAGCTTGCTGGCCACCAGCGCTGCGTCCTGACCGGCCAGGCTGCTCATCACCGGCTTGAAGTTGCGCAGCTCCGGCACCCAGCCCTCGTCGCTGAGGTACTGCACGAACGCCTTGTACGCCGGATCAGCGCCACGCAGCTTCTGCACCAGCGCCGGCCCGGCGCCGCGCAGCTGCCCTTCCTCGTCACCCATCCAGACCGGGAGCTTCATCGCCTCGCCCGGCTGCGCGCAGCCGCGGGTCAGGACGCCGCCGTCGGCGCTGATCTGGGCGAACCCGTTCTCGTCGAGCACCAGCGCGTCCTTGGAGACCGGCAGCCCGTAGTCGAGTGCCTCGTTCTCCGGCAGCCGGACGACCGCGGCGCCGTCGTGCTTGACGTCGAACGACTCGTCGTCCTTGTCGAGCCGGTGGAAGGTGAGCTTCTTCTTGACGGTGAACTTGACCCCGACGGTCTCCTCGGTGCGCTGCACGCTGGGGTGGATCGCGACGTCGCTCACGTTCAGGCTGTCGCCGCGGGAGACGCTCCGGCCGCCGCGCACGCTGGGACCGAAGTCGACGTCGGACGTCCAGACGTCGGTCAGCTCCTTGCCGGGGTAGCCCAGGGTGGCCGCGCTGGACGACGAGGTCCCGAACGACTGGCTGCCGGTGGCGCCGGTGAAGCCGACCCGGATCCGCTCGATCTTGTGCTCGGGGGAGCTGTCGCTGAGCAGCTCGGCCGACTCCTTGACCACCTCGGCCTCGAGCTGCGCGTAGGCGACCGCGCGGCCGCCGTTGTAGATGATCCGGCCGAAACCGCCCGGCCGGGTCGCCTCGGTCAGCGACGCCGGGGCGTCGTCGGCGCAGAGCGCGCGGATCTGGTCGTGCGCGGACCGGTCCAGGGTGCCGATCCGCGACTGCAGCCCGGCGATGCCCGCGTCGGCCAGGTCGTCCATCCCGTCGACCCGGGACGCGACCAGCTCGGGCAGCTCGTCGGCGCTGACCAGGTTCTCCAGCTTGGCGTCCGGTGCGAACACGAGGTCCTCGCGCCGGACCGTCTCGGCCGGCGGTGCGACGGTGTAGGTGTGGCTGATCCCCATCACCAGCTGGGTGGCGTCCTGCGGGTCGCCGGAGTCGACGACGTTCACCTGCGACCAGGGCTGGGTGACGCCCTGACGGACCTGCCAGCGCCACTGCGGCGCGTCGGCGGCGTACCGGAGGATCTCGCCGTTGAGGATCTCGACCGCGCCGTACGTACCGTTCTCCTGGGCGCCGGTGGCGACCGAGTGGCTGGAGCCGACGGCGTGCTCGAAGCCGGGGGTGACGAAGGCCGACGTGAAGTTCGCCGCGTGCTTCACCGAGCTGTGGTCGGGGAGGACGGCGGCCAGGGTCTTCAGGCCGGCGCCGCCGTTCTGGTTGAGGGACTCGATCGTGGAGGTGCCGACGCTGAAGCCACCCTGCCGCAGCTGGGCGAGCGCGCCCTCGTCGAAGGTCAGCGGCGAGGACAGCACCTCGCGCAGCTCGCCGGGGTTCAGCTTCACCTTGAACTGGACCAGGCTGTTCGCGTCGGCCCGGGCGTTGCTGCCGACCGTCAGCAGGACGCCGTCCGGCGACAGCACCCGCCGGGTCGCCGACCGCAGCCGCCGGTGCAGCACCTCGGGCGTGTAGCGGAACGGGTTCTCGCGGCGGGCCAGCTCCTCGTTCAGCTCGCGGGTCAGCTTGGTGAGGTGCGGGAAGCGGCCGGACGTGATGGCGGTGTGCTGGACGTCCTCCAGCGGAAGCGTCGCGGCCACAGCCTGCCGGTACGCCGTGACGCTGTCGCTCGCGGCCTTGGCGAGCTCCTGCACCTCCGGCCCCGGCTGGCCGCCCGAAGCCTCCAGCTCGTCCAGCTTGCTGAGCAGAGCGCCGTACGCCGTACCAGCCTCGCGGGCCTTGGCCGCCGCGGTGTCACAGGACGTAGCGATCTGCTCGTGCCGCCCGGCCTTCGACTCCGATGAGCGCGCGCTGACGCGGAGCTTGTGGGCCCGGACGCCGGCGGCGGAGTCCCTGCGCTTCCCCTCGTCGTCGGCGTTCTTCTTCGCTTCGCCGGCCGCCTTGGTCGCGGCCTCGGCCGTCGTACGGCGGTGTTCGGCGCGGTGCGTGAGCTCTTCGGCGGCGTGCTCCAGGCCGGCCATCTCCTGGACCACCTGCTCACGCAGATGGGCAGGCGTGTTCGGCTCGGCCGGAGCGGCGACGGTCTGGGTCTGCGGGACGACCTGCAGCCCGCGCTCGGAGTCGGGGAGCGCAGGAGCCGGCTGGCCGGTGCGAGCGATCGACCTGGCCAGCTGCTCCAGCTCGCCGTGCAGTTGGGCCAGCTTGGCGGCGTCGGGAGTGGCCCGCAGCTGCTCCTCACGCCAGTTCCGGCTGACCAGCCGGAACTGGTCGTACTGCCCGGCTGCCTGGCGTTCGCGGCCCTGGAACTTGGGGAACTGCGCCCGGAGCTTGCCGATCAGGCTGGTCGGCGCTTTGGAAGTGGACTCCCGCAGCGCGCCACCGATCTGACTGGCCCAGATGCGGGGGAGCTGCTCGGCGGGCACCCGGCCGGCGATCCGGACCTGGTGCGGGTCGGTCAGGCTGCCCGCGCGGACGGTGGTGTGCGCGACCAGGCCGTTCGGCGGCTCCTCGTCGACGACGCGGAAGTAGTGATTGCCGTGCTCGGCGGTAGTGACCAGACCGAGGCCGCGGCTGGTGACGTCGTTCGGGGTGGTGATCTCGCCGGGCAGGTCGCTGGGCCGGACGAGCTTGATCGCCTCCAGCGCCTCGGCCGGGGTCAGGTCGGGCTGCGACTCCGGGCGGCCGGTGGTGGTGAGGCCGCCGATGGCCGGCGTACCGGTGGTGCGGTGGACGGCGCTCTGGTGCCTGACGCCGGCCTGGCGGCGGTGCCGACCTCGGCCGGTACGCCGTACGAGAGCTGGGGGAGTGCCGGGGCGTCCGAGCTGCTCTGCTTCGCGCTGGATGGCTGACGCGTTGCGGACGGCGTCGGCGACCAGGGGAGCGCGCTCGGTGGCCCGCTCGGCCGCCAGGCGGCGTACGGCGGAATCGGTCGTGAGCTGGTTGCTCTCCAGGACGTTGCGCAGCACTGTGCGGGCCTGGTCCTGCACGTCCTCGGAGGCGTCAGGCAGGTCGAGCAATTGGTCCAGCGCAGCCGTTGCGCCGTCCACCGGCGACGTACCGCCGCGGCTGTGGTCGACCTCAGCGCCCAGCGCGGCGACCGCCTCCACCAGCAACCGCTGGTCGGTGACGTCCTCCCTGGCAGCCATCGCGGCCAGCCGCGTGTCCAGGCGGTTCATCGCCGCGTGCTCCAGCAGCTCGCCGGAACCGCCCAGCCGCACCCGGCCGTCGTCGAGCGCGACCGCCTCCGGCGACACCACGCCCAGGGCCACACCCAGCGCAGCGCGAGCCCGCTCGGCCGGTGTGAACCGCAGCTGTGCCTCTGGTGCCTCCGTCATCGCAGCTCCAGCCCCCGCTCCTCGTTCAGCTCATGGTGACGCAGATGTGACCGCAAAGTAACCGTTGGGGTTCCACCAGGCAACCGACTGTCGATCTCGATCCGAAAACGGTGGGTGATTGACATCCGCCGTCCACTTTCGTTGCCTGATGCATCAACCTGGATGTGCCAGGCTGGGCCGGTGAGCACCGTTCTGTCGCCGTCGCAGTGGACCATCGCCGAAGCCCGCAGCCTGACCGCCCGGCTGCGGCACACCAACGTCACCGGCCCGGAGTACGACGGCCTGGAGCTGTTCGGCGCCCTGATCAGCTACCTCGACGAGCTGTCCGGCGGTCCCGGCTTCGAGCGGCTGCTGCCCGAGCCGGACCGGAACGCGCTCGCCGCGCGGATCCGGACCGTCCGCCGATCGGTGGATCTTTCAACTACAGAAGCGGATCCGCGCCTCGACCAGCCGGTGAACGCCGCCGTCACGCTGGCCGAAGGCCGCGAGCTCGCCGCCGAGCTGGCGGCGGAGCCGGAGTGGCAGGGCGAGCTCGGCCGCTGCCTGCAGGCGCTCTACACCTATCTGGACCAGTTGTACGGCGGACCGGGGGCGTTCACCGAGCTGCTGACGCCCGAGGAGGCCGAGGACGTGTCCGCGCGGTAACAGCCTCGCCACGCTGTGGACCAGACGGTCTGCTTGGCACCCACTGGCCATTACGGTAGGCGCGTGAGTTTCTCCTCCACCAACCGTCCCCAGGCCGCCGGCTCCCGCGCGGCCAAGCCCGGAGGCTCCGGCCGCCGCCTCCCCGGCAGCCGCGAACGCCGCCCCGCGCTGGCCGCCCTGGCGGTGATCCTGATCCTGCTCGGCGCGGCCGGCTCCACGCTGATCGCGCTGCGCAGCGGCGACCGGCAGTACTTCGTGGCGGTCCGGGGGAACCTGCCGCCCGGTCACCAGATCGAGGACAAGGACCTGACCCGCGGCGACCTGGCCGGCAACACGGCCGCGCTGGTGCTCTGGTCCGAGCGGGACACGCTCAAGGACAAGTACACGACGTCCTGGATCTACGCCGGCCAGTTCGTCACGCCGCAGAACTTCATCGCCGACCCGGTGCCTGAGGACGGCGCGCTGGTCGGTGTCAGCCTGGAGAGTGGTCGGGCGCCGGCCGAGGCGGTCCAGCAGGGCGATGTCGTCCGGCTGGTCCGGATCCCGGCCGCCAACGCCGAGGGCGGCGTGCCCGAGGTGCTCGCCAACGCGGCCCGGGTGACGAACACCAGCGGCGCGCTGACCGATGCCAAGAGCGGCGCGAACAGCACGGTCAACGTGACCGTGCTGGTGCCCCTCAGCAAGGCCACCACCATCTCCGCCGCCGCCGCGGCGAAGACGCTCGTCCTGGTCAAGCTGTCCGACTCGGTGCGGCCCGAGGTCTCCAACCTGCCCGGAGCCCGCTGATGGCACTGGTCGCGCTGGCGAGCGCGAAGGGCTCGCCGGGGGTGACGACCGCGAGCCTGGTGCTGGGAGCGCTCTGGCCGCGGCAGGTGCTGCTGACCGAGTGCGACCCGGCCGGCAGCGACGTCGCGATCCGGATGACCGCACCCGGCGGCCAGCCGCTGAACTCCGACCGCGGCCTGGTCAGCCTGGCCGCCGCGGGCCGCAAGGGCCTCGGCGACGAGGTCATCATGGCGCACAGCCAGCAGCTCGACGGCGGGCTCGACGTGATGCTCGGCGTCCGTTCGCCGGAGCAGATCGGCGGCATGGGCGGGCTCTGGGCGCCGCTGGGTCTCACATTCAACCAGATGCACAGCACCGACGTACTGGCCGACTGCGGGCGGATCGGGCCGTCGTCGCCGCAGCTGCCCGTCGTACAGGCTGCTCGGTTCGTCGTCCTGGTCTGTACGGCGACCGGCTCGTCCGTGGCGCACCTGCGCGAGCGGCTGTCGTCGCTGGTGCACCACGTGGACGCCAAGCTCGGCGTGGTCGTCGTGGCTGACCCGAAGCGCCGCGACGGTGTGAAGCAGGTCTGGTCGGTGCTGGACGCGATGTCGATCCAGATCCAGCACCGCTGGCACCTCGCCTACGACCCGGCCGGGGCCGCGTTCTTCGACGGGCGCGGACAGGGCCGGCTGGAGAAGACCACGCTGATCCGCACCGGCGCCGAGATCGCGGCCGAGATGGCCGCGGTGGTCGGTGCGCCGTCGCAGTACGAGTACGACATGGCCCAGGCTGCCTTCCCCGATGGTGAGGTGCGCAGGTGATCACCGACCAGGAGCTGGTCCGCAAGCTGCGCGTCCAGGTCGCCGAGCGGCTGAACGAGCAGCGCCGCCGCGACCAGGTGAACGGCGTCCCGCCGATGAGCGCCGAGGACGAACGCGAGTACGCCCGGTCGCTGATCGTCCAGGTGCTCGAGGACCACGCCCGCTACGAGCTCGCCGAGGGCCGTACGCCGCCGACGCCCGACGACGACGCGCAGATCGCCGGCGCGATCCACTCCGCGCTGTTCGGCGTCGGCCGGCTGCAGCCGCTGATCGACGACCCCGAGGTCGAGAACATCGACATCAACGGCTGTGACCAGGTCTTCGTCCAGTACGGCGACGGCCGCGAGGAGCGGCCCGGCCCGGTCGCGGAGTCCGACGAGGAGCTGGTCGAGCTGATCCAGGTCCTGGCCGCGCACGCCGGACTGACCAGCCGCCCGTTCGACTCGGCCAACCCGCAGCTCGACCTGCGGCTGCCCGACGGCTCGCGCCTCTCCGCCGTGATGGGCGTGACGTCCCGCCCGGCGGTCTCGATCCGGCGCTCGCGGCTGGGGCGCGTGTTCCTCAAGGATCTGGTGGCCAACGGGACGTTCTCCGACGAGATCGGCTCGTTCCTCAAGGCCGCCGTCGCGGCCCGCAAGAACGTGATGATCGCGGGCGCCACCAACTCCGGCAAGACCACGCTGCTGCGCGCGCTGGCCAACGAGATCCAGCCGCACGAGCGCCTGATCACCGTCGAGCGCTCGCTCGAGCTCGGCCTCGGCGAGTTCAAGGACCTGCACCCGAACGTGGTCGCGTTCGAGGAGCGGCTGCCGAACTCCGAGGGCGTCGGCGAGGTCAGCATGGCCGACCTGGTCCGGCGTTCGCTGCGCATGAACCCCAGCCGCGTCATCGTCGGTGAGGTGCTCGGCGACGAGATCGTCACGATGCTGAACGCGATGAGCCAGGGCAACGACGGCTCGCTGTCGACGATCCACTCGAACAGCTCGATGGAGGTGTTCAACCGGATCAGCACCTACGCCATCCAGGCCACCGAGCGGCTCCCGATGGAAGCCACCCAGATGCTGATCTCCGGCGCGCTCGACTTCGTCGTGTTCGTCCGCAAGCACAACGACTACCAGCACGGCGGCACCCTGACCCGGTACGTCGAGAGCATCCGCGAGGTGACCGGCTGGGACGGCCGGGTGCTGTCCGGCGAGGTGTTCGCACCCGGACCCGACGGCCGGGCGGCGGCGCACGCGCCGATCTCCTGCATGGACGAGCTCGAGCACTTCGGCTACCAGCCGATGGTGCACGGCCGGTGGGCGTGAGGTGATCCGATGAATGACCGGACCCTGATCGCCTTGCTGTGCGGCGCGATCGTCGGCGGTGGGATCTTGCTGCTGATCATCGCCCTGCGCGGCACACTGCCGCGCGAGGAGACACCGTCGCTGTTCAAGCGCAGCCGCAGCGTCGACAACCGGCGGCAGCTCACCCGGCTCGGCGCCGGCGTCGTCATCGGGCTGCTGGTGCTGGTGGTGACCCGCTGGCTGGTGCTCGCGGTCGCGCTCGGCCTGCTGGCCGCGATGGCCGACCGCTTCTTCGGTGGTACCGGTGAGGAGCGCCGCGCGATCGAGCGGCTGGAAGCGCTCGCCACCTGGACCGAGGCGCTGCGCGACACGATCGCCGGCGCGGTCGGTCTGGAGCAGGCGATCCCCGCCACCGCGGTGAACGCCGCCCCGGCGATCAAACCCGGCCTCAACCTGCTCGTCGACCGCTTGCGGATCCGCGAACCGTTGCCCTCGGCCCTGATGCGGTTCGCCGACGACCTCGACGATCCGTCCGCCGACCTGATCGTCGCCGCCCTGGTGCTGAACGCGCGGCTGCGCGGCCCGGGTCTGCGCGAGGTGCTGACCGCGCTGGCCGACTCGGCCCGCGAAGAGCTCGACGTACGCCGTAAGGTCGCCGCCGAACGGCGCTCCACCCGGCGGTCGGTCCAGGTCGTCGTCGCGATCACGCTGGTGGTCGCGGCCGCGCTGGTGCTGTTCAACCCGGAGTATGTGGAGCCGTACACCAGCTTCATCGGCCAGTTCGTGCTCTTCCTGGTGATCGCCCTGTACGCCGTGGGCCTGGTTTGGCTGCGCAAGCTGGCCAAGATCGAGGTCCCGGAGCGGTTCCTGATCAAGGCCGACGACAAACGGTCCGCGCGGGCCGGCGACGAACGGATGGAGGTGGTGGGCGGATGACCTGGGCCTTCGTCTGCGGCGGCCTGGTCGGCGCCGGGGTGTTCCTGCTGGTCCGGATGCTCGTCCGGCCGGCCCCCAACGTGCTCTCCACGATCGCGCGGATCGACGCCGGCCGGGCCGGCTACAGCAGCGCCTCCACCGCGAGCGCGGCGGGGGAGAAGGTGCTCGGCGGTGTCGACAAGGCCCGCGAGACCCTCGGCCGGCGGCTCGAGGCCGAGGCCAACGCGCGCGGCTGGGCCTTCGGCAAGCTGCGCCGCGACCTCGCGGTGATGAACCAGCCGTTCGCGGCGATGCTGGCCACCAAGGTGTTCTTCGCGCTCGGCGCGCTGATCTTCATCCCGGTGGTGCTGTTCGCCGCGGCGTACGTGGGCTTCCCGGCCCCGGGTGCCGCCCCGGCCGTCGTCACGCTGGCCGCGATGACGTTCGCGTTCTTCCTGCCCGACCTGGCGCTGCGCCAGGAAGCCGAGGAACGCCGCCGCGACTTCCGGCACGTGGTCGGCAGCTTCCTCGACCTGGTCGCGATGAACCTGGCCGGCGGCCGCGGCCTGCCCGAGGCGCTGATGACCGCGTCCACGATCGGCGACCACTGGGCGATGGCCCGGATCCGCCAGGCGCTGGCCAACGCCCGCCTGATCGGCATCACCCCCTGGGACGCGATGGCCCGCCTCGGCGAGGACCTCGGCGTCGAGGAGCTCCGCGACCTCGCCTCCGCGCTGGCCCTGGCCGGCGACGAAGGCGCCAAGATCCGCGCCTCCCTGCTGTCGCGCGCCGCCTCCCTGCGCCGCAAGGAGCTCGCCGACGTCGAGGGCAAGGCCGGCGAACGCTCCCAGTCCATGCTGGTCGCGCAGCTGGTCATGTGCGCCGCCTTCATGCTCTTCCTCGGCTACCCGGCAGGAGCCGCGATCCTGGGAAGTTAGTGGTGACGGCGGATCGGGCAAGGGATCCGTCGAGCGGTTCCGGTCGTCGTACCGGGCATACTGAGGCCCGGTCGGGCTCAAGAGTGGGAAGGCAGAACGGATGAACGTGGAAGTGCAGTTCGTGCGCGCGATGGTCGGGTACGCGCTGGCGCGGGCCCACAACCAGCGGGCCCGGGCCCGCCGCGGTGAGAGCGAGCTCGGCGCCTCGGCGCTGGAGTGGGCGATCATCTCGGCCATCCTGGTCGCCGCCGCGATCGCCATCGGCGCCGTGGTCAAGGGCGTCATCGAGAAGCGCACCGGCGAGATCCAGAAGGGCTGACGCGTGCCGCAGGGACGCCGGCGCACCACCGCCACCACCGGGCACCGCCTCGCCCGGCCCGGCGGAGCCGGCCGCTCCAGGCGGCACTTCGGCGTACCCTCGCGACGTCGTACCGAACGAGGAGCGAGCTCCCTGGAGCTCGCCATCCTCGCCCCGACGATCCTGGCGCTGATCTTCGTGTCCATCCAGGCGGCGCTGTGGTTGTACGGGCGGTCGGTGGCTTTGAACGCGGCCCAGGAAGGCGTTTCGCGGCTGCGGCTGGTCAAGCCCGAGCTGTACTCCACGGCGGTCGGCGAGAAGGTCCGCGCCGACATCGAGGCGTACGCGCAGCAGCTGGGCGGTGGCGACTCCCTCGGCGACGTGAAGGTCGAGACTCCGGCGTACAACGACCCCGAAGGTCAGGTGTCCTTCACCGTCACCGGCGAGACCATCTCCCTGGTTCCGGGCCTGAAGCTCACGGTCTCCCGTACGGCGACCGGCCCGATCGAAGAGTTCGAAGCGGACGACGGCGAATGAGCAGACCCCGACGGAGTGAACGCGGCACGATGGCCCTGGAGATGGTCATTCTCGCGCCCATCCTGCTGATCCTCTTCTTCTTCCTGCTGGCCTGCGGCCGGTACTTCCAGACCTCGTCGTTGCTCGAGAACGCCGCGCGCGACGGCGCCCGCTCGGCGAGCCAGGAGCGCAGCCTCGGCCAGGCCCAGGCCAAGGTCGACGAGGCGGTCGCCCGCACCATGGACCAGGCCGTCGAGTCCTGCAAGACCTCGGCCTCGGGCGCCGTCACCACCGGCTTCGTCGCGGGCACCCCACTGTCGGTCGAGGTCACCTGCACCATCGACTACCGCGACCTCGGACTGCTGGGCATCGGTGGCGACACGACGATCACCAAGCAGTTCTCCAGCTCCCTCGACCCCTACCGCGGAGTCCGGGATGGCGAGAACCCGTGACCGCGCGGGCCGAGCGCCCGCCGTACGCCGAACCCTGACCCGCCTCGGCGACTGGTTCCGCATCGATGCCCCCGGCAACGACCGCGGCGCCCTCAGTCCGGCGGTCGTGATCCTCGCCCTGATGATCTTCACCCTGGCCGGTCTCGTCATCGACGGCGGCCGCCAGTTGGGTGCTCGCTCGCGGGCCGTCGGCTACGCCCAGGAAGCTGCCCGGGCCGGCGTCAGCACCATCGACTTCAACTCTCCCGAAGCGAAGATCGACATCACGAAGGCGGGCGACGCGGTCGGAACGTTCTGCGCCAAGGTGACCCAGAACGACCCGGCGGTGACCGAGTGCGGGACGACCGTGATCGACGCCGATCACCTGCAGGTCCAGGTCAAGATCGACAACAAGACCACCTTCCTCGGCATGGTCGGCATCCAGAACCTGACGGCCAGCGGAGTCGGCGAGGCCCACACCGAACAGGGCGTCTCGAAGCCGGACGACGCCCCGACGAAGATCCCGCCGCTGGTCGTGGAGACCAGGCCGGAGGGACCGGGGACCGGCGCTCCGGTGCATTCCACCGCCGCACCGCCGACGTACGACGTCCCGTGCCCGACCTGGACCACCGGGTCGCCGGAGCCGACGCCGACCTGGGACCTGCCGATCCCGTTCCCGACGACGTGTACGCCGAACGCCACGCCCACGGACACCCCGTCGCCGACGGACCCCACGGATCCGACCGACCCCACCGACCCGACGAAGCCGACGAAGACCACGAGCGGGGGCTGAGGATGACGCCGATGAGGAGCAGCGCAGTGCGAGGACGTTCGCTGGCGACGGCAATGGCCTTCCTGGTCGTCCTGGCCGGGTGCAGCGGCGGCAGCGAGACCAACAAGGGTGGCATGCCGGTCGGCGTCGACGACGGGCCCGACAGCAACCCGACGATCACCCTGCCGACCCCGCCACCGGACTCGACCCCGGCGCCCCGTCCCACGTCGGCCAAGCCGACGGTGAAGCCACCGGCCGTCACTGCGCGAGTCGTCGTCGTCCCCGGCCGGTTCGGAGCCGAGCCCGCGGTCGAGGGGCTGGTCGCGAAGTACCCCCTGTACTACCAGGCGCTGGTCGCCCGGAACGCGGACATCGTGAAGACCAGCTTCCCGGCGATCTTCTACGCCGGCACCGAGATCGACATCCAGGCCGCGAAGGAAGCCGGCTGGGTGATGCGCCCGCCGGGCAGCATCGTGGTCGTCGGCACGTCGAAGCAGCCGTACGGCGTGGTCCGGCTCAACCTGTGCCGCTCGCAGCGGCTGCAGTGGTGGAACCCGAAGACCCGCAAGTTCGTCGTAGTCGCGCCGAAGGGGACCGCGGAGGCGATCGACATGGTCAAGACCGGCTTGGGCTGGACCATGTACCGCGTCGTCCGCCCGGTTCCGAAGGGAATCAACTGCGCCGCCGTGCGGTATCCGGCCTAGATCGGAATGGAAATGAGGGGCCGAGGCGTGCCCGGCGCGCCGGGCACGATGCTCCCTCGCGGCGATACGCTGCACCAAGGACCACTGTCAGGAGTAAGGATGCGCAACCGGTTCGCCCGCGGGTTGACGGCTCTGAGCCTGGTGATCGCACTACTGGTCGGCCTGCCCGCTCCGACCGCGTCGGCCACGGTGGTGCTCGGCGACGGCGCGTGCGCGATGTACGCGAACTCGGCCGGGTTCGGTGCCTACTGCAACGCCGGTACCGTCACCGGCGCCCCACCGCCGCCGTGGCGGACGCAGCTGGCCGGTCGGCCCTTCATCCCGTGCCGTGACTTTCCCGTCCCGGCCGGCATCACCCTGGCCGCGCCTCCGGCAGGCAAGGAGTGGGTGCTCCGGCTGACGATCGTCGACTACGACCTGGGCGACAACGACGGCGGGCCCCGTGCGCACCTGGAGCGGGCCATCGTCCCGGTTTCGGGGGAGGAGCGGGAGCAGTGCCGCCGCGAGGCGTACATGGACCGGTTCTGGAGCTACTTCAACGAGACGTACCCCGACCCGGTGCTGCTGGTGAAGCCGACCTACACCCCGCGGGTCAACGTGCCGGCGTACTTCGCGCTGGCGCCTGAAACGTCGTACGTGCTGAAGAACTACGGTGCGATCAGTGACCGGAACATCGTCAACTTCTCCTACCCGGGTCAAGGCGATCCCGGTCAGCGTCTGACGATGCAGGCGGTTGTCGCGCGGCTGACGGTGGATCCCGGGGACGGGACCGGCCCGTTCGAGTGCCTGGGCGGCACGTTGCCGATCGGTTCGGACGGTTACGACGAGAGCGCGGACCCCTTTCACCAGGCGAGCACCTGCAGCCACGTGTACAAGCGCTCCAGCGCGAAGCAGCAGGACGGCATGTATACCGTGAAGCTGACGATCCACTGGGAAGTGTCGTACTGGCGGAACAGCCAGGGCTGGCTGCCGGTGGGGCAGGCGGACGTGCACGCTGTGCAGCGGTTGCCTGTGCAAGAGGTGCAGGGGATCGGTGGCTGATGGAGGGACGACGATGGTGAAGACGACTGACCCAGTACGCAGCGCGCGGTTGCCGCAGCGGGGGTCGGGGAGTGCGGCGGCGGACCGGGTCAAGGGGTTCGTTTCGTTGCTGGCGGTGCTGGCCATCGTCGGTGGGGTGCCGTACGTGCTGGTGACGTTCTTCGGGAAGCCGTGGCCGGACGAGATGCCCTCGCGGGATGTGTTGTTCAGCGAGTTGAGTATCGAGACGGTGCTGGGGATCATCGGGGTCGTCGTCTGGCTGGCGTGGGCGCACTTCGTGGTGTGTCTGATCGCGGAGGCGGTCGCCGAGGTGCGGGGGCACGGGTTGTCGCCGCGGATTCCGCTCGGGGGTGGGTCGCAGACGCTGGCTCGGCGGCTCGTTTCGGGCGTGGTGCTGATCGCGGGTGCGGCGAGCGTGACGTTGCCCGTGGCCAGTGCGGTCACGACTAGCGGGGTCGCGCCGACCTCGATCAGCGTGTCGCAGGGTGGGGACGACTCGGTGTCGACGTACCGGCAGACCGAGAAGCGCAGCACGGTGCTGAGTGGCGGGCACACCGGCGTACGGACGAACAACGACCAGGCCGGTCAGGTCGTCAAGTACACCGAGGTGCGGCCGCCCGAGGGGCGCAACTACGACTGCCTGTGGGACATCGCCGAGCGGTACCTGGGTGAGGGCCGGCGGTACAAGGAGATCTACGACCTCAACAAGAACAAGCTGCAGCCCGACGGGCGCCGGCTGACCAACCCGGACCTGATCATGCCGGGCTGGCAGGTGCGGCTGCCGGCCGACGCGAAGGGGCCGGGCGTGCACACGGTCCGGGTCGCGATCGACACCAAGGTGCAGCAGCAGGACGACAAGCTGTCGCCGGACACCACCGACACCAAGGAGAAGGTGACGCCGAAGGTCCCGGCCAAGCCGACGGTGAAGGCCTCGACTGACGCCAAGCCCGGGACCGGCAGCCGCTGGTTCGAGGAGGAGGGTGTCGAGAAGCCGTCGTCGATCGCGATCGGCAGCGGCGCCGGCGTCAAGGACACCAAGCCGGCCGACCCGACCGTCGACACGACCCGCCCGCACGGCCCCGGTACGACGCAGGCCCAGCCGGGTGATCCGGCCGCCGGCGGTACGACGGTGCCGGTCGCGGTCGCCGAGTCCGGTGACGGGATCAGCGTCACCGAGGCCGGGATCTACGGCTTCGGCGCGACCCTGCTCGCGGCCGGTCTCGCGGTGGCGCTGAAGCGGCGCCGCGGCTGGGCGCTCGGCCCGGGCCCGAAGTCGGCGGCGAACCGGCAGACCGAGGTGGACCTGCGGCTGGCGGCCGACGTACCGACCGCGCAGTTCGTGGACAACTCACTACGCCAGCTCGGCGCGAGCATGACCGAGGCGAACCGGCTGATGCCGGTCGTCGTGGCCGCGCTGGTCACCGACCGGGCGCTGACACTGGTGCTGGAGCCGGGGGAGTCCCAGGCTCCGCCGCCGGCGCCGTGGCAGGTCATCGCCGACGGGCGCCGCTGGGTGCTGCGCCGGGCGTACGCGCCGACGAGCGAGGTCACGGCGCCCGCGCCGTACCCGACGCTGGTGACGATCGGCCGCAACGCCGACGGCGCGACCGTGCTGGTCGATCTCGACACCGCGCGCGGTGTGGTCAGCTTCGGCGGTGTCACCAACGCGTCCCGCGACGTCGTCGGCTCACTGGCCGCTGAGCTGGCCACGAACCTGTGGTCCGAGGGCGCGCACGTGAGCATGGTCGGCTTCGGTGACGATCTGTCGTCGCTGGCTCCGGCCCGGCTGAGCTACTGGACCAGGCTGGACGACGCAGTGCAGCAGGTCACCCGGCGTACGGACGCTCAGGTGCAGGCCTGCGCTCGCCGCGACGCCGACTCGGTCGCGACCGTGCGGATGGCGCACCCCGACGCGGTGCTGTGGGGCCCGGAGATCATCTTCGTGTCCGCGCCGCCGTCGCTGGAGGAGCAGCAGCAGCTGGCCCGGCTGGCGGCCGACCCGAAGCGCTGCGTCGCGGTGGTCGTCGTCGGTGACGTGCTCGACGCGCCCTGGCGGTTCGTGGTGGACGAGAAGAACCAGGCGGTCTGCCGGCTGCTCGGGCTCGAGGTCGATGCCCACAGCATCAACCCGGCGCAGTTCGCCGACCTGGTCGCGTTGTTCGAGACCGCCGAGTCGGAGGCGCGGGACAAGCGCCGCGTCGAGCAGGACATGCCGGCGTACGAGTTCTCGTCGACGGACCTGAGCCAGGCGGCGCCGGTCGAGGTCGACCTGCTCGGACCGGTCGAGGTCGACGCCCGCGGGCCGATCGACGAGGGCCGTGTGCAGCTCGCGACGGAGATCGTCGCGTTCCTGGCCAGCCAGGACTACGGCGTGCACCCGAACGTGCTGGCCGGGTCGATCTGGCCGCGCGGGATCAGCGACGAGCTGCGCAACGCGGCGCTCGAGCACACCCGGCAGTGGGTCGGTGTCGACGCCATGTACGCCGACGAGTCGGGCCGCTGGATGCTCAACCGCAGCGTCGTCCGGGTCGACTGGGACGTGTTCCGGACGCTGGCCAAGCAGGCCGAGCTGATGGACGACCCGCGGCAGCCGCTGTCGACGGCGCTCAGCCTCGTGCACGGCCAGGCCTGGTCGGGGCTGCCCGCCGGCCGGTACTCGTGGCTCGCGGCGTCCGGCATCGAGCGCCGGATGGCCGAGGCGGTCGTCGACGCGGCGCTGAAGCTGGCCGAAGCCAGCCTGCGCCACAACGACGGCAACCTGGCGCGCACGGCGCTCCAGACCGGCCTGAGCTTCGCCCCCGCCTCGGAGGAGCTGTGGCGCGCGACGCTGCGGCTGGCCTCGCACTTCGGTACGTCGGAGGACGTCAGCACGATCGCCGGCCAGATGTACGCCGCCCTCGCCAAGCACGGCGGCCCCCGCGGCGCCGAACCGGAGACCGACCACCTGGTCGACGAGCTCCTCCCGGGCTACCGGCGGCCGGCGCAGGTCGCGTAGCACCCAGCACGAACGAAGGGTCCGTTCCCCGGCAGGGGAGCGGACCCTTCGTCGTAGCGGGCGGTGTCAGAGCTGACGGGTGTTCCAGGTGTCGCAGGAGCTCATGTCGCCGGAGTCCATCCCGACCCGGAACCAGCGCTGGCGCTGCTCGGCGGTGCCGTGGCTGAAGTTCTCCGGGGTGACCCGGCCCTGGGTCTTCTGCTGGATCCGGTCGTCACCGACCGACGCCGCCGCGTCCAGGCCGCGGTCGATGTCGTCGTCGGTCAGGCCGGAGATGAACGTGTCGCCCTGGGCGTCCTTGGCGGTGGTGGCGTGATTGGTCCAGATACCGGCCAGGCAGTCGGCCTGCAGCTCGGAGCGCACCGAGTCCGACGTCGGGCCCTCGCGGGTCTTGATCCGGTCCAGGTAGCCGTAGAGGTTCTGGATGTGGTGGCCGTACTCGTGCGCGACCACGTAGGCCTCGGCGAAGTTGCCACCCTTGGCGCCGAGCTCGGTCTGCAGCGTGTCGAAGAAACCGAGGTCGAGGTACACCCGCTTGTCCGGCGGGCAGTAGAACGGGCCGACCGCGCTCGAGGCGGCACCGCAGCCGGTGTTCACCTGGCCGTCGAAGACGCGCATCGGCGCGGCCACGTACTTCTTCCCGCGCCGCGGCAGCTCGGCGGCCCAGAAGCCCTGGATCGAGTTCTGGTAGACCACGAAGCGGCAGTTCTCGTTCTTGGCGAGATCGGTGCCCTTCTTGCAGCTGTCCAGGTTGCCCTCGGCGGTGTTGCGGACGGTCGGCTCGTCGGAGCCGCCGCCCACGCCGGGGATGCCGCCGTTGAGCAGGAGTACGACGACGAGCAGGATCAGGCCGCCGATGCCGCCGCCGACGGGAATGCCCATGCCGCCGGGGAGCAGGCCGCCGCCACCGCCGCCGCTGCCGCGGGTGTCCTCCACGCCGCTGGTGTCCAAGTCGGCGTCCGGGTTGAATTTCACAGCACCTACACTAGACCTGGACACCGATCACAGGCCGCCTCGTGACGTGGCGTCGCCGACGCGTGTCCTCCCGCTGCCACCCGACCTTGAGGACCTCCGCGCCGCCATGATCACCGTCTCCAACGTCGAGGTCCGGGTCGGGGCCCGGCAGCTGCTCGCTCCGGCGTCGTTCCGGGTCGGTCCCGGCGACAAGGTCGGACTGGTCGGGCGCAACGGCGCCGGGAAGACGACGCTGACCAAGATCCTGGCCGGTGAGGGGCTGCCGGCCAGCGGTTCGGTCACCTCCTCGGGCGAGATCGGGTACCTGCCGCAGGACCCGCGGACCGGCGACCTGGCGGTCCTGGCCCGGGACCGGATCCTGTCCGCCCGCGGTCTCGACGAGGTCGTACGCCGCCTGCGCAACGCCGAGAAGCAGATGGCCAGCGCCGACGACAAGACCCGCGAGAAGGGCATGCGCCGCTACGAGCGCGCCGAGGCCGACCTGCACGCGGCCGGCGGGTACGCCGCGGAGTCGGAGGCGGCCCGGATCGCCGCGAACCTCGGGCTGCCGGACCGTGTCCTCGGCCAGCCGCTGAGCACGCTGTCGGGTGGTCAACGCCGCCGCGTCGAGCTGGCCCGGATCCTGTTCGCGCAGGCGGAGACGCTGCTGCTCGACGAGCCGACCAACCACCTGGACGCCGACTCGATCGTCTGGCTGCGCGACTTCCTCAAGCAGTACCCCGGTGGCGTGATCATGATCAGCCACGACGTGAACCTGCTCGAGGAGACCGTCACCCGGGTCTTCCACCTGGACGCCAACCGGGCCGAGATCGACGTCTACAACGTCGGCTGGAAGGCGTACCTGACCCAGCGCGAGACCGACGAGCGGCGCCGCAAGCGCGAGCGCGCGAACGCCGAGAAGAAGGCGTCGCAGCTGGTCGAGCAGGCGAACAAGATGCGCGCCAAGGCGACCAAGGCCACCGCGGCCCAGGGCATGCTGAAGCGGGCCGAGAAGCTGATGGCCGGGCTGGAGGACGCGCGGGCCGCCGACAAGGTCGCGAAGATCTCGTTCCCGACGCCGGCGCCGTGCGGCAAGACGCCGCTGATGGCCAAGGAGCTGTCGAAGTCGTACGGGTCGCTGGAGATCTTCACCGACGTCGACCTGGCCATCGACCGCGGCTCGCGGGTCGTCGTACTGGGTCTGAACGGCGCCGGGAAGACGACGCTGCTGCGGGTGCTGTCCGGGATCGAGAAGTCCGACACCGGCGAGGTGATCGACGGGCACGGGCTCAAGCTCGGGTACTACGCCCAGGAGCACGAGACCCTGGACATGAACCGGACCGTCATCGAGAACATGAAGTCCGCCGCGCCGGACCTGAACGAGACCCAGGCCCGCTCGGTGCTCGGCTCGTTCCTGTTCAGCGGTGACGACGCCGACAAGCCCGCGCGGGTGCTGTCCGGTGGTGAGAAGACCCGGCTCGCGCTGGCCAGCCTGGTCGTCTCCGCCGCGAACGTCCTGCTCCTCGACGAGCCCACCAACAACCTGGATCCGGCCTCGCGCGCCGAGGTGCTGAACGCGATCCGCTCGTACGCCGGTGCGATCGTCCTGGTCACTCACGACGAGGGCGCCGTCGAGGCCCTCGAGCCGGAGCGCGTCCTGCTGCTCCCCGACGGCGTCGAGGACCTCTGGACCAACGAGTACGCCGACCTGGTGTCGCTGGCCTGAGGCACGACGGGTGTCTCCCAACGCCGGGAGACACCCGCCGCGCGGTCAGACGGCGGTCGCCACGACGGCGTCGCCGAGCGGGTTGAGCAGGTCGAGACTGCCCTCGAACGCGAACAGCAGCCGGTCGGTCATCCGGAAGGTGTTCTCGTCCGGCCCGAGCGACGGGCGCCAGTGCGGCTCGCGGCTGATCGACGTCCGGCTGTTCTCCAGCGCCCGGTGGAACGTCTCCGCGACGATCCGGCCACCGACCTCACCGAGCTGTCCCCTGTTCAGCTCGGTCTCGCGCAGCACGTAGAACCACAGCGGCGTCGCGCGGGCCAGCCGCTCCCGCTGCTCCTCCGGCATCTCGTCCAGTACGGCGCCCTGCGCGCCGGTCAGGATCGCCTCGCGCGTCAGCGCCGGTACGCCGAGGAACGCCGCCATCTGCTGCCCGGTCGCGAGTTGGACCATGTCGGCGCGGGTGAGGTTCCGGAACGCGAGGTTGCGCTGCGCGGGCGCGATCGTCGTACCGCGGCCGCCGAACGTGCCCGCGGGCAGCAGCGCGAGCGGGTCGACCAGCAGCGAGTCGATCCGCTTCGCGTGGTTGAGCTGGCCAGCCGGCGGGACCAGGTCGGTGCGCCCGGCCTCGGTGAAGTCGAAAAGCCGCCGGAAATCCACGATCCAGTTGCTCGGCAGCCGTTCCAGCCCGGCCGCATTCACGTAGTCGAGCTGCTCGACGGTGGAATTCGGCGTGAAATTGCCGCTGTCCCCGGTGAACGTGAACAATTGCAGCAGCGTGGCGATCTTGTTCGGCCCGTCGCTGTTGAACAGCCGGTTCCACTGGTAGGCGCCGCGGACCATGCTGTGCCCGAGCCGGTACGCCGCGACCGAGAACTCGATCGGCATCGTGGCCGGCGTGTCGACCGATCGGCGCCCGGCCGGCGGGACGTCGAAGTGCCGCCGGCCGTGGGTGAAGACGTCCTCGACGATCGCCGGGGCGACGATCCGCGGCAGGAAGTCGGTCCGCAGCAGCCACTGGTAGTGCCGGACGACGACGCCGTGCGCCGCGGCGTACAGGTCGTCGGGCGCGGTACCGCTCGCGACCAGCCGGTCGACGACGCGATTGTGGAAGCGGATGAACGCCGAGTGCAGCTGCGCGACGACCAGGTTCTCGTCGTTGCGCTGATCCGGTACGACGGCCGCGCGCCGAGCCGCCGGTGTGTCCCCAGTGCCGCTGCGCGGCAGGTCGAAGCCGGGATGGTCCTGGTTCACCACCGGGTCGTCGGGCAGCGGGATGCCTTGGGATGCGCCGGTCCGCAGCCGGACGCCGTCGGCGGCGAAGAAGCGCCGGTCCTCGGCGTCGGCCGGTCCGCGCCCGTACACCGAGTCGAGGTCGAGCGCCGGTGACCGGCCCTGGAGCAGGTCGTCGACGTCGATCAGCCCGCCGAGTTTGTCGACGTTGCGGTCCATGGTCAGGTCGTGGTCGACGAACTGGCCGAGGTAGGTGAAACCGGCCGGGACGGTCCCGTCGGGCTGGGTGGCCGCCGGGTGTGCGGCGTACCGGTGGAATCGGATTCGGCGATTCCCTCGCCGACGATGAAGAAACTGTTCCGTGCGTGTTTTGTCATCAGGTATTACCCCCGAAATCGTGAGCCTCTCGGGAATCAGCGTAGGGATTCGTTCCGCCGAATTCACCGGAATGACAGAAGTGAGCCACGCGGGAAGCTGTCGGAGCGATCGCGTATGTTGCGGGCATGGACAACAGTGGACTGCGGTTGACGGTGGACGGCCCGATCGCCCGCGTGGTGCTGGACCGGCCGGAGGTGCGCAACGCGCAGACGCCGGGGATGTGGCGGGCGCTGGCCGCGTTCGGCGCGAGCCTGCCCACCGAGGTCCGGGTGGTCGTGGTGTCGGGGGAGGGCCCGTCGTTCTCGGCCGGGCTGGACCGGCGGCTGATGACGGCCGAGCCGGTGGACGGCGAGGAGCCGCTGCTCGCGCTCGGGACCAAGCCGGTCGACGAGGTGCACGCGACGATCGCCGAGATCCAGGCCGGGTTCTCCTGGCTGCGCCGGCCGGAGTTCGTCAGCGTGGCCGCCGTCCAGGGGCACGCCATCGGTGCCGGCTTCCAGCTCGCGCTGGCCTGTGACCTGCGCGTCGTCGCGCCGGACGTGAAGTTCGCGATGCGCGAGACGTCGCTCGGCCTGGTGCCCGACCTCGGCGGCACGCAGCCGCTGGTGCAGCTGGTCGGATACTCGCGGGCACTGGAGATCTGTGCGACGGGTCGTTTCGTCGAGGCGCAGGAGGCCCGGGAGATCGGGCTGGCCAACATCGTGGTCCCGGCGGAGGAGCTGGAGGCGACGGTGAAGGACCTGGCCGACGCGCTGCTCACCCCGCTGCCGGACGCCGTCCGGGAGACGAAGGCGCTGCTGCTGGGTGCCGCCGACCGGACGTACGAGGAGCAGTTGAAGGCCGAGCGGGAGGCGCAGCAGCGCCGGCTCGCGGCGCTGGCGGCGTACCTGAGCTGACCGCGGCGGGAAGAAGGGCTTGACCTCGAGTGTTGTTGAGGTTGAAAGGTGGACACCGGGAGGAGCCGAATGTCGCAGTCGATGATGAGGGGTGGACCGGGCAGCTGGCGCCGGCAGGACGCCTCGGTGGTCAACCAGAAGCTCGCCAAGGGCACGGTCAAGCGGATCGTGCGGTTCGCGAAGCCGTTCCGGTGGCAGATCACGGTGTTCCTGCTGCTGGTGGTGGTCTCCGCGTTCCTGGTGATCGCCTCGCCGCTGCTGTTCAAGAAGATCGTCGACGACGGCATCTCCAAGGGCAACGCCGGCCTGGTGACCGGCCTGGCCCTGCTGGTCGCGCTGCTCGCACTCGTCGAGGCCGGCCTCGGTCTGATCCAGCGCTGGTACTCCGCGCAGATCGGTGAGGGGCTGATTTTCGACCTGCGCACCAAGGTCTTCGCGCACGTCCAGAAGATGCCGGTCGCGTTCTTCACCCGCACTCAGACCGGCGCGCTGGTCTCCCGGCTCAACACCGACGTGATCGGTGCCCAGCAGGCGTTCACCTCGACGCTGTCCGGCGTCGTCTCGAACATCATCAGCCTGATCCTGGTGGTCGGCGCGATGCTCCTGCTGAGCTGGCAGCTGACCTTGGTCGCGATCCTGCTGCTGCCGGTCTTCCTGGTCCCGGCCCGCGTCCTCGGCCGCCGCCTGGCCGCGCTGACCCGCGAGCAGATGCAGCTGAACGCCGACATGTCCACCGCGATGACCGAGCGCTTCAGCGTCGGCGGCGCGCTGCTGGTGACGCTGTTCGGCCGTCCGTCCGCGGAGAACGCGGAGTTCGGCGAGCGCGCCGGGCGGGTCCGCGACCTGGGGATCCGGACCGCGATGCTCGGCCGGGTCTTCTTCACCGCGCTCACCCTGGTCGCCTCACTGGCGACCGCGCTCGTGTACGGCGTCGGCGGCAACCTCGCCGTCCGGGACACGCTGACCGTCGGCACGCTGCTGGCCCTGGTCGCGCTGCTCGGCCGGCTGTACGGGCCGCTGACCGCGCTGTCGAACGTGCGGGTCGACGTGATGACCGCGCTGGTCTCGTTCGAGCGGGTCTTCGAGGTGCTCGACCTGGAGCCGATGATCCAGGACCGCCCGGAGGCGAAGCCGCTGCCGGCCGACGTCGCGTCGGTCGCCTTCGACGACGTCGAGTTCGCCTACCCGACCGCCGACCAGGTCTCGCTGGCCAGCCTGGAGTCGGTCGCGGTGCTCGACAAGCGCGCGTCGTCCCAGGTGCTGCACGACGTGAGCTTCACCGTCGAGCCCGGCCAGATGGTCGCGCTGGTCGGTCCCTCGGGCGCCGGCAAGACCACGATCACCAACCTGGTCGCCCGCCTGTACGACGTGACCGGCGGCGCCGTCAGCGTCGGCGGGCACGACGTCCGCGAGGTGACGCTGGAGTCGCTGCACGACGCGGTCGGGTACGTGACGCAGGACGCGCACATGTTCCACGACACGATCCGGGCCAACCTGGTCTACGCCAAGCCGGACGCGACCGAGGAGCAGATGATCGAGGCGCTCACCTCGGCACAGGTGTGGGATCTCGTCTCCACGCTGCCCGACGGGCTGGACACGGTCGTCGGCGACCGCGGGCACCGGCTGTCGGGTGGCGAGCGGCAGCGGCTGGCGATCGCCCGGCTGCTGCTGAAGGCGCCGCACATCGTCGTACTGGACGAGGCGACGGCACACCTGGACTCCGAGTCCGAGGTCGCCGTCCAGCGCGCGCTCGACACCGCGCTCGAAGGCCGGACCTCACTGGTGATCGCGCACCGGCTCTCCACGGTCCGCAACGCCGACCAGATCCTGGTCGTCGACCAGGGCACGATCGTCGAGCGCGGGACGCACGAGCAGCTGCTCGCCCTCAACGGCGAGTACGCCGACCTCTACCGCACCCAGTTCGCGGAGTCGCCCGCGGGCGTGTAGGGCCCGACCCGGCAGGGCACTCGCCTATCAACCGCCGTACTGTTGAGAGGCGAAAGCATTGTCCTGACGTGAGGGAGGGACTCGGGATGATCAAGTGCGCACTCGTCCTCGGCGCGAGCTACACCGGCTTCCGGCTGGCGTACAACTCCGAGGACGGCATCCACTACGGGAAGGTCGGCGCCCACACCCTGCGGCGTGGGCTGTCAGCGTTCTTCGCCGCGCTGGCCGGCGGCCTCACCTACGCGGCGCTGCTGGTGCACTAAGCCTTCTTGGCCTTCTCCGGGTCGTGCTCCAGCAGGTGCAGCACCGGTACGCCGAGATGCCGGCGGGCCGAGTTCGTCCAGTCCAGGTGGAAGAACTCGGCGACGATGTGCGGCCGGGTCAGGATGATGACCTCCTGGCCGCTCACCTTGTCGACGGTCGCGGTCAGCGCGTCGATCGGGCGGTCGTGCGAGATCCCGCCGACGGCTTCGTGGCCCAGGTCGCGCAACCGCTGGACGCTGCGGCCGGTGCAGTCGCGAGCCTCGCTGTCGATCGCCTTCTGCGCCTCGGCCAGCTCCTCGCGCTGGTCGACCAGGCCGCTCCCGTACAGGTCGGCCGTGCCGAGCGCGCTGATCGACGCCTCGACCCCGGCTTCGGCGTTGTGGCACGGCACGAGCACGTGGTACTTCACCGGCTCGGGCATGTCCTGGTGCAGCTCGACGACCCGCTGGGCGTCCTCCTGCGACAACTCCTGCTCCACGAGCAGTACGACGTCGTACATCGCGGTACCTCCGGTCCCTACCGTGCGGTATCCCTCCATCATGCCCCGTCCGCGGGCAGAATGGCGGCATGCAGCTACCCGTGGTTCCTCCGGTCAAGCCGATGCTCGCCAAGGCGGTCAAGCAGATGCCGGACGGCGAGGTGAGCTTCGAGCCGAAGTGGGACGGGTTCCGCTCGATCATCTTCCGCGACGGTGACGAGGTCGAGATCGGCAGCCGCAACGAGAAGCCGATGACCCGGTACTTCCCGGAGCTGGTCGAGGCGGTCAAGGCGAACTTCCCGGAGCGCTGCGTGATCGACGGCGAGATCGTGGTGGTCGGCGGCTCGGGCGACCGGCTCGACTTCGAGGTGCTGCAGCAGCGGATCCACCCGGCCGCGTCGCGGGTGAAGATGCTGTCCGAGACGACCCCGGCGCGGTTCGTCGCGTTCGACCTGCTCGCGCTCGGCGACACCGACTGGACCGAGCGGCCGTTCGCCGAGCGGCGCGCGGCGCTGGAGGAGGCGCTCGCGCCGGCCAAGACGCCGATCCACCTGACCCGGACGACCACCGACAAGGCGCTGGCGACGGAGTGGTTCCACCAGTTCGAGGGAGCCGGGCTGGACGGCGTGATCGCGAAGCCGCTGCAGGGGCTGTACGAGCCGGACAAGCGGACGATGTTCAAGATCAAGCACGAGCGGACGGCGGACTGCGTGGTCGCCGGGTACCGCGTGCACAAGAGTGGGCCGAACCGGATCGGCTCGCTGCTGCTCGGGCTGTTCAACGCCGACGGCGTGCTGGCGAGCGTCGGTGTGATCGGGGCGTTCCCGATGGCCCGGCGTGAGGAGTTGTTCGAGGAGATGCAGGAGCTCGTCACCGACTTCGACAATCACCCGTGGGCCTGGGCGAAGCAGGAGGAGGGCAATCGGACGCCGCGCAACGCCGAGGGCAGTCGCTGGCAGGCCGGGAAGGACCTGAGCTTCGTGCCGCTGCGTCCGGAGCGCGTGGTCGAGGTGCGCTACGACCACATGGAGGGCGTCCGGTTCCGGCACACCGCGCAGTTCGTCCGCTGGCGCGACGACCGTACGCCGGAGTCCTGCACCTACGAGCAGCTCGAGGAACCGGTGAAGTTCGCCCTGGACGACGTCCTGGGCTAGATCCTCGTCAGCAGCTGCTTGACGCCTTCCGGGGTCAGGCCGAGGCCGGGGAACGCGGCGATGCTGGTGAGCGGGAAGTTGCCGATCAGCTTCAGCAGGTCGGGACTCGCGAGGATGCCCTGCGGGTTGCCCTCGGCATCGACGCCGATCAGCTCGCGCAGCGCGGCCGCGCCCGCGGGGTGGTCGAGCCACTCCTCGAGGGTCGCCATCTCGTCGAGGCGGGGGAGCAGCGGCGGGGCGTCGACGTCGACCGTGGTGGTCAGCCGGAGATCGCGTGAGGACGCACCGACCGCGAGCTCGAACTCGCCGCCTTCCAGCACCCAGCGACCGTGCTCCGTCGACCAGTACGAGAGGTCGCGCGAGGTAAGGGTGAAGTCGACGTTGACACTTTCGCCGGGCTCCAGAGCGACCTTCCGGAAGCCCTTCAGCTCGCGCACCGGGCGGCGGACTCGCGCGACCGGGTCGCCGACGTACAGCTGGACGACCTCCTGGCCGGCGCGGTCGCCGGTGTTCGAGACCGTGAAGCTGAGGTTCACCTCAAGGTCGGCGACGGCCGCCGTCAGGTCGTCGTACCCGAAGGCCGTGTACGACAGGCCGTGGCCGAACGGGTAGCTGACCTCGCGGCCGACCGCGTCGTAGCCGCGGTAGCCGACGAACACGCCCTCGCCGTACCGGACCTGCCCGTGCTCGCCCGGGAAGTTCAGGTACGCCGGGGTGTCCTCGAGCCGCAGCGGCAGGGTCTCGGCGAGGCGGCCGGACGGGTTGACCTTGCCGAGCAGTACGTCGGCGACCGCGCCACCGGAGGCCTGACCGGCGAGCCAGCACTCGAGGATCGCGGACGCGTGCTGCTCCCAGGGCGCGAGCCGGACCGCCGAGCCGTTGCTGAGGACGACGATCGCGGGGTCGTCGAGGGCCGCGAGGAGGTCGAGCTGCTCGGCAGGCAGGTCGAGGTGGGTGCGGTCGAAACCCTCCGACTCCTCGGCCGCGGGGAGACCGAGGAAGACGATGACGTGGTCGGCGCGGGTGGCGAGGGCAACGGCTTCGTCGCCGCCGGCGGCGTACTCGAGCTGGACGGTGGAGGGGAGCGCGGCGCGCAGTTCGTCGAAGGCGTTCTCGACGCGGGTCGGGTTGACCTGGGAGCTGCCGGCGCCTTGGTACCGGGCGGTGCGGGCGAACTCGCCGATCACCGCGACCAGCTCGCCGTCGGCCGGGGCGAGGGGGAGGGCGTTGTCGTTCTTCAACAGCACGAGACTCGCGGCGGCAGCTTCTCGTGCGAGTGAGTGATGCGCCTCGGCGTCGAAGTCCGAAGAGTCCGGCTGAGCATGACTCGCCAGCTTCAGTACCCGCTCGACCGCCCGATCCAGCACCGCCTCGTCCAGCTCACCCGACGTGACCGCCGCGACGATCGCGGCATCGCTGATCCTGAGCTTCGGCGGCATCTCCAGATCGAGCCCGGCCGCCAGCGACGCGACCCGGTCGTGCACCGCACCCCAGTCCGACATCACCAACCCGTCGAAACCCCACTCGTCGCGCAGCACCTCGGTGAGCAGCCAGTGGTTCTCCGACGCGTGCACGCCGTTGAGCCGGTTGTAGGAGCACATCACAGTCCACGGCCGGGCGTTCCGTACGACGTACTCGAACCCGGCGAGATAGATCTCCCGCAGCGGCCGCTCGTCGACCTCCGCACTGACCCGCAACCGGTCGGTTTCCTGGTTGTTCGCGGCGAAGTGCTTGAGTGACGCGCCGACGCCCTGGCTCTGCAGCCCGTCGACCAGCGCGGCGCCGAGCACGCCCGAGACGAGCGGGTCCTCCGACAGGTACTCGAAGTTGCGCCCGCACAGCGGCGACCGCTTGATGTTGATCCCCGGCCCGAGCACCACCGCGACGCCCTGCGCCCGCGCCTCGACGCCGATCGCCGCGCCGACCCGGCGTACGAGGTCGACGTCCCACGAGGAGCCGAGCGCGCTCGCAGTCGGGAAGCAGGTCGCCGGCACGCTGCCGCCGATGCCGACGTGATCGCCTCCGTCGGGCTGACTGCGGAGGCCGTGCGGACCGTCGGCCAGCATCACCCCCGGTACGCCGAGCCGCTCGATCCCGGCGGTGTGCCAGATGTCGGCGCCCAGACAGAGCGCCGCCTTCTCCTCGACCGTCAGCTGCCCCACGACGTCATCCATCGGGCCAGCTAACCACCTGACGCCGACCCGGCGGGCGGGTCGGGCGTGCCGCGGGGAGGGAGGTGGGGGCGGTGCCGCCGACCAGCGGTGAGATGGGCGGTGCAGCGTCGAGAGGGTTGCTGCGGAGGGGCGGTGGGAGGGCGGTGCCGCCGGTTGGGCGTGCTGGACAGTGAACCGCAGGTCAGCGGACAATTTGCGCATGACCTCCGGCCTGGAACTCACGCGTCCCTCGGACCGGGAGCGGGATCGCGCGCTGGAGATCCTCCGCGAAGGCGCCGGGACCGGGCGGCTGTCGCAGGACACCTTCGTCCGCCGGATGAACTTCGTGCTCGGCGCGCAGAGCCGCCGCGAGCTGCGCTCCGCGACCCACGACCTGCCGGGCCGCGAGCCGCGGGTGGTCGAGTGGCTGCGCGAGCAGCTGGCGAAGCTGCCGCGGATCGGCCCGCTGGCCAGGCCGAAGGCCGAGCTGCCCGGGCTGGCGCTGCCGCCGGCCGGATCGCCGACGATCCGGATCGGCCGCGGCCCGGGCGCGACGCTCCGCATCGCCGACGCCTCGGTCTCGCGCCGCCACGCCGAGCTCCGCCACGTCGGCGAGGGCTGGATGGTCCGCGACTTGAACTCGATGAACGGCACCCACCTGAACGGCTCCCGGATCACCTCACCGACCGCGGTCCGGGCCGGCGATATCCTGCAGTTCGGGTCGATCCTCTACGTGCTGACCTGGTCCGACCCGCGCTGATTCCCGTACGCCGTACTCAGCGCTCGCGCTCCGGCGTCTGCGGTGTCCGGGCAGCGGTCTGAGCCTTCTGCTCGGTGCCCTGCCGATCGGGAGCCTTGGTCCCGGCACCGGGCACACCGTCGAACGCGACCGCGTTGGTGGCCGCGAGCTCCGGATCCACCGCAGCCGCCACCTGCTGCTGAGCCGCGACCTGCTGCGGTGGCGGAAGCGTCGTTCCCCGCTCGTTCTCCGGGACCTCCGCGTTCAGCGCCTGCGCGAACCCCTTCAGGTCCTGCAGCTTCGCCATCCGGTCGATCAGCGCGGGCAGCGTGTTCGGGTCGCGCTCGTTGCGGCCGATCATCTCGCGCATTGCGGCGACCATCCGTTCCGGGTTCTCCCGGGTCAGGTCGGACAGGAACTTCGACAGCCGCTGCACCGGCATCGCGTGCGGGCCGGTGGTCGGCGGGTCGAAGTCCTTGACGTTCTCGGTCACCAGCACCGTCGACTCCGACGCCACCGCGGCGGCCAGCACGTGCTTGTCCTTCGGGTCGGCCTGCATGGCCGGCTCCAGGTGCTCGTACCCCTCGACCAGCGCCTGCGGAAAGGCCTCGTTCATCTGCGCGAGCCGCTTGTCCATCGCCGCCTCGCTCAGCTTCGGCGGGCGGTTGCGCCGGACCTCGTCCAGCACCTCGGCGTTCCAGCGTGGCTGGAACTCCTCGCGGAAGGCGAGCGTCAGCAGTACGTCGGTCTGCAGCGAGCCGCGCAGCACGTTCGCGTCGAGGAAGGCGCGCTTGGACGGGTCGGCCATCGGCTAGGCCCGACCGTCGGCGGGGCCGTCGTCATCGGCGTCGTAGTCGGACTCCGCGAGCATGTCGTCGAGGATCGCCCGCTGCCGCGTCTTCAGCTGCCGCTTGAACTCCAGCGCGTCCTCGAGCCGCACCCAGTCGACCGACTCGTCGGAGCGGAACGCGAGCGCGCCGGAGGCGGCGTACGAGCGCAGTTCGTCCTCGGCCATCCCGATGGCCGCGGCGGCCTCCCGGATCGGCAGCTCGTGCCGGAGCGCGGTCACCTGCACGGCCATGCCCTCGCGGAGCGCGGTCTCGACGAAGCGCAGCGCCTCGACGACCTTCGGCGGTACGTCGTGACGGTTGCCCTCGGCATCGATGATGGCGGGCCCGGCCGGGACGAGGTGACGCTCGGCGGCGGACAGCAGGAACACCTCGGACTGACTCGGAAGAACCTCCATGGGCAGGATCCTACTCGTCGGTCGGCTCCCGCCCGGGGGTCTTCGCGCCGCGGCCCGGTCACCACTCGTCGGGCTCGAGCTCCTCCGCGAACACCCCCGGCCCGGCCCGGCGCTGCTCGCGCTCCTCCCGCCGGTTCGCCCGGATCCGCCGCTGCAGCTGCAGCACCTGATCGAGTTGCACCCACTCGTCGGAATCGTCCGGCCCGGTCGACACGTCACCGGCGGGAAGGTACTCCCGCAGCTCGTCCTCCGGGATCTCCAGCGCGATCGCCGCCTCCCGCAGCCGCAGCTCGTGCGGCAGCAGCGTGATCTGTACGGCGTACCCCTCGCGCAGCGCCACCTCGACGTACCGGAGCGCGTCGAGCGCCTTCGGCGGTACGTCGAGACGCACGCCGTGCTCGTCGACGATGGCCGGCCCGTCGGCCACCAACCGCCGCTGCTCGCCGGAGATCATGAAGACCTCGGGCCGGCTGGGCACGTTCATGCCGGGGAGCGTACGGGACCGACCCACCCCTCGCCCCGGGCCCGGACGTCACAAATCGGTGTCTATCCGCAGGGCTACCCGCACGGCTCGAGCACCGTCGGGTGCGCGCCCGGGTGCGTCGTCCACCACGGCCGCCGGATCGCGTTCTCGGCGATCGTGGCCCGGTAGGTGTCGATGAACGCCTGGTGCACCAGGTCGACGTCGTCCTGCGTGGTGTGGTCGGTGCGCCAGCGCAGCGTCCGGCGCCAGATCAGCGGGTGGTCGCGGATCGGCCGGACCACCGTGTTCGGGATCTCCCGGACCGTCGGCGCGCAGAGGCTGATCCCGCGCCCGGCGCCGATCAGCTGCTCGATGTCGGGGGTGTCCAGGTTGGAGTAGCGGAACTGCGGGGTGAACCCGCCGATCGCCTCGCAGGTGGTGCGCAGGTAGGCGAGGTCGCCGTCCTCCTTGCCCGCCGGCGGGCAGATCCAGATGTCACCGGCCAGGTCGCCGAGCTCGATGTCGGTCCGGTCCGCGAGCCGGTGCGTCGACGGCAGCGCGACCGCGAACGGCTCCGGGTAGACCATCGTCTGCTCCCGGACGCCGGGCGGGCACGGCGGCGAGTGCACGTCGTCACATCGCCCCAGCATGATGACGTCGACGATGTCGGCGGCCAGCATGTCGGTCAGGACGGCGCACGAGGTGTCGACCTGCGCGACGATCTCGCGCCCCGGCAGCACCTCCTCCAGCCGCGACAACCAGGCGCCGAACATCACCGTCCGCATCGACCCGAGCCGCAGCGGCCCGGTGCCGATCGTGTACCGGCGGCTGCTGCCGACCAGCTCGTCCATGTCGGCCAGCATCGAGCGCGCCCGCCCCAGCACGTGCTTGCCGAGCGGGGTCGCCTCCACGCCGTACGGGCCGCGCTTGAACAGCGGTCCGCCGATCGCCTCCTCGATGCGTTGCAGCTGCGCGGTGAGCGACGGCTGGGAGATGCCGAGGGCGGCTGCCGCCTTCGACACGCTGCCGCTCTCGGACAGGCGGCAGACCACGCGCAGATGCCGTAGCTCGAGCTCCATAGCGGTGAGGCTATGCCCTGCTGGGATATCACAGCCACAGCTCGCGGATGCCAATCTCTTTGCACAGAGGACCCCGGGCGTTCACCTGCCCAGTCCGGACCCCCGGGTTCCTCTTCCCCCGCCGCCCGCCGGGCCGGCCTGCAGCCCCCTCGGCCGGCGGCGGGGTCCCGCCCCGGGTGAGTGAGACCGCCCCAAGTGAAGTGAGGAACGTCCCGTGAAGAACACAGCCCTGCGCACTGTCGCAGCCGGCTGCGTGCTGAGTCTCGCGGCCGCCGCCACCGCGGTGGTCGCGACCAGGCTCCCCGCAGCCGACGCCCAGGCCGACCCACCGGTCAATCCGCGCGCCGCCGCCCTGGCGACCGCCGACCGGCTGGTCGAGGGTCGCGCCGCCGAGCTCAAGGCGAGCCCCGGCGACCAGTTCGTCCGCCAGCAGGACATCAGTACGCCGTGGGGCCTGCAGTACGTCGCCTACGAGCGCACGTACCAGGACCTGCCGGTGATCGGCGGCGACTTCGTCGTCACCACGGATGCCAAGGGCAACACCCGGGGCATCTCGGTCGCGCAGCAGCAGCCGATCAACGTCAGCCGTACCCCGGTTGTCACCAAGGCCGCGGCGGAGAAGGCGGCACTGAAGGCCCTCGACCAGGGCAAGGCCGTCCCCGGTGACCCGACGCTGGTCGTGTACGCCGGTGGCGCGAAGCCGGTGCTGGCCTGGGAGTCGATCGTGCAGGGCCGTGACCACGGCGAGGACAGCCGGCAGAAGGTGTACGTCGACGCCCGCACCGGCAAGGTCGTGCACCAGATCGAGCAGACCGCGTCCGGCACCGGGACAGGTGTCTGGAACGGCGCGAACCTGTCGATCGGGACCACGCAGAGCGGTTCGCAGTACACGATGGCCGACCCCGGCCGCCCGAACCTGCGCTGCGCCGACTACAGCACCGGCACCGTCTACTCCGGCTCCGACGACGTCTGGGGGAGCACCTCCAAGACCGACAAGGAGGCCGGCTGCGTCGACGTCATGTACGTCGCCGCCGGCGAGTGGAACATGCTGAAGGACTGGTACGGCCGCAACGGCCTGGACGGCCAGGGCAAGTGGGCCGACGCGCTGGTCGGTCTCGGCGACGTGAACGCGTACTGGGGTCACCAGAGCAACCCCGACGGTGTCGTCTTCGGCTACAACAACAACCGGCAGTGGATCACCGGCACCGACGTCGTCGCCCACGAGTACGGGCACGGCCTGGACGCCAAGACACCGGGCGGCATCTCCGGCCACCCGTCGCAGGAAGCGGTCGCGGACATCTGGGGCACGCTCACCGAGCACTTCCTGAACAACCCGAACGACCCGCCGGACTACGAGGTCGGCGAGGAGATCAACCTGCAGGGCGCCGGGCCGATCCGGTACATGTACGAGCCGGCCAAGATCTCCGGCCACCCGAACTGCTACTCGACCAGCCTGCCGTCGTCGGTGCACGCCGCGGCCGGCCCGATGAACCACTGGTTCTACCTGCTGGCCGAAGGCAGCAACCCCGGCAACGGCAAGCCGAACAGCCCGACCTGCAACAACAGCACCCTGACCGGTATCGGGCACCAGGAAGCCGGCAAGATCTTCTACAACACGATGCTCGCCAAGACCTCCGGGATGAGCTACCCGAAGTGGCGGGTGGCCACGCTGGCCGCGGCCAAGAACCTGGACAGCAGCTGCGCGCTGCACGCCAAGGTCAAGGCGGCCTGGGATGCCGTTGCCCTGGGCATCCAGTCCGGCGAGGCGACCTGTACAGCGTCCGGCAACGACTTCACCATGACGGTCTCACCGGCCAGCGGTTCGGTGAAGCCCGGCGAGTCCGCGACGGCGACCGTCAACACCGTGATCGGGAGCGGCTCCGCACAGACCGTGCAGCTGACCGCTTCGGGCCTGCCGAGCGGCGCCACCGCGTCGTTCTCGCCGGCCTCGGTGCAGTCCGGCAACTCCTCGACGCTCACGATCAGCACCTCGTCCAGCACGCCGGAAGGCAGCTACACCGTCACGGTCACCGGTGACGGTACGGCGGTCGACCGGACGGCGACGTACCGGTTGACCGTCGGCGGGACCGCCCCGCCCGCCGGCGTGCCGGACGTCGACGTGGAGAAGGTGAAGGCGCACCTGGCCGCGCTGCAGCAGGCGGCCGACAACAACGGCGGCAACCGGCGAGCCGGCTCGGCGGGCTACACCGCGTCGGTGAACTACATCGAGCAGAAGCTGCGCGACGCCGGGTTCACCGTCGCCAAGCAGCGCTGCACGAACTGCACCTACCCGTCGGACAACCTGATCGCCGACTTCCCCGGCGGGGACGCCAACCAGGTCATCATGCTCGGTGCCCACCTGGACAGCGTCAGTGCCGGTGCCGGTAGCAACGACAACGCGTCCGGCTCGGCCGTCGTACTGGAGACCGCGCTGACGCTGGCGGCGAAGAACCCGTCGCTGGCCAAGCACGTCCGGTTCGGCTGGTGGACCGACGAGGAGCAGGGCCTGAACGGCTCCGAGTTCTACGTCGGGCAGCTGTCCTCGACCGAGCGGTCGAAGATCAAGGCGTACCTGAACTTCGACATGGTCGCCTCGACCAACGCCGGGTACTTCGTCAACAACATCACCACCACCACCGGCAAGGTGCTGAAGGAGTTCTACGACGGGCTGAACCTGGCGCCGGAGGAGAACACCGAGGGCGCCGGGCGCTCCGACGACGCGTCGTTCAAGAACGCCGGCATCCCGACCAGCGGCGTGGCCGCCGGGGCGAGCGCCCGCAAGACCACGGCGCAGGCGCAGAAGTGGGGCGGCACGTCCGGGTCGGCGTACGACCCGTGCTACCACGGCTCCTGCGACAAGTACCCGGCGAACATCAGCGCGACCGTGCTCGACCGCAGTGCCGACGCCGCGGCGTACGGGCTGTGGAAGCTCGCGGTCGGGGAGACGACGCCGCCGACCGGGAACGACTTCTCGCTGACCCTCGACCCGGCGTCCCGCTCGGTCGCGGCGGGAAGCTCCACGCAGACGACGGTCCGGACCGCCACCACCAGTGGTGACGCCCAGACCGTGCAACTCGCCGCCTCGGGCCTTCCGAGCGGTACGACGGCGTCGTTCTCGCCGTCGTCGGTGACGTCCGGCAGCTCCTCGACCCTGACCCTGGCGACGTCGGCCACAACGCCGGCCGGGACGTACCAGGTGACGGTCAAGGGCACCGGCGCGGTCAGCCACGAGGTCTCCCTCAGCCTCACGGTGACCGGCACGTCGTCGGGCACGGTGACGGTGCAGAACCCGGGCAGCCAGTACGGGTTCGTCGGCTTCCAGAGCTTCCCGTTGCAGATCCGGGCAACGGCGAGCTCCGGACAGCCGGTCACCTTCCGCGCGACAGGACTGCCCCCGGGCCTGTCGATCAGCACCAGCGGCGTCATCTCGGGGACACCGACCAGCCGCGGTTCCTACACGGCAACGGTGACGGCGACCGACAGTGGCGGGGCAACCGGTAGGGCCACCTTCGGTTACTCGATCTGGTAACCCGCGGTTGAGGGCTCCGGGCCGCACACCAGGCGGCCCGGAGCCCGCCTTTCGCTGCTCACCTGACGTCTGCCCCCGGGTCCGCGGACCCGGCTTAGCGTCGGAATATGTCCATTCATGAGAACAATTTGTCGACCGAGGTTTCCGGTCAGAGCCGCCGCGGTTTCCTCGCGCTCGCCGGTGCTGGCGCGGCCGCGGTCGGTGTCGGGGCCTCCGGCCTCGCGGCGACCCCGGCGAGCGCCACCACGCACGGCGGCTCCTGGAACCCGGACCCGACCGCCCAGCAGTTCACCGTCGCGATCATGCCGGACACGCAGTTCCTGTACTGGGGGAGTCAGGACAGCATCAACCGGAGCCCGCAGGAGGAGTCGTTCCGGTACGTCGTCGAGAACAGCTCCGGCCGGACCGGGAACATCGTGTTCATGGCGCATCTCGGCGACCTGACCCAGGACGCCGACGCGTCGTCGTTCGAGGAGGTCGACAAGGCCTTCCGGATCCTCGACCAGCACGGTGCGGCGTACAGCGTGCTGGCCGGGAACCACGACGTGACCGGGGACGACAGCCGCGGGGACACGCCGTACCTGCGGACGATGGGACCGCGGCGGTTCAAGCGGTCGAAGACGTTCGCCGGCGCGGACGCGACCGGCTACAACACCGCGCACATCTTCCAGGCCGCCGGCCGGTCGTGGCTGCTGCTGGCGCTCGACTGGCGCACCAGCGACCAGGGCTTCGCCTGGGCGAACAGTGTGATCAAGGCACACCCGAAGCTGCCGGTGATCCTGACCTCGCACGACATCGTCGGTTCGACGTACGGCGACAACGTCTTCCCGTACGAGTCCGGCGACCCGGAGGACAACGCCGTCCTGTCGGGCTACGGCAAGACCGTCTGGGACAAGCTGATCAAGGACAACGACCAGATCTTCCTCACCCTCAACGGGCACTACTGGCCGTCCGGGCGGACCACGAAGCAGAACGCCGCCGGGAACGCCGTGCACCTGCACCTGGCCAACTACCAGAACCGGTTCTTCGGCGGCGCCGGGATGATCCGGCTCTACCACTTCGACCTGGACCGGAACACGATCGACGTCGAGACGCTCAGCCCGTGGATCCTGGCCCAGAAGCCGGAGGCGCGCTCCGCGCTGGCCGCCGAGCACGCCCGGATCACCGGTCCGGTCGACGACTTCTCGATCCCGATCGACTTCGAGCAGCGGTTCGCCGGCTTCAACCCGGTACCGGTCCGGCCCGCCCGTCCGGCCGCGCAGGAGCTGGTCCGCGGGACGCTCGCGTACTGGCGGTTCGACGGCCAGGGCGCGGCCGGGACGTCGCTGGCCGCGGGGGACAAGATCCGCGACCTCACCGGCAAGGGCAACGACCTGACGGTCGTGTCGGTCCCCGGTACGGCGGCCGACGCGCTGACCTGGTCCGCCGAGCACCACCCGGACCAGTCGGGGCACGCGAGCCTGAAGTTCGCCGGTGGCCGCAACCCGGTGCACGGCGCGTACCTGACCACCGGGGACAAGGCGCCGCTGAACACCGAGACGTTCAAGGCCGGCTACACGATCGAGGCGTTCGTGATGATGCCGCTGGACTGGGACTCCGGGCGCAACGGCAACGCGTCGTTCCTGAGCCGCCGTGGCGCGTCCGGTGAGGCCGGCAAGCACGGCAAGAACACCGACCCCAAGGAGCCGCTGGCCCAGTTCGCGATCACCAACAACGGCCGCGAGCCGCAGTTCAACCACTACCCGCGCAACACGACGTACCCGACCACCAACTGGGGCCACGGTCTGGTCGAGCTGCGCTGGTGGCACCTCGCGGTGGTCAACGACGGCCGCTACACCCGCCTGTACGTCGAGAGCGCGCCGGTCGCCGACAACCCGAACCGGGTCTCGGTCGGTCTCACGTCGCTCGGCCTGCCCTGGCTGGTCGGCGGTCACGAGTACGCCGGGGCGATCGACGTGGTCTTCCACGGCAACGTCGGTGACATCCGGATCGTCAACCGCCCGCTGAAGCTGACCGAGTTCCTGACCGCCCGCTAGCGCCCTGGGCCGTCGCGCCCGCGCCACTTCCTTACCTTGTGTATTAAAGTGCGGACAGGGAGGGAACGACGTGGCGAAGATCTTGAAGGGTGCGACGGCCCAGGAGACGCACAGCGCGATCCTGGATCTGATCCGGTCCAGCGGGACCGTCACGCGGGTGGCGCTGGCCGATCGGTCGGGGTTGACGGGGGCGTCGATCTCGCGGGTGGTGAAGCAGCTGCTGGCCGAGGGGCTGATCGTCGAGACCGGGCTGGGGGACCCGACCGGTGGCAAGCGGGCGACGCTGCTGCAGTTCAACCCGCGGGCCCGGCACGCGGTCGGGATCTCGATCGACACGCTCAGTACGACGTACGTCGTGACCGACATGAACGGCCGCGTGATCGAGCAGCTCGCGTCGAAGGGCATCGGCCGGGACACCCCGGCGACAGTGATCACGCGGCTGGTCGGCGAGCTCGAGGACCTGATCAAGCGGACGGGTATCGAGCCGGAGACGCTGGTCGGTGTCGGGGTCGCGCTGGCCGGGCGGCAGGGGAGTGGATCGTCGCTGCTGCGGGCGGACCGGGAGCGGTACGCGTGGGAGCCGTTCGCCGTGCAGGGGCAGCTCAGCCAGGCGATCGACCATCCCGTGGTGGTGGAGAACGACTCGACGTGCGCGGCGATCGGTGAGTTCTGGGCCGGGCGGATCCCGTCGGCCAACGACTTCGCGACCGTCTACCTGGCGGCCGGATTCGGCCTCGGCCTGGTCACCAACGGCGACGTCTACCGTGGCTCGTCGTCGAACGTCGGCGAGATCGGGCACATGGTCCTGGAGGTCGACGGCCCCGAGTGCTGGTGCGGAGGCAACGGCTGTCTCGAAGCGCTGGCCGCGCCGGCGCGGATCGTCGAGCTGGCCCAGGCCGACCCGGCGCTGGCCAAGGAGCTGCGCGGGAAGCGCACCTCGGTCCGGACGGACTTCGCCCGGATCGCCCGGAAGGCGACCGAGGGCGACGCGCTCTGCCTGGAGCTGATCCAGCAGTCGGCGCGCTACCTCGCCAAGGCGCTGCTCTCGATCACCAACCTGCTCGATCTGTCACAGATCATCCTCGCCGGCCCGGGCTTCAGCGAGGCCGGCGACCTGTACGTGCAAGCCGCGACCGACGAGATCAACCGGCTCTCGTTCGTCCGGGCGATCCACCCGACCCGCGTCGAGCTGTCGAAGCTCGGCCCGAGCGCGGCCGCGCTCGGTGCGGCGTCGCTGGTCCTGCACAGTCAGCTGACGCCGCACCAGACCTCGAGCCGGGCGCTGACTTCCTAGGCTGGTCGCTCACTTCCCAGGAAGGCCTTCAGCCACAGTCCGCTGTTCTTGACCGTCCGCTGCTGCGTCACGTAGTCCACGTGCATCAGCCCGAAGCGGCGGGTGTAGCCCCAGGACCACTCGAAGTTGTCCAGCAGCGTCCAGGCGAAGTACCCCTTCAGCGGGATGCCCTCGGCAACGACCTCGGCCGCTGTGGTGAGGTGCTTCTCGAAGTACGCCTGCCGCTCGGGGTCCTCGACGGTCCCGTCGGCGCTGAGCTCGTCGGGGTACGCCGCACCGTTCTCGGTGATGTAGAGCGGGAGCTCGGGCGCCATCGCGTTGATCTGGGCGAGGATGTCGCGCATGCCGTTCGGGTCGATGCCCCAGCCCATCTGGGTGCGGTCGAGACCGGTGTCGACGGCGTTCACCCGTTCGCTGCCGGGCTGCGTCGTCGGACCGCCGGGCTCGGCGAACTCGCCGTCCTCCGGCGCGGCGACGGTCGACGGGCAGTAGTAGTTCACGCCGAGGAAGTCGAGCGGCGCCGAGATCAGCGACAGGTCCGCGTCGAACCGGCGGAACCACTCGGTCGTCCCGGTGTCTTCCAGCACGTCGGCCGGGTACTTCCCGACCAGCAGGGGATCGAGGAAGATCCGGTTCCGCAGCCCGTCGACACGGCGCTGCGCGTCCCGGTCCGCGTCGGAGTCCGAGGCGGCGTACACGGGTGCGGGGTTGAGCGCGATGCCGACGGTGTTGTCCGGCGTCTTGATCGCCTGCAGCGCGAGCCCGTGCCCGAGCAGCAGGTGGTGCACTGCCTTGAGCGAGTCGGCGCCTTCGACGCGGCCCGGTGCGTGCTCGCCGTTGCCGTAGCCGAGGAACGCCGAGCACCACGGCTCGTTCAGCGTCATCCAGTGCGAGATCACGTCGGAGAGCGCTCCCTGCGTGATCGCCGCGTAGTCCCGGAACCGCTCGGCGGTGTCCCGGACCAGCCAGCCGCCCGCGTCCTCGAGCGGCTGCGGCAGGTCCCAGTGGTAGAGCGTCGCGTACGGCGTGACGCCGTTCGCCAAGCAGGCCTCGGCCACGCGCCGGTAGAAGTCGAGCCCGGCCTGGTTCGCCGCGCCGCTTCCGGCCGGGACGACCCGCGGCCAGGCGATCGAGAACCGGTACGCCTTCAGCCCGAGGTCGGCGAGCAGGCGGATGTCGTCCTCGTAGCGGTGGTAGTGGTCGTCGGCCACGTCGCCGGTCGAGCCGTCGGCGATCTTGCCGGGCGTCGCGGCGAAGGTGTCCCAGATGCTCGGTCCGCGGCCGTCCTCGGTCGTCGCGCCTTCCACTTGGTACGACGCGGTGGCGGCGCCCCAGACGAAGTCGGTGGGGAACGAGAGGCGGCGCGGAGACGGGTGAGCGCTCTCCGCGGCGCGGGCGGCCGGCGCGGCCGGGGACGCCGGCGCGGCCGGGGACGTCGGGACGGCTGCGGACGCAGGCTGCGACGTGGTCGGGGAGGTCATCGGGGTCCTTCCAGCCAGTTGGCGGGGTCGGGCATCAGGTCGTTCAGCCGATCGGTCAGCTCGGCGGGGATCTCGGTCTCCAGCGCGGTGATCAGCTGGTCGTGGCGTGCGGGCTTGTTGAACCCGACGACGCTGGCGCTGATCCGCGGGTCGTTTACCGAGTGCTGGAGCGCGGCCGTGCCGAGGTCGATCCCGTACTCCCGGCACGCCTGGTCCATTCGCGCGATCGCGTCGAGAGTCTGCGCGGAGGCGTCCCGGTAGCCGTACTGGCGCGAGCCGCCCCGCGGGTTCGCCAGGATCCCGGCACCGTAGATCGCGGCGTTGACGACCGCGAGCCCACCGGCGAGTGCCTGCTCGATGAGATCTCCGGCGCTGTGGTCGACGAGGCTCCACCGGCTGTGCACGAGCAGCACCTCGAACCCGCCGAGCGCGAGGTACCGGGACAGTTCCCGGGAGTTGCCTCCGGCCAGGCCCACGTGCCCGATGACGCCCTCCTCGCGCAGAGTCATCAGCGTGTCGACGGCCTCCCGCATGCTGTCGAAGTCGTGGAACTCCGGGTCGTGCAGGTAGACCAGCGGCAGTTCGTCGAGCCCGAGACGCTCCTTGCTCTCCGCCACACTGGCCCGCACGCGGGCGCCGGAGTAGTCGTCGCCGCGGGCGTCCACCTTGGTCGCCACCAGGAAGCCGTCGGGCAGTCCGCCCGCGCCGGGCCCGCCTCCGTGCAGGTCGGACCTCGGTGCGGCGCCGGTCGCCCGGGCCGCCAGCGCCTGGCCGATGCAGCGCTCGCTCTCGCCACCGCCGTACTCGTTCGAGGTGTCGATCCAGGACAGCGGACCGTCGAGCACCCGGTCGATCACGGAGATCGCCGCGGCCCGGCCGGCCTCCGGCCCGAGGGCGCCGGGCAGGTCGCCGAGCCCGCTGCTGCCGGCGCAGACCGCGGACACGGTGAGACCGGTGGAACCGAGCGGCCGCAGCCAGTCGTCGCTTGCAGGGTCAGTCACGAAAACCAGCTTTCGGAGAAGGAGGCTAACCGGTTAAGTCAGATGGTAGCGAAGGCGAAGCCGTCCGGGTCCACATACACCTGCGTGCCGTCCGGAGCGGCCGCCGACGGCAGCTCGGCGGGAGCACCCACCAGTACGGCGTACGAAAAGCCCGCGACGTCGAGCTGCGGCTCCCGGTCCGCCTTCTCCCGGTCGTAGGTGAACACCTCGATCACCGTGTCGCCGCCCTTGAGGTAGCCGATGCTGAACCCGCGCGGGTCGTGCGGCTGCTCGATCGTCCCGATGAACGAGAAGCCGTAGTGGTCGCGGTAGTACTCGTGCGTGCGCTCCCGCTCCTCGACCGTCACCGCGACGTGGTCGAACCGCGGCCGCGCCGGAACGCCGAGAGCGCGCTCTCTCGCGACCCCGTCCTCGTCCAGCACGGCGGCGTACTGGAGGTCGCCCTGGATCATCTCCAGCAGCGTGCCGTCGGGGTCGAAGAAGAAGCAGATCCGGACCGCGCCCTCGGCGTCCAGCGGATCGAGCTTGAACTCCACCCCGGCCGCCTTCAGCACCGCGGCCCGCTCGTCGAGCCGGTCCACCTTGAAGCCGACATGCCGGAACCCCTTCTGCAGGTCGTCGCCGACCCAGGTGCTGTCGGCCCGCCCGCGTTCGACCCGGCGCAGCTCCACGGTCGCCGTGACCGCGTCCAGGAGAGCGCGCTCTTCGGTGACCTCACCGATCACCGCCAGCTCGAGGAACTTGCCGTAGTACTCGACCGAGGCCGCTACGTCGGTGCAGTTGACGACGACGTTCTTGATCGGCATGGATCTCCTTAGGTACGACGAGAGGTGGGGGAGTCAGTTCTTGACGGCGCCGAGCATCATCCCGGCGACGAACTGGCGCTGCATCCGGACATAGACGATGACGACCGGGACGACGGACAGGGTGAGACCGGCGGTCAGCGCCGGCCAGTTGGTCGAGTACTGGCCCATCAGCGTGAACAGCACCGGCTGCAGCGGCAGCGCGTCGGTGTCGCGCAGCACGGTGTTGGCGATCAGGAACTCGTTCCAGGTCTGCAGGAACTGGAAGATCACCACGGTCGCGATCCCGGGCCGGGTCAGCGGCAGGATCACCCGCCAGAAGATCACCAGCTCGGAGCCGCCGTCGACCCGGGCGGCCTCGATCAGCTCGTCCGGCAGGGTCTGGAAGAACGCCCGCATCAGGAACATCGCGAACGGCGCCGACCCGGAGATGTAGAGCACCAGCAGACCGGTCTGGGTGTCCAGCAGCCCGAGCGTCTTGAGCTGCAGGTAGAGCGGGATGATCAGCGCCGTCGACGGCATCATCAGCGTGGTCAGCAGCAGTACGAACAGCGTGTTGCGGAACGGGAAGTCGAGCTTGGCGAACGCGTACCCGCTGAGCGTCGCGAAGACCAGGACGCCGATCACGGTCACCGAGGTGATCCAGAGGCTGTTCCAGAAGTGCAGCGGGAACTCGATCTTGGTCCACGCCGTCGAGTAGCCCTGGAAGGTGAGCTTGTCCGGGATCACCGGCCCGCCGAAGATCGTGCTCGGCTCGCGCAGCGAGGTGAGCAGCATCCAGACGAACGGGAACGCCATCAGCACGCAGAACGGCGCCAGCACGAACGCCGCGAAGCTCTTCCCGAGCGGGAACCGGAACGGCTTGGGCTGCTCGGTCGTACGCCGGTCCTGCTGCACCGTGGAAGCGCTCACCGGTCCGCCCTCCGGGTCAGCCAGAGCTGCGCGATCACCGCGACCGTGCAGAGGATCATCGTCACGACGCTGAACGCGCTCGCGTACCCGAGCTGCGGGATCGAGCCGGACGTCGAGCCGAAGGCGAGCGAGTACAGGTACGTGCCGAGCACCTCGCTGCCGTGGTTCGGGCCGCCGCCGGTCATCACGTAGATGATGTCGAAGGCCTTGAACCCGTTCAGCAGCCCGAGGCTGACCACCAGCCCGGTCACCACCCGCAGGCTCGGCACGGTGATGTTCCAGAACTGCTGCACGGTGTTCGCCCCGTCGACCGCGGCGGCCTCGTACAGGCTCGGGTCGATGCCCTGGATGCCGGCGAAGAAGATCAGCATGTTGAAACCGAGGCCGCCCCAGACCGTGACCAGGACGATCGCCGGCAGCACGGTCCGGTGGTCGGCGAGCCAGGGGTGCTGCAGCGAGTCGAGACCGATCGAGCCGAGCAGCTGGTTGAGGGTGCCGATGTTCGGGTCGTAGATCAGCTTCCAGAGCACACCGGAGACCACGAACGAGACGATCCCGGGGATGAACAGGATGGTCCGGACGAGCACCCCGACGTGCTTCCACACGACGTTCACCAGGACCGCCGTGAGCAGACCGAGGAAGGTCAGGATCACCGTCGTCACCGCGGTCAGTACCAGCGTGACGACCAGCGCCCGCTGCGCGACCGGGTCGCCGAGCATCCGGGTGTAGTTGTCCAGCCCGATGAACTTCGGCTCCCCGAAACCGCCCCAGCGCGTGAGGCTCAGGTACGCCGTACGCAGGATCGGCCACAGCACGAAGCCGAGGAAGAGCGCGAACGTGGGCAGCACGAACAGGTAGCCCGCGACACGTTGCGAGCGGCGCAGCGGGGAGCCGAAGCGGCTCTCCCGCGTACGCCGTACCGGTGCTGCGGTGGCCCGCGTGGTGGTTGTCGTCGCCACCCGATCAGCCGCCCTTGGCGTTCTGCACCGCCTGCTGCATCTCCTTGGCGACCGCGGCCGGCTCACCGGTCCCGTCGAAGATCTTCGACAGCGGATCCCCGGCGGCCACCGAGCCCGGGCCGAACGGGATGTGCGGGCAGCCGTCGCCGTCGGTCAGCCAGGACGTCATCTGCTTCATGATCGGCAGCTCGATCCGGGCGGCGGCGCTCTTGGTCGCGGGCATCGAGTTCGAGTCGTTCATGGTCGGGGAGTACTGGTCGGCGGAGTACAGGAAGCGCAGGAACTCCAGCGCGGCGTCCTTGTTCTTGCTGGTCTCCGAGACCGCCCAGCCGGCGCCGGCCTGGTTCGCGCACCAGTGCCGCTTGCCCGGCGCGATCGCGGGGGTCTTCATCACCTTGTACTTCTTCGCGAACGCCGGGGGAGCGTCCTTGGACAGGCCCTGCGGCGACCACGAGCCGTTGAACAGCATCGCGGACTTCTCGGTGTAGAAGATCTGCGGGACCTGCTCGCCGCTGGTGCCCGTCGTACCGGGCTGGAAGACCCCGCCGTCGACGATCTTCTTGTTCAGCTCCAGCGCCTGGACGACCTTCGGGTCCTCGTAGGTGAGACCGTCCTGGAGCTGGTCGAGCTTCAGGTAGAACGTCGGGTCGTCGGCGACCTGGGTGAGCAGCGGCAGGAAGAAGTCCAGCGAGCTCGTCGTCGGGTTGCAGCTGAGCGCGACCGCGTGCTTGCCGATCGCCTTGATCTTGGCCGCGGCCGCGATCAGGTCGTCCCAGGTCTCGATCTCGTCCTCGCCGACACCGGCCTTCTTCAGCAGGTCCGGGTTGTAGAACAGGCCGAAGGTCTGCGCCATCCAGCCGACGGCGTACTGCTTGCCGTCCAGCGTGTACTCCTGGTTCGCGGAGTCGAAGAAGTCCTTCAGGAAGTCGTCGCCGAGATCCTTCTTCAGGTCGGCCGAGATCCCGCCGGTGCCGTAGGTGAGCGCTCTCGTGTGCGGCGCGAAGATCTCCGGGACGTCGCCGCCGGCGACCGCGGCCTGCAGGGCCGGCAGGTACTGGTCGGGGGTGCCGAAGATCCGGTTCTCGATGGTGATGTTGCTGTTCGCGGCCTGGAACTTCTCGATCAGCTTCGGGAACTGGTCCTCCTGGTCGCTGTACCAGGACCAGACCCGGACGACGGCCTTGCCGCCGCTGCTGCTCGACCCGCTGTCGTCGCTGCAGGCGGCCAGCGACGAGCCGAGCCCGAGCGCCGCGGCCCCGCCGAGCGCGCCCTTGAGCAGGGTCCGTCGTCGAAAAGTGGATGGGAGTTGCCGATCACCCTGCATGCTGACTCCTCGCTCGTTCAGCCCGGCTGCGGTCCCCGATGACAACTTCCTAACAAAAAGTAAGAAAGATGGCCAGAGGTCGGCTCGGCCGAAGTTGCCGGGGCGGGAGTCGGATGGGAGCGTTCCGGCTTCCGGATGGACGCCCGGTGGTCCGTCGGCCGGCGGGCCGCCGCTGCTGCTGGTCGTTGGATGTTCAACCAGCTGTCACCACGGTCACCTGCGGCTGCCACGTGGCGGTTCGACGGTGAAAGGGCGCCGGGTGTCCGGCGCACTATCGTCCGGAAGTGAGGCTTCCATGAACGACTCCTCCGACGCGACCGCCGGGATCAGCCGGCGGCGGTTGATCGGTGGCGGCGCGGCCGCCGCGGGGATGGCCGCGGCGTCGCTCGCGCTCCCCCCGAACGTGCGGGCCGCGCTGGCCCAGCCGGCGCCGAAGCACGGTGGGCTGAAGGACATCAAGCACGTCGTGATGCTGATGCAGGAGAACCGCAGCTTCGACCAGTACTACGGCACGCTGAACGGCGTCCGCGGGTTCGACGACCCGCACGCCGCCCGGCTGCCGAACGGCCGCAACGTCTTCTTCCAGCCGGACCCGTCGAACCCCGACGGCTACCTGCTCCCGTTCCGGCTGAACACCAAGTTCACCGCCGCGCAGGCGATCCCGTCGACCAGCCACGAGTGGGCGGTCCAGCACCAGGCGCTCAACGGCGGCCGCAACGACAACTGGGTGCCCGCGCACCGGGCCGCCGACGGCGAGGTCAACGGCCAGTACACGATGGGGTACTACACCCGCGAGGACCTGCCCTTCCAGTTCGCGCTGGCCGAGGCGTTCACGCTGCTCGACGGCTACCACTGCTCGGTGCTCGGCCCGACCGCGCCGAACCGGCACATGTGGATGTCGGGCACCATCGACCCGAACGGCCTGGCCGGCGGACCGTCGCTCACCACCGGCGGACCGGCCAACCAGTTCAGCTGGAAGACCTACCCGGAGCGGCTGCAGGAGGCCGGCGTCAGCTGGAAGATCTACCGCCAGCCCGGCGGCCAGACCGGCGCCGCGTCGATCACCAAGTGGAAGCAGTTCGGCAGCGCGCAGCCCGGCGACCCGCTCTACGAGCACGGCATGGTGACGCCGCCGATGGGTCAGTTCGAGTACGACGCGATGAACGACCAGCTGCCCACGGTCAGCTGGATCCTGCCGCCGTCCGGCTTCGACGAGCATCCGGCGTCGCTGCCGGCCGCCGGGGCGACCTTCGTCGCGGGCAAAATCGACGCGATCGCCGCCAACCCGGAGGTCTGGGCCAAGACCGTCTTCATCCTGTCGTACGACGAGAACGACGGGTACTTCGACCACGTCGTCCCGAAGACCCCGAAGCCCGGTACGCCGGACGAGTTCGTCCACAAGACCTCCAACACCGGCGTCGACGGCGGCGGCCTGCCGATCGGGCTCGGCTTCCGGGTGCCGTGCATCATCGTGTCGCCCTGGACGACCGGCGGGTACGTGTTCTCCGAGACCTCGGACCACACCTCGCAGCTGCGGTTCCTCGAGCACATCACCGGGGTGAAGGAGACCAACATCAGCCGCTGGCGCCGGGAAACCGTCGGCGACCTGACCGGCGCCTTCCGGTTCGGCGACTCCAAGAAGCACGCGCCGACGCTGCCGGACACCACCGGGCAGTACAACCTCGCGCAGTACCAGGCCGCGCAGCTCCCGCTCCCGCCGCTGCCGGGAAGCAACCAGAAGGTCCCGCACCAGGAGAAGGGCCACCGCCCGCACATCGGCTGACCCGGCACCGCTGAACCGGCGGAGCGAACCGTAGGGTGGCGGCATGCCGATCCGATTGGTCGAGCGACGGCCGGAGGTGAGTCCGGACCGGCTGCTCTCGGAGTGTGTGCCGCCACCGCGGTTCGCGGACGTGCGGTTCGCGACGTACCGGCCGGCGGCGGGGGAGCCGAGCCAAGCCGAAGCCCTCGGCGTACTGGTCGAGCGGGGGAGTGTGCTCGCCGAGCCGCGGCGGCAGAAGTCGTGGTGGCGGCGGGCTGCTCCCGAGACCGGGAAGCCGGGGATCTACCTGGACGGCGGCTTCGGGGTCGGCAAGACGCATCTGCTGGCATCGCTGTGGCACGAGTCGTCCGGGCCGAAGATGTACTGCACGTTCGTCGAGCTGACCAACCTCGTCGGCGCGCTCGGGATGCGGACCGCGGTCGAGCAGCTGTCGGCGTACCGGCTGATCTGCATCGACGAGTTCGAGCTCGACGACCCCGGGGATACGGTCCTGATCTCGCGGCTGCTGCGGCAGCTCGTCGACGCCGGCGTGCAGCTGGCGGCGACCTCGAACACCCTGCCCGACAAGCTCGGCGAGGGCCGCTTCCAGGCCACCGACTTCCTGCGCGAGATCCAGGCGTTGTCCGGGCACTTCGACGTACGCCGGATCGACGGCCCCGACTACCGGCACCGCGGCCTGCCGATCGCGCCCACGCCGTGGACCGACGCGGCCGTCGAGGACGCCGCCGCCGCACGCGCGAACGCGTCGAGCGACCACTTCGTCGACCTCTACCACCACCTCGGCGAGCTCCACCCGAGCAAGTACGGCGCACTGCTCGACGGCGTCGAAACCGTCGGAATCACCGAAGTCCGCGAGCTCACGGACGAGAACATCGCGCTGCGCTTGGTGGTGCTCGCCGACCGGATGTACGACCGCGACATTCCGTTGCTGCACAGCGGTCTGCCGCTCGACCGGTTGTTTCCTGAGCCGATGCTCAAGGGTGGGTATCGCAAGAAGTACCTGCGTGCGCTGTCGCGTCTGATCGCGCTCGCGCACGTGGGGATGGACTGACTGTTGCACCAAGCTGCAATCCGCCGGTGAGCCTGGTCTCACTCGGCGGCGCGGGCGGTCGGGACGACCCTGTCCGCCCACTACGCTCCGGGCATCGTCGGTGCTGAGGGGGGTCCCAGTGCCATCACGCATGACACAAGGAGTACATCGAATGATTCGTCGTACCCTGACGGCCGCCGTTGCCGTCGTGGGCCTCGCGGCCGCCGCGCCGCTCTCGGCCTCGGCCGCCCGCCCTGGCCCGGTGATGCCGTCGACCCTCAAGGGAGCCGCGAGTTCCGTCGAGGCGGCAGGCCAGTGCACGCTGTCCGTGCCGACCCGCGTCGCGATCGGCAAGCCCGTCATCACCCTGTACGGCAAGCGCACCGGTGGCTGCAACATCCAGGGCAACGTGTCGGGCTGGCTGCTCGATCACCCCAGCCTGGGTGACGTCAACGGCATGCTGTTCCACCCGACCGATCCCCAGGGCAAGGGGCAGTGGGTCGTGCCGTCCGACCACCCGATCGGCAACCAGACCTGGTACGGCATCGGCAGCGGCAACCCCGACGGGACCGAGTTCACCCAGAACAACGTCGCGGTCACCGTCAAGCTCGCGGCCGGTGCGTGGATCTCGTCGTCGCGGAAGGCGGACGTGGTCACCCTCAAGGGGACCTCGCTGCTGTACTCGGTGACGAACAACAACTACTTCAAGCGGTCCGCCGCCGGCGTCTTCCAGTTCCGGGAGAAGGGCTCGACCACCTGGCAGACCCTCAAGGGCGGCCTGTGGACGAACTCGAAGGGTGAGGTCAGCCTTTCGTACAAGTACAGCAAGGTGCGGGACTACCGCTTCTCGCTGTACTCGACGTCGATCAGCTGGGACCTCGGCAGCGCGGTCACCACGCGCTGACGTCGCACCGCCTCCTGCCCTGTCCTCACCGGTTTGCCGGTGGGGATGGGGCAGGATGTTGTCATGGCGAAGAAAAAGGCTGACGGGTCAGGTGCCAAGCTGCTGGACGCGTTACGGGTGCCCACGGGACCGGTGGACCTGAGCGCTTACGACACCCGGGCGACGACCGGGTTCGACGGGTCGAAGGACGACGGTAAGGTCGCCCTCGACGCGCTCGGGGCCGAGGTGTCGGACTGGCAGGAGCGGCTCTTCGCCGAAGGGCGCAAGGGTGGCCACCGGTCGGTGCTGCTGGTGCTGCAGGGGATGGACACCTCCGGCAAGGGCGGTGTGATCCGGCACGGCGCGGGACTGATGGACCCGCAGGGGCTGCGGATCACCTCGTTCAAGGCGCCGACGCCGGCCGAGAAGCGGCGCGGGTTCCTCTGGCGGATCCGGCAGGCGCTGCCCGGCCCGGGCATGATCGGGATCTTCGACCGGTCGCACTACGAGGACGTGCTGATCGCCCGGGTGCGGAACCTGGTCGCCCCGCCGGTCTGGACCCGGCGCTACGAGCAGATCAACGAGTTCGAGGCCGAGCTGGCCGCGAGCGGCGTGACGATCCTGAAGTGCTTCCTGCACATCTCCGCCGACCAGCAGAAGGAACGGCTCGCGGCCCGGCTCGACGACCCGACGAAGTACTGGAAGTACAACCCGGGCGACATCGACGAGCGCGAGCTCTGGCCGGCGTACGCCGACGCCTACCAGGCCGCGCTGGAGAACTGCAACGGCCCGGCGGCGCCCTGGTACGTGATCCCGAGCGACCGCAAGTGGTACCGGAACTGGGCGGTCACGACGCTGCTGACCGAGACGCTGCGCGATCTCGATCCCGAGTGGCCGAAGGCCGACTTCGACGTCGAGGGCGAGAAGGCACGACTTGCCACCACCTGAGTGGTTGCCGGTCGACTCGGGGGAGTCGGACACCGAGGTCTTCCGGCGAGCGGACGGTACGGCGTACGCGAAGATCGCGCCGGCGCACGGCGTCGAGGAGCTGCGGGCTGAGCGCGATCGCGTGCTCTGGCTGGCCGGGACCGGGATGCCTGGCGCTCGGGTTCTGGACTGGAGCGAGTCGGGCGACGGCGCGCGCATGGTGACGACCGCTGTGCCTGGCGTTCCCGCGATCGACCTGCCGGTCGAGAAACGCCAGAGAGCGCTCCCTGTGATCTCGGCCGCGCTCCGAGACCTGCACGAGCTGCCCGACTGCCCGTTCACACGGCCGCTCAGCGAGGTCGTCGACCAGGCGGCGGACGTCGTACGGCGTGGTGCTGTGAACCCGGACTTCCTCCGGGACGAGGACCGGCAGTATCGGCCCGAGGAGCTGCTGCAGCGCGTCAAGAACGAGCAGCCGTACGCCGAGAAGACCGCCGAGCTCGTCGTCTGCCACGGCGACGCCTGCCTGCCGAACATCCTGCTCGACCCGGAGACGCTTGAGCTGACCGGCTTCATCGACCTCGGCCGGCTCGGCCTCTCCGACCGGTACAGCGATCTCGCGCTGATGGTCACGCAGCTGCTCGACGAGTGGGATCTGCCTGCGGAGGCATTCCTGCGCGAGTACGGTCTGGAGGAGCCGGATCAGCGCCGGCTCGCCTTCTACCTCCAGCTGGACCCGCTCACCTGGGGGTGACCGCCGACCTGGGAGCGTGCGATGGAGACCTTGCGGACCGACGTCGTGGTGGTCGGGCTCGGCGCGTTCGGATCGGCCGCGCTCTGGCGATTGGCGGCGCGCGGCGCTGATGTGATCGGGATCGAGCGGCAGGCGATCGGGCACGCGCTCGGTTCGTCGCACGGGATCACGCGGCTGTTCCGGATCGCCTGCATGGAGCACCCGGGACTCCCGCCGATCGCGCAGAAGTCGCTCGCGCTGTGGACCGACCTGGGCGCGCAGACCGGTGAGGTGCTGATCGAGCAGACCGGCTCGCTCAACGCCGGTCCGCCGGGGAGCGAGCCGGTGGCCGGAGCGCTCGCGGCGGCGCGCGCTGCCGGCGTACCGGTCGAAGAGCTGGACCACGCTGCTTTGGTCGCGCGTCAGCCGCAGTACGGCGCGCTCGGCGCGGACGACGTCGGGGTGTGGGATCCCGGCGCGGGCCTGTGCTTCCCGGAGCCGATCGTGCGCGCGCAGGTCGAGGCCGCGCGGCAATTGGGCGCGAAGGTGTTCGCGCACACGCTGGTCACCGCGGTCGAGGTCGAGCGCGACGGCGTCCTGGTCCGTACGCCGACGGTCGAGATCCGCGCCCAGCGTGCCGTCGTCGCCACCGGCGCCTGGCTCGGCAAGGTCGTCCCCGGCCTCCCGCTCGTCCCGCGGCGTACGCCGCTGTACTGGTTCGAGCCCCGGGACCCGGGATCGAACGAGTTCACGCTGGAGCGCTTCCCCGCGTTCATCTGGCAGCGCTCCGGCGGCATCGGCTTCTGGGGCCACGGCTCCGGCGACGGCTACGGCGTGAAGCTCGGCCTCGAGCACGACGGCCACGTCGCCGGCACCCCGTTCGCCGACGCCGACGAGGTCGACCGCTACGTCCACCCCCGCGCCGACGTCGACGAGATCTCGGCGGCTGTCTCCGAGGCGTTCCCCGGCCTCGACCCGCTCCCGGTGAAACTCCTCCCGTGCATCGTCACCGACTCACCCGACGGCCAGTTCCTGATCGGCCACCCTGGCGACACCGACCGCCTGGTCATCGCCGGCGGCGACTCCGGCCACGGCTTCAAACACGCCGCCGGCCTCGGCGAGCTCCTCGCTCAGCTCACCCTGGACGAACCGACGTACTGCGACACCACGTTCCTCGACCCGCGCCGGTTCACGCCGACGTCCACCACCCACCAACCCCCGCCCGCGAGCGGCGGCTGAGCGCACGGACCTGGCGGTCAGACGACTTGGTGGGTGGTGGACGTCGGCGGTCGCACGACCAGTACGGCGACCAGCACCGCCATCACCACCGCGGTGAGCGCGAACGGGAACGGCAGGACCGGGTCGAGCAGGACCACCACGACGCCGAGGGGGAGGACCGTGTTGACGACGCGGTCGGCGTTCTCGCGGAGGGCGATCCACCAGATGCCGAGGACGAAGACGGCGACCGGGACCGTCACCGTGAAGGACGCGGCGGCCTCGCTGAGCTTGCTGTGGTGGGTGAGGACGTCGATCTCGACCTCGATGCCGGCCGAGAACGCGCCGGCCGCGGCGAACACGAAGTAGTGCACGTAGCCGTAGCGCAGCGAGCGGGCGAAGGAAGTGATCGCGTGGTGGTGCGGCGGCCAGAAGTAGATCCACCACAGCGCCGCGGTGACGACCAGCGTCAGCACCGAGATCGCGACCAGCGACGGCAGCGACTCGTGCTCGTGCACGGCCTCGATGATCGCGTTCGCCGAGGCCAGCAGGCTCTCGCCGAGCAGGATCAGCGTGAACAGCCCGTACCGCTCGGTGATGTGGTGCGGGTGCCACGGCGTCGTCCGACCGCCGAACTTCTCCGCGACCACCGGGACCGAGATCTCGGCCGCGATCAGCACGAACAGGAACGCGACCGCGAACGGCCCGGACATCAGCAGCCAGAGCAGCCACAGCACCTGGCAGATCGCGATCCCGCCGGCGTACAGCAGCGTCGTCCGGCGCAGCTCGCCGGGCGAGCGGGAGGCACGCAGCCATTGCGCGATCATCGCCACCCGCATCACGACGTACGCGAGGACGAGGATCCGGAAGTCGTTCTCGAAGGCGGGCTCGATGCCCGCGGCGAAGACGAGCACGCCGCCCATCTGCACGAAGGTGAGCACCCGGTAGAGCCAGTCGTCGGTGGCGAACGACGTGGCGAACCAGGTGAAGTTCATCCAGGCCCACCAGATCCCGAAGAACACCATCGCGTACGACGCGAGCCCGTCGAGCACGTGCTTCTCGGTGAGCGAGTGGTGCAGCTGCACGGCGGCGATGCTCACCGCCACCACGAACACGAGGTCGAAGAACAGCTCCAGCGAGGACGCCGTCCGGCCGGGCTCTTCGGGGTCACGGGGGCGCATCGGCAGCAGGCGCGAGCGAGTCAGTTCACCGGCGGTCATGCAGTCGATGGTGCCAGCAACAAGTACCGGGCGCCCCGAAGGACACCCGGTACTTGTCTGTGCAGATCAGGCGGTGCGGACCAGCTGCGGGCGCGGGGCCGGGGCAGCCAGCGTGAGCAGGTCGAGGCCGGCGACGCCGTACCGGAGCATCACCAGGCGCGCGACCTCGGCGCTGACACCCAGCGGGCGGGAGACCGCGACGGCACCCGCCTTGCGGGCGGTCGTCTCGGCGCGGTCCGGAAGCACGCCGGGGGCAAGGAAGAAGGAGCCCACGGCAACGTGCCGGCGGCCCTCCAGCCGCCACTGCAGCACGGCCTCGGCCGGGCTCGGCGACGCGGCGGTGGTGAACGCCGCGGTGACCGGCAGCTTGTGCCGCTGGCCCCACAGCCGCGCGAGCCGGGTCACGGCCGCGTTCGCCTGCGCGTCGCTGGAGCCGGCGCAGGCCAGTACGAGCGCGTCGAGCTCCCGCACCCGCCCGTCCTTGAGCTCGGCGCGCATCCGCCGGTCGAGCACGTCGAGCAGCGTCTCGTCGTACCCGAGCACGTCGGAGGCGATGATCCGCAGATCGGGGAACCGGCTGCGCGCCTCGTCGACGACCGCCGGGATGTCGACGCGGGCGTGGAAGGCGGTCGACAGCAGCAGCGGCAGGATCACGACCTCCTCGACCCCTTCGGCGGCGAGCTTGCCGATCACCTGGTACGGCGTGGGCGGGCAGTGGTCGAGGAAGGAGGCTTCGATCCGCAGGTCGTCACGCATCTCCCGCAGGCACGAGACCAGCGAGTGGACGGTGGCGGCCGAGCGCGGGTCGCGGCTGCCGTGGGCGAGGACTACGAGCGCAGGAGCGGTCACAGCAGTTCCCCTTCTTCTTCGTCGATCATGCCGGCCGCGAGCGTCCACCCGTCGTGGGCGTCGATCAGCAGGAAGGATCCGGTGATGGTGTTGCTGGCGTACGGATCGGCGGCCAGCGGTGCGGCGATCTTGAGCTGCACCTTGCCGATGTCGTTCAGGTCGAGCCCGGCGGCGTCGATGACTCCGAGCGTGTCGAGGTCGAGGACCCCGTTGATCTTGGTGACGATGGCCTGGGCGGTCGTGGTGGTGTGCTTGATCAGCAGCCGGGCGCCCACCGACAGCGGGCGGTCGGACAGCCAGCACACGGTGGCCGACAGCTCCCGACGGGTGCCGGGGGAGGAGTCGGCGGCGACGATGACTGAGCCGCGGGCCACGTCGATGTCGTCGGCGAGCCGTACCGTGACGGCCTCTCCGGCGACGGCCGAGGGGCGCTCGGCGACCGCGGTCGCGGTCGCGCTGACCACGGCGCGGTCGATGCCGGCCACCGACGTACGGCGTCCGGCCGGCAGCACGATCACCTGGTCGCCGACCGAGACGGTGCCGGAGGCAACCGTTCCGGTGTAGCCGCGGTAGTCGCGGTACTGGTTGTCGGTCTGCGGGCGGATCACGTACTGGACCGGGAAGCGCAGCGGCTGGCCGGAGGCGTCGGAGCGCCCGGAAGCGCTCTCCAGGAACTCCAGCAGCGTCGGGCCGTCGTACCAGGAGGTGGTCGCGGAGTGCTCGACGACGTTGTCGCCGACCAGCGCCGAGACCGGGATCGCCTGGACGTCGGCGATGCCGAGCTGGTCGGCGAGCTCGGAGACGTCCTTGCTGATGCCGCGGAAGACGGCCTCGTCGTAGCCGACCAGGTCGATCTTGTTCACGGCCAGGACGACGTGCGGGACGCGGAGCAGCCCGGCGACGGCCAGGTGCCGCCGCGTCTGCTCCAGTACGCCGTGCCGCGCGTCGACCAGGATGATCACGACGTCGGCGGTCGAGGCGCCGGTGACCGTGTTCCGGGTGTACTGCACGTGCCCGGGGCAGTCGGCCAGGATGAACGAGCGCTTGTCGGTCGCGAAGTACCGGTAGGCGACGTCGATGGTGATGCCCTGCTCGCGCTCGGCCCGCAGGCCGTCGGTGAGCAGCGCGAAGTCGAAGTCGCCGCCGCGCGCCTCGGACACGGTCTGCACGTGCGCGATCTGGTCGGCGAGGATCGCCTTGCAGTCGTGCAGCAGCCGGCCGACCAGCGTCGACTTGCCGTCGTCCACGGACCCGGCCGTTGCCAGCCGCAACAACCTGCGCTGGGCGAGCTGCTCGAGCTCGGCGACCGCTGCTTGAGTGGTGCTCATCAGAAGTACCCCTCCCGCTTGCGGTCTTCCATGGCGGCCTCGCTGGCCCGGTCGTCGGCGCGGGTCGCCCCGCGCTCGGTGATCTCGCTGGCCGCGACCTCGATCACGACCTCCGCCGGGGAGACCGCGGTCGAGGCGACGGCGCCGGTGCAGGACATGTCACCGACGGTCCGGTACCGGACCACGCGCTGCTCGACGGTCTCGCCGGAGCGCGGCTGCGAGTAGGGGCCGACGGCAAGCAGCATGCCGTCGCGCTCGAACACGTCCCGCTCGTGGGCGTAGTAGATGCTCGGGAGCGGGATCTCCTCGCGGGCGATGTAGCTCCAGATGTCCAGCTCGGTCCAGTTCGACAGCGGGAACACCCGGACGTGCTCGCCCGGCCGGTGCTTGCCGTTGTACAGCGACCACAGCTCGGGGCGCTGGTTGCGCGGGTCCCACTGGCCGAACTCGTCGCGCAGGCTGAAGATCCGCTCCTTGGCCCGGGCGCGCTCCTCGTCGCGCCGCCCGCCGCCGAAGACGGCGTCGAAGCGGTGCGCGTTGATCGCGTCCAGCAGCGGGACGGTCTGCAGCTGGTTGCGGGTGCCGTCGTTGCGCTCCCGCAGCCGGCCGTCGGCCAGGTAGTCCTCGACCTTGGCGACCTCGAGCCGCAGCCCGAGCGCGCCGACGGTCGCGTCGCGGTAGTCGAGCACCTCCGGGAAGTTGTGCCCGGTGTCGACGTGCAGCAGGCTGAACGGTACGCCGGCCGGCGCGAACGCCTTCCGCGCCAGGTGCAGCATCACGATCGAGTCCTTGCCGCCGGAGAACAGGATCACCGGCCGCTCGAACTCCGCCGCCACCTCGCGGAACACGTGGATCGACTCGCTCTCCAAGGCGTCCAGCTCGGTGACCACCGCTGTCCCGCTCATGTGTGGAGCCCGCATTCGATCTTGCCCTGGCCGGCCCAGCGGCCGCTGCGCGGGTCTTCGCCCGGCGCGACCTGCTTGGTGCACGGCTGGCAGCCGATCGACGGGTAGCCGTCGTACTGGAGCAGGTTGACCAGGACGCCGTTGTCGTTGATGTAGCCGTCCAGGTCGTCCTGGGTCCACGGCGCGATCGGGTTCAGCTTGACCATGTCGCGCTTCTCGTCGTACTCGACGACCTGGGTGTTGGCGCGGGTCGGCGCCTCCTCCCGGCGTACGCCGGTGACCCAGGCCTTGTAACCGGACAGCACCCGGTTCAGCGGCTCGACCTTGCGCAGCGCGCAGCACTTGTCCGGCGCGGTCGCGAACAGGTCCTTGCCGTACTCCGCGTCCTGCTCGGCGACGGTCTGCTTCGGGGTCGCGTTGATCAGGTTGATCGGCAGCGTCGCGGCGACCGCGTCCCGGGTGCCGATCGTCTCGACGAAGTGGTAGCCGGTGTCGAGGAACAGCACGTCGATGCCGGGGGCAACCTCGGCGGCCAGGTGCGGGAGCGCCCCGTCGGCCATCGACGCGGTCACCACCAGCTCGGGGCCGAAGGTCTCGTGCGCCCAGGCCAGTACCTCTTGCGCCGAGGCATCGGCTAGTCGTTCGTTCGCCTCCTCGGCGAGCGTCTTCAGGTCTGTACTCATTCCACCGTCACCCGCAGTCCGATCATCTTGAGCTGGAACACCCGTGCACATGGCCGGCACTCCCAGGCGCCGTGCCCTTCCTCCGACGGACGAAGGTCCTCGTCCCCGCAGTACGGGCAGTAGAGAGGTGCAGCACGCTCGCTCATTGCAGGGCCTCCTCTTCGGCACGGACGACCCACTGGGCGAAGCGCTCGCCCTCGGACCGCTCTTTCAGGTAGTTCTGGGTGACGCGTTCGATGTAGTCGGTGAGCCCGTCCGAGGTCACCTTGTGACCGCGCAGCTTGCGGCCGAAGCCGGCGTCGAGGCCGAGCCCGCCGCCGAGGTGCACCTGGTAGCCGGGAACCTGGTTGCCGTCGGGGCCCATCACCAGTTGGCCCTTCAGACCGATGTCGGCGACCTGGATCCGGGCGCACGAGTTCGGGCAGCCGTTCACGTTCACCGTGATCGGTACGTCGAGGTCGGGGATCCGCTCCTCGAGGTCGTCGATCAGCTGGGCCGCGCGGGCCTTGGTCTCGACGATCGCGAGCTTGCAGAACTCGATCCCGGTGCAGGCCATCGTGTTCCGCCGCCAGCCCGACGGCCGGGCCTGGAACCCGAGGTCGGCCAGCTGGGCGACCAGCGACTCGACCTTGGCCTCCGGGACGTCCAGCACGATCAGCTTCTGCTGCGCGGTGGTCCGGATCCGGTCCGAGCCGTGCGCGGCGACGACCTTCGCGAGCTGCGACAGCTGGGATCCGGAGACCCGGCCGACGACCGGCGCGACGCCGACGTAGTACAGGCCGTCCTTCTGCCGGTGCACGCCGACGTGGTCACCCTGGACGGCGGGCACCTCGGGCGCCGGGCCGTCGATCAGCTTCCGGCCGAGGTACTTGTCCGACTCCAGCACCTCGCGGAACTTGTCGATGCCCCAGTCGGCGACCAGGTACTTCAGGCGGGCCCGGTTCCGCAGCCGGCGGTAGCCGTAGTCGCGGAAGATGCTGACGACGCCCTTCCAGGCCAGGTGCACCTCGTCGATCGGGATCCAGGCCCCGACGCGCTGAGCGAGCATCGGGGTGGTGGACAGGCCGCCGCCGACCCACAGGTCGAAGCCCGGGCCGTGCTCGGGGTGCACGACGCCGACGAAGCTGATGTCGTTCACCTCGGGCACCACGTCGTGCGACGGGTGGCCGGTCATCGCGGTCTTGAACTTGCGCGGCAGGTTGGAGAACTCGGTGCTGCCGATGTACTTCTCGACGATCTCGTCGACCGCCGGGGTCGGGTCGATGATCTCGTCGGCGGCGATCCCCGCCACCGGGCTGGAGATGATGACCCGCGGGACGTCGCCGCAGGCCTCAGTCGTGTAGAGCCCGACCGCCTCGAGCTTCTCCCAGATCGCCGGCACGTCCTCGACCCGGATCCAGTGCAGCTGGATGTTCTGCCGGTCGGTGATGTCGGCGGTGTCGCGCGCGTAGGTGCTGGACACCTCGGCGATCACCTCGAGCTGCTCCGTGGTGAGCTGACCGCCCTCGATCCGGACCCGGAGCATGAAGTACTTGTCGTCCAGCTCCTCCGGCTCCAGGGTCGCGGTCTTGCCCCCGTCGATCCCGGGCTTGCGCTGGGTGTAGAGACCCCACCAGCGGAAACGGCCACGCAGGTCGGCCGGGTCGATCGAGTCGAACCCGCCGTGGGCGTAGATGTTCTCGATCCGGGCCCGGACGTTCAGGCCGTCGTCGTTCTTCTTGTTCTCCTCGTTCTTGTTCAGCGGCTCGCGGTAGCCGAGCGCCCACTGACCTTCACCCTTGCCCTTGCGGGGACGGGCGGGTTTACGCGGAGGATCAGTTCTGGGTGCAGAGGTGACGCCAGTCATCTGGGGGCGTGTCCTTGTCTCTACAGACAGGTGCGCTCTCGCGATGGAGGCTCGAAACGTCGTCGGTTCGATCCGGTCTGCGCGGTGCGCACCCAGCGGTTGATCAGGTGATCAGGGGGCCGTGAGGGGCCCGGGCAGGGTGGCTGTCAGATCATCGAAGGACAACAGATGGCGCTGCGCATCCGCCCGAGGTCGACATGAATGCGACCTACGAGGTGGGTGGTCCGGGCAGCGAGCATGCTCACAACCATCAGCGCAGGCGACTGACAAATCAACTCCCTATCCTGCATCGCGAGATGCATTCTCACGATGTGGATATGTCTACCGACTGGGTGGAGATTGTTTCGCGCTCAATCCGTAATCTGCAAGAACTCTTGCACAAGACTTCTTGTCATGCCTACCGTGGTGGCATGAGCCCCGCGAACCGGCGCACCGCCGACCCGTCCGTGATCGCCGCGATCCACCATCCGCTGCGCCGCCGGCTGATCGACCTGCTCGGGGTGAACGGTCCGGCGACCGCCTCGCGGCTGGCCGAGGCGACCGGGGAGCTGGTCGGGAACGTGAGTCACCACCTGAAGGTGCTGGCCGCCGCGGGGGTGATCGAGGAGGCGCCGGAGCTGGCCCGGACCCGGCGCGAGCGGTGGTGGCGGTCGGCGAAGGCGTCGTACTCGTGGTCGATCGCCGACGCCGGGGGAGACCCGGCGGGCGAGCTGGTCGCGGAGACGGCCGAGGAGACCAATCTCACCCACCACACGACGAAGGTCCGGCAGTGGTTCGGGCTGCGGTCGGAGTACGACGAGCCGTGGGTCCGGGCCGCGCTGTCGACCGAGAGCTGGGTCACGGTGACGCCGGAACGGCTGGAGGAGCTCGGGGCGCGGATCAGCGCCGTGATCCAGGAGTACGCCGATGCGCCGTCCGAGGGTGCGGAGGCGCACCCGGTCTTCGTGTTCGCGCACGCCGTACCGGCCCGGCCGTGAGTGCGCTCACGGTCGACCTGCCGCCCCTGCGCCGGGACCGGCGGGTGCAGGCCTGGATCCTCTCCGCGGGGATCTCGCAGGCCGGCGACGTCGCCTGGTACGTCGGCCTCGCGTGGAGCGCGACCCAGGTGACCTCACCGGCCGGCGCCGGCCTGGTGATGGGCGTCGGCGCGCTGCCGCGCGCGCTCGTGCTGCTGTGGGGCGGCGCCCTGGCCGACCGCCTCGACGCCCGCCGCACGATGATCGTCGCCAACCTCGGCCGGATCCTGGTGCTGGCCGGGGCCGCGGCGGTGATCGCGCTCTCCGGGATCTCGCTCGCGCTCCTGCTCGTCGTCGCCGTTCTGTTCGGCGTCGTCGACGCGCTCTACACCCCGGCGTCGGGGACGATGCCGCGCCGGATGGTGCACCCCGACGACCTGGTGAAGCTTGCCGCGGGCACCCAGCTGGCGAACCGGTTGGCGGTCTTCGCCGGTGCCCCGCTCGGCGGCTTCCTGGTCGCGCACGGCGGACTCGCCGCGGTCATGGTGGTGAACGCGATCTCGTTCGCGGTGATCGCCGTCGCGCTGCTGTGGGTGGTCCGCCCGCGCCTTCCGCAGCCCCGGTCGGAAGGGACGTCGGTCCGCGCGGATCTCCGGGCCGGCTTCGGCTACCTGCGCCGCGACCTCCCGGCGCGAACGCTGGTGATCGCGTTCTTCGGACTCAACCTGTGCGTCGGCCCGGTTCTCGCCGTCGGCCTCGTTCAGCGGACGTCGGCCGCCGGCTGGGGCGCCGGGGCGCTCGGTCTCTTCCAGGCCTGCTCGGGCCTGCTCGCCGCGGCGGGCGCCGTGCTGGCGATGCGCTGGACGCCGTCCAGCCTCGCGCGGGCCGGGCTGCTCGCGCTGATCCTGCAAGCGGCCGGATGTGCGGCGATCGGCGTCGTCTCACGGGCCGGTGTCTTCGTCGCGATGGGTGTCATCGGCTTCACCGCCGGCCTCGCGTCGGCCCAGCTGTCCGCGGCGTTCCAGCAGACCATCGCCCCGGCGTACCTGGGGCGGACAAGCAGCATCGTGAGCCTGTCCGACGACGCACTGATGCCGGTCGCGATGACCGCGTTCGGCGCGTTGATCTCACTGGCCGGGATCCCGTTCGCCTGCGGCCTGCTCGGCGCGATCTTCGCGCTCTTGATGATCTGGTCGGCGAGCCGTTTGAACGGGGTGGCATGAAGACGATCCTGTTCGCCTATCGCGTGAGCGACCTGGAGCGCTCCCTGCCGTTCTACCGGGCGCTCGGCTACACCCAGCTCGGCGACGTGATCGACGCCGGTGACGCCCGTCTGGTCTGGCTGAAGCTGCCGGACGAGTCGAGCGTGTCGTTGGAGCTTGTGCATCGCCCGGCCGACGGCCCGATCGGGCCCGGCGGCTTCCAGCACCTGGCGATCGACGTGGGCACGCTCGGTCCGGCGCTCGACCGCCTGCGGGCCGCCGGCCTGACGCCCAGCGAACCGGAGCTTCCAGCCGGCCCGGACGGCGCGAAGACCGCGTGGCTCGTCGATCCCGGCGGCTACCGGATCGAGCTGGTCGAGTGGCCGGCCGAGGCCGGCGAGGTCTGAAGTCTTGCTGGTGGGCGAGCCGGACGCTACTTTGTGGCGACCGATAGGAAGGTTTCCTAACGGTTAATCGTCGAGGAGCCCTGCCATGCGCCCCTTCCGCCGTGCCGTCGTACCGCTCGTGGTCGCCGCGAGCCTGGTGCTGGCGATGACGACCACCTCGGCTGCCGCGCCGTCCGCTGCGGGGTTGGTGCGGGTGAACCAGCTTGGGTACGCCGCCGGGCTGGTGCGGGTGAACCAGCTCGGGTACGCCGCCGGCGCTGCGAAGGTCGGGTACCTCATGAGCGGCTCGGCTTCGGCCGGGGCCAAGTTCTCGGTCCTCGATCGGTGGGGTCGGCGGGTGCTGACCGCGCGGGTGGGCGCGGACGCGGGGGAGTGGAACGCGGCCTACCCACATGTGCACAAGCTGGATTTCTCGGCGCTGCGGCTGCCGGGGAAGTACCGGGTGAAGGTCGACGGGTCGGTGTCGCCCGAGTTCGAGGTGAAGGTCGGCGACGGGCTGGAGAGGTCGGCCGCCGACAAGGCTGTCGGGTTCTTCACCGAGCAGCGCGACGGCGCGCACGTGCCGAGCGGCCCGCTCGGGCGGAAGCCGGCTCACCTCACCGACCGGGCCGCCTCGGTCTACGACTGGCCCGTCTTCACCGGGCCCGACACCGATCAGACGACCGGCGAGCTGCAGCGCGTCGGCGGGCCGGTCGACGTCTCCGGCGGCTGGTACGACGCCGGCGACTACCTCAAGTTCACCCACATCGCGGCGTACTCGGACTCGTTGCTCTGGGCATCGGCCCGGGACGGCGGCCGGCTGAATCCCCAGCTGCTGAAGGAAGCCCGGCACGGCCTCGACTGGCTCGACAAGATGTGGGACGAGCGCACGAAGACCCTCTACATCCAGGTCGGCGTCGGCACCGGGAACGTCGAGGGGACCTTCGTCGGCGACCACGACGTCTGGCGGCTCCCCGAGGTCGACGACACGCTCTCAGATCCGGGAGAGCGCTTCCTCAAGAACCGGCCGGTGTTCCGCGCCGCGGCCCCCGGCGAACTGATCAGCCCGAACCTCGCCGGCCGGACGGCGGCCGCGTTCGCCCTCGCCGCCCAGGTCGAGCTCAGCCCGCTCAAGGCCCGCCGCCTGCTCGACACCGCCGCGCAGATCTACGCCCAGGCCAAGACCACCGGCGTCACCCAGCTCGTCACCTCGCTTCCGTTCGCGTTCTACCCGGAGAGCGCCTGGCGCGACGACCTCGAGCTCGGTGCCGCCGAGCTGGCGCTGGCCGGCCAGAAGCTGCGCGACCCGCGCGCCCGGGGTTGGCTCCAGAAGGCCGGCTACTGGGCAGGCCAGTACCTCGAGCACGAAGCCGGCGGCGATACCTTCAACCTGTACGACGTGAGTGCGCTGGCGCACTCCGACCTGATCCGCGCGGCGCGGGCAGATCGCCGTACGACCGTCGATGTCTCGGCGCTGAAGGCAGATCTTCAAGCTCAACTGGAGGTTGGGGTCGAGCGAGCGAAGAGCGAACCGTTCGGCGCGGGCGCGCAGTACGACAACTTCGACGCCGTCCCGCACGCGTTCGGCCTGGCCGCGACCGCGCGGCTCTACCGCTCCGTCACCGGCGACCGCCGCTACGACATCTTCGGCGCCGAGCAGCTCGACTGGAACTTCGGCGCGAACCCGTGGGGCGTCCCGTTCATGATCGGCGTCGGCGAGAACGTCGAGCGCTGCCCGCACCACCAGATCGCCAACATCAAGAACCGCCCGCTGATCGGTGCTGTGGTCAACGGCCCGAACTCCGCCGACCTCTTCGAGGAAGGCCTCGGCGACAATCTCGACAACATGCGCCCCTGCCCGTCGAACGGCGTCGACCGCTACGAACCCTTCACCGGCAAGGGTTCCCGCTACGTCGACGACGTCCGCTCCTGGCAGTCCTCCGAACCGGCCGACGACTTCGCCGCGATCGCGGTCTACGCGCTGAACCTCTGACCGGCCGTCCGCCGAGCCTGGGGGTCGGCGGACGCGAAGAGCGCGTGCTGCCCGGAGGCGGCACGCGCTCTTGCTGGTCGCGCTCAGTTCAGGTCGAGACCCGGGTACAGCGGGTGCTTGTCGAGCAGCTCGGCCGAGGCCGCGCGGACCTTGTCGGCGACACCGTCGGCGAGTACGTACTTCGCCTTCGACGGCGCACCGGCCGACGTGGTGGTCGGCGTGACACTGGACAGCACGTCGACCATCAGCTCGGCGACCTTGTCGAACTCGTCGCCGCCGAAGCCGCGGGTGGTCAGCGCCGGCGTACCGATCCGGACGCCCGAGGTGTACCAGGCGCCGTTCGGGTCGCGCGGCACCGCGTTGCGGTTGGTGACGATGCCGGCGTCGAGCAGCGCCGACTCGGCCTGCCGCCCGGTGATCCCGTACGACGAGACGTCGAGCAGGACCAGGTGGTTCTCGGTGCCGTCGGTGACGAGCTTGACGCCACGCTTCATCAGGCCCTCGGCCAGCGTCACCGCGTTGTCGGCGACAGCCTGCGCGTAGGTCTGGAACTCGGGCTGACGGGCCTCGGCCAGCGCGACGGCCTTGGCCGCCATCACCTGGCTGAGCGGGCCACCGAGCACCATCGGGCAGCCGCGGTCGACGGCGTCGGCGTACTCGGGCTGGCACAGCACCATGCCACCGCGCGGGCCGCGCAGCGACTTGTGGGTCGTGGTGGTGGTGACGTGCGCGTGCGGGACCGGGTCGAAGTCGCCGGTGAAGACCTTGCCCGCGACCAGGCCGGCGAAGTGCGCCATGTCGACCATCAGCGTCGCGCCGACCTCGTCGGCGATCTCGCGCATCTTGGCGAAGTCGACCTTGCGCGGGTACGCCGAGTAGCCGGCGATCAGGATCAGCGGCTTGAACTCGCGCGCGGTGGCGGCGACCTTGTCGTAGTCGAGCAGCCCGGTCTCCGGGTCGGTGCCGTACGAGCTCTGGTGGAACATCTTGCCGGAGATGTTCGGGCGGAAACCGTGGGTCAGGTGACCGCCGGCGTCCAGCGACATGCCGAGCATCTTCTGGTCGCCGAGCGCCTTGCGGAGCTTGGTCCAGTCCTCGTCGGACAGGTCGTTGACGTGCTTGGCGCCGACCTCGGCCAGCGCCGGCGACTCGATCCGCTGGGCCAGGATCGCCCAGAACGCGACCAGGTTGGCGTCGATGCCGGAGTGCGGCTGGACGTAGGCGTGCGGGGCGCCGAACAGGGCCTTGGCGTGGTCGGCGGCGGCCTGCTCGACGGTGTCGACGTTCTGGCAGCCGGCGTAGAAGCGGTGCCCGACGGTGCCCTCGGCGTACTTGTCCGAGAGCCAGTTGCCCATCGTGAGCAGGGTGGCCGGGGAGGCGTAGTTCTCGCTGGCGATCAGCTTCAGCGAGGAGCGCTGGTCCTCGAGCTCGGCCTTGATGGCGCCCGCGATGGTGGGCTCCACGGCGCCGATCACCTCGAGCGCGTTGCGGTAGGCGGCCGACGCCTTCGCGGCGTCGAAGGGTTGAGTCATCGTCGTCTCTCCTGAGGTTCGCACTTGTCGCGGCACCCAGGCGCACGGTGCCGGCGTCTTCAAGCTCCCCGGTGGTTGTCCACCTCACGCGCCAGTCGCGGTGGTAACCCTAGCGTGCTCAGGACCTCACGACAGGACGCGGTCGACTATCGAACCGAACGGTGTCGTCCGCGGCAGCGTCCCGAACACACCACCCCAGTCACCGGCCAGCCGCGAGGCGACGAAAGCGTCTGCCACGTCAGGTGTCGAGTACCTGACCAGCAACGACGCCTGCAGGCACGCGGCCATCCGTGCCGCCAGCCGGCGCGCACCGGCTTCGGCCTCGGAAACGTCGGAGAGCGCTTCCAGTACGTCGGTCACGGCCGCGTCGAGCCGGTGGTCGGCGCCTTGTGCCTGGCCGACTTCAGTCAGCCAGGCCTGCAGCGACTCGGGCCGCTGCAACGCCCGCAGTACGTCGAGGGCGTTGACCGTGCCCGAGCCTTCCCAGATCGAGTTCAGCGGCGACTCGCGGAACAGCAGCGGCAGCCCCGACTCCTCGACGTACCCGTTGCCGCCCAGGCACTCGAGCGCCTCGGCGACCATCATCGGCGTCCGTTTGCAGACCCAGAACTTGGCCAGCGGGAGCGCGATCCGGCGGAACGCCTTCGCCTGCTCGTCACCTGACTCGGAGGCGTCGACCGCGGCCGCGAGACGCATCGAGAGAGCGGTTGCTGCCTCGCTCTCGATCGCGAGATCGGCCAGCACGTTGCGCATCGCGGGCTTGTCGCGGAGGAGATCGCCGAAGGCACTCCGGTACGACGTGTGCCAGGTCGCCTCGACGAGCGCGCGGCGCATCAGCGCCGCCGATCCGAGCACGCAGTCCAGGCGCGTCGCGGCGACCATCTCGATGATCGTGCGCACCCCGGCACCCTCGTCGCCGAGGCGGTAGCCGATGGTGCCGCGGAACTCGACCTCGCTGGACGCGTTGGAGCGGTTGCCGAGCTTGTCCTTGAGGCGCTGCAGCGCGAAGACGTTCCGGTTGCCGTCGGCAAGAACGCGGGGGACGACGAAGCAGCTCAGACCCTCGGGCGCCTGGGCAAGGACGAGGAAGACGTCGGCCTGGGGTGCCGAGCAGAACCACTTGTGGCCGGTGAGCAGGTACTCGTCGCCGCTGCCGGTCGGGGTTGCTGCGTCGAGGCTGCCCGAGCGGGCGCCCGAGCCGTCGCCGCGGCCGGTCGGGGTCGCGGTGGTGAGGTTCGCGCGCACGTCCGAGCCGCCCTGCTTCTCGGTCATCCCCATCCCGGCGAGCACACCGTTCTTCTGCCCGACCGGGAGTCGCCGCGGGTCGTACTCGGTCGCGGCCAAGGCCGGAACCCATTGTGCGGACAAGCTTTCCGACGCGCGCAGCGCCGGCACCGCGGCGTACGACATCGAGATCGGGCACCCGTGCCCCGGCTCGACCTGCGACCACACGTAGAACCCCGCCGCCCGGCGCAGGTGCGGCGACGGCTCGCTGCTCGTCCACGGCGCCGCCTGCAGGCCGAAGCCGACGGCCTTGTCCATCAGCCAGTGCCACGACGGGTGGAACTCGACCTCGTCGATGCGGTGGCCGTAACGATCGTGCGTCTTCAGCGCCGGCGAGTTCTGGTTCGCCGGAAGAGCATGAGAGAGCGCTTCCTGCGATCCCGCCAGTTCTCCCACCGCCGAGAGCGCCGGATCTTTCACCAGGTCCGCGTGCGGGCGCAGAGCGTCACCGAGGGATGCGTCCTGGGTGAAGAAGTTCACTCCCTGGAGTGGGGGAGCCTGATTCGTTACCGCGAATGGGTCCGCCATGTCAGTACGGTAAGCGGTATGGCACGCTCTGGGTCAGCGCGAGGCGGTGGGACGTCGGTCTCACTCGCCTGGGTGCGACGTATCCCCGCGACGACCTGGAAGCTGATCACCCAGACCGTCGGCACCTGTCTGCGCTACCGGGTCACCGGCCTGGCCGCCGAGGGAGCGTTCTTCGCGATCCTCTCGCTGCCGCCGCTGATCTTCGGGCTGGCCGGCTCGATCGGTTTCATCGCCAGCCGGTACTTCGAGGTCGAGACGATCGAGGACATCAAGATCCAGATCGCCGACCTGGCCGCCCGCGCGCTCACCGACGACTCGGTCAAGACCGTCATCGTGCCGACCCTGAACCAGGTCCTGAACGGCGGCCGCCCGGACGTCATCTCGATCGGTTTCGTGCTCGCGCTCTGGTCCGGCAGCCGGGCCCTGAACGTGTTCGTCGACACCATCACGATCATGTACGGGATGGGCGGCAAGCGCGGCATCGTCCGGACCCGCGCGCTGTCGTTCAGCCTGTACTGCGCGGCGCTGGTGATCGGCGTCATCGTGCTCCCGCTGGTCCTGGCCGGCCCGGACGCGGTCGACGCGTTGCTGCCGCACCGGCTGGACTTCCTGAACCAGCTGTACTGGCCGGTCGTGACGATCCTGTCGGCGGGCTTCTTGAACACGCTGTACCACCTGTCGGTCCCGGTCCGGACGCCGTGGGTCTCGGACCTGCCCGGGTCGTTCCTGGCGCTGTCGATCTGGATCCTCGGCAGCTTCGTGCTGCGCTGGATCCTGCAGAGCACCGTCGGCGGGACGTCGATCTACGGCCCGCTGGCGGCGCCGATCGCCGTACTGATGTGGCTGTACATGACGGCGATCGCCGTACTGATCGGTGCCGCGTTGAACGCGGTCGTCGACCGGCTGTGGCCGCACAAGGCGCGGCGCGAGGCGACCGAGCCGGTGATGAAGGCCGAGCCTGACCCGCACCACGAGGACCAGCCGCTGACCCAGGGCGAGCTGCGGCCGGAGGTGAAGCTCGCGCGGACCGTGGAGGCAATGTCGCCGGGGTCGCCGGTGGATCCGCCGGGGCACGCGGTCGGGTATCCGTCGAACGAGGCGCCGGAGAAGGAGCTGACGATCCCGGAGAAGCCCAAGGCGCCGGCTGCGCCGTCCGCTTCGCGGGGTCCGGCGGTCGCGCCGGGTGCTTCGCCCGCTTCGCGGGGCTCGGCTGTCGCGCCAGGTGCTTCCCCCGCTTCGCGGGGTCCGGCCGCTGGGCCGGCTTCGGGGCGTGCCGCTGAGGCTGAGCCTGCGTCTGTTCTTCCTGCTGAGGACGGGGCGGAGCGCGCGGACGCGGACAAGGTCACCCAGTCGAACAGCACCGAATCCACCCCGCAGTAATTCCCATGCGACTCCCCGCATCTCGACCTACGCTTGCCGTACCGCGACCGACACCACCGAAGGGAGTTGAGACGACCATGAACTCCGATCTGGCCCACGAGGACCACCGAGCCGAGGGGCCCGCTCACTCCCGTACCGTCCGGCCGCCGAGCTGATCGCCGCGGCCGGACCTCCCGAAAGGTTCGTCGCACCATGTCAGCAACGCTCGCTTCCCTCGGCCTCGACCCGTCCACGGCCGACTACCTCTCCGCTCTCCCCGACGGTCTGATCCAGGGCCGCGTCATCCGCGTCGACAAAGGCCTGTCCACGGTTCTCACCGAGGACGGCCCGGTCCGCGCCAGCTGGTCCGGCAGCGTGCTCGGCGCCGTCGCCGAGGACTCCCAGGCCGCGCCGTGTACCGGCGACTGGGTCGCCCTCCGGTACTGGCCCGACGACCGGATCACGCTCGAGGCGATCGCTCCCCGGCGTACGGCGATCGTCCGTGCCGAGGTCGGCGGCTCGTCGCGCGGCCAGGTGCTCGCGTCCAACGTCGACGTGATCGCGATCGTCGTCGGCCTGATCCCCGAACCGAACATCGGCCGCATCGAACGCTTCCTCGCCCTGGCCTGGGAGAGCGGCGCGCACCCGGTCGTCGTGCTGACCAAGTCCGACCTGGTCGGCGACGCGGACTCGATCGCGGAGGACGTCGCCACGGCGGCGCCGGGCGCCGACGTGCTGGTGTGCAGCGCGACCACCGGCGCAGGCATCGAAGCTGTCCGCGAGCTGCTCGCGGGCAACGCCACGATGGCTCTCCTCGGCGTCAGCGGCGCGGGCAAGTCGTCGCTGGTCAATGCGCTGGCCGGCGTCGAGCTTCTCGACGTACAGGCCATCCGCGAGGACGGCAAAGGCCGGCACACGTCCGTACGCCGTGAGCTCATCCCGCTGCCGCACGGCGGCGTCGTGATCGACACGCCCGGACTGCGAGGGATCGGTCTCCAGGAATCCGGCGAGGGTCTCGCGGCCGCGTTCCCGGACGTCAGCGGACTGGCCGACCAGTGCAAGTTCAAGGACTGCGCCCACCAGACCGAACCCGATTGCGCCGTACGACGGGCTCTGGACGACGGCACGCTCCCGGTCCGCCGCTACGAGAGCTGGGTGAAGCTCCAGCGCGAGGCCGCGTTCATGGCCCGGCGTACGGACGCCCGGCTGCGCGCCGAGGCGAAGAAGGAGTGGGCCCGCCAGACCAAGAACTACCGCAAGGACATCACGCCGCGGCAGTGAAAGACTCGCGGCATGAGTCGATCGGTGCTGGTGACAGGAGCCTCCCGGGGAATCGGCGCGGCGACCGCCAAGGCCTTCGCCGCGGCAGGCGATCGCGTCGCGGTCCACTACGGCGCATCGGCCTCCGCCGCGGCAGAGGTGCTGGCCGGGTTACCGGGGGAGGGGCACGTCGTCGTACAAGCTGACCTGGCGGACCCTCTGGCCATCCGCCGCATGGTCGACGAAGCAGCCTCTGCTCTGGGCGGCATCGACGTCCTGGTCAACAACGCAGCGGTCTACTCTGCCCACCCGATCCGCAGTACGTCGTACGAGGACTGGCAGCAAGCCTGGTCCGACACCCTCGGCGTGAATCTCATCGGCGCAGCCAACGCCTGCTGGTGCGCCGTCCAGCACATGCCCCGCGGCGGCCGCATCGTCAACGTCTCCTCCCGAGGCGCGTTCCGCGGCGAGCCCAACCAACCGGCGTACGGCGTGAGCAAGGCCGGCCTGGTCTCGCTCTCCCAATCCCTGGCCCGGGCCCTGGGCCCCGAAGGCATCGCCGTCACCGCCATCGCCCCCGGCTGGACCACCACCGACATGGCCGCCGAGGCTCTGTCCGGCGACGGCTACGACCGCCGCCGCATGGAAAGCCCCCTGGAACGCGTAGCCGACCCTTCAGAAGTCGCCGCGGCCATCCTCTACCTGGCCTCACCAGCCGCCGAGTTCGCCACCGGCACCGTCCTCGACTTCAACGGCGGCTCTCACCTCCGCCTCTGAAACTCCTCCGCGGTCATCCCGAACACGATCACGTCCTGATAGGCCCCCGCCAGGAACTCGTGATCCCGCAACAGCCCTTCCCGCTGAAACCCCAACCGCTCCTGCAACCCGATCGACGCCGCGTTGAACGCGTAAACCCCCGCCTCGGCCTTGTGATACCGCCGCTCCTCGAACATGAACCGCAGCAACAGGTTCACCGCATCCCGCGCATATCCCCGCCGCTGATGCTCCCGCCCCACCGCGATCCCATAACTGAACCGCCCACTCCGCCGACTCGTCTCGTTCGTCGAACAGGCCCCCACCAGCGTCTCGGTATCCAACGCCACGATCGCCAACTCCAGCCGATCGTCGGTCTCCCCATGCGTGGCCCGCCCCTCGGCCCACCCCTGCATCGCAAACGCAGACCGCGGCGCATGCACCATGTCCACACTCCGCTGCATCTCACTGTCCTGATCGAACCGCAAGAAATCAGCCCAGTCCTCAGGCTCCACCGCCCGCAACCGAACCCGCTCACCCACCCACAAAGACCCCATGCCGAAGCATTCAAACAGCCGTCGGGTGCAATGAGAACAACTACAGGCAGGCGTTCCTGCGGCCGAGAAGGAGGCTTTGGGCTGAGGTTGCACGGGCCGGAAAGTGCGGAGGGGTGGGAGGCGAGCTTTGGGTGTGCCGGCCAGGCACTCGCTGAGTGAAGCCAAAGCCCACCCGGCAGACGACACCGACCACGCGCGCCAAGCCGCCTGCGCGTCTGCCGCCCGCCAGCTCAAACCACCCGCCGCCAACGCCGCCGGTGCGCGCCGCCGGTGCGCGCCGCCGGCGCCGCCTCAACCACCGCCGAGCGAAGCGAAGGCCCCCGGCCGGCGCTGCCTCGACGTCCTGTGGGCGTGCCGGCCAGGCACTCGCCGAGCGGAGTGAAGGCCCATCCAGCCGAGCCGCCTGCGCGTCCGCCTTGTCCACCAGCTCGAACCCCTGGCGCTAAGGTCGCCAGTTCACGGCCGACTACACCGCCTCACCACCGCCGAGCGAAGCGAAGGCCCCGGCCCAAGCTGACTCGACGTCCGCCGTTGCGCACTGACCCAAGCCAGGCGAAGCGGATGCTGGTGGTTCGCCACCATGCGGTGCCAGCTCGTCGCGGCCCAGCAGAGTGAGGGTCGAGCGGTGGGCGGAAGTGGTACCAGCCGGGAAGGGCGGGAGGTGAGGCGCCGAGTAGCTGCCGGGTGCTGGCTGAGGAGGGAAAGCGTGGACGCCTGAGCGGCGGTCGCCGAGGCGGGGAGTTGCTGCCGAGGCGCCGGTTGGCGAAGTGACGGCTGGGCGGTGATGCGGCCGAGGACGAGTTCTTGGGCTGAGGTCGCACCGGCCGGAAAGGCGTGAAGGGGGCAACGCGACGGGTGCGGGGCTGGTGGCCGAGTGGGTCGCGGGGATGGCGAGCTTAGCCGGTCGGCGACCCGGCCGGAGCGGCTGAGCGGAGCGAAGGCGAACCAGCGCGAGCGACCCCAGCCACAGCTGCCGAGCGCAGCGAAGGCTCCGGGGGTGCGGGTGGCGGAGCCCCCGCTTGCGGCAAGCGAAGCGCAGCCGTACAACACGACACAGGCGACCCGGTCCGCGCTTTCCGCGGACACGAGTCGCCTGTCGAACTGCGTGGACGATACTGGGATCGAACCAGTGACCTCTTCCGTGTCAGGGAAGCGCGCTACCGCTGCGCCAATCGTCCGGGGAATGAAGTTTGCGAGGTGGAGACGGGATTCGAACCCGTGTACACGGATTTGCAGTCCGTTGCCTCGCCTCTCGGCCACTCCACCACAGAGTCTCAGCCTGCTGACCTCTTCCGAGCGGACGACCGGGTTCGAACCGGCGACCTCAACCTTGGCAAGGTTGCGCTCTACCAACTGAGCTACGTCCGCACTCTCACCAGGAGCGTTTCGCTCCCTGCGAGAGCAGAACAGTAGCGCACTTGGGGCGTGGAAGAAAAATCAGATTCGCCCCTGGACAATGTGACGATGAGGAACCCTCCGCCGCCCGCGCGCCCCCTTGCCATCCGTACGAAAGACGCCCTCGAAAGACTGGCGTCCGAGGTCGACGCCTGGGTCTCGACCGCGTCTCCGGACGGTACGCCGTACCTGGTCCCGCTCTCGTTCCTCTGGACCGGTACGACGCTGATCCTGTCGACCGCGTCGAAGAACCCGACGAGCCTGAACCTCCAGGCCAACCCGCAGCTCCACCTCGCGATCGGCGGCACCCGCGACGTCGTCCTCGTCACCGGTACGGCGGAACGCTTCACCCCGACGCAGGAGCAGGGCGACGCGTTCGCCGCGAAGTCCGGCTTCGACCCTCGGACGCTCAAGGCGACGTACCCGTACTTCGAGGTCACCCCGGTGCGCATCCAGTCCTGGCGCGAGGCGAACGAGCTCGAGGGCCGCGACCTGATGCTGGACGGCCGCTGGCTCAGCTGACACAGCGCGGCCCGACTACCTCCCCTTGGCCGCGCGCAGGATCTTCGCGATCTCGTCGAACCCACGCTTCTCCGCGTGCTGCAACGGCGTGATCCCGTCACGATCCGCAAGCGTCGGATCAGCCCCGGCCGCGAGCAGGATCCGCACGATCTCCTGCCACGCCTCGCTGCCCTTCCCGAGGATCACGGCCTCAAGCAACGCCGTCCACCCGAGATCGTTCACGTGATTGACATTGATCCCGGTCCGTACGACGCGCCGCACGTACTCCACATGCCCGCGCTCACTCGCCGGGATCACCGAAACACCGCCGTACCGATTACGCAGCGCAAGATCCGGCCGCGCCGGCAGCAACGTCTCGAGCATCGCAACGCTCCCGGTCACCCCAGTGACGAGCCAAGCCGAGTCCTTCCGATCATCCTGCGCATCCGGATCCGCCCCCAGCCCCACCAGCAACCGCGCCACTTCCACCCGATCGTTCAACGCCGCCAGCAACAACGCCGTACGCCGCTGCCCATCAGCAGACTCGATCGGTGCACCAGCAGCCAGCGCAGCAGCGGCCGCATCAGCGTCCCCAGCAGTAGCCGCAGCCAGCAGCGCAGCAGCAGGGGAGTTGGGTCGCTCAGCCTCCAGCACAGCACTCACCGCCTTCTGCCCGAGCTTCCGCGCCCCTTGCACCGGCGTCACCCCGTCCCGCTGAGCAGGCTTCGCCCGATCAGCCCCAGCAGCGATCAGCAACCGCACAGTCTCCACGTACTGCGGTGTGCCCTCGCCCAGCAGCACAGCCTCGTGCAGCGCAGTCCACCCGAGCCTGTTCACGTGATCCACCGCCACCCCTGCTTGTAGCAGCCGCCCGACCACTGCCGCGTGGCCACGCTCAGCAGCCCGGATCAGCGCCGTACCGCGGTAGCTGTCGAGGCTCCGCACGTCACCGCCGTGCTGCAGTGTCAGGTCGAGCAGCTCGACGTACCCCTCGCTGGCAGCGATCAGGAACGCGCTCTGCACGGTGTCATCGACCGCGTTGACGTCAGCGCCCGCGGTGATCAGCCGGCGCGCGGCAGCGATGTCGTTCTTCCAGGCGGCGGCGATGAGTTGCTGGTCCAGATCAGTCGGCACAGTGAGCCTCGGGGTAGTCGCGGATGGTGTCGGAGAAGCGGCAGGCGGCGCGGCCTCGGGCGCCGAGCAGCCCACGGTCGCCGCCATCACGACGACCGTAGCCAGTGCGAGTGAGACCTTCATCGGCGCGGCGGGTTCAGCGCGACCACCTGGTACGGCGGCGCCGCAACCTGCTCGTCGAACTTGCTGTCGACCAGCAGCAACCGCCCCTGCGCGAGCTTCGCCGTCGTGAACACCCGCTCCGGGTCGGTCGGCGTCGCGGCAACGAGCCGCGCCGATCGCCCGTCCGAGGCCAGTCGCAGCGTGCTCAGCACCTTCGAGAAGTTGCGCACCACCCACAGCGTGTGTCCCTGCTGCACGAGCCCGTCGGCGTTGACCAGGTCCGCCGTACCGGCATCGACGGCCGACACCGCGCCGGTCCGCAGCGAGAACCGCCACAGCTTGCCGACGTTGCCCTGGGCCACGACCAGCGCGGACCGGTCGGGCGAGAGCACGATGCCGCCGAGGTTGAAGCCGGTCTGGGTCGGGATCGTCGCGGTCGCGTCGGCCCAGGTCCGGATCGTCCAGCGACCGTGGTGCTGGGCGACCCGGAACACCTGCGGCGCGTTGGAGTTCGTCACGTAGGCCGCGCCGTCCGGCCCGATCACCAGGTCGTTCAGGAACGCGTTCGGTACGCCGGTCCGCAGCGCCGCGAGCAGCTTCCCGTCGCGGTCGTACACCCACAGGTCCGGCGCGCCCGGATGGTCGATGCCGTTCGGCCCGCCCGCGACGTACACCCGACCGCGCGAGTCGACGGTCACGCCGCGAGCCGTCCAGCGGCCGTCGGTCCCGTCGCCGGCCAGCCACTCGGTCGCGGCGTCGGCGCGCAGCCGGCCGCGGTGGATCTCGCCGCCGGTGGTCTCGGAGACGTAGAGGCGCTGCGCGCGAGCGTCGTACCCGATGCCCTCGTACTTCGACCCGCCGGGATCGCCCGGCAGTTCGTACGTCGTGGAGCGGGCCGACGCCGTGGGGACGACGACCCCGGCGAGCGCGACGGACAGGACGAGGGTGGTGCACAGGGCGCGGACGGACATCGGAAACCTCTCATTGCCGGAAAAGGTTGGTCACATTCAGATTGCCGCGTTCTGCGGCTCCGCCCGACGGGAGTTCGGCCACCTGTGGATAGCCGAACGGATGATTCGGAAGGCGCGCCGACGGGCCTACCATCGGCAGGACATGACGACTTCACAGACACCGGCCGCCGTGCTCGGCCAGGCCGGCGGGCTGGTGAAGGCGCTGCATACGACGTTCGTCGTCCTCGTGCTCGCCTCAGCGGTCCGCTACCTGACCGGTCACGGGTTCGGCGACCAGGCGCCGTGGATGCTTGCGGGCGCTGTGGCACTGCTGGCGACGTACGCCGCAGGGCCGGTGCTGCGCGGCTGGGTGTGGCTGGCGTTGCTGGTGCTGGTGTGGTTCGGGCTGGTTCTGCTGGCGCCGTCGTTCGCCTGGTGCGCTGTGCCGCTGTCGTTCGTCGCGCTGCGGGTGCTGGCGTTCTGGCCGGCCTGTGCGGTCGTCGCCGGGATGGTGGCGACGGTAGTAGTGCAGTGGACCCGTATGGCTGACCGGCTGGACCCGACGATCGTGCTGGGGCCGGTCTGCATCGCGGTACTGGCTGTAGGCGCCTACCGGGCGCTGGAACGGTACGCCGCCGCGCGGCAGGTGCTGCTGGACGACCTGCACGCAGCGCAGGGAGACCTGGCCGACGCGCAGCACCAGGCGGGCGCACTGGCCGAGCGGGCGCGGCTCTCGCGGGAGCTGCACGACAGCGTCGCGCAGGGGCTGTCCAGCATCAACCTGCTGCTGCAGGCCGCCGAGAGCGAGTGGACCGACCGGCCAGCGGCTGCGCGAGAGCATGCGGCCCAGGCGGCGGCTACTGCTCGGGACGGGCTGGATGAGGTACGCCGGGTAGTCAGGGACCTCGCGCCGGCTGAGCTCACCAGCTCTGGTCAGCCGGCACTGCCTGGTGCGCTGCGGCAGACAGGTGCGCGGCTAGCTGCGGCCAGTGGGGTCGACATCCGGGTGCAGGTGCATGGGACGCCGGTGTCGCTCGGCGCTGAGGTGGACACCGCGCTGTTGCGCACTGCGCGTGGCGCGCTCGCGAACGTGCTGGAGCACTCCGCTGCTACGACGGCTGTTGTCACGCTGACCTATCAGCCGGATGCGGTGTTCCTGGATGTGCGGGACGACGGGCGCGGGCTTGGGGCCGATCGTGGGCCGACTGATCCGGATCGTGGCCGGGGGCTGGCCGGGATGCGTGATCGCCTCAGTCACCTCGGAGGCACGCTGGTGCTGGAGAGCGAGCCTGGTGAAGGTACGGCGCTCGCGGCGTCGATCCCGCTGGCTGGGGCGTCGTCGTGAGCGGGCTTCCGCGCCGGGGGCGTCCCTGCGATTCCGGCGGCGCCGGCTGGGTGCGCGCGTGATCCGGGTCGCGCTGGTCGACGACCACCCCGTCGTACGGGCGGGGATGCGGGCGCTGGTCGAGGGCCAGGAGGACCTGTCCGTCGTCGGCGAGGCTTCCGACGCGCACAGCGCCGTACAGTTGGTGGCGGCGATCCGGCCGGACGTCGTACTGATGGATCTGAACCTGGGCGACGGGCCCGGCGGTGCGGAGGTCACAGCGAGTTTGCGAGCGCTCCCGGAGCCGCCGCACATCCTCGTCCTCACCACGTACGACACCGAGGCCGACATCACCAGCGCCATCGACGCGGGCGCCTCCGGCTACCTCCTCAAAGACGCCCCACCCGACGAACTCTTCCGCGCCATCCGCGGCACAGCCCGCGGCGAGACCGTCCTCGCGCCGGCCGTCGCGGCGCGCCTGATCCGCCGTACCGGCCCTCAGCTCACCGAACGCGAGGTCGAGATCCTCGGCCTGCTCGCCACCGGCGCCGCCAACCGCGAGATCGCCCGCCGCCTCTTCGTCAGCGAGGCAACGGTGAAGTCGCACCTCTCCCACATCTACACCAAGCTCGAGGTCGACACCCGCGCCGCGGCCGTCGCCCGCGCCATCGAGCAACGCATCATCCGCCCACCCAGCTGAACCCTTGTCGTCTTGATCGGCGCTCCGTACCGTGCCCGGGGAGGCGTGGGGGGACCACGCGCGCTGACGTTCCGTGGGGGAGCAGATGAAACTCAGATCAGTCCTGGCTGCGCTTTTTGCGATCGTGCTGACAACGACCGCGCTACCAGCCCAAGCAGCGGCGCCGAAGAACGGCTATCTCGTCTTCTCGCAGCAGTTCACGACGATGGTGACGCAACTGCCGAACGCCGCGTCGTACGTCTTCCTCGGCGTCGGCCAGAACCCGAAGTACTCACCCGACGGCACGCGCGTCGCCTACTTCCGCGACGAGGAAGCCCGCCCCGGCACCGACATCTGGGTCGAGCGCCTCTACGTCCGCACCCTGTCCACCGGTACCGAGACGGTCGTCGCCGAGTTCTCCCAGGACTTCACCGACCGCACTCTCACCTGGGCGCCCGACGGAGCCTCCATCGTGTACGCCGAAGGCCGCAGCCTGTACCGCGTCGTGGTCAGCACCGGCGTCCGCACGGTCGTCTGGCACTCCGGCACCCTGATCGCCGAACAACCGGCGTACGCGCCTGACGGCACTCGCATCGCCTTCGTCACGCACCTGTACTACGAGAACGACGCGCGCTCGATCACCACGGTGAAGCCGGACGGCACCGGGCTCCACACGGTCTTCGCCGGCACCGCTGGGTCGAACAACGAGTACCCGGACTGGTCGCCGGACTCGAAGACGATCGCCTTCGTCACCAACAAGTACGACGCCGCGCGCACCGAGCTGGTGACGTTGCCGCGCAACGGCGCCGGCACACCTGCTCGTGTCAGCCACGCCGCCAACCCGACGGCCCACGACCTGACCGGCGTCGCGTGGTCGCCCAACGGCAAGAAGATCGCCACGCTGGAGGCGTACCCCAACTACCTTCCCGGCGAGGGACCGTTCGACGAGCGCCGGGTCGTCCGCGCGTACACGCCCGATGGCGCCGCTGTGAGCGCGCTGACCGCGCCCATCCCTGGTGATGGCACGGGCAACCCGCCGGGCTTGGACTGGGCCCCGAAGGCGCCCTGAGCAACTGAAGTGCCGGGGCGGCCGATCGGTTGTTTGTGATGCGCGCGGACCACCGAGTTCACCGTCACCGACGACGAGTTGGCAGAGGTCCTCGAAGCCGCCTGACCGCCGGGCGGGCGTGGAGCCCCGGCCAGCAGCGGGGGCCTTGAACACCTTCTAGGGACCTCGGACATGGCACGACGTGTCCGGGGTCCCGTCTTGCTGATCGAGGTCCCGACATACGGTGGGCTGCCGGTGGAAGTCGTGCCGCCGTAGAGGCGGAAGACGCCGCAGACCATCACCCGACCGAGCGCAGCGAAGGCCCGCTGCGCTCACCATCAGCCGAATGAGGTGAGGTCCGGACTATCTTCCTGAGCTTCTGAGGTGCTGATGCGGCCGCGAACGTTGCTTGTGGTTGAGGCCGCCTCGGCCGGGAGTGCGTGGGCGAGCTGGCCTGGTTGAGGACGGGAGGTCTTCGGTGGGATAACTGCCGAGCGAAGCGAAGGCCCAACCTGCAGCTGGCCTCAGCCAGGCTTTGCCGAGCGAAGCGAAGGCCACCCCGGCAGACCACCTCAGCCGCAGCCGCCGAGCGAAGCGAAGGCGCAGGGGATGCGGGTGGCGAAGCCCCCGCAACGCGGCAAGCGAAGCGCAGCCGCACAAATGGCGGAAGCGGCCGTCACGCTTTCCGTGGATACGAGCGGCCGCCGATGACGTGGGCGATACTGGGTTCGAACCAGCGACCTCTTCGGTGTGAAGGCGGATCCGTTGTACCAGTCGATCCCCTTCGGCATCTGCCCGGCGGTTGCGCTGCAGCCGTACTGGGCGGTGTGCAACCAGTGTCCCGTGGCGTGCTGCCTTTTAGCTGCCCGGCATCCGCCTCCAGAGGCTGAGGGGACAGTATCCTCGATGTGAGCGCTGTCACACTCTTCGGAAGCGCCTTCGCTGAGCGTCGGTGCCGTCTGGCACAGTCTCGATCGTGGCCCACATCGACGTGCACCAGACATCACGTAGCCGTCCTGGCCGTCGATTTGTCGCAGTACAGGAGATGACTCTCTATCCCGCTGCCGAACATGCTGCCAGCACCCTTCCAGGTGCATCGGTCGGCGTTCTCTTGGTGCCTGAGATGGCTGGCCCGATCGGAGTTCCCGACTTCCTTGCGGTTGTTGGTGGTGCAAAGCAGTTGTCTGCGAGATTGTCTTGCGAAGTGCCGCCGATCCTGAGTGAGTTGGACTGCAGCATTGTCGCGAGTCTCTATCCTGCGCGGCCCCGATCGGTGGACAGCTTGGCGTCCGAACTGCATATGGGCGAGAAGGCGGTCGGCAAGCGCCTCGCGAATCTCACGCGGCAAGGGGCCGTGGCAAGAACGCCGAGTGGCCTCTACCGGAGAAACCCTGCCCTGACGCCAGGGGGCACGCTGTACGCGGTCGAGGCCAAGCTTCGCGACTGGAAGCGAGCCGTTCGGCAAGCGCGCGGCTACAGAACTTGGACCAGTAACTACGTCCTTGTGCTGGGGGAGGTTGGCGAGAAGGCGGGGCGGGCCGCACTCCAGCGAGTCGACGACGATCAGGCCGGGCTGATGATCGATGGCAAGTGGCTTCGTAAGCCATCGCCGCGAAAGCTCAACTCGGTTCGCAGACTACTAGGGTTCGAGCACCTTCTCGCCGCTTTGCAGGGCTACCAGCCTTCTTCGGCGACGAACTTGTCCAAACCTTGAATAAGTGGGTCAATCCATTGTGCTGCGGTTCCCACGCAGCCCGTGATGTCCCGGACCGTTTGCCAGTTTGCTTGCGCGGTAGCGTAGCGCTGCCTCAACGCCATCACCCGGTCAGCACCCGAAAATTGTGCGAGATGTGAGGTGATCGTGTTGAGGACCTGGGCGTGGTGCCGGAACGCATTCTCGGTTCCGCTGGGTATTTCACCTCGGGTCAACTGCTGCGCAAGAGTTGGGTTTTGATCGACAAGGATCTTGTATTCGTTTCCGGAAAGGTTGCCTACCAGCGATTCGAGTGATGGGCGCGCATACCATTGCCCGCCGCCACCCTCTTCTGTCGGCGGACGAGCCATGAAATCTGAGTAGGCGCAAACTCGTTGGCGCACATCCCAACCTGAGCCAAGCTGGCGCGCCCCAGCCGCTATGGCTGGCAGGCCGGCGAAATCACCGTGGCCGACAATAACCTCGAAATCTTGACTCAACGCGTAGACCGTGCGCATAAGGCCCGCGATTTCGTCCGGTGCTGCCTGAACCGGGATGGCGGCCTGGGGTCTGGTGACTGTAATGAACCAACCCGCGGGTTCCAGTTGGCTCAGCTCGCCTATATGCGTATCGAGGTCGTTCCCTGCTGACCAGAAATGCAAGTCACCAGCAATCGAAAGCCACACCTGATCAGTGCCCGCCTCTTCCAGGGCGAGAGTGCTCAGTTGTACAGCGCGCTCGCTGCTGGCGCTCTGGGCGGTGTGTAGATGCATCGTTGGTGCTAGGAGTCGGGATCCCAAGCGTCGCTGAGCGTCATAAACGCGCGAGATATGGTCGCGCATCTGAGCTTCATCGTTGAGCGCGTTGCGCGCCGCTGGCGTCTGCCAAAGAGCCCACTCGTCATAATATCTAAAATCGCCAACTTGAGGCATTTGCAATGCGTGAGTCGTCGGGTTAAACCAGACCTCGCCACCGCTGTTATAGATGCGCTCGATAGTCTTCTCGATATCGCTTCTGTATCGTGTGCCGTGCACTGGTGAGGCGAAGGGTGAGATTATGACACCGGAAGCGTACCCGCCACTTACCGCTCGCTCTGCCCAACTTGCAAGATTGTTGCGTACCGTGTCCTCTATCAGAATGGTCATTGTGTACCGGCCAATGCTTTAGCTAAGGCGTTTGCGTTTCGATAGCGTCGGGCTGGTTGCCTGTGGAGCGCTCGATCAATTACACCACTCAGGCCTGATGGGCAATCTTGCCTCTTACTCGCGAATGATTCAAACGAGCAAGACGCGAGTCTGGCAATATACTCTGCATCGTCACCCTTCCAGGGGACCGGGACGTCGCCGGTGCCTGCGGCGTACATCAGAGCTCCGATAGCAAATACATCGGATGCCGGGGTCGGACCCGAATAGGCTTGCAAATGCTCGGGTGTCATGAATCCGGGGGTTCCTGGCTGCCCGCCAACGGTGATGCCCGTCCGGAGGGTATGCTTTGCGAATCCTGGATCCATCACCTTGTACTCTCCACTGGACAGCCGTCGAATGTTGTTTGCGCTTAGATCGCGATGCACCACGCCTTGGTCGTGCAAGGCGCCGATACCCGCCGAAACTTGTGAGCCAAGCTCGTGGATTTCATGGCACGTCCACGACGACCCCAGATAATCACTGAGGTCTGCTCCGTCCAGGTACTCCTCCAGCCATGCGGCGCCCTCGGCTGGATTGCCGATCTCGATCAGATCGGATTCGACTTTTACAACATTCGGATGATTGGTTTGTGCGAGCAGGTGTACTTCACGCTTCGCACGCTCAAGCCCGTTCGGGTCGGAAGCTCCGAGCCGAACGAGCTTCAAGACGCGCTCGTTATCCCCCTGCTGTACGCGATGAACCGTCTTCTGTCCGCCCGGCTTCAGATCGGCAACGATCGTCAGACCTAAGGCGTGACAGGCGGCCCCTTTCAACGCGTCAGTGTCCATAGGCGGGAGCCTATTGCCTTCCGCCTCGCTTGTCTCCGTGCCCGCGTGTGGATCCGTCAGGTCGTCAAGCGATGCGCTGAATTGCCCAGGCCCATTCGAACTGACGAGCTACCTGCTCGCCGGTTCCGGATGCGACTGGTTCCACAGACGCTGCTCCTCCGTCATGAGGGTCAATTAGCGGTACTCCCGCGTATCGCAATACGGCCATAGACGCGAGCCAAGCCGGATGACCCGCCAGATCGTGCTTGGCGAACGGAACAGCCACAGTTGGCGTTCGTGAGCCCAGGGCCGCGCAGAGTGTGGTTAGCGGGTAGGTCGTCGCGTTGCCATTGGCCCACGCATTGAGAGTGTTGAACGTCATGGGGGCGACTATCATTGCCTCGGCCAGCGGGATGCGCTTCGGTTCGTCGGGCTTGCGGTTGCCTGTGATGAGGGGGACCCCCTCTAGATCCTGGCCCGCAAGCCAGGACATGGCCGCATCGGTGGGGATGACGTACGGCTCCCAGTCATTAGCTCGGGCGAACTCGACGCCGTCTGTGGTGCGGGAGGCGAGCGGTGCGCCACAGACGACGATGTAGAGGGTTTTGTTAGTCACGCGAGGACTCCTGCGCGGGTTGCGACGGCGGTTAGGGCCGGGGTGGGTTTGTGGGAGCGCTTGAGGAGTTCGCGGACCAACTCGCGGGCGATCGACGACGCTGATGATCTACACGCACGTGCAGGGAGGCTCTCAGGAGAGGGTCCTAGGCGCTCTCGCTGCCTTTTCGCTGCCCGAAGTGGACTGAAACGAGAAGAGCGGGGACCTGGCTTCCGCCGGGTTCCCGCTCTGACCTGCGTGTTCTTGACGTGGGCGATACTGGGTTCGAACCAGTGACCTCTTCGGTGTGAACGAAGCGCGCTACCACTGCGCCAATCGCCCGTCGGTTTGTGTTGCTGGTGTTGCTCGGGAGAAACCATAGCGCATGGAACGGCGACGTACGAAACCGGCCGGGCTACTCTTGCTGCAGGACGGAGACCCCGTCGCGTTGGAGACGTGATTGTGACTTTCTCGCACGACACCGAGCACGCGCTCGGCACGCTGGTCCGGCTGGTGAACACGCTGCCCGGGCCGAACAGCCAGGTCGACACGATGGACTCGCTCGAGGATCTGGAGAAGTTCGTCCAGGAGCGTGAGTTCAGCGCGGTCGGGACGCTCACCGAGACGGACCTGCAGGAGGTCCGGGATCTGCGGCCGTTGTTCTCGCCGGTGTTCACGACCGGTTCGGACGCGGAGGCGGCGGCGATGATCAACGCGATCGTCGCGCGCGGTACGACGACGCCGCGGCTGACCAACCACGACGGTCACCCGTGGCACATCCACTACTCGCGCGACGGCGCGTCGCTGACCTGCCGGATCACGGTCGAGTGCGGGATCGCGCTCGCCCAGGTGATCTCGGCCGGTGAACGCGAACGGCTCCGCCGCTGCGAGGCGCCGGACTGCGACGACGCGTTGATCGACCTGTCGCGGAACCGGTCGAAGCGGTACTGCGACGCGCGCACCTGCGGCAACCGCCTGCACGTCGCCGCGTACCGGGAACGCCGCAAGGCGTCGGGGGAGTAGCAGCTCCTCGTACGACGTACGCGACGAAGCCGCGCCGGTGCTGACACCGGCGCGGCTTCTCGTTCCGCCTGTACGGCGATCGGCCTACGGGTCGACGTCCTCCGCCGAGCGCTCGGCGAACACCTTCGCGACCGCGGCAGTGACCTCGCCCGGCGCGGCCAGGTCGCGCTCGTCGGCGCGGTGGATCGCCTGCACGTCGCGGGTCGTGGAGGTGAGGAAGATCTCGTCCGCCTCGGCCAGCTTCGCGAGCGGTAGGTCGCGCTCGACCGCGCCGAACCATGCGATCACCAGCCCGCGGGTGACACCGGCCAGCGCACCCGACTCGAGCGTCGGCGTGACGAGCTCGCCGTCGTACACGCAGAAGATGTTCGAACCGGTGCCCTCGCACAGATCGCCGACGGTGTTCGCGAAGATCGCCTCGCTGGCGCCGCGCTCCTTCGCGTAGGCGAGGGCGCGGACGTTCTCGGCGTACGACGTGGTCTTCAGCCCGGCGACCGCGCTCCGCTCGTTGCGGACCCACGGGACCGTGACGATCGCCGAGGTCGGCGCCGGCGCGGTGATCGCCTGCGAGGCGACGACGAGCGTCGGGCCGGTCGTGCCGCGATCCGACGACAGCGGCGAGACGCCGCCGGTGTAGGTGATCCGCAGCCGGCCGAACGCGATGTCCGGGTCGGCCTTCACCACGGTCGCGATCGCGTCCTCGACCTGGGCGACATCCGGCGACGGCAGCCCCAGCCCGGTCGCGGAGCGGACCAGCCGCTCCAGATGCTTGGTCACCGCGAACGGCTGCCCGTCGACGATCTTCAGCGTCTCGAAGACACCGTCACCCGTGGTCAGCCCGTGATCCAGCACCGACAACCCCGACGACGCCGGGTCCGGCAGTACGGCCCCGTTGAGCCAGACGATCATTCCTGCTCCTTCCAACGGCCCACACAGTAGCTCTCGGTACGTCGATTCGTCTTACACCGTTGGGATTTCGGCGTGACCGGCGTGATCAAGCGGTGAACGCAGGGTGACGAAGGGGTACCCCGATTTTTGTTCTCCCGCCTGGATGGGCTACTGTTCTTCTCGCGCCGGGGAACGAAAAACCGGTCGCAACGCGGACGTAGCTCAGTTGGTAGAGCGCAACCTTGCCAAGGTTGAGGTCGCCGGTTCGAACCCGGTCGTCCGCTCGGAGAGGGTATCCGGCAGGCCAGCTTTCTCACCTGGTGGAGTGGCCGAGAGGCGAGGCAACGGCCTGCAAAGCCGTGTACACGGGTTCGAATCCCGTCTCCACCTCTGAACAACTCAACACCTGGACGATTGGCGCAGCGGTAGCGCGCTTCCCTGACACGGAAGAGGTCACTGGTTCGATCCCAGTATCGTCCACACAGTCGATAGGCGATCTGTGTCCGCGGAAAGCGCGGACCAGGTCGCCTGTGTCATTTGGTGCGGCTGCGCTTCGCTTGCCGCGAGCGGGGGCTTCGCCACCCGCACCCCCTGCGCCTTCGCTTCGCTCGGCGGTGCCTGGCTGAGGCCGCCTTCCGGGTAAGCCTTCGCTTCGCTCGGCGGTGCCTGGCTGAGGGTGCCTGCAGGGTTGCGCCTTCGCTTCGCTCGGCGGTGCCTGGCTGAGGTGGTCTGCCGGCGCCTTCGCTTTGCTCGGCGCGGCGGTCGACCTCCGGAGCAACCCACCCGCGAGCTCCCGGTCCGCAAGACCTCGCTGTCGCGGGCAACCTGACCACGGCGCCGACCCCGGCGAGAACTCCCGGCCGGTAGGGCCTCAGCCACAGGCAGCCTTGTCGGCCGCATCAGCACCTCAGCACACCAGCGGGTGTAGGGCGGGACGCAGCGGACAGATCGACGTGGCACGGGCGCCGCGGGCGCGCTGCCACGGGACACGCGCTGCCGCAGGGCCTGCGGGCGGTGCCACGCGGCATGCGGGTTGTGGTGCACTCGGGGCGTCGAGGACCGTGCGTCGGCACGCCGTCTGGTGGCGGGGCTCGTGTGGCGGGGCGGGTTGTGGGGCGTCGGCCGTGGGCGGCTCTGGCCTGTTGTGAGGCGTGGGGCGTCGGTGGCTCGGGACCGCGGGTTAAGGTGCGCACCCCGCTCGGGCGGGCCCACCCCGCTCGGGCGGGCCCACCCCGCTCGAACTCCCGGCCGGTGCGGCCTCAGCCACAAGCGGCCGTGTCGGCCGCATCAGTACTGCAGAACCCCAGCAGGTGTACGCCGGGAAGCAGGCGACAGACCGGCGGCGGCACGGGCGCCTCGGGTGCGCAGTTGCGCGGCGTGAACTGCGACGCCGACGAGGACCTCTGCGGGGTCGGAACACGCGCAAGCCGTCGCCCCGTGGGACTTTGCACCAACAAATCGCGTTCTATCCGGTAACTCCCCGGGCAGGATAGGTTTCGCGCGGTGATCAGTGAGGGTTGCCGCGGATGACTTCTGGGGGGCATGTGCCGGGCGCTGCTGGGGGCGGGTTCGAGGGGTTCGAGGCGCTGGTTGAGCTGGTGCGGTTGCGGTATCGGCGGTGGCGGAAGTGGTTGGGGCGGGAGGACACGCCGCCGATGTTGGCTTGTGTGCAGCCGACGTTGCATCAGCGGCCGGGGTTGCTGGCCGGGATCGGGGAGCAGTTGCGGCCGCGGGATCGGCGGCAGAAGCCGGTGCCGTTCGGGTATGTCGATCTGGGGTCGCACCGGACGTCGCGGTCGGATGCGGATCATGATCTGGCGCCGATCGACGTGGATGACGTCGAGCAGCTGCGTACGTTGCTGGCGGCGGTCACCGGGCAGTTGGGGACGGGGAACGGCGGGGGCTACAAGTTCCGGCGGTTCTTTCTCGTCAACTGGTTGATGAAGATCGAGGTGCCGGTGCCTGAAGGTGGGCCGCCGGCGATCAGTGGGAGTATGTTTCGGCGGACGCTCGCGACCGCGGGGGATGACGGCGCGGCAGCTGCTCGGTACGCCGTGGAGAGTCTGCCGCGGTTCGTCGCGGCGGGGCTGCTGTTCGTGGTGATGGGGTTCTTGCGGGTCCTGCACAGCGGCCGGATCCCTGGGCGCTATCGATGGTTTCGCAATCAGGACTTCCTGCCACGCGGCGACGACAGCTTCGCCGAGCTCGCGTACCGGATCACCGCGCATCAGTGGCGCTCGCAGGATCCGGGGCAGATCGCGCGGCTGCTCGTCGGCGCGTTCCTGCAGGATCTCCGGGAGGCTTACCCTCGCCGCGGTCTGCTTCGCAGGTACCGGACGACCTTCCCGATCGTGCTGCTCGACGGGATCACGCGCGACAACGGCGGCTACCCGCTGATCCGGACCGTCGCCGACGTACGGAACGCGACGCGCACATTCGACCCGCTGCTCCTGATCACCTCCAGCCGCCTGGTGCCGCCGTTGGCGGAGCCGCCGGCCGAGGACTCGTCGCTGGAGAGCAAGACCCCGGCGGAGCTGGTGCAGGGGTGGAACGAGCGGATCGAGGCGTTGAGCCGGCGGCGGGAGATCGTTGCCTGGATCATCCCGATCACCGTGCACGCGCGGGACGAGAACGAGCCGGCGGGGCCGCCGGCGCGGTTCCTGAGCCGGCCGCCGACGCCGTGGCGGCGGACGCGGGTCGCGCGTGGGGTGGCGGCGCTGGTCGCGCTGGCGGTGATCGGCGGCAGTTACACGGCGTACGGCGTGGTCGACGACGAGCGCCGCTGCGGTGACGGGTTCCAGTGGCGGGACGGGACGAGCTGGATCGGGTCGGACCCGATCGCGGACTCGGTCGCGCGCATCGACGGCACCTGCGTCGGCGTCTCCGACGGGTCGAACAGCCTGCTGCTGCCGAGCACGCAGTTCGACGACGTGCGCGGCCTGATCTTCGCCCAGAACGAGAAGGTACGCCGGGTGCACGCCGAGACCGGTCGCCCGCTGATGACGCTGGTGTTCGTCGCGGCCGTGGCCGACCAGGTCGGGATCGACAACGCCCTGGCCGCGCAGCGCGAGCAACTGGCGGGGATGGCCGTCGTCCAAGCCCGCCAGCTCGACCGCAACCGCGACGGCGAGCCGCTGCTCCGCGTGCTGATCGCGAACGCCGGGCCGCAGCTGGGTCACACGAAGTTCGTGGTCGACCGGTTGCGGGTGCTGATGAAGGACGACCCGAGCATCGTCGCCGCGACCGGGCTGCACGAGAGCCGCGAGTCGACGCAGGCGATGGTCAAGGAGCTCGCCTCGGCCGGCATCCCGTCGATCGCGGCGACTCTGACCGCCGACACGATGGTGGACACCTCGCGGCTGTACTTCCAGATCTCGCCGCAGAACCGCCGTGAAGCCGCCGTCGCGGCGGCGTACCTGAACCAGTTGATGGCCTCCGGCAAGGACGCGTTCGGGCACCGGCTCACCCGCCGGGCGCGGCTGTACAAGTCCGCCGACCCGAAGGACACCTACAGCCAGAACCTGGCCACCGACCTCCAGGAGAGCCTCGCGCAGCGCGGAATCGCCGTCACGACGAGCGAGATCCGGCCCGACGGTCAAGGCGCGGGTGGGATGGACGCGGAGGCGGCCGGCCGGGACGCGTGCGACGCCGAGGGCGCGGCCGTCCTGTACGCCGCCCGCGGGCTGGTCGACTTCCAGGCGTTCCTCGACGGCATCACCGATCGATGCCCGAAGCAACCGCCGTACCTGCTGGCGGGGGACGACGTCACCAAGCACGTCGCCGAGCGCGCGGTGAGTGCGGCGAACCGCGCGGTGCCGTACCAGTACCTGTCGCTCGCGATCGCGCCCGAGCTCGGGGGAGCGGCCTCACCCGCGGCGGCGAACTTCTACCAACGGCTGAAGGAGCTGTTCGACTACGAGGGCGACCCGGAGCGGTCGCGCACGCTCGACGGGCACGCCGCATTGAGCTTCGACGCCGGGTACAGCGCGGTCCTGGCGGTCCGGTTCCTGGCCGAGAACAACATCGCGATCAGCAGCGCGACGCTGTGGCCGGCGTTGCTGTCGATCACCGACCACGCGGGTCAGCAGCGCCGGTACGAGGGCGTCACCGGCACGATCGACTTCGGCGGGCGGATCGACCAGCGGGTGCCGGTCAACAAACCGGTCTACATCGTCACCTTCAAGGACGGCCGGGCGACGGCGAAGGACAACCTGGTCTGCGGTGCCCCCGCCGGTCGCGAGAGCACCCTGACCCGGCCGTGGTGCCCGATCGATCAGTAGAAGCGGCGCAGGTCCGGCCAGAGCTGCGACCACGGCTTGGCCGGGCCGGTGCAGACGAGAACGTAGGCGCCTTGTTCCTCGTTGTCGACGTCGTGGCCGTTGTCGACGCGGGCGGCCTCGGTGCAGGTGCCGAAGTGCGACTCGTACTGCGGGGCGCGTTCCTGGGTCACGACGACGACCGGGCCGTCGTGGTCGTCGGTCGGCGCGGGCCAGTCGGCGTAGCTCATGTGGCCCGAGTACGCCGTGGGCAGGTCCGTCCCGTACTTGGCGAGGGCGCCGGCTTCGCCGTAGTTGGACGCGAAGATGACGGCTCGGGCGCGATCGTCGGCGGGGAGTTGCTGCCAGACGGTCGTGACGGCGCTGGTGAGCTCGGGCCAGCCGATCTGCTCGCCCTGCTCGGCGTTCACCGGGAGAACGAGGTTGACGGCCGACTCGGGGAGCACCGGCAGGGTGAACGCGGCGGAGGTGATCGCGGTGAGGAGGGCTGCCGCGGCGAAGACCGTACGGCGTACTGCCTGGCGGCCGCGGTGAAGCCAGTCGAGCGACGGTTGGGTGCCTGCGGCAACCAGGACCAGGAGAAGCGGTAGCGCGTAGTACGACTTGCCGCCGGTCGCGAGGACGATGACGCACAAGATCGGGTAGGAGAGCGCGACCGGGCGCGACCAGCGCAGCGCGGGCGCGCGCCAGAGGCGCAGGAAGCCCGCGATCCAGACGGGGACGAGGAACGGGGAGAGCTGCGCGATCTGGAGCGGGATGAACATGATCCGGTTCTCGGTGCCGTCGTCCTCGCTGATGCCGCCGGCGACGGTGAGCTGCGGCCAGTCGTTCGCGGCCTGCCAGATCAGGTTGGGGGCAGCGATCAGCGCGGCCGCGGCGATGCCCGCGGGGAGGTACCAGGTCTTCAGAACGCTGCGCGGACCGGTGACCAGTACGGCGATCAGCAACGCCGCGAGCGGGAGGACGACGAGGTACTTGTTCTCCAGCGCGACGCCCGTGGTGACGCCGAGCGCGATCCACCAGCGCGGGTCGGCGGTGCGGAGCAGGCGGAGGGCCAGGAAGGCGATCACCATCCAGGCCAGCAGGTCGAAGGTCGCGGTGGAGACCATGTGGCCGGTGCCGAGGACGAAGCCGGACAGCGCCGTACAGACCGCGGCGAAGATCTGAGCGTTGCGCTCTCCCGCGATCTCGCGCGCGATCAGGGCGACGACGACCACGGTCAGTGCCGCGCTGAGTGTCGCGACGACGCGCAGGCCCATCGGGGTGTCGCCGAAGAGCGTGATCGAGATCTTGGCGAGCAGCGGGGTGAGCGGCGGCTGGTCGGTGTAGCCCCAGGCCAGGTGGTCGGCCGCGACGCGGAAGTAGAGCTCGTCGCGGTGGTAGCCGTACCGGCCGGACAGCGCGGTGAGCACGGCGGCGACGGCGAGGGCGATGAGGGTGACGGGGACGGTGGCGAAGGCAGGGACCGACGGGCGCGTCATGCGCGAATGCTGCCAGTCGGCGGGGGCGTCAGCTAGGGCTCGAGCAACTCGGGGGAGCGCTCTCTGTCGAGCAGGACGACGCGGCCGGCGAGGGTCTCGTCTTCGATCAGCCGGACGACTGCGTCGGTGAGGGTTCGGAGGGGGATCAAGGCGGGGCCGCGCTCGGCCGGCGGGAGGGCTTCGCGCTCCGCAATGCCGCGGTCGGTGGCGACCCAGTCGGGGACGACGCAGTTGACGCGGACGCGATGGGTTTCGCGGAGCGGCGCCAGCGTGCTGGTGAAGCGGATCAGCGCGGCCTTCGCGGCGCTGTATTCCGGGGAGACGTGTGGGCCGAGCCCGCGGCCGGCGGTCGAGCCGAGGTTGATGACGGCTCCGCCGCCGGCTTCGCGCATGGGTTCGAGGACGAGCTGGGTGGCGAGCATCGGGGCGCGGAGGTTGAGGTCGAGGGATGCCGACCAGCGGGACGGTTCGGCGTCGGGGAAGCACGGTCGAAGGACGGCTCCGCCGCCGGCGTTGTTGACGAGGATGGCGGGGCGAGTGCGGTCGAGGAGCGCGGTGAGCGCTTGGTCGTCGAGCACGTCGAGATGTTCGTAGCGGGCCGGGCACCTGGCGGCCGAGTCATCGGTCGGTCGGCGACCGGAGCGCTCGCCGCCGGCAGGTCGGTTGATCGCCTCGGCGACCGCATGGTTGATTGCCTCGGCGGCGGCGTGGCCAAGCTCGTCGTCGACGTCGACGAGCGTCACCTCGGCCCCCTCCGCCGCCAGCCGGGCCGCAATCGCTCGGCCGGTGCCGACCGCGGCGCCCGTGACCACAGCTCGTTTCCCGGAGATGTCCATGTGGCCCACCCTCCCCGGCGGCACCGACAGAACTGGTTGGTATGCGACAGGGCACTTGTCTGGAGCGAGGTTGGGTGTTTTGGTATGTCAACCTGCCCGCCGAGAGGAGGTTCGGATGACGCTGCTCTACGAGCAGATCAGCGCGCACGTGCTGGAGGAGATCCGCAGCGGCGTGCTCGGGCCCGGTGACCGGGTCGCGTCCGAGATGGAACTGGCGGCGCAGTTCGAGGTCAGCCGGATCACGTCGAAGCGCGCGCTGGAGGTGCTGCGCGAGGCGGGGCTGATCGAGCGGATCCGCGGGAAGGGCTCCTTCGTCGTTCAGGACCTGCCAGACCTGGAGGGCGTCACGACGCCGCTGCGCGGGCGGATCAGGACCAGGCCGGCGCGCAAGCGCCCGGGGACGATCGGGCTCGTCGTACCGGACGTGTCGGAGGCGTACGGCCTGGAACTGCTGCGCGCGATCGAGGAGCGCTGCGCCGATCACGGTGTCCACCTCCTCGTACGCCGTACGCGCGGCCGCCAGCCCGACGAGGAGAAGGCCGTCGACGCGTTCGTCGCGTCCGGCGAGGTGGACGGGATGATCGTGTTCCCGGTGCACGGCGACTACTACAACGCGAGCCTGCTCCGGCAGGTGCTCGACGGCTACCCGATCGTGCTCGTCGACCGGCACCTGTCCGGCATCCCGGTGGCGGCGGTGCACACCGACAACGTCGCGGCGGCGCGGGCGCTGACCGAGCGGCTGCTCGAACGCGGGCACCGGGAGATCGCGTTCGTCTCGCCGCCGCCGCTGAACACGTCGAGCATCGAGGAGCGGCTGAAGGGGTTCCGCGCGGCCTTCGGAGAGCGCTCCCCGAGCGATCTCCGGGCGCACCAGCTCACGACCCTGCGGGCGACGTTGCCGGGATCGTTCACGCCGGAGAGCGTGGACGCGGACGTCGCGACGATCCGCGCGTTCCACGCGGAGTCGCCCGAGGTCACGGCGTACGTCGCGTGCGAGTACAACCTGGCGCGGATGCTCGACCGGGCGCTCGCGTCTTCGGGATCTGCGTCGCGACCGGTCTCGGGCGGCAGCCGCTCAGCGCCGGTGATCGCCTGCTTCGACTCCCCAGGCGACCCGATCTCCGGTACGCCGTACCTGCATGTGCGCCAGGACCAGGAGGAGATGGGTCGCCAGGCCGTCGACCTCCTCCTGGCGCGGCTGCGCGGCGAGAGCGTGCCGAACCTGTCGCTCGTCCCGTTCCAGCTGGTCGATGCCGACGACAACTGACTTTCGGCAGTACTGCGGTGACGTCGTCGGTGTGTAGCGTCGGAGAGTGACGTGGCGGCGGGCGGGTGACTTCGGGCTGTGGGCCGGCCTGTCGTTCCTGGTGGTCGCAGAGAGCGGTTCCCGGGGCGATCCGTACTGGTTCATGGGCGGCTGCGTCGCGCTGCTGGCCGCCGCGGTGCTGCTCCGGCGGGCCAGGCCGCTGATCGCGCTCTCCGCGGTGATCTTGCCTGAGGCGGTGATCATCGGCGGTGCGACCATGAACGCGACGCTCGGGACACCGGTCGCGCTGGTCCCGGCGATCTCGGTGCTCGCGTATCTGGCCGGGCGGCGCGAGACGCAGCTCCGGTCCTTCGTCGCCTTGTCGAGCGCGGCCGTACTGCTGGTGCTTGCGCTGATGTTGGTCCTGGCTCAGGACATGTCGGTGGCCGACTCGGTGCTCAGCTGGCTGGCCGTCGTACTGGGCACGCTCGTGTTCGCCGTGATGCCGTGGCTGATCGGCCGGTACCGCGCGCAGCAGGCGCTGCTGGCGACCGCCGGATGGGAGCGCGCCGAGCGGATCGAGCGCGAGCAGCAGCTCGAGGTCGACCAGGTCCGGCTGCGAGAGCGCTCTCGGATCGCTGAGGACATGCACGACTCGGTGGGCCACGAGCTGAGCCTGATCGCGCTGCGCGCCGCCGCGCTCGAGGTCGATGCGGAACTGCCGGAGCGGCACCGGCGGGCCGCGACCGAGCTGCGCGAGGCGGCCGCGACGGCGACCGAGCGGCTCGGCGAGATCATCGGCGTACTGCGGGACGCCGAGGCGCAGGCACCCGTCGTACCGAGCGACGAGTCGGTTGCCGAGCTGGTCGAGCGAGCGGCGGCGTCAGGGCTGGCGGTGCGGCTGGTGCAGGAGGGCGCGGCCGAGGCGTCGCCGATGGTCGATCGGGCGATCCACCGCGTGGTGCAGGAGTCACTGACGAACGCGAGCAAGCATGCGCCGGGCGCCGAGGTGGTTGTGACGCTGACGCGCGGCGAGGACGAGATCGTGGTGAGAGTCGCGGACACGGGTGCGACACAGGCAGCGGAGGTCACGTCGAGCGGGACAGGGCTTGCGGGGCTCGCAGAGCGCGTGCGTCTGGTGGGCGGAACGCTGACAGCGGGACGGTCCGGGGCCGGGTTCGAAGTCGTCGCTCGCGTGCCGCGAGGCGGCGGCCGGCCCGAACCCGTCGTCGCACCCCGAAGCGCCACTGCCGATGAGCTCGACCTCGTACGCCGCCGAGCCCGCCGCGGCCTGGTCACCGCGCTCCTCGTCCCCGCCGGACTCGCGGCCGCGATCGGCGTCATTGCCCTCGGCTACTACCTGGTGACCGGCTTCAACTCCGTCCTCCCGCCCACGCAGTACGACGCCCTCCGGATCGGCCAGAGCCGCGCCGACGTCGACCCCGTGCTCCCCAAGATGCAGATGCTCGACCCGCCACGGCAGCGCGCGACCGAGCCCGACGGCTGGAACTGCCACTACTACCGCCCCGACGGCCCGTTCTCGATCACCTACGCCTATCAACTCTGCTTCCACGACAACGTTCTGGTGTCCAAGGCGATCGTCCAGACCGGATCGATCGCGCCGACACCGGAGACCACCACCGGTCCCGAACCGGAAGAAGGATCCCGATGATCAGGGTGCTGCTGGCCGACGACGAGGCGATGGTCCGGGCCGGGGTCCGGGCGATCCTTGCCTCCGACGACCGGATCGACGTGGTCGCCGAGGCCGGCGACGGGGCCGAGGCGGTCGAGCTGGTGCAGAAGCACCGGCCCGACGTCGCGGTGCTCGACATCCGGATGCCGCGGATGGACGGGCTCGCGGCCGGCGCGGAGATCCGCAGGACGACGCCGGAGACGGCGGTGGTGATGCTGACGACGTTCTCCGAGGACGCCTACATCGCGAAGGCGCTCGGCGACGGCGCGAGCGGGTTCCTGCTGAAGTCGGGGGACCCGCGCGAGCTGATCGCCGGACTGAAGGCGGTCGCGGACGGTGCGGCGTACCTGTCGCCGAAGATCGCGCACCGGGTGATCGCCGAGCTCGGTGCCGGCAGTGGAGGCGGCCGGATGGCCCGGGCTGCTGAGGCGAAGGAGCAGATCGGCGTACTGAGTCCACGTGAACGCGAGGTGCTAGCGCTGGTCGGTGCCGGGCTGTCCAACGCCGAGATCGCTGCCCGGCTGTATCTCGTCGAGGGCACCGTGAAGGCGTACGTGAGCGCCGTACTGACCCGGCTGGACGTGAAGAATCGTGTCCAGGCAGCGATCATCGCCTACGAAGCGGGCCTGGTGAACTGACCTCGTTGTTGGCTGACGCCGCAATGGGTACTGGCGTCGCGTGGCCAGAAGGGGCCGCCGACGCTCCGGCGGGTGACACCCGATGGACACTTGGTCATGGGATAGTGGGACTTCCCGGCGGGACCGTTGCCCGGGAGGACCAGCAGAGCCGGGGCGGCGGCACCGCCTCGTTGAGAGAATCAGGGGACCCAGGTCGTGACCGACTCGCACAACTCCGGACAGCACAAGGACCGGGAAGCGGCGGCGGCCGAGGTCCGGAGGATGTGGCAGCCGACGCCGTCCTGGAGCCAGCCGGACCCCGGCGCCCAGGCCGAGCCCGAGGCGACCGAGCCCGCCGAGGAGAACCAGGACGCCCTGGCTCAGGAGTTCCCCGGCGACTCGTGGTCCAAGCCGAGCCAGCCGGGCCAGGCGACGCCGTACAGCAGCCAGCCGGAGGCCGGTACGCCGAGCAGCGCCGGTGGTGGTGCTGATGCGCAGAGCGCCGGTACGACGGGCGCCCACCGCGCGAGCACACCCGAGCCCGAGACGAACCCGTGGGGCTCCAGCAAGGCGAGCAGCGGCGAGGCCAGCTCGTGGAGCATCGCCAACCCGGGCTCCGCGAGTGGTGCTCCCACCGGAGCTCCGGCCGCGACGCCTGCGGCAGCAGGTCCGCCCCCTGCCGACCCGTGGACCCAGCCGGCCGAGCAGCCCGAACAGCAGGCGCCGCAGCTGTCTCCCACCGCCCAGCAGTTCTTCCCGCAGGGCATCCCGAACCAGCACCCGCCGCAGCCCCAGCGCGAGGTGTCGTATCGCGCCGAAGAGCTGATGCAGGCGCTGCCGCTGCCGCGCGAGGCTCCGGCCGAGCGTGGTGTCCGGAGCGTGCTGCGGCTGCGTCCGGGCAGCTCCGAGCGGGTGGAGCGGATCGCTCGCGCCACCGCGGCGACGGCGTTCCGGCGTCCGGTGACGATCACCGTGGCCAACCCCAAGGGCGGCTCCGGCAAGACGCCGACCACCCTGCTGCTGGCCGGTGCGCTCGGCCAGGCGCGTGGTGGCGGTGTGGTGGCCTGGGACAACAACGAGCTGCGCGGCAACATGCACCTGCGCACCCACGACACCAACGCCCGCTCCACCGTCACCGACCTGCTGCAGGCGATGCCGATGCTGACCCAGCCGGACGCCCGGCTCGGCGACGTCGCCGCGTACCTGCGGCACCAGGTGGCCGGCCAGTACGACGTACTGACGTCCGCGACCACGACGTACTCGCAGATCGAGGCCAAGGACTTCGACCAGATCCACCGGCTGCTGAGCCGCTTCTACAAGGTGCTGGTGATCGACACCGGCAACAACGAGGGCTCCAGCAACTGGCGCGAGGCGATGAAGGCGTCCGACGCCCTGGTCATCCCGATCAAGTGGAAGAGCCTGTCGTGTGCTGCCGCCGTGCAGATGCTCGAGGAGCTCGACCACCAGGGGCCGGAGGCCCAGCGGCTGATCCGGCGCGCGGTGATCGCCGTCAGCAATGGTCCCGGCGACGTCAACAAGGAGGTCGAGAAGCAGCTGCGCCCGTACTTCGAGTCGCGCGCCGCCGCTGTCGTCGACATCCCGACCGACCCGCACATCGCGGCTGAGGGTGCGCTGGACCACTCGGCGCTGCAGCCTTCCACGCGGCGTGCCGGGCTGGAGCTGGCGGCCAAGGTCGCCGAGCAGATCACGATCGCGCTCAACGTTCCGCGCTGAGTCGCTGAGTCGCTGAAAGGAGGGGGCTTCCGCTGGGAAGCCCCCTCCTTCTGCGTGGTCAGGCGTCGCGCCGCTCCAGCACTCTGAGCCCCAGCGCGAGTCCACCGACCGCCCACACCACCAGTACGCCGAGAGCGGCTGCTGGTGACAGCAGGTCGCTGTTACCGCCGAGGAACGCCTCACCGGCGCCGCCTGGCAGCAGCGCGGCCAGCCATTGCAGCGCGCGGATGCTGCTCTGCCCGAGCATCAGCGGGACGACCATCAGGAGCAGGAACGCCGCTGTCAGCGTGCCGGCGGTGTTGCGGATCAGGAACGCGATGCCGGCTGTGAAGAGCCCGGCGAGCATGGCGTAGACACCGATCTGCAGCAGCTCCGTCACGAGCCTCGACGCGGTCCAGTCGGCCCAGCGGCCGGCTGCGAGGCCAGCGCCGACAGCTGCGACCAGGCCGAGCAGTGCGCCGTACAGGAAGAGCACGGGGGCCAGTACGACGGCCTTGCCGAGGACAACGTTCCGGCGTACGGGCGTCCACTGCACGGTGCTGCGGATGCTGCCGGTCGCGTACTCCGACGTCACCGGGACCATCGCGAACGCCGCGATCACCACCTGCACGATCATCAGCGCACCGACCGCCATCGCCCCGACCTCTGCGGGCGGAGCGGGCAGGCGGTCCGGTGCTGGGTTGTCGCGTTCGAAGGCCGCGCTGAACCCGAGCTGGAGTCCCAGCAGGCCGGTCAGCAGAACGGCGCCGACCATGTTCAACCAGGTCGAGCGGACCGACCAGAGCTTCGTCCACTCCGACGCCACCGCGCCGCGCAGGCCGCCGGACGTCGACGTGTGGTGGACGGTGATGGTTGCCGTACTCATCGTTCTCCTACGGTGGTGAGCTCGACCTCGACCTGAGGTTCAGGGGTTTTGCGGGCTTGACGCTTGCGGCGCTGGTGCCGGACGACCTCGACCAGCAGCGTGACGGCCATCGCCAGTCCGATGCCGAGCAGCACGCCCTTCAGCGGGTTGTCCTCGAAGGCCTTGCCGCCGATGTAGCCGACCAGCGAGCAGTAGACGCCCCAGCTGATCGCTGCGAGTCCGGCGAAGAGCGAGAACTTGCGGGCGGGGTAGCGGACGGCTCCCATGGTCAGCGTGACAGCGGTGCGGCCGCCGGGGATGTAGCGGGCGACCACGAGCACCAGTCCGCCGCGTTCGGCGAGTGCTGTGCGTGCCCACTGGGTCATGGCGTGCCGCTTGGTTCCTGGCTTGGTCCTGTCGATCAGCCGGCCTCCTGCGCCCCGGCCGAGGAAGTAGGACACGTGGTCGCCGAGGAAGGCTCCTGCTGCGGCGATGACGATCACGCCGTACAGGTTGGGCTCGCCGGTGGCCGCGAAGACGCCTGCGGTGACGACCAGTGTCTCGCTGGGGATCGCCGGGAAGAACCCGTCGAGCGCTGCGAAGCCGAAGAGGGCCAGGTAGATCCACCAGGAGGACATCAGCTCCTCGGTGAAGTGCAGGATTGCGTCGGTCATCAGGCCACCGCCACGCCGTACTGCACGCTGTCGGCAGTCAGCTCCATGTAGGCCTCTTCCAGCGAGGCCTGCTTCGTGGACAGCTCGTGCACCCGTACGCCGAGCTCGTAGGCGAGGTCACCGACCCGCTCCACCGGTACGCCGGTCACGACGAGCTGGTCGGCCCTGGACTCGACCTGCTCGGCCTCGGCGGTCAGCCGGTCGCGCAGGGCCGCTCTGGCGTTCGCGTCCGGGACTGTGACGTGCACGGAGGTCCGCGACGACCCGGCGATGACCTGGTCGATCGGTGCGTCGGCGATCAGCCTGCCGCGGCCGATCACCACCAGTTGGTCCGCGGTCAGCTGCATCTCGCTCATCAGGTGGCTGGACACGAACACGGTCCGGCCCTCCGCCGCGAGCGAGCGCATCAGCTGGCGGACCCAGCGCACGCCGTCCGGGTCGAGGCCGTTGACCGGCTCGTCGAACATCAGGATCTCCGGGTCGCCGAGCAGCGCGCCGGCGATCCCGAGCCGCTGGCCCATGCCGAGTGAGAACTGGCCGGCGTGCTTGCCGCCGACCTCGTCGACGCCGACGATCCGCAGCACCTCATCGACCCGGCTGACCGGTACGTCGTTGCTGCGGGCCATCGCGACCAGGTGGTTGCGGGCGCTGCGGCGCGGGTGCAGCGCCTTCGCGTCCAGCAGGGCGCCGACCTTGGCCAGCGGGACCGGCCAGTCGGCGTACGGGCGGCCGTCGACCAGCGCCTGGCCCGCGGTCGGGCGGTCGAGGCCGAGGATCATCCGCATCGTGGTGGACTTGCCGGCGCCGTTCGGACCGAGGAAGCCGGTCACCCGGCCCGGCGAGATGGTCAGGTCGAGCGCGTCGACGGCGGTCGTTCCGCCGTAGCGCTTGGTGAGTCCTGCGAGGGTGATCACGGCTGCCCTTCCGGTTCCTGGAGTGTGCTTCGAACCTAGAAATCCGGAAGGGTCCGGCACATCGGACCAACGGCTGGACGGACCCCCGACTTTCGTCAGGTCGGGGCTACGACCGGGGGACCGCGGCCTGGCCTGTGGATGGCGTGTCAGGGCCTGCGGCGGAAGTGGATACCATCACTGCGTGACCGGCAGCTGGGCCGATCACGTAGACCCGAGGAGAGCAACGTGTCGGAAGTCAAGGTCCATCTGATCGGCGTCGAGGGCGAGGCTGAGCGGAGTGTGACCGAGACGACGACGATCGGGGAGCTGTTCGCCGAGCTGTTCGGCCAGGACCGCTCCGCCATCGCCGCCCGGGTCAACGGTGAGCTGCGGGACCTGTCCCGGGTGGTCGCCGACGCTGACGAGATCGAGCCGGTCAAGGCCGGTTCCGAGGACGGTCGCGCGATCATCCGGCACTCGACGGCGCACGTGCTGGCCCAGGCGGTGCAGGAGCTGTTCCCGGAGGCCAAGCTGGGCATCGGCCCGCCGGTCGAGAACGGGTTCTACTACGACTTCGACGTCCCGACTCCGTTCACCCCGGACGACCTGGGTGCGCTGGAGAAGAAGATGCAGCAGATCATCAAGGAGCGGCAGCGGTTCAGCCGCCGGGTGGTCTCCGACGACGACGCGCGCAGCGAGCTGGCCGCCGAGCCGTACAAACTGGAGCTGATCGGGATCAAGGGCTCCGCGGCCGACGCCGCCGAGGGCGCCTCGGTGGAGGTCGGTGGCGGCGAGCTGACGATCTACGACAACGTCCGGCGCGACGACAGCGTCGCCTGGAAGGACCTGTGCCGCGGGCCGCACGTGCCGGCGACCGGATACCTGGGCAACTTCAAGCTGATGCGCACCGCGGCGGCGTACTGGCGGGGGAGCGAGAAGAACCCGCAACTCCAGCGGATCTACGGCACGGCGTGGGAGTCCCGCGACGAGCTGAAGGCGTACCTGACCCGGCTGGAGGAGGCCGCCAAGCGCGACCACCGCAAGCTCGGGACCGAGCTCGACCTGTTCAGCTTCCCCGACGAGATCGGCTCCGGCCTCGCGGTCTTCCACCCCAAGGGCGGCGTGCTGCGCAAGGTGATGGAGGACTACTCCCGCCAGCGCCACGTCGAGGACGGCTACGAGTTCGTCTACTCACCGCACATCACCAAGGCGCAGCTGTTCGAGACCTCGGGCCACCTGGACTGGTACGCCGACGGCATGTACCCGCCCATGCACCTCGACGAGGAGCGCGGACCGGACGGCGAGATCCGCAAGCAGGGCCAGGACTACTACCTGAAGCCGATGAACTGCCCGATGCACAACCTGATCTTCGACGCGCGCGGGCGGTCCTACCGTGAGCTGCCGCTGCGGCTGTTCGAGTTCGGGACGGTGTACCGGCTGGAGAAGTCCGGTGTCATCCACGGCATGACCCGGGCCCGCGGCTTCACCCAGGACGACGCGCACATCTACTGCACCCGCGAGCAGATGCGCGACGAGCTGAAGAACCTGCTCACCTTCGTGCTCGGCCTGCTCGCCGACTACGGCCTCGACGACTTCTACCTCGAGCTGTCGACGAAGAACCCGGAGAAGTTCGTCGGCTCCGACGAGGTCTGGGAGGAGGCGACGTCGACGCTGCGCGAGGTGGCGGAGTCGTCCGGTCTCGAGCTGGTCCCGGACCCGGGTGGCGCGGCGTTCTACGGCCCGAAGATCTCCGTCCAGGCCCGCGACGCGATCGGCCGCACCTGGCAGATGTCGACGATCCAGCTCGACTTCAACCTGCCGGAGCGCTTCGAGCTCGAGTACACGGCGTCGGATGGTTCGCGGCAGCGGCCGGTGATGATCCACCGGGCGCTGTTCGGCTCGATCGAGCGGTTCGTCGCGGTGCTGACCGAGCACTACGCCGGCGTCTTCCCGCCGTGGCTCGCGCCGGTCCAGGTGATCGGCATCCCGATCACCGACGGGCACGTCGACTACCTGTTCGAGATCGCCCAGCAGCTCAAGGCGCAGGGTATTCGGATCGAGGTCGACGCGTCGGACGACCGGATGCAGAAGAAGATCCGCAACGCCCAGAAGTCGAAGGTCCCGTACATGCTGATCGCCGGCGACGAGGACATGGCCGCGGGCTCGGTCTCCTTCCGCTACCGCGACGGCACCCAGAAGAACGGCGTCCCGATCGCCGACGCGATCACCGAGATCGTCGACTCGGTCCAGAAGCGCGTCCAGGTATGACAGATCCCGGAGCCACTCCTCCGGTCTCGCCGTACGAGCCGGAGGAGTTGGTGGAGCAGGTGGGGGTCGGCGACGCCGACCCGTTCCTGCGGTTGTGGACGCCGCACCGGATGGCGTACATCGCCGGGGAGAACAAGCCGACGAGCGACGCCGAGGGTGCGTGCCCGTTCTGCCGGATCCCGTCGCTGCCGGATGCTGACGGGCTGATCGTGCAGCGTGCGGAGGCGGCGTACGCCGTACTGAACCTGTACCCGTACAACCCCGGGCACCTGATGGTCGTCCCGTACCGGCACGTCGCGGACTACACCGAGTTGACCCCCGCGGAGGTCGCCGACGTCGCGCGGCTGACGCAGGAGGCGATGGTCGCCGTCCGCGTGGTCTCGGCGGCGCACGGGTTCAACATCGGTATGAACCAGGGCGAGATCGCCGGCGCGGGTATCGCGGCGCACCTCCACCAGCACGTCGTCCCGCGCTGGGGCGGCGACACCAACTTCATGCCGGTGATCGGCCAGACCAAGGTCCTGCCGCAGCTGCTCGCGGACACCCGCTCCCTCCTCGCGAAGAACTGGCCGACCGAGGCCTAGCGGAGGAACAACGGGAGCAACGGCTCGACGATGTCGAGGAGAGACTCCAACGGGATCTCTCGGGGTGGGTCGGTCAGCGCGCTGACCCGGACCACTCGGCGGCCGTTGCGGAAAACCAGCTCACCCTGCGCCGGGAGGTAGTAGCCCGGCCGGCCGATCGGGGCCGAGCGCGGTGGGGGAGTCTGGTTCGCCTCGGGGATCGTGTCGGCGTTGAAGGACTCGACGATCGCGACCGTGGCTTCGGTGGTGCCCCAGATGCAGGTGATTGCGCCGTTGCGGCGGTAGTCGCGCCGAAGCTGGACGAGTACGCCGATGAACCGCTCGGCCATCGCGCCCGACAGCTGACACGCCGCGTCGGACTGGCGAGCCGGGCGAATCACCTGCGGTACGGCGTTGCGCGCCGAGACCGCGACCCGGAGCAGTTCGCCGTCGGGGAGCCCCGAGGCGGTGGTGACCCGGACGATGCGGTCGCGCGTCTCGAACACGATCCCGCGCCCGCTGGTCCGCGCGCCGGGCCCGAGATCTCGCGCCGAGCCGCCGAGCTTGTCGGCAGGCTCGAACATCCCGAGCGTGTTGGCGACTCGTTCGAGTGTTCCCGGGTGAGCCGCGAGCGAGCTGACCCCGATCGTCACCGGCTGCCCGCCGACGACCAGCGTGCACAAGTCGAACGCGGGCAGCCCACCGTCGTTCCACCCGAAGGTTTTCGCCACCCACTTGCTGCTCGGGCGGCGCACGAGGTTCCCGGGTGCGGCGACCGCCGTACAGGCGTGTGGGCCGGGCTGCCCGATGCTCCCGTCGACTCCTTCAGGCTGTGGCGGAGCGATCACAGTCGGCACGACCGCCGCTGGCCGCGGCGCTTCAACCGGCGCCTCGTCTGCTCGCTGCGCAACTGAGCACGCAGGCAACAGCCCGACGGCTAGTGCGAGCAGGAGCGGGCCCGTACGGCGTACGGACAGAAATGAGCCGGGTTGGTGGGCCGGGCGGGGGTTGGGCATGGGGGGCTCCGCGGCCGGGGGCTTGGGCGGGTGATGCCATGGTGCGCCTCGGGGGTGTGGGTTCGCCAGTGCTGCCGGAGCGGCTCGACGCGGTGTCGGGGTGGCGCTGTCACCTGTTGGTGGTCGGGCTGGACTACGATCGCGTCGCCATGCTTAACAGATTCCGGCAGTTCTGGACCAAGGTGATCACGCCGATCGCCACCCTTCTGCTGCGGCTCGGGGTGAGCCCGGACGCGGTCACTCTGGTCGGCACGATCGGCGTCGCCGCGGGTGCGCTGGTCTTCTTCCCGCGCGGGCAGCTGTGGATCGGGTGCCTGGTGATCACGCTGTTCGTGTTCTCCGACCTGATCGACGGCTACATGGCGCGGACGTCGGGCACGTCGTCGAAGTGGGGCTCCTACCTGGACTCCACCCTCGACCGGCTCGGCGACGGCGCGATCTTCGGCGGGCTCGTGCTGTTCTACGCCAACTCCCGCGCCGGCGACTCGACGCTGATGGCGGCGGTGACGCTGTGGGCGCTGGTGATGGGCGCGACCACGTCGTACGCGCGGGCCAAGGCGGAGAGCCTGGGCCTGCACGCCAGCGGCGGGCTCGCCGAGCGGGCCGACCGGCTGGTGTCGGTGCTGGTCGTCGGCTTCTTCTCCGACGTTTTCAACCTGCCGATCCTGCTGCACATCGTCCTGTGGTACCTGGCGATCGCCAGCACGATCACCGTCGTGCAGCGCACGCTGTCGGTCCGCAAGCAGGTGCTCGCTGATCCGGCTAATGCAGGGCTCGGTACGCCGACGAGCGGAAACGCAGGGCCGGGTACGCCGACGAGCCCGGCTTCGCCGGCAAGCTCCGGCGCGAGTACGCCGGGGGCAACTCCGGCAGCCGACGCGGGTGTGAGCACGCCGGGCGCGACGTCGCCGACGGGCGGTGGCACGGCGACCAGCGGCGGCGTGCAGGCCGATGGCGGCGCGGCGCCGTCCGGCAATTCGGCCCCCGGCGGCAGCGAGCCCCCCACGGGCCCGACCGACGGCCCCGAGCACCCCAGTTCCAACAGCTGACGATGGACGGCCTGCGCCAGCGCTCGGTCGACCTGGCCTTCGCGCTGGCGTGGGCCCTCGTACGTCGCCTGCCCGAGCCGGTGGTCACCTGGCTGTTCACCCGCGCCGCTGACTTCGTCGTCAAACGCGACGGCAGCGGCGTCCGCCGCCTCCGCGCCAACCTGGCCGTCGTCAAACCGACAGCCACAGCCGACGAACTCGACGCGCTGGTCAGCGCCGGCATGCGCTCCTACCTCCGCTACTGGCAGGAAGCCTTCCGTCTCCCCGAGTGGGACGACGCCCGCATCGTCGGCCGCGTCCGCACCGTCAACGAAGAGCGCCTCCGCGACGCCCACGCCGCCGGCAAGGGTGTCATCTGCGCCCTCCCGCACCTCGCCAACTACGACCACGCCGGCGCCTGGGCCGGTCGTACCGGCATGCCCGTCTCGACCGTCGCCGAGCGACTCAAGCCCGAATCGCTCTTCGACCGGTTCGTCGCCTACCGCGCGAAGCTCGGCATGGAGGTCCTCCCGCTCACCGGCAGCGACGAGCACGTCTTCGGCGTACTGGCTGAGCGTCTCCGCGCAGGCGGCTTCGTCTGCCTGGTCGCCGACCGGGACCTGTCCGAGCGTGGTGTCCCGGTCGAGTTCTTCGGCCGCAAGTCCCGGATGCCTGCCGGTCCGGCCGCGCTCAGCGTCCGCACCGGCGCTCCGCTGATCCCGGCGACGCTCCACTACGACGGCCCCGACCTCGTGATCACCTTCCACCCGCCGATCCCGCGCGAGGGCGGTCCGGCCGCGATGACGCAGCGGTGCGCGGACGCGTTCGCCGAGGGCATCGCAGCGCACCCGCAGGACTGGCACATGCTGCAGCGCATCTTCGTGGACTGACCGATGCGGATCGGCATCGTGTGCCCGTACTCCCTCGGTACGCCGGGCGGCGTGCAGAACCATGTCCGCGACCTAGCCGAGGCGCTGCTCGCCCGCGGCCACCACGTCTCCGTGCTCGCCCCGGTCGACGACGATCAGGCACCGCCGTACGTCGTGTCGGCGGGCCACGCGGTCGGCGTCCCGTACAACGGCTCGATCGCCCGCGTCACCTTCGGCCCGCGCACCGCGGCACGGGTCCGGAGCTGGCTGGCCGACGGCCGCTTCGATGTCGTCCATGTGCACGAGCCGACGACTCCGAGCGCGTCGATCCTCGCGCTTTGGGCCGGCGATGGCCCGTTCGTCGCGACGTTCCACACCTGGCAGGTCCGATCGCGCGCGATGAGCGCCGCCTCCGGGCTGCTCCGCCCGGCGCTGGAGAAGCTCGACGCCCGGATCGCGGTCTCGGAGAACGCGCGCTCGATGATGGTGCAGCACATCGGCGGTGAGGCGGTGGTGATCCCGAACGGCCTGTACGTCGACCGCTTCGCGGGCCGGGTCCGCCCGGAGTGGCGCGGCACCGACGGCACGATCAGCTTCATCGGCCGGATGGACGAGCCGCGCAAGGGTCTCGCGGTGCTGCTCGCCGCGGTTCCCGCGCTCGTCACGCAGCGGCGCGGGCTGAAGGTGCTGATCGCGGGGACCGGTCAGGGCGAGGAGGCGCGGCGCTCGCTTCCGGCGTACTGCCGCGACAACGTGCTCTTCCTCGGCGCGATCGACGACGAAGCCCGCGCCGACATGCTCGCCGGCTCGGACCTGTTCGTCGCGCCGCACCTGGGCGGCGAGAGCTTCGGGATCGTGCTGCTGGAGGCGATGGCCGCCGGCGCTCCGGTCGTGGCCAGCGACTTCACCGCCTTCCACCAGGTCCTCGATGGCGGCCGGCTCGGCGAGCTGTTCGAGCCCGGTTCGCCGGACGCGCTCGTCGCGGCCGTGCTGCGCTTGCTCGCTTCGCCCGACGAACGCGACAAGCTGCGCGACGCCGGGCTGTCCGCCGTACGCCGGTACGACTGGTCGACGCTCACCGACGAGATCCTCGCCGTGTACGAGCTGGTCGTCAGCTGAGGCGATCCTCGCGCTGGTCCCAGCGGCCGTCGTCCTACAAGTACTCGGCGAGGCCGACGAAGATCCCGGACGGGCCGCGCAGGTAGCAGAGCCGGGTGCTGTCGCCGTACTGCGCGATCTGGCCGACCAGCTCACCGCCGAGCGGTCGCAGCCGGGCGACGACGTCCTCGATGTCGGTCACGGTGAACATCACCCGGTGCGTGCCGATGATGTTGTGCGGCGGGTTCTGCGGCGTCGCGGGCGCGGCGACGGGGGAGAGGTACTGGGCGAGCTCGAGCCGGCCGGGGCCGTCGGGGACCTTCATCATCGCGATCCGGCAGCGGACGCCGTCGAGCCCGACGCTCTGGTCGGCGAAGTCGCCCGCGACCTCTCCCTCGCCTTCGAGCGTGAGACCGAGCTCGCTGAAGAAGGCGACGGCGGCCGTCAGGTCGTCGACGACGATGCCGACGTTGTCCAGGCGCTGGAGCGTCATGGTGGTTCTCCTCGGGTCGGGCGGCCGGTGCGGCCGCTGTTGACCCTAGGACGAGGCCGGTCCGGGCTCCTCGACATCGCGGCGGCGGAAACTTTCGAGCAGATTCGCGCGAGAGGCAACGCTCAGCGCATCGGCCGGCAGGCTGTTCAGCGCCTGCGTCGTGCGCCGGACCTGGTCGAGGTAGTGGTCGCAGCCTTCACAGTCGTCGAGGTGGGCGACGAACGCCTGCTCCTCGGCCGGGGTGAGCGCACGTTCCAGGTACGCCGTCACCTGCTCGACGAACTGCCGGCATTCGAGCTCGTTCACGCGGATCCCTCCTGAGCGTCGTAGTACGTCTCCAGCCGGCCGCGCACGAACGCACGGGCGCGGTGCAGCAACACCCGCTGGTTGGCCGCGGTGATGTCGAGCAGCTCGCAGACCTCGTCCGAAGCCCAGCCCTCGGCGTCGCGGAGCGCGATCACGATCCGCTGCCGCTCCGGCAGCTCCTCGAGCGCGGCGATCAGCAGCTCCCGTACTTCGGCCCCGAGCGCTCCGCTCTCCGGCCATCGTGTCGGCGGCTCCCACCAGTGCCCGGGGAACGGGTCACCGTCCGCCTGGAAGCGGCGCGGATCGACCGAGATCGCGCTCTCCAGTTCCTCGGTCGGGACGATCCGGTGTTCCCGGATCCCGCGGCGCTTGGCCGTGTTGGTGAGGATCCGGTAGACCCAGGTCCGCAGCGACGAGCGTCCCTCGAACCGGTCGAGGCTCTCGATCACCGCGAGCCAGGCCTCCTGAACGACCTCGGCCGCCGACTCGTCGGTCGAGACGTAGCTGCGAGCGAGCCGGAGCATGCCGGGGGACCAGCGGTCGAGAACGAGCGAGAACGCGCTCTCTTCGCGCGCGCACAACCGGCGTACCAGCACGGTGTCCAGGGGCAGGTCCTCCATCGACTCAGGCTAGTGACCGGTGGCGGGCGACCCACAGCAACGCACCGGCGGCCAGCACGACGGCGCCCGCGAGCAGCCAGCCGGCGCCGTACACGTCGGTCTCCTGCGTGACCGCGCCGAACCCGAGCGCGAACGGCGTGAACAGCATCCACGAGACCGCGCTGATCCCCGACGCGACGCCGGTCCGGATCGTGGAGTCGACGGCGTCGTGCACCAGGTGGCTGACATGGATCCCGATCACCACGACGAGCAGGGTGAGCGTCACGATCGCGACGGTCAGCACGGCCAGGTTCCCGCTCGTCAGCAGTACGCCGGAGCAACCGAGCATCACCAACGCGACCGTTGCCGCAGGCAAGCGCCGGTCGAGGTGGAGCCGCCCGGCGAGCAGCCCGCCGAGCCCGAGCGCGCTCACGACACCGGCCCAGAACGGCCCGTAGAAGCCGGCCGGCGCGTCCAGTTCGAGCAGCCACAGCGGCCCGAACTCGTACATCGCCTGCAGGATCAACGCCGCCAGCACCGCCGCGGTCGCCACCGGAACCAGCCGCCCGCGATGCAGGATCGCCCGCACGCTCACGCGCAGATGCTCGCGCAGCGGAGAGCGCTCACCCGTCTCGTGCAGCCGCGGCTCGCGGAACCGGGAGAGCGCGATCAGCGACCCGGCCACGAAGGGCAGCGTCACGAAGTACGTCAGCCGGGTCGACGACACGGAGGCGATCCACCCGCCCGCGAGCGCGCTGGTGACCAGGGCGGCGCTCTCGATCAGCCGGATCCGCCCGATCTCCCGCTCGTACGCCGTACTGGTGCCGGTCTGTTCGAGCACGCTGTCGTAGACGACCGCCTCGACGGTGCCGGAGTAGAGCGCGAAGTACAGCCCGAGAATCAGCGCGGCCACGATGTACGCGACGACGTTCTCGCTGAGCGCCCCGATCAGCACGGCGACCAGCAGCGCGAGCGCCGCGAGAACCAGGACGCCGCGGCGCGACCACCGGTCGGCGAGAACGCCGGAGAGCACCTCGGCGACCGGCACCAGCCCGGCGTACGCGGCGGCCATCACGCCGATGGTCGCCGCGTCGAAGCCGATCTCGGTCATGAACAGCTTCTCGACCGGCACCCAGAACGCGATCCCCTGGAGGAACGCCATCAGCTGCAGCGGTGCGAGCCGCGTGCGCAGCGTGCCGGTGCGGACGGTGGGGCTCAGCGTCAGGGTCATACCTGTGCAGTGTCAGAGACCCCCGCGAGCGTTACACCACGATCAGCGCAGCTCCTCCGCGGTCTCCGCGATCACGTTCGGGTCGCCCGGCGTCGGGTGCCAGGGCAGTTGCAGCGGGTCGTTCTTGTACCGCGGTACGACGTGCAGGTGGGTGTGGAACACGCTCTGCCACGCGTCGGCGCCGATGCAGCTGAGCAGGTTCGCGCCGTCGGCGTCGAGGCGCTCGATCACCCGGCCGACCAGCGACTGCGCGAGCAGCGTGGCGGCGGTCAGGTCCTCGGCGGTGGTCTCGCGCAGATCGGTGGAGTGCGCTCTCGGGACGACCAGCAGGTGGCCGCGGGTGGCCGGGTTGATGTCCATGAACGCGATCGCGCGGTCGTTCTCGGCGACCTGCTGGGACGGGATCGAACCCGCGACGATTCCGCAGAAAAGACAGTTGTCGGTCATGCGGCCAGCCTAGAGCCGCAGGCTACGCCGCCTGGCGCTGGTCCGCACCCGTCGGGCGTGGAAATAGCGGGGTCCGGCGTGGAGGCGGCGGGAGTCGGGATGGAGGCGGCTGGGTCGGGCGTGGACGCGGCGGGGTCGGGGGTGGAGCCGGCGACGGTCGCGCTGGGACAGGCGGGCCGGCGCTGGCTTAGACTGCGCGGGCCGAGAGGGCCGCGTGAGGTGAGCGCTCTCCGGCAGTGCTGAGGCCCAGGAGGGGACGGATGGCGGACGAGCTGTTGCGGCCGACGATCACGGCGAACGTGGACCTGTCGGTGCGGCCGTGGCGGTTGATGTCGCAGGCGTACGTCGCGTTCTTCGGCGGGGTGCTCGCGGTGACGGTGATCGCCTACCTGAACGCGCGGCGGCTCGGCGTGAGCCCGGCCGGGCAGCGGCAGATCATCGGCGTCGGCGTGCTCGCGCTGGTGGTGTCGGCGGCGGTCGTCGTGTTCCTGACCGAGGACGAGGCGGCCAGCGGGCTGCGGATCGCGACCAGGGTCGTGGCGGTGCTGTGCTGCCTGGCGCAGCTGCGGATCCAGCGGCCGATGGACCGTGCGTTCCAGCTCCGGACGACGGAGTACAAGTCGCTCTGGGTGCCGGGCGTGGCCGCGGTGATCGGGCTCGGCGCGTTGGAGCTCGTGCTGCTCGGCGTACTGGCGGTGACGGTGTGAGCGAACCGACCGAGGCCCGGCTCCAGATGGCCGGCCACTGGCTGCAGATCGGGCACCCGGAGCGCGCTCTCGACGAGCTCCAGGGGCTGTGGGGTGACGCCGCGCTCGACTACCGCGCGTACCTGTTCCGCGGTGCCGCGCTGCACGCGCTCGACCGCAACGTCGACGCCATCGAGGTCCTGCGCGACGGGCTCGCCCAGCACGGCCCGTTCCTCCCGCTGCTGCAGATCCTGGCCGCGGCCTTGCGTGCGGAGGGCCGGCTGCCCGAGGCCGAGGCCGCGCTCCTGCAGGGCCTGAGCCTGGACCCGAACGATCCCGACCTGTTGCTCGGCTACGCGATGGTCTGCCTGTCGGCCGGTCAGGCCGATAAGGCGAACGCGCTGGTCGAGCGTGCGGCGTCGCAGGCTCCGGAGAGCCCGCAGATCTCGGCCGCCCGGGCCCAGGTGGCGTTTGCCCTGGGCAAGGATCGCGACATGCACCGGCACTCCGAGAAAGCGCTCTCGCACGATCCCGACGACCCGAACGCGCGCGCCCTGCACGGCACGTCGGCGATGCTGACCGGCGACGCGAGCACGGGATACCGCTCTCTCGCGTCCGCGGCCGCCTCCGATCCAGGCGACCCGGACTTGCGCGCAGCCGCCCGGGAGGCGCGCCTCGCGAACCACCCGCTGATGCGTCCGCTGCGCCCGTTCCAGCGGTTCAACCCGCTGATGGTCTGGATTGGCGCGGTCGTCGTGATCTACGGCCTGCGCCTGGCCGGCCTGCGGCCGCTCGCCCTGGTCGCGGCGGTCGCCTGGTTCGGCTTCTGCATCTACTCGTGGGTGGCGCCTCCGCTGCTGCGCCGCTGGCTCAACCGGAACTGGTGACGATGACGAACGACCGGATCTCCGCCCTGCGCAAGGCCGTCGAGACGAACCCCGACGACCTCCTGCTCAGGCTCGTCCTCGCCGAGACGCTGGTCGCGGCCGGAGAGACGGAGAGCGCTCTCGACCAGTACGTCGTACTGATGGATCAGCAGGGTCTCCCGGAGGACCAGCTGGTCGCCGTCGGCGAGCTCGCGGCCGCCAACGGCCGGCTCGCGCTGCTGCGCAACTGCCTCGAGGCCGCGCGCCAGGCCGGCGTCGTCGAAGGCACCGGCCGGTTGCAGCAGCTGGTCGACGAGATGATCGCGGCCCGGACCGGCGTGAAGGTGAAGGTCGGGCCCGAGGAGACGCCGGACGGCTTCGCCGGCGACACCGCGAAGGAGACCACGACCTTCGACCAGGTCGGCGGCATGGACGAGATCAAGCGGGTCATCCACCGGATGGTGATCCTGCCGCAGAGCCGGCCCGACCTGTACGAGAAGTACGGCCGCCGCTCCGGTGGCGGCGTGATGCTGTACGGCCCGCCCGGCTGCGGCAAGACGCTGCTCGCACGGGCGACCGCGGGGGAGTGTGGGCTGCCGTTCGTCAACGTCCGGATCGAGGACGTGATGGACCCTTACCTCGGCGTCTCCGAGCGCAACCTGCACGCGGCGTTCGAGCGTGCCCGGGCCAACGCGCCGTGCGTGCTGTTCCTCGACGAGCTCGACGCGCTCGCGTTCGCGCGGCACAAGCACGGCGGGTCCGAGGCGCGGCGGCTGGTCGACGTCCTGCTGCAGGAGCTGGACGCGATCGGCTCCGACAACACCGGGCTGCTGGTGATGGCGGCGACCAACGCGCCGTGGGACGTCGACGAGGCGATGCTGAGGCCGGGGCGGTTCGACCGGGTGATCTTTGTGCCGCCGCCGGACGAGCCGGCCCGGGCCGACATCCTGTCCGTCGTACTGAGGGACGTGCCGTCGGCCGGGCTCGACCTGAAGTCGCTGGCCGCGCGGACGCCGATGTTCAGCGGCGCGGACCTGCGGGCGCTCGTCGAACGCGGCGTGGACGCCGTGATCGACGAGGCGCTGACGACCGGCGGCGAACCACCGCTGGCGATGCAGCACCTCGACAGAGCGCTCCCCGCGGTCAAGCCGTCGACGCTCGACTGGCTGCACCGGGTGCGCTCCTACATCGAGTTCGCGAACCAGTCCGAGCGGTACGACGAAGCGGCGGCGTACCTGAAGTCCAAGGACGTCCGCAAGCGGCTCTCCTAGACCTTCACCTTCGACGCGGCCGCGTCGGGCATCGGCTCGTACCGCGAGAACGAGCGCGTGAACGAAGCAGCGCCGTGCGAGAGCGAGCGCAGGTCGATCGCGTACCGGGTGATCTCGACCTGCGGCACCTCGGCCTTCACCAGCGTCCGGTCGTCACCGACCTTGTCGGTGCCGAGCAGGCGCCCGCGCCGGCCGGACAGGTCGCTCATCACCGCGCCGACCAGGTCGTCCGGGACGAGCACCGAGACCAGGTCGACCGGTTCGAGCAGATTCACCTTCGTCGCGTTCGCTGCCTCGCGTAGTGCGAGTCCGCCGGCCATCTGGAACGCCATGTCGGAGGAGTCGACGCTGTGCGCTTTCCCGTCGAGCAGCGTCACCCGGATCCCGACCATCGGGTAGCCGGCGCCGACGCCCTTCTCCATCTGCGCCCGGATCCCCTTCTCGACGCTCGGGATGAACTGCCGCGGCACCGCGCCGCCGACGACCTTGTCGACGAACTCGAACTCGGTACCCTGCGGCAACGGCTCGACCTCGATGTCGCAGACGGCGTACTGGCCGTGGCCGCCGGACTGCTTCACGTGCCGCCCGTGGCCCTTCGCCTTGCCGCCGAACGTCTCGCGCAGCGGGACCCGGAGCTCGACGGTGTCCACCGAGACGCCGTACCGGTTGGCCAGGGCGTCCAGTACGACGTCCGCGTGCGCTTCGCCCATGCACCAGAGCACGATCTGGTGGGTCTCCGGGTTCTGCTCGATCCGCAGCGTCGGGTCCTCGGCCGCGAGCCGCTGCAGGCCGCCGGACAGCTTGTCCTCGTCGGTCTTCGCGCGGGCCTGGACGGCGATCGGGAGCAGCGGCTCAGGCATCGTCCATGGCCGGAGCACCAGCGGGTCGGCCTTGTCGGAGAGCGTGTCCCCGGTTTCCGCGCGGGTCAGCCGGCCGATGGCACACAGATCACCCGCGATCACCGCCGACGCCGGGCGCTGCTGCTTGCCGAGCGGGAACGACAGCGTCCCGATCCGCTCGTCCTCGTCGTGGTCGGCGTGGCTGTTGGCCTCACCGAAGAAGGACGTGAAATGGCCCGACACGTGAACCGTCGTGTCGGGCCTGATGGTGCCGGAGAACACGCGCACCAGGCTGACCCTGCCGACGTACGGGTCCGACGTCGTCTTCACCACCTCGGCGAGCAGCGGGCCGTTCGGGTCGCAGGTGACCTTGCCCTTCGGTACTCCGTGCGGGCTGAACACCTCTGGCACCTGGTGCTCCGGCGGCGACGGGAACCCGCTGGTCGCGATCTCCAGCAGCTCGACCGTGCCGACGCCGGTGCCGCTGCAGACCGGGATCACCGGGAAGAACGAGCCGCGGGCGACCGCGCGCTCGAGGTCCTGGACCAGGATGTCGGAGTCGATCTGCTCGCCCTCGAGATAGCGCTCCATCAGGGACTCGTCCTCGGACTCCTCGATGATCCCCTCGATCAGGCTGCCCCGGTGCTCCTCGACCAGCTCGGCGTACGACGCGTCCGGCGGGTGCGTGCTGCGCTTGCCGTCGGCGTACTCGTAGTGGGTCTGCGACAGCAGGCCGATCACGCCGTGGCCGGCCGGAAGGTAGAGCGGCAGGACCTTGTCACCGAACGCGGCCTGAGCGCCGGAGAGCGCGTTCTCGTAGTTCGCGCGGGCGTGGTCGAGCTTGGTGATCACCACCGCGCGCGGCATCCCGACCTGGTCGCACTCCTGCCACAGCGCCTTGGTCGGCTCGTCGACGCCCTCGTTGGCCGGGATCACGAAGAGAGCGCAATCCGCCGCTCTCAGCCCGGCCCGGAGCTCGCCCACGAAGTCGGCGTACCCGGGGGTGTCGATCAGGTTCAGCTTCACGCCGTCGTGCACGAGCGGCGCGAGCGCGAGCCCGACCGAACGCTGCTGGCGGATCTCGGCGTCGTCGCAGTCGCACACCGTCGTCCCGTCGACGACGGTGCCAGCTCTGTTCAGCACCCCGGAGGCGACCAGCAGCGCCTCGACGAGAGTGGTCTTGCCACCGCCGGACGGACCGACGAGCACGACGTTGCGAATGGCGGCGGGGGTATCGGCACCCGGCGCGCCCTGGGAAGTGTTCGCCTTGTCTGCCATGACGTTTCCTCCTGTTCGCCCACCATTCCCCGAAGCACGGGGTCTGCACAAGAGGAACAGCGCACGACCGCCCAGCGGAACAGGTCCCTGGGCGGTCGTGTACTCCTTCGGTCAGGCCTTGTTGCTCGCCGGGATGCGGACCGGGGCGAACGCGTCCTGGATCCACTTCGGGTACGCCGGCGCCGGGCTGCTGACCTCGTCGAGCTCGGCCAGGTCCTTCTCGGTGAGCGTCAGTTCGCTGGCCGCGATGTTGTCGGTCAGCTGCTCCACCTTGCGCGACCCGACGATCACACTCGTCACCGCCGGCTGCGCGAGCAACCACGCGAGCGCGACCCGCGCCGGGCTCACGCCGTGCCGGTCGGCGACCACCCGCAGTACGTCGACGACGTCGTACCCACGCTCCTCGTCGAACGGCACGAAGTCGGCACCGGTCTGCGCCCGCCGCGACTGCTCGTCGGTCGTCTTCCCGCCACGATCGAACTTCCCGGTCAGGAAGCCGCCCATCAGCGGCTGCCACACGGTCAGGCTGACGCCTTCGTTCAGCGCCATCGGCACCAGCTCACCCTCGGGCTGCCGGGCGAGCAGCGAGTAGTTGATCTGGTTCACCACGAACTTCGACTGGTGGTGCAGCGCCGAGACGCCGAGCGCCTTGCTGATCTGCCAGGCCGCGAGGTTGGACGCGCCGAGGTAGCGCACCTTGCCCTGCCGTACGGCGTCGTCGAGCGCCGCGAGCGTCTCCTCGATCGGCGTCACGTGGTCCCAGTTGTGGATCTGGTACAGGTCGATGTGATCGGTCCCGAGCCGCCGCAGGCTGTCCTCCAGGGACCGCATCACGTGCAGCCGGGTCAGCCCCTGGTCGTTCGGGCCCGGCCCGACCGGCGCCAGCAGCTTCGTCCCGAGAATCACGTCCTTGCGGCGCTTCCCGAGCGCCTTCCCGAGCAGCACCTCGCTCTCGCCGTCGGCGTACACGTCGGCGGTGTCGACGAAGTTCACCCCCGCGTCGAGCGCCGTGCCGACCATCCGGTCGACCTCAGGCTGGTCCAGCCCACCGATCGCGCCGAACACCGGGTGGTCCTTACCACCGAACGACATCGCGCCGAGCGCGATCTCGGACACCCACACCCCGGTCCGGCCGAGCTGACGGTACTTCATGCTGCTGCTCCTCAGAACTTATTCGGACACTCTGTCTAAAAACCAGGCTACAACGCGCTTCAAGCGAGATAAGGTCGGGGGAGTCCCTCGATTTCCCGGAGCCGTCAGATGCCCTCGCCCGCCGCGCCCGAGCCGTCCGCCGAGCGCACGTCCGCCGAGCGCACGTCCGCCGAGCGCACGTCCGCCGAGCGCACGTCCGCGGCCGCGCCGATGCCGCGCGGCCAGGCCGCGCCTTCAGGTGCGGCGCCCGGCGGGCCGGCGGGCAGCAAGTCCACCACCCCCGCGACGTCCACGCGCCCCGCGCCGCTCGGTCGACCTGCGTCCGCCGAGGCCGACCTCCTCGCGGCCGCCCAGCGCCTGCTCAACCGAGGCGCCCGCTTCACCGACCTCAGCGCCCAGCAGATCGCCACCGAAGCCGGCGTCGCGCGCTCCAGCTTCTACGTGCACTTCCGCGACAAGACAGATCTCCTCATCCGCCTGGCCGCCCAGCTCATCGGCCCGAACTTCGGCACGGCCTCAGCCTGGAGCCCCGAGGACGGCCTCGACGCCCTCACCACCGGTTTCGCCGCGATCGTCGCCGCCCACCGCGAGCACGCCGCCGTACGCCGGGCCGTCGCGGAAGCGGCGACGTACGACGAGACCGTCCGCGAGTTCTGGGAGCAGGAGATCAACCAGTTCACCGAGCAGACCATCCGCCTGCTCCGCATCGAGCAGGCCGAGGACCGCACCCCCGGCGACCTCGAGCCGGTCAGCGCCACCGAGATCATCGTCATCGGCGGCGAACGAGCCATCGTCGAACACGTCAACACCCGCCCCGAGTCCACCGACCCGGCCTTCTGCGCCGAGCTGGCGAGGATCTGGTGGTACGGCGCCTACCGCCGTCCTTCGTAGCCCCACCCGGCCGATCGGGCATCCTCCGACAGCCGAGCCGCCGGGTGGCGCACATGCGGAAGCAGGTTGTGCCAGCGGGTTCGGCCGCCGCGCTGCCGGCTCAGCGGCCACGCACTCGCGGGCCCAGCACCTCCAGCTAGCCCGCCACCGCCGCCAGCGCGCGCTGGATCGCGTCGATCCGCAGGTCCCACGTCCGCCGGGTGATCGCCGCGTCCGGCACGAACATGTCGTACACGTGGTAACCCCCGGGATGCACATGCAGCTCCGTCGGCACCCCCGCTGCCATCAGCCGCTGGGCGAAGGCGATGTCCTCGTCGCGGAACAGATCGAGCGTGCCGACATCGATGAACGTCGGCGGCAGCCCACTCAAATCAGTCGCCCGCGCCGGAGCCGCGAGACCGTCGGCGGCGCGGCCGTTGAGGTACCAGCCCCAGCCCTCCAGGTTGGCGAAGCGGTCCCAGATTCCGAGGTCGGTGATCTCGTGGCTCGATGGGGTCTCGTTGCGGTCGTCGAGCATCGGGTACGGCGCGAGCACCAGCGCGGGCCGCGGGCCGGAGCGGTCGCGGGCCGTCATCCCGACCGCGATCGCGAGACCGCCGCCGGCGCTGCCGCCGTACACGATGAGCTGGTTCGGGTTGATGCCGAGCTCGGCGGCGTGTGCGACGGTCCAGAGCAGGCCCGCGTAGGCGTCCTCGATCTGCGCCGGGTACGGATCCTCGGGCGCGAGCCGGTACTCGACCGACACGACGACAGCTTTCAGTCGCCGGCACAGCAGCGTGGCGGAGGCGTCCTCGGTGGCGATCCCTCCGTAGTTCATACCGCCGCCGTGGATGTAGTACACGACGGCGGAGTCCTGGCCGGCGTCACGATGCCGGTACGAACGCAGCGCGATCGCGGGCGCGCCTTCCGGGCCCGGCACGTCCGGGATGTCCTGCTTCTCGACGTCGTCGAACGCGGTCGGCGAGGAGGCCAGCGCTTCGATCACCGCCCGGCGGCGGTCCTCGAGCGACTCGATGCCCTCGAAGCCTCCCGGCAGCGCTTCGAGGAACTCTTCCAGCGGACGACGCAGCTCCGGATCAATCAGCTCAGGCGGATTCACGCCAGCACGATAAGGGCGCTCGACCCGGCATTTTCGCGTCCCGAGCGATCGTGACGAGAAGATGCCACGGGCATCGAATCGGCCGCGGACGAACCCGGGACAACGGGCCGGACAGCGTGCATCGCAAGACGTTCCGACCTGTGGAACGAGCCGCGCGAGTACCCGCGGCGGACTACTCGACCGCCCGGGCGGAGAGTGCGCTGACCAGCGTTTGCAGGTCGTCCGGGTGCAAGCGAGCCGTCGCCCGGGCGCGCAGGAGGTCCAGTTCGGTGGCGGCGCGGATTGCCTCCTGCTGGAGTTGCTCGCTCTGGGCGCGCAGGGCGATCAGCTCGGCCCGGGTTTGTTCGTGGGTGCTGACGAGCGCCTGGTGGGCCTCGGACTGGGCCGCGTTCGCGGCTTCGGCTTCGCGGGTCTTCTGCTGCTCGTCGGCGACTTCGGCGCGCAGCGTGGTCAGGTCGGCCCGCGCGGCTTCGAGCGCGTTGCGGTGGGTGACCTCAGCGGTGCGAGCCGCGTCGCGCTCGGTGCGGAAGGTCTCGGTGTCGGCGCGGGCAGTCTCCACATCGGCGCGGGCGGTCTCCACGTCAGCGCGCAGGGCGTCGCGCTCTCGCGTGGCGGCGTCGCGTTCGGCGAGGAGGCGTTCGGCGGCGATCGCGATCTCGCGCAGCTGGCGGTCGGTACCGGCGGCGCGTTCCGCGGCCTGTGCGGCTGAGGTCTCGGCGGTACGACGGGCAGCGACGGCCTCTTCGGCCTGCTGACGGGCCGCACCCAGGGCTTCGGTGGCGTCGAGTGCTTGGCGAGCGGCGGCTGTGGCGCGCTCGACGGCTTCGGTGCGTTCCTTGGTGGCTCGGTCGGTGGCAGCTTGGGCTTGGCGGGTCTTCTGCTCGGCGTGCTCACGGGCCTGTTCGGCGGTCAGGCGGGCTTGTTCTGCTTCGGCGACCTGCTCATTGGCTGTCTCCACAGCTGCCACGGCGGCGGCTTCGACCTCCTCCAGTCGCGCGGAGACCGCTTCCAGCGCAGCGGTCAGGCCTTCAACAGGAGCCCGTACCGCGTCCAGGTGCTCGCGCAGGCGCTCGGCGTCCAGGCGGAACGTCGTACTGCCGGCGTCCAGGCCGAGTGCTCCCAGGGCTTCCTTCTCTGCTCGTGCCATCTGGGCGCAGGTCCGGCCGCCGTCCCAGCGGGTCTCTCGGCAGAACGTTCGCGGGCGGCCGCCCTGGAGTCCTGGTGCTGGTAGTTCGGCCCGGCACTTGCTGTACGCGCATCTTCCGGCCTCAACGATCATGGTCAGACCCTAGATGTTTGGGGTTATGAAACTGCGAAACCGGTTCGGCGTTTCGAAAACCAAACCTAACCACCACGAAACCAGTGTTTTGTGAGTTGATGTCGGAGAGAGCGGAGTGGGAAGCCGCCGGAGACTGTGCTGGGCCTGAAGATGGCCGGATGGACGGAATGCTGGCCGTGCTCGAGGCCGCCCGGAGAGCCCGAGAAGAAGCCGGCGAAACCGCTGGACTGGTTGCCTCAGCAGGTAGCTGGCCGGGGGTGGACGACCCGGAGACGCTGAGGGAGCAGGTCGCGGACTGGTTGAGCCAGTACGCGAACGCAGGGACGAGGAGGACGTACGGGTACGCGCTGGGGCTGCCGATCGCCTGGGTGGACCTGGTGGCGGGGGAGTCCCCGGGCGGAGGGGCGGCGAGTGGTGGCTCGCGCGCAGAGGGCGTGGGGAGCGGAAGCGCGGGCGCTGCTGGCAGCGCGGCTGGAGATGCTCAGAGCGCCGACGGCGAGGTAGGTGGCGCCGGGCGGAGCGATGCAGGGAGTTGGGCCGAGGAGAGTCATGGGGTGGGCGACGAGCGCGGGGGTCGCGGAAGCGGCGGCAGTCGTCGCGAAGGACCGCTGCACGACCTGGCGTGGTTTCGGTGGTGTGCAGGGCGGGGGATGGATCCGCGGGCGGCGACCGGGCGTGAGGTGAAGGCTTGGTTGCATCTGCTCGACGCGGCGGGGGCGGAGAAGCGGACGCGGCAGCGGATGCTCAGTACGTTGTCGGCGTTCTACGGGCATCTGACGGAGACCGGTGTGGTGCCGGCGAACCCCGCCGCGCTCAACCGGGCGCGGCTGGGGCTCAACCGGAGCTCACGGGACGCGTCGCCGACGATCCGGTTGACGGCGACGCAGCTGGCCGCGCTGCTGAAGGCGGCGGGGGAGCTGCCGAACAGGACCCGCTTCAAGGACCTGTACGCCGCCCGCGCGGTCGCCGTGGTCGCGTTGCTGACGCTGGGGTTGCGGGTCTCGGAGCTGGTCGGGCTCGATCGCCAGCATCTGGTGGTCTCCGGTGGGGAGCCGATGCTGCGGGTGCTCGGCAAGGGCGGTGTGCATCGCGAGGTCTACCTGACGACGCTGGCCGCCGAAGCGCTGGCGAGCTACCTGAGAGAGCGCGATCTGCTGCAGGAAACGAGCACACCCGCGCTCCGGGGCCGGACCAGCGCCAAGGCGACGACGCCGCTGATCGCGACGCGCGACGGGGCACGGTGCTCGCGGTTCGACGTGAACGCGTTGCTGAGGCGAGTCGCCGTCCAGGCGGGGCCGGCGCTGGAGGATGTCGCGGACAAGGTGCATCCGCACGCGCTGCGGCACGCGTACGTGACGATCGCGCTGGAGCAGGACGCGCGGATCCAGCACGTCCAGGCCGACGTCGGGCATGCGAGCATCGCGACGACGCAGTACTACGACCGCGGCCGGCGCACCCGCGACACCACAGCCGCCGACCTGGTCGAGGCCGCGATCCGTTCCGCGAGCACCGACCCGAGGGGCGAGGCCGCGATCCGCGCCGCAAGCGCGGACGCGACGAAGGTGACCGACCCGTCGGACGACGCCGCGATCCGCGCCGCGAGCACGGACGCGACGGCCGCGACCGACGCGACGGCCGATCCCCGGGGAGCCCCCTAGTCAGCTCGCCGGGTTCCCCTGGGCCAGGCGCGCCACGTGGTCCCACTGCTCCAGCGAGGCCAGCCTTCCGGCGTACTCCGTGCGCACGGCTTCCAGCCCGCCGGTGCCGAAGAGTGCTCGCAGCGGCGGCTCCGGTGCGTCGACCAGTGCGAACAGCGCGTCCGCCGTCGCAGCGGGGTCGCCCGGGGTGAGCCCGCTTGCGCCGGCCCCGGCGTACAGTGCCTCGCGGGCGTGGGCGTAGGCGGGATCCTGCCGCGCCTGCGGTGACGCGGCGCTCAGGCCGGTCGGGAACATCACCGGCTCGATCAGCGTCACCTTCACCCCGTACGCCGCGACCTCCGCGGCCAGCGACTCGCTCACCGCCTCCAGCGCCCACTTGGACGCCTGGTAGATCCCCAGTGCCGGGTACGCGACCAGCCCGCCGAGCGACGAGACCTGCAGGATTCGCCCGGACCGCCGTTCCCGCATCCCGGGCAGTACCGCGCGGCTCGTCCACAGCGCACCGAGGTAGTTGACCTCCAGCTGCTCGCGGATCTGCTCGTCCGTCGCCTCCTCGACCGCGCCGACCAGCATGTGCCCGGCGTTGTTCACCAGCACGTCGATCCCCCCGAACGCCGCCTCGGCACTGCGTACGGCGTCCCGAACCGCCCCGGCGTCGCGTACGTCGAGCTCCAGCGGCAGGAAGCGCGCGCCGTACCGCTCGGCCAGCGGGGTCAGCGCCGCCCGGTCCCGCGCCGTCGCGGCCAGCTGATCGCCGCGCGCGAGGATCGCCTCCGCCCAGATCGCACCCAGCCCGCGCGACGCCCCGGTCAGGAACCATGTCCGCGCAGTCGTTGCCTTGCTCATCAGAATCGTCTCCATCCGGCCGGGCGCTTCCCGGTCCGATCACCACAGTTCCTCGGTCCCGAGCGTCGCGGCAGAGTCGACTTACCCAGGGATCGCCGGTCTCTGCCTACCGGTTCGCGGATGACGCAGACTGGGACTGTGGACACCAGGCAGCTCGCCGAGTTCCTCCGGGTACGTCGTGAGGCGCTCGACCCGAAGGAGGTCGGCCTCCCGAACACCGCGCGCCGGCGGACCCCCGGTCTGCGCCGCGAGGAGGTCGCGCGGCTGGCCGACATCTCGGCCGACTACTACACTCGCCTCGAGCAGGACCGCGCACCGCAGCCGTCAGTCGCGGTCCTCCGTTCGATCACCAGAGCGCTCCGCCTGACGCTCGACGAGCGCGACCATCTCTTCCGCCTGGCCGGACACCAGCCACCCGACCGCACCCGCTCCGACGAGCACGTCGCGCCGAGCCTGCTCGGCGTCCTCGACCGCCTGTACGACGTACCGGCGCAGGTGATGACCGACCTCGGCGTGACGCTCGCCCAGAACGACCTGGCCCGGGCGGTCTTCGGCGACCTCACCCGTCACACCGGGACCAAGGGCAGCGTCATCTACCGCTGGTTCACCGACCCGGCCACCCGCGCCGGCTACCCGGTGCAGGATCACGCGACGGAGTCCCAGGCCCTCGTCGCGGACCTGCGGGCGGCCGTCGTACGCCGGGACGACGCGCCGGCCAAGGACCTGGTCGAGCGGCTGCTGGAGGCCAGCCCGGAGTTCGCCGCGCTCTGGAGCCTGCATGCGGTCGGTGTCATGCGCAGCCGCCGCAAGCGCATCCAGCACCCGGAGGTCGGCCTGCTGGAGCTGGACTGCCAGGTCCTCGTCGACGAGGAGCGCACCCAGATCCTCGCCCTGTTCACCCCGGCCCCGGGGACACCGGCCGCGGAGCGGCTCGCCCTGCTCGGAGCGTTGGGCCCGGTCGCCGCGCAGCGGTGAGCGGCGTCGTACCGGCGGGGGAGCGGGCGGTGGACTGAGATCTCGGTACTGTCGCGGCATGCGAAGGGGACTTTGGGCCGCCGTGGTCGCGCCGATCGTCGGGCTGCTGCTCGCCGGGTCGGCGCAGCTCCCGGCCAACGCTCAGCACGCGGACATCGGCGATGTCGTCAACAGCATGCGGATCGACTACACGGTCGGCGCCGACGGCGTGCTGCACGTGAAGGAGACGATCGACTACGGCTTCGGCAGCTCCGGCCGGCACGGGATCTACCGCAACCTGGTCACCCGGGAGCCGTGGGCCGACGACGACTCCAAGGACCAGGAGTACCGGATCTCGAACATCACCGTCGACAGCCCGAGCAACGCGCCCGACGAGTTCGAGACCAGCACCACCAAGAGCAACTCGCAGCGCGACCAGTCGATTCAGATCAAGATCGGCTCGGCCGACGAGACGATCGCTGGCCGGCAGGCGACGTACGTCATCCAGTACGACGTCCGCGGCGCACTGCGGCACTTCGAGGACCACACCGAGCTGTACTGGGACGCGACCGGCAGCGGTTGGGACGCCCCGTTCAGGCAGATCGCGGTGAACGTCACGGCTCCCGACGACAGCGTGCAGCAGGCCGACTGCTTCGTCGGCGCCCAGGGCAGCAACCAGACCTGCGACAGCAAGTCGGTCGTGGCCGGCAAGGGTGTCTTCACCGCTTCCGGTCTGGACCGCGGCGAGCAGCTGACGATCGTGGCCGGGATCAAGCCCGGGGTCGTCGCCGACGACGCCCCGATCGTCGTCGACCCGCCGGACTGGCTGCAGCGCAACGGCATCAACGTCCCCGGTCTCGTCACCGCCGGCCTGGTCACGCTCGCCGGGCTGGCCGCCGCGGTCCTGTACGGCAAGCGCGGCAACCGCGATCTCCGGTACGCCGGGATGCCGCCCGGCGCGTTCCCGCCGAACGGTTCGACCGTTGCCGCGGTCAAGGACACGCTGACCACCGACCAGATCCCGGTCGCGTTCGCGCCGCCGCCGATCCCGGTCGGCGAGGGCGGGCTGCTGATCGACGCGAAGGCGAACACGACCGAGACCGCCGCGACCCTGATCGACCTCGCCGTCCGCGGTGCCGTCCGGATCGACAACACCGGCAACGAGCAGAAGGCCGTGCTGCTCAACCCCGCGCTGGCGACCGCGCCGCACGAGCAGGTCCTGCTCAGCAACCTGTACCCGGGCCTCGCGCCCGGCGCCGAGATCACGCTGGAGCGCCGCCCGACCGGCGACAACTCGATGCGGCTGGCTCACGACGGCATGATCGACGCGCTCCGCCAGCAGGTGAAGGCACGCGACTGGTACACCCGGATGCCCTGGGCCGCCCGCGGCAAGCAGCTGTCCGGCGTCTTCCCGTGCGCCTGCCTGGCGATGGTCGGGATCTGGGTCTTCGGCGCCGGCATCATCGGTACGGCGGTCGGCGCGGCCACCGGCGGGCTCGGCCGCGCGATCGTGATCGGGCTCCCGGTGCTCGCCGTGGTCGTTGCCCTGGGCACCGTTGTGTCGCAGCGCGCGAAGGGCCGCCGGAATCCCGCGGGTCGCGCGGTGACCGACCAGCTGGTCGGGTTCCGGCTCTACCTGTCCACGGCCGAGGCGGACCAGCTCCGGTTCGAGGAGGGCGAGGACATCTTCAGCAAGTACCTGCCCTGGGCGATCGCGTTCGGGCTGGCCGACCGGTGGCAGAAGGTCTGTGCGCAGCTGGTCGCGGCGGGCCGGATCCCGGCCGACCCGTACTGGTACACCGGGCCGTCGTACTACACCTCGGGCTGGGCGGCCGGCAGCATCAGTCAGACCGTGGCGCACACCTTCGACCCGCCGCCGGCGCCCGCGGGCAGCGGTGGGGGAGGCGGCAGCTCCTCCGGCTTCAGCGGAGGGTCCTCCGGAGGCGGCGGAGGCGGTGGAGGCGGCGGTTCCTGGTGACCAGCAGGTCCTGGTCACCGGCAGGAGAGCGGGCCGCCGCGCGATGCGCGGCGGCCCCGAAACTCCCAGGTGGTGCGCTCAGACCTTGCCGCCGGCCACGGCCGGGGCGGTCGGGTCGGTGCCGGCGTCGCCGACCGACTCACGCGCCAGGTAGTCCTCGAGGTGGAACAGGTTGTCGCCGGCGCGCTTGGCGACGTTGACCAGGGTCGTCATCGCGGCGACCTCCTCGACCTGCTCCTTGAGGAACCACTGCATGAACTGCTCGCCGATGTAGTCACCGTCGTCGCGGGCCGCGCGGGCCAGCGTCTCGATCTGCTTGGTGACCGTGATCTCCTGCTGCAGCGCCAGCTCCAGCGGGTCCAGCGCGGTCTTGAAGTCGTTGACGACCTCGCCGACCCCGGGGATCTGCGGCCGGACGTCCATGTCCAGCAGGTACTTCACCATCATCATCGCGTGGTTGCGCTCTTCCAGGGACTGCTTGTAGAAGTGCGCGGCCAGCTGCGGGAGGTCCTGGTCGTCGTACCAGACAGCCACCGCCGTGTACTGCTGCGCGGCCGTGAATTCGTTGCGGATCTGTTCCTGGAGGAGTTTCGCGTACGTGCTCATGTCCACCAAGGTAGTGGTGAACAGGAGATTTCTCATCGTTGGCGAGGCTGTCCTAAACGGCGTGTCCGGTCACGTGGGAACGGATCGCGGGCAGGTTGCCGAGCGGTGCGAAGTAGCCGCTGATGCCGTGGTCGAAGGTGATCGCGGCGATGCCCTGCTGCAGCCAGACCGCCGACTGCGCGACGGCGTCGGCCGGGGTCAGCGCGAGCACCTCGACCTGTTCGTCGGCGGCGGCCAGGCCGTTCTCGACCGCGAAACCGCGGGCCCGCTGGGCGGTGGTGAACGCCATCAGGAACGGCTGGTCGTTGTTGACACCGACGAACGGCTGCGGGTTACCGGGCTCGCCGCGCTGGACGAACCACCAGCGGTCGAGGGCGAAAGTTGCTGACCACAACCTTTCCTGGTTGGCGGTGCTCGGGTCGGCGCCGACGGCTTCGGCGAGGACGTCGGTCGGAGAGGGTTCAGCCATCCCCCGACCGTACGTCGTCAGCGGTTCCCCAGCGACAGCGTCTCGGTGCGGCCACCGGGAAGTGTGATGGTGATCTCGCGCCCGTCGACCTGGACGTCGATGCCCTCGGCAAGCGCTTGCGGCGGCAGCTCGTCACGGGTCAGCAACACGGCGTGAACGAGCACCAGCGGCTCGCCGTCGTGGCCGGCCGTCAGGTACGGCGTGGCCGAGTGCGGGCCGAAAGCGTTCACACCCAGCCCGCGATGAACACCCGCGGACGTGTAGCCGTACAGACCGACCACAGAAGACTGCAGTCCTTCGGCAGTCCGGGCCGAGGCCCAACCCTCACCGGCAGTTGCCTCAGGCAAAGAATCCGCCGCCACCGCGTACCCGCCGCTACGGACCAACGAACCAGCGGGTCCTTCGACCAACGAGCACCTGATCTCCAAGTTCCCGTCGACCAGGGACGTGGTTTCGATGGCCCACGGCCCCTCCGCCCCGAGCCACGCCTTGTGCCACGACGACGCCGTACGGCTACCCATCCCCAACCGCCGGATGCGACCCCGAGTGCTCGTGTGGCCGGCGCCGTCGACCAGTGCGGTGAGGTTGTCGATCCGTGGCGCGTTGTCGGCCAGCTCCGGTCCGGCGTGGTTCGAGTACGCGAGCCGGTCGTAGTGCGAGTCGACCGGCGGCTCGACACCCTCCGGCTCAGCAGGAGCAGCGTGGTCGGCGCCGTGGTTGATCAGGCGGACGAGTTGGTCGTGCCGGCTGTTGTGGACGATCCAGCCGGGCGCGGGCATCGCGCGGATCTGGTCCTCGTCGTCCAGCGGGATCGACTCCTCCGGCGCGGACCACACCGGATGCTCCGGCGGCAGCAGCAACCCGACGAAGCCCTTCGAGGCCCAGTACGGCGAGCCAGGACCGGAGTACTGCTGCGTCGTCGGCAGGAACGTGTCGTACCAACCGAGCGTCAGCAGCCCCCGCTCGTCCGGTACGCCGTGCTGCACGAAGTGTCGCGCGATCCCCGAGCACAGCCGCCGCGTCTGACCGGGCGACAGCGGCGTTGCGTCCATCAGTGCGCCCATCCAGTACGGCGCGGCCGCGGCCATCCGGTACGTCAGCGAACGCCCCTGGTACACCGGCGCCCCGTCGTTGCCGACCAGGTGCACCGCGTCCTCCAGGAACAGCGCGAGCCGCTCCCGGTACACCTTCAGCCGGTCGTCGTACGCCGCACCCGGCGTCGCCGCGGCCATCCGGGTCCACAGCGCCGGGTAGAGGTGCATCGCCCAGCCGATGTAGTTGTCGAAGTTCTGCCCGTCGCCGTCGGAGTACCAGCCGTCGCCGACGTACCAGTCCTCGATCCGGTCCAGGCCGCCGTCGATGTCGTCCTGCGAGTACGGCGCGCCGACCGAGGCGAGGAACTGCTCGCTGACGACCTGGAACAGCCGCCAGTTGTTGTCGTGCGTCGTCGAGCCGATGAACCCGCCGAGCCACTCCGCGACGTGCTCCTGCGCGCGGGTGTCGAGCCGCTCCCAGATCCACTCGCGCGACTCGTGCAGCGCGACGGCGATCGCCGCGGCCTCGACCATCTGCTGCGAGCGCGGTGTCAGCCGCAGCCAAGACTCCGGGTGGTCCGGGTTCGCGCCGTTCGCGACACCGCGCGCGTAGCGCTCGATCAGCGCCTCGCAGCCTTCACCGCGAACCCCGGCGATCCGGAACGCGGCGAGCATGAACGACCGGGCGAACCCCTCGAGCGCGTCGGACGCCGTACCGGATCGGCTCGGGCGCCCGGGCAGCTCGATCAGCGCGGAGCCGGGGGAGAAGTACGGGTCGAGCGAGTCGAGCAGGTGGTCGGCGAGCGCCTCCCAGTGACCACGCACCCACCCGGTCTGGCGCGACAGGACACGATCGGTGGCGGGCAGGACGAGGCGGCGGCTCATGCGATCCTTCCGAGTTCGGCGAGGCTGATGGCGTGCTGCAGGGGGAGACCGGCGGCCAGGCGTTCGACCTCGCCGACGGCGAGCTCGCCGAGGCGGGCGACCTCGTTGCCGACGGCGCCGGCCAGGTGCGGGGTGAGGAAGACGTTCGGCAGGTCGAGCAGCCGCGAGTCCGGCAGCAGCGGCTCGGGGTCGGTGACGTCCAGTACGGCGTCCAGCCGGCCGGCGACGCACTCGGCCTCCAGTGCGGCGGCGTCGACGATCTTGCCGCGGGCGGTGTTGATCAGCACCGAGCCGTCGCGCAGCAGGCCGAGCAGCCGCGCGTCGACCAGCCCGACGGTCTCGGGGAGCAGGGGAGCGTGCACGCTCAGCACGTCGCTGCGGCGGAACAGGTCGTCGAGCGACACCAGCTCGGCACCGAGCTCACTCGCTTCGGCAGCGGTCAGGTACGGATCGCTGATCAGGACGTCGACATCGAAGCCGCGCAGCCGCTCGGCGACCATCCGGCCGATCCGGGACGCGCCGAGCAGGCCGACGGTCGTGCCGTAGTTGCCGGGCAGGTGGCTCGGGTCCGGGCGGTGCCGGCTCAGCTTGTACTCCGCGCCGAGGCGGAAGGCGCGCTTGCCGCTGAGCACGATCGTCGCGACGGTGTACTCCGCGACCGGCAGCGCGTTGGCGACGACGGCCGAGGTGACCTGGATGCCGCGGTCGAAGGCGACCGGAGTGACGAAGCCCTTCACCGACCCGGCCGCGTGCACGATCGCGCGCAGCCGAGGCGCCGCGTCGAGCACCTCGGGCGTGATCTGCGGGCAGCCCCAGCCGGTCAGCAGCACGTCCACGTCGGCCAGTACGCCGCTGATCGCGGGCTCGTCGAGGAACGTGCCGTCGGCGCGGATCGGCAGCACGTCGGCGACCAGGTCGAGCCGCTTGCGCACCGCCGGGACCAGCACACGGTCGCGGCTGGACTCGTTCATCGCGAGCAGCACGGTCGGCCGGCCCACAGCCGATGAGGCAGCCCTTGAAGGAGCAGCAGACGGGGCAGGCGAGGACGGCTCAGAGTCGGTGCGCACAGGAGCACGCTAGCAAGCGCTTTCCGAATTCGCAGGTCCGGTCCGCGCCGCAAGCGGTGAAAAACTTCTCAGCTGCTGGAATTCCTGCCCGGTGGGTGGGTGTTGTGGGAGGGGAAGGCAGGATAGAGGGGCCTACCCGCCCTGTTGGCCGCGATGAAGGAGACGAGAGACATGCTGCGACCGGACGACCTCTACGAGATCGTCGACGAGTCGGTGGCGACCGGCCCGGCGGCGACGCCCAAGGTGCTGGTGCATTCGCTCGACGGGTACATGGACGCGGGCCAGGCCGGCCGGGTGACCGCCGACCACCTCCTCGACGTACTGGACCACCGGCTGCTCGCGCGCTTCGACGTCGACCTGCTGCACGACTACCGGGCCCGCCGTCCCGAGGTGACGTTCGCCGAGGACCGGTTCATCGACTACACGCCCCCGCAGCTGAACCTGCACCTGCTGACCGACGACGCCGGGGTCGAGTTCCTGCTGCTGGAGGGCGTCGAGCCCGACAACCACTGGAACCGCTTCGCCGGCGCGGTCCGCCAGCTGATCGAGCAGTACAACGTCACGCTGACCGTCGGCGTGCACGGCATCCCGATGGGCGTGCCGCACACCCGCCCGCTGGGCCTGACCGCGCACGCGACGCGGCCCGAGCTGGTCACCCGGACGAACATCTGGGACGGCGAGATGCGGCTGCCCGCGAGCGCCGGCACGATGCTGCAGGTCCGCCTCGGCGAGGCCGGCAAGGACGCGATGGGCTTCGCGGTCCACGTCCCGCACTACCTGGCCGAGAACCGCTTCCCCGGTGCCGCGCTGGCGCTGGTGCACGCGATCTCCGCCGCGACCGGTCTGCTGCTGCCGAGCAAGGCGCTGCTGGACGAGGCCGCGATCACCGGCCGGATGGTCGACGAGCAGGTCGAGCAGTCCGACGACGCGTCCGCGGTGGTGAACGCGCTGGAGACCCAGTACGACGCGGCCGCCGGCTCGATCAGCCGCGGCAGCCTGCTGGCCGGTTCGACGCCGTCGGCCGACGAGCTGGGCGCCGAGGTCGAGCAGTTCCTCGCCGAGCTGAACCGCGACGACGACAAGTAACAGGCACCGCGAAAGGGCCCCGGGATCATCCCGGGGCCCTTTCGTCATTTCTCAGACCGACAGCGTGGCCCGCTCACCCGGTGCCCGCGTGAGCACTCGGTCCAGGCTGTACCGACCCGGTCCGACCGCGGCGAGCGTGAGCGCCGCCAGCCCCAGGACGACGACCAGTTCCCAGCCGCCTTCGGCGACGAAGACGCCGTTCGACATGTGCACGAACAGGAACGCCCCGGCCATGTCCAGCACCAGCAGCAGCCCGGCCACCGAGGTGAGCAGGCCGAGGATCAGCGCCGTACCGGCGATCAGTTCGGCACCGGCCGCGTAGTACGCCGACAGCGACGGCGCGGGGACGCCCATCTGCTCGAAGCCTCTGGCGGTCGCGTCCAGGCCGTTGGTGCGGAACTTCTGCCAGCCGTGCGCGACGAACACGACGCCGACGCCGACCCGGGCGATCAGCAGCACGAGGTCACGGGTGTGGGTGGCCAGGCCGGAGGGGAGGCGGCTCACGGGGAACTCCTTCGGTCGAAACGAGTGTTTGGTTGCGCGTTCAACCGCAGCCTACGGACGGCGACCGAAAGCTCACCGAAAACGACCGCGTGAGGGCAGCCACAGATGCCCGGTCCGGACCCGCGGACCTGTCAGGATGGGGCATGCCCGAGTCCCTGGACGATCTGGTCGAGCTGCTCGACCTGGAGAAGATCGACGACGACCTGTACCGCGGCCGCCAGCCGCAGACCTCCGCGCAGCGGGTGTTCGGCGGGCAGGTGCTCGGCCAGGCGCTGGCCGCGGCGGGCCGGACGGTCGAGCCGGAGCGGATCGTGCACTCGCTGCACGGGTACTTCCTGCGTCCGGGCGACACCGCCGTACCGATCGTGTACCGGGCCGAGCCGACCCGGGACGGCAAGACGTTCAGCAGCCGGCGCGTGGTGGCCTCGCAGAACGGCAAGCCGATCTTCTACATGTCGGCGTCGTTCCAGCGTCCCGAGCCCGGGCTCGACCACGGCGACCCGATGCCCGACGACGTGGTCCCGCCCGAGGAGGCGCCGACGCTCGCTTCGGTGCTGGAGGCGGCGACCGGGCGCAAGGCCGAGGACTGGAACAAGGAGTGGTCGGCGCTCGACATGCGGCTCGCCGGGGTGAGCGGCCGGCAGTTCTGGATCCGGGCCGCGGGGAAGCTCCCGGACGACCCGGCGCTGCACGCCTGCGTCCTGGCCTATGCCAGCGACCTGACGTTGCTCGGGGCAAGCTTGTTGCCGCACGGGCTGGTGATCGGGGACCGCCGGATCCAGCCGGCCTCGATCGACCACGCGCTGTGGTTCCATCGCCCGTTCCGCGCCGACGAGTGGCTGCTCTACGACCAGGCCTCACCCTCGGCCTCGGGAGCGCGCGGATTCGCGACCGGCCGGTTGTTCACCCAGGACGGCCGGCTGGCGGCCTCGGTCGCGCAGGAGGGGCTGATCCGCCCGGTCGGGCTGGACCCGGACGACCTGTAGGTCGCGAACATGCCACGGCGCAGATGCGCCATGGACGGCCGCATCGTATTGGATACAGATTGGTCCTCTGCCCACCAACTGCAGAGGAACCGCGTTGAACATTCCGCCCAAGCGCTGGGGTCTGTACGCCGTCACCGGCGTCTGCGTCCTCGCGCTGTCCAGCCCACTCACCGCGCAGGCTGACCCCGCCCACCCCGTCGACGTCCCGTCGGGGACCCACACCGTCACCCTGATCACCGGCGACGTCGTCACCACCCGCGAGTCCAGCGCCAACGGCGGCACCGTCACCGTCACCGGCCCGGACGGCGGCCGCACCAACGCCCGCGTCGCCGAGTCCGGTGGCGACCTCTACGTCTACCCCGAGGTCGCGATCCCGTACGTCGCCCAGGGCGTGCTCGACCGCCGGCTCTTCAACGTCAGCGACCTGGTCGAGGACGGGTACGACGACGCGCACCGCGACAACCTCCCGCTGATCGTCTCCTACACGTCGAGCTTCCAGGCCCGTCAGACGGTCCCGGGCGCCACCCAGGTGCGGAGCCTCACCAGCATCCAGGGCGCCGCCCTCACCACGAGCCGCTCCGACGACTTCTGGAACGCCGTCGCGCGGCCGGCCACCGGCCTGCGCACGACCACCACCGGCTTCGGCGGCGGCATCGCCAAGATCTGGCTGGACGGCGTCGTGAAGGCCGACCTGTCCGACACCACCGCGCAGATCGGCGCCCCCGAGGTCTGGGCCGGCGGTGACACCGGCCAGGGCGTCGACGTCGCCGTGCTCGACACCGGTGTCGACACCGGTCACCCCGACCTCGCCGGCCGGATCGCCGCGACCCGCAGCTTCGTCCCCGACGAGGACGTTCTGGACCGCGCCGGTCACGGCACGCACGTCGCCTCGACCATCGCCGGCACCGGCGCTGCCTCCGACGGCAAGGAGCAGGGCGTCGCGCCCGGCGCCGAGCTGCACATCGGCAAGGTGCTCGCCAACAGCGGCTCCGGCCAGGACTCCTGGCTGCTGGCCGGGATGGAGTGGGCCGCCGTCGAGCAGCACGCCAAGGTCGTCAACATGAGCCTCGGCTCGGAGACGGCGTCCGACGGCACCGACCCGGTCAGCGAGGCGGTCAACCGGCTCAGCGCCCAGACCGGCGCGCTCTTTGTCGTTGCCGCAGGCAACACCGGGCAGCCCGACAGCATCAGCGCCCCGGGTGCGGCCGACGCCGCGCTGACCGTCGGCGCGGTCGACGGCGCCGACGACCTGGCCTACTTCTCGAGCCAGGGCCCGCGGGTCGGCGACGGCGCGCTGAAGCCGGAGATCACCGCTCCCGGCGTCGACGTGCTCGCCGCCCGTTCGCAGTACGTCGACGGCGAGGGCGCCTACCAGACGATGAGCGGCACCTCGATGGCCACGCCGCACGTGGCCGGCGCCGCAGCGCTGCTCGCCGCCAAGCGCCCTGACCTGACCGGCGCGCAGCTGAAGGACCTGCTGGCGAGCAGCTCGAAGCGGACCCCGGCGTACACCGCGTTCCAGGCCGGCAGCGGCCGGCTCGACGCCGCCGCGGCCGTGCGCTCGGGCGTCTTCGCGTCCGCGACGGCGTACGCCGGGCTGACGAGCACCGCGGTCTCTCGTCCGGTCACCTACACGAACACCACCGACGCCGTGGTGACGCTGAAGCTGTCGGTCGACGCGCCGGACGCGCCGGCGGGCGTGTTCCGCCTGTCCGCGAACCAGGTCGTCGTCCCCGCGCACGGTACGGCGACTGTCAACGTCACCATCACAGCGACGAGCGGCCGCTTCACCGGCCAGGTCCTCGCCACCGACACCGTCGGAACCGTCGTCGCGCACACCGCGATCTCCATCGGCGACGCGGCTCACAAGCTGACGATGAACTTCACCGACGCCAAGGGCAAGCCGATGTCCGGCGTCGTCGAGGTGCTGAAGTCCGGTGACGACAGCCCGATGTTCTTCATCGTCGACGCCTCCGGCACCGGCTCGATCTACCTCGCCAACGCCGTCTACTCTGTGCTGTCGTTCAAGGACGTCACCGGCGTGCACGGCCCGCACTCGCTCGGCATGTCGCTGCTCGGCGACCCCGACGTGACGCTCGACCGCGACCGGACCGTGAACCTCGACGTCCGCAAGATCCGCCGCGTCGAGATGACCACGCCGCAGCCGGCCGAGACGACGTACCAGCGGCTGGAGTACAACCGGTCGATGGGCGGCCGGTCGTGGCGTGACTTCATGGAGACCCAGACCAGCTACGACAGCCTGTGGGCGCAGCCGACCACGCACAAGGTCACCAACGGCGACTTCTACCTCGGCGCGCGCTGGCGCAAGGAGCAGCCCGCGCTGAGCGTCTCCACGCACTGGAGCGACTTCACCGACGTACTGCGTCAGGACTCGGTCACCTCGCTGCCGAAGGGTCGCTACAACCTGCCGCTGGTGTTCGCAGGTGATGGCGGTACGGCGGACTACGCGAAGCTCAACGTCCGTAACAAGGCCGTCGTCGTACGCCGTAACGACGCGGTGACCGACGCCGACCAGGCGGTCAACGCCGCGAAGGCCGGCGCCAAGCTCCTGCTCGTTCAGAACAACCAGCTCGGCCGGCAGCTGCGGCGCTACAGCGACGACCCGTTCACCCCGGCGGCGATCGACGTCGCGCTGCTCAGCACCGACGAGGGCGAGAAGCTGATCCAGCAGGCCCGTCGCGGCAACACAGTGCTCGAGGTCGAGTCGCAGCCGGCGGCGGCCTACGTGTACGACCTGATGCAGACCTGGCACCAGCAGATCCCGTCCGACCTGGTCGTGAAGGGGAGCTCGAGGAACCTGGCCCGCGTCGACGTGTCCTTCCACAGCCTGGACCCGACGCGCGGCGGCGGCGAGTACCGGTACGACTGGCCGTCGTACTCGAACTGGGGGATCGGTCTCACCCAGCGCGAGCCCGTCAACGGCCAGCGCGTCGACTGGGTCTCCACGACCGGTTCGAACGAGTGGGGTCAGGAGGCGTACGTCGACGGCCTGATCTACGAGATCGAGCCGCGCGGCAAGGACAAGGCCGGCAGCCGCCGGACGCAGGAGTGGTTCAAGCCGGTCGCGCGCCCGTTCCTGAACAACAACTACAAGGCGCCGAGCCGCAGCGGCAGCTGGCTGAGCTTCGACATCCCGGCGTACGGCGGTGGCAGCGACCACGTCGGCATGTCGATGGACTACGACCGCAGCAAGCAGACGCTGGCGCTCTACCAGGGCTCGACGCTGCTCGGAACCGGCACCGGGACCGTGGTCGGCGGGACGGCTCCGGCCACCGGCAAGCTGCCGTACCGGCTCGTGGTCGACAACACGCGCGAGGAGTCGTTCAGCCCGTACTCGTCGCGGACCAGCACGACCTGGACGTTCACCTCGAAGGCTCCGGCCGACGACGTGCAGGCGGTGCTCCCGCTGGTTCAGCTCGACTACAAGCTCGGCACCGACGCGGCGGGCCGCGCGAAGCGGAACGCTTCGTTGACCGCGGTCGCGCAGTCGCTGACCGGCGCACGCACCGGGCAGGTCGACCTCGAGCTGTCGTACGACGACGGCAAGACCTGGCAGCGCACCCGCGACCGTCACGACGGCCGGTTCCAGCTGGACGCGCCGCGGCACGCGAAGTTCGTCTCGCTGCGTGCGACTGCCCGCGACTTCGAGGGCAACACCGTGCATCAGACGGTGATCCGGGCGGCCGGGCTGGTATCGTGAACAGCGTGAAGCAGCAGTACGCCGTACAGACGACGACGCCGGACCAAGTCCCGGCGCGCTGACTCACGTAGTCTTCGAAAGCCCCGGGGCGAGTGCCCCGGGGCTTTCGCTTTGTCACGGGCACCCGCTCCCTTCCAGAGCGAGGAAACCGTCATGTTCGACCACCGCAAACTCGGCCGTGAGCTCGGCCTGTTCGACTCCGACCCGCTGATCGGCGCGGGTCTGCCCTACCTGCTGCCGGCCGGCGCCGCGATCCGGCACGCCTTGGAGAGCTACGTCTCCGAGCTGGAACGCAGAGCCGGCTACCAGCACGTCTACTCGCCCGTGCTCGGCAAGCGCGAGCTGTACGAGATCTCCGGGCACTGGTCGCACTACAGCGACGACATGTACCCACCGATGAAGATGGGGGAGGAGGAGGTCGTCCTCAGACCGAGCCTCTGCCCGCACCACGCGCTGATCTACCGGTCGCGCTCGCACAGCTATCGCGAGCTCCCGATCCGGTACGCCGAACTGGGCGGCATGTACCGCTCCGAGCTGTCCGGCGTACTGGGTGGACTGACCAGGGTCCGGGCGATCCAGCTCAACGACGGCCACATCTTCTGCACCCTCGACCAGGTCGCCGACGAGGCCCGCGCATCGCTGGAGCTGATCCTGCGCGCGTACGACGACCTCGGGCTGAGCCCGTCGCGCTTCCTGCTCTCGCTGCCCGCCGACGAGGTGCGGATCGGCGACCCGGGCAGCAAGTACGTCGGCGACCAGGACAGCTGGGACCGTTCGGCCGCGCTGCTTCGGCAGGTCCTCGACGAGGCCGGTGTGATCTACGAGGAGGCCCCGGGCGAGGCCGCGTTCTACGGGCCGAAGATCGACATCCAGCTCGCGGACGCCGCCGGGCGCGAGTACACCCTGTCCACCATCCAGGTCGACTTCCACCAGCCGGCCCGGTTCGAGCTCGAGTACGTCGGTGCCGACGGCAACAAACACCGGCCGGTGATGGTGCACCGGGCGATCATCGGCAGCCTGGAACGGGTGATCGCGCAACTGATCGAGCAGCACGGCAGCGCGTTCCCGGCCTGGCTGGCGCCGGTGCAGGTCGTCGTACTGCCGCTGTCGGACGCCGAGGAGCGCTACGCGGCCGAGATCGCGCGGCGGGCGGGCGACCGCGGGCTGCGCGCCGAGGTGGCCCACGCCGACGAGGGCACCCTGGGTGCGCGGATCCGGGAGAACCGGCACGCGCCGTACCAACTGGTGGTCGGGCCGCGGGAAGTTGCCGCGGGCCACCTGGCGCTGCGGCACCGCGACGGTCACTCCGACGATCCGGCTCCGGCCGCGGATGTTCTCGAGTTTTTGTCTTTCCATTGCCGTGCAAAGTCTTGCCAGTCACTGCCCGGTGAGAGATGGTGACGGTCAGTCATGCACTCCCTACCCAGTGCAAAGGCGGTCCGCCCCCCATGAAACGCCTCACCGGAATCCTCGGCAGCGCGGTGCTCGGTACCGCGCTGCTGGTCAGCCCGACCATCGCCCACGCGGCACCCTCCTACGTCGCGCTCGGCGACTCCTACGCGGCCGGCGTCGGCACCCGCTCCTACCTTCCCGACAGCGGCGCCTGCCAGCGCTCGACCAAGTCCTACCCGTACGTCGACGCGACGCGGATCGGCGCGAGCCTGACCTCGGTCGCGTGCTCGGGCGCCCGGGTCGCCGACGTGACCGCCAAGCAGCTCGGCCCGCTCAACGCTGCGGTCAACTTCGTCACCCTGCAGGTCGGCGGCAACGACGCGGGTTTCTCGTCGGTGATCACCGAGTGCGCGAAGCCGGCCTGGCTGGGCAACTGCGACGGCGCGATCAACACCGCCCAGGCGACCATCAACAACACCATCCCGGGCCGGCTGAGCAGCCTGTACGCGACCGTGCGCAGCCGCGCGACGACCGCCAAGGTGATCGTCGTCGGCTACCCGCGGCTGTTCAACGGCACCGACTGCAACGCCGGGACGTTCTTCAGCGCCGCGGAGATGACCCGGCTGAACCAGACCGCCGACCTGCTGAACAGCAAGATCTCCGCCGCGGCGGGGGCGGCCGGGTACACGTTCGTGAACCCGACCAGCGCCTTCATCGGGCACTCGGTCTGCGGCAACCCGGAGTGGATCAACGGGCTGTCGAACCCGATCAGCGAGTCGTACCACCCCAACGTCTCCGGTCAGGCGAGCTACGCCAACCTGGTGCAACCGCACCTGAGCTGACACCCACCGGGCTGCGCGGCATCTCTCGTCGTGGTGTGATGAGAGATGCCGCACCGGTGTGCGAGGCCGGCCCCGGAGGGGTGGCCGGTGTCGTCGCCGGCGGGCGGCGGCCACGCTCCGCGATCGCGGATTTTCCTTGTCCTGCTGGCCTTTCAGTGCCGCGGACTCAGCTGTGCCAGCACTCTCGGTAGCACCCCTCCAGCGTGAAACCGGCCCGGCGAACTCACGATGCGTGATGCCGCCATCACGTTGGTGTGAGATGGGTCACGTGCGGTCGCTTTCCGGATTCGCCGAATGACAGGGTGCAGCGGTCACCCGCCTGCCGAGAGCGAGCTTGGGGGCTTGAAGGTTCTCGGCGACACGCATTACTGGGAGGAAATGCCTGTGAAAGCTCGCACCTGGCTGTCCGGCCTAGCTGCCGGCGCAGTAGCACTCAGCCTCGCGGCACCGGGAGTCGCCAGCAGCGCCCCGGTCCAGGACACGGCAACCGCCAAGAGTCCCGAGGTTCGCACGATCGAGACCCCGAAGGCCGGCGGCGCCGGTCTGGTGACCAAGCGCGACGCGACCGGTCGCGCGCACTCGGTCCGTCCGGCCACCCCGCTGAAGGCCCCGGCCTCGGTCAGCGCGAAGGCCGGCAAGTCCGCGACCAGCAAGCCCGACGCGGCGGCCGTCGCCAAGGCCCAGGTGACCACGGTCGCGCCGTACTTCGGAGCGCGCCCGGCCGACCTGGTGGCCGAGTCGAGCACCCTGTCCGAGTACGGCTCGCAGACCCGCTTCCAGCAGGTCATCGACGGCGTCCAGGTCTACGGCGGCGAGATCGTCACCAGCCTGGACAAGTCCGGTGCGCTGGAGGCCGCCAACGGTGAGGTCGCGCTCGCGACGTACGGGACGTTCCCGGCCGCTGACAAGGCCGACGCCGCGAAGGCGACCGCGCAGAACGCCGCCGTGCAGGCGGTCGCGACCCGCGGCAAGCTCGACGCCGGCAAGCTGACCGCCAAGCTGCAGGGGCCGCGCTGGTTCGACCTCGGCCTGGTCACCCGCCAGCCCGGCTCGACCGCCATCCCGACCTACCTGTACGACGTGACCGGCCCGAACGACGTCCGCTGGCAGGCCATCGTGCATGCCTCCGGCCAGACGCTGCTCGCCTGGGACATGTCCGAGCACCTGAACCGCGTCGTCTGCGACGCCAACCGGACCGTCATCCAGACCGGTGCCGAGGACGTCCGCTGCGGCACCGTGTTCCAGTCCAGCCGCGCGGAGGGCGAAGCGCCGTCGGCGGTCCAGGACGTCAACCAGGTCTACGAGTACTTCGGTGACACCTCCGACACCTACGCCTCGCTGGGCACCGACCTGACCGAGCTGATCGGCGTCGACTACGGCGACGGCAAGGGCAAGGCGCTGCGCGGCACCGTCCGGATCTGCGTCGACGGCGGCTGCCCGTACGCCAACGCGTTCTGGAACGGCGAGCAGATGGCCTTCGGCGAAGGCGTCAGCACCGACGACGTGACCGGCCACGAGCTGACCCACGGCGTCACCCAGCACACCTCCGGCCTGGCCTACCTGTGGGAGGCCGGCGCCATCAACGAGTCGTTCTCCGACATCCTCGGTGAGTTCGTCGACCTGACCAACGGCTCCGCGGACGACACCGCGGCCAACCGCTGGCAGATCGGTGAGGGCTCGAGCCTCGGCGTGATCCGCTCGATGTCGGACCCGACGAAGTTCAACGACCCGGACCGGATGCGCAGCGCGAACTGGTTCGACGACGAGTTCTTCCAGGACAACGGCGGCGTGCACTTCAACTCCGGTGTCGGCAACAAGGCGGCGTACCTGATCGCCGACGGCGGCGCCTTCAACGGCCAGAAGATGCTCGGCATCGGCCTGGCCCGCTCCGAGGTGCTGTGGCACGAGACCCAGAAGGTGCTGACGTCCGGCGCCGACTACGGCGACCTGGCCGAGGGCCTGCGGGCGACCTGCACCAAGCTGGCCAAGAAGAAGAAGTCCGGGATGACCAAGGCCGACTGCGCCCAGGTCGAGCTGGCCATCAAGGCCGTCGAGATGGACTTCGAGCCGGCCGTCGGCAAGCCGGCCCAGGCGCCGGTCTGCGACACCGCCGGTGCGAAGGCCAAGAACCTGTTCAAGACCAGCTTCGCGGAGTACCCGGACGGCAAGGTCGTCCGCGGTGAGGGCTGGGTGCTCGGCAAGGGCGAGGGCCTCGAGGGCTCGCTCGTCGACACGTCGTACTCGCAGGACGGTGACGACTCGATGCTCGGCGTCGTGACGGATCCGGAGGGCTCGATCAGCCTGCAGACCGCGAACGGCACCAAGATCAAGAACACCAAGACGTACCTGCGCTTCACGCACGCGTACAACTTCTACAACGTGTTCATCATCTTCGGTGTCCGGACCGGGGCGGCGACCCTGGAGTACTCCGACAACGGTGGCGCGACCTGGAAGGACACCGCCGCGCTGACCTGGAAGAACGGGCCGACGGTGGACCCGAACTTCGCCGACGAGCCGGCCGCCTGGCACGGCAACTCCGGTGGCTGGGAGACCAGCCGGCTGGACCTGTCGGAGTTCACCGGCAAGCAGCTGAAGTTCCGCTGGACCGGGCACGGCAAGGACTTCGCCGACCTGATCCCGGGCAACTGGTGGCTCGACAACGCCACCATCTACAACTGCAACAAGTGATCTGAGCGCGGGGCCCGGCGGACACCACGTCGCCGGGCCCTGTTCTTGCCCTTTATATGCCCGAAACGGTATATATAAGGCATGAGCGAATCACTGACCAGCGCCGACGGCCGCACCGTACTGCGGATGGAGCGCCGGCTGGCGCACCCGCCGGAGAAGGTCTGGCGTGCACTGACCGAGCCGGGCGAGCTGGCGCACTGGTACCCGGCGCTGGTCGAGCTCGATCTGCGGCTGGACGGGAAGATCAGCTTCACGTTCGACGGCGAGGACGGTGGCACCGGGGTCGTTCGCGCCTACGAGCCGCCGCGCCTGCTGGAGTTCACCTGGGGCGAGGAGATTCAGCGCTGGGAGGTCGAACCGACCGACGACGGCTGCGTGCTCACGCTCACCACGACGTACGACGACCGCCCGGGCTCGGCCAGCTTCACCAGCGGCTGGATCCTCTGCCTGGACGCGCTGAACGCGTCCCTCGGCGGCCAGACCGTTGCCCGGGACAACTACAAGGTCCTGCACGAGCACTACGTGAAGGTCTACGGCCTGGACGCGGGGGAGCGGCGGCCGGACGGATCGCTGTACTTCGAGCGTCAGCTGACCGCGCCGAAGGAGGACGTCTGGCCCCGGCTCGCCAAGCAGCTCGACGTCGACCCGCCCGAGGGCGACGAGCTGAAGGTGAACGGAGCCGAGCTGACGCTGCGCGACGGCAACGGCGGAGCCCGCCTGGTGCTGAGCCAGACGGACCCTGCCCCCGGCGACTACGAGAGCTGGAGAGCGTTGATCGAGTCGGTCGCCGCGGAGGCCGCGACGTACTGACGCAGGTGCTCGGCGGTCAGCGACGCGCTCGACTCGACCAGGTCGGCCGGCGTGCCCTCGAAGACGATCTGGCCGCCGTCGTGACCGGCGCCCGGGCCGAGGTCGATCAGCCAGTCCGCGTGCGCCATCACCGCCTGGTGGTGCTCGATCACGATCACCGTGTTGCCGTCGTCGACCAGCTCGTCGAGCATCGTCAGCAACTGGTCGACGTCGGCCAGGTGCAGCCCGGTGGTCGGCTCGTCGAGGATGTAGATCGAGCCGCGCTTGCTCATGTTGATCGCGAGCTTCATCCGCTGCCGCTCACCGCCGGACAGGGTGGTCAGCGGCTGCCCGAGGCTGATGTAGCCGAGCCCGACCGAGCTGAGCCGGTCCAGGATCGTCCGCGACGGGCCCTTGGCGAAGAAGTCGCGCGCCTCGGTGACCGTCATCCTCAGCACCTCGCTGATGTTCTTCCCGCGCAGCTGCAGCGCCAGCACCTCGGGCGTGAACCGGGCGCCGTTGCACTGCTCGCACACCGACGACACCTCGGCCATCATCCCGAGATCGGTGTAGACCAGCCCGATGCCCTTGCAGGTCTGGCAGGCCCCGACCGAGTTCGCGCTGAACAGCCCCGGCTTCACCTTGTTCGCCTTGGCGAACTCGGCGCGGATCGGGTCCAGCAGTCCCGTGTACGTCGCTGGGTTGCTGCGCCGCGATCCCCGGATGGGGTCCTGCCCGGCGACGATCACGCCGTCGCGGTCGGCCAGCGAGCCGTGGATGAGCGAGCTCTTACCGGACCCGGCGACGCCGGTGACGACGGTCAGTACGCCGAGCGGTACGTCGACGCTGACGTTCTGCAGGTTGTGCAGGTTCGCGCCCTCGATGCGCAGGCTGCTGGTCGGCGTACGGACGTCTTCGCGCAGGCCGATCTTGTGGTCGAGGTACCGGCCGGTGAGCGTGCCGGATTTCAGCAGCCCCTTCACGTCGCCGGCGTAGCAGAGCCGGCCGCCGGCCAGACCGGCGCCAGGACCGAGGTCGACGACGTGGTCGGCGATCCGGATCGTCTCCGGCTTGTGCTCGACGACGAGCACGGTGTTGCCCTTGGTCTTGAGCTGGATCAGCAGCTCGTTCATCCGCTGGATGTCGTGCGGGTGCAGCCCGACGGTCGGCTCGTCGAACACGTAGGTGACGTCGGTCAGCGCCGACCCGAGGTGCCGGACCAGCTTCACCCGCTGGGCCTCGCCGCCGGACAGCGTCCCGGACTCGCGGTTCAGGCTCAGGTAGCCCAGCCCGATGTCGACCATCGAGTCGAGCGTCTCGCGCAGCCCCTGCAGCATCGGCCCGACCGACGGGTCGTCGATCCCGCGGACGAACTGGGCCAGGTCGCTGATCTGCATCGCCGAGCACTCGGTGATCCCGACGCCGTCGATCCGGACGGCGCGCGCCGCCTCGTTGAGCCGGGCGCCGCCGCAGTCCGGGCACGGCCCGAGCTTCAGCGCCCGGTCGGCGAAGGCCCGCGCGGCGTTCTGCATGGTGTCGCGGTCCTTGCCCAGGTACTGCTTCTTCACCTTGCTCGCCAGCCCCTCGAAAGTGAGGTTGCTCTTGCCGACCTTCACCTTGGTCGGCGGCGAGTACAGGAACCGCTCCCACTGCTCGGCCGGGTAGTCGCGCAGCGGCAGGTCGGGGTCGAAAACCGCCGCGAACAGCTGCCAGTACCAGGTGTCGGCGCCGTACCCGGGCGCCTTGATCGGGTCCTGGTTGAGCGACCGGTCGCGGTCGACCAGCTCGTCGAGGTCGATCTCGGTGGCCTTGCCGAGCCCCTCGCAGGTCAGGCACATGCCTTCGGCCCGGTTGAAGCTGAAGGCCGAGGGCGGGCCGGCCGCCGGCGTACCGATCCGGCTGAACAGGATCCGCAGCATGGTGTGCGCGTCGGTGGCGGTGCCCACCGTGGAGCGGGCGTTGGCGCCGATCCGTTCCTGGTCGACGATGATCGCGGCGCTCAGGTTGCGCAACGAGTCGACGTCGGGCCGGGACAGGCTCGGCATGAAGTTCTGCACGAAGGCGGTGTAGGTCTCGTTGATCAGCCGCTGCGACTCGGCGGCGATCGTCCCGAACACCAGCGAGGACTTCCCGGAGCCGGACACGCCGGTGAAGACGGTCAGCCGCCGCTTGGGGATGTCCAGCGACACCCCGCTGAGGTTGTTCTCGCGCGCTCCGCGCACCTGGATCACGTCGTGGCTGTCGGCGATCTCGTCAGAAGACATACATTTAATTCTGACATTGAACCGCCCGTGAAGACTTTGGTGTGAGAATCGGTCCCATGCGTGCCACGGTCAAGGACGTCGCCCGGCGGGCGGGAGTGTCCCCGAAGACGGTCTCCAACGTGATCAACGGTGTCGTGTTCGTCCGGCCGGAGACCCGGGCCAAGGTCGAGCAGGCGCTCAGCGAGCTCGACTACGTCCCGAACCTGAGCGCCCGCGGGCTGCGCAACGGGCGCTCGGGAATGATCGGGCTCGCGCTGCCCGACCTGCTCCGGCCGTACTCGGCCGAGATCACCCACCTGGTCGTCGAGCTCGCCCACGAGCGCGGCTGGGGAGTCCAGATCGAGCAGACCGCGGCCGAGCCGGACCGCGAGTACGACCTGCTCTCCAAGGCGCGCTCGCACCAGATCGACGGGCTGATCCTCAACCCGGTCAACCTCGACGACAGCGCGGTGACGTCGGCCGGTCCGCTGCCGCCCGTCGTACTGATCGGCGACGTGGACCAGGACGTCGTGAGCCAGGTCTGCATCGACAACGTCGCGGCCGCGCGCGACATGACCCAGCACCTGGTCGACCAGGGCTACCGCCGGATCGCCGCCGTCGGTACGCCGGAACTGAAGGGCCGCGTCGGCGGCCGTACCGACTCCGCCGGTACGGCGGCCGCCCGGCTGCGGCTGATCGGCTACCGCGAGGTCCTGACCGCCGCAGGTCTCCACGACCCCGCGCTCGAGATCGCCCTCGACCGCTGGAGCCCCGAGGGCGCCGCGGCCGTCGTCGGGCGCTACCTGGACGACCACGAGCCGCCGGACGCGATCTTCTGCTTCACCGACACGATCGCCACCGGGACGCTGTCGGCGCTGTGGTCGGCCGGCGTCGCCGTACCGGCCGACTGTGCGGTCGCCGGGTTCGACAACATCCTGGAGAGCCGGTTCACCGTGCCGCCACTTTCAACCGTCGATTTCGACCGGCGGGCCTTCGTCGAGGCGGCGCTGGACCTGCTGGGAGAGCGGATGGCCGACCGGTCCGCGCAGCCGCGGCGGGTCGTCGTACCGCATCGGCTGGTCGAGCGCGCCAGCACCGCACGCTAGCGAACACGTTTCGACAAAAACCATGACGGCTAGCCCTTGTCAGCGCATTGCAACGATGTAATGATCGGTGCCGCCTGCGAAGGAGACTGCCCCCATGACTTCGTCCGACCGACATTTCTCCCGCCGCCGCCTGCTCTCCGGAGCGGCCGCGCTGGCCGGCGGAAGCCTGCTGCTCGGCTGCTCGCCGGGCAGCCGCGACTCCGGCACCGAGCTCAACTACTGGCACCTGATGACCGGTGGCGACGGCATCGTGATGGCCGGCCTGGTCGACGCGGTGAACGGGCTCAACGCCGGGTTCCACGCCAAGCAGACCGTGCTCGCGTGGGGTCCGCCGTACTACACGAAGCTGGCGATGGCCTCGGCCGGCGGCCGTGCTCCCGACCTCGCGATCATGCACGCCTCCCGGATCGCCGGCTACGCGCCCGGCGGACTGCTGGAGCCGTGGGACCTCGACCTGCTCGCCGAGGTCGGCCTCAAGGAGAGCGACTTCCCGCCACTGGTCTGGCAGAAGGGCCTGTACGACGGCAAGCTCTACTCGATCGCGCTCGACACCCACCCGTTCGTGCTCTACTACAACACCGAGCACGCCGCGAAGGCCGGTGTCACCGACTCGCTGGCGACGCTGGACAGCGCCGAGGAGTTCACCGAGGTCGCGACCAAACTGCAGAAGGTCACCGGCAAGCACGGGCTGTCGTACGGCTACCTCGGTGACCCGTCGCAGATGTGGCGGCTGTTCTACACCTTCTACCGTCAGACCGGCGCGGAGATGAAGCTCGTCCCCGGCACCAAGGCCGAGGTCGACCAGGACGCCGCGGTGACGGCGCTGAAGTTCGTGCAGTCGTTGCTCAACGACACGATCGCGACCCGCAGCGGCGACGGAGGGACGGCGGTCAGCGAGTTCCTGCACGGCGAGAGCGGGATGCTGTTCGGCGGCGTCTGGGAGCTGCCGGTGCTGAAGGACTCCAAGATGCCGTTCGACGCGATGCCGATTCCGACGCTGTTCGGGCAGCAGGCGGCGTACGCCGACTCGCACACGTTCGTGCTGCCCCGCCAGTCCAAGACCGACCCCGGGCGGCGCCGCTACACCTACCAGCTGGTCGCGGAGATCCTGAAGCGCTCGGTGAAGTGGGCCGGGGCCGGCCACATCCCGGCGTACCAGCCGGTGGTGAAGAGCGCGGAGTACCTGGAGCTCAAACCGCAGTCGAACTACGTCGGCATCCCGGCGTACGTGAACTACGACCCGGACGTCTGGTTCAGCGGCGCCGGCAGTGACTTCACCGGCTACTTCGCGGAGAACGTGCAGAACGTCTACCTCGGCAGCGGGGACCCGGCGGCCGGTTTCGACGGGTTCGTGCAGCGGCTGAACAAGCTGCTCGACCGCCCGCAACCGGTCTGAGCGACGAACGGAGATCACGATGCCGACAGCAGTCGACAGCCCCGCCGCCGACCTGGTGGTTGCGGACGGCAACAGTACGGGCCGGGTCCGGGCCAAGCGCGGCGAGTCGCTGACCGGGTGGGCCTTCGCGGCGCCGTTCGCGGTGCTCTTCGGCCTGTTCCTGGTCGTCCCGGCCGTCTACGGCCTGTACCTGAGCTTCACCGGTGAGACCCTGACCGGCGCGAACGGCGAACTGATCGGGTTCGCGAACTTCGCCGAGGCGCTCGGCGACCCGGACATGTGGAAGTCGTTCGGCAACACGCTGTGGTTCACGCTGCTCAGCACGGTGCCGCTGGTGGTGCTGTCGCTGGCGTTCGCGCTGCTGGTCAACCTCGGGCTGCCCGGCCGGTGGCTGTGGCGGCTGTCGTTCTTCCTGCCGTACCTGCTCGCCTCGACGGTCGTGGTGCTGTTCTGGTCATGGATGTACAACCCGAAGCTCGGGCTGATCAACGGGGTGCTGGCCGAGTTCGGGATCGCGCCGGTGGCCTGGCTGCAGGACCCGAACGTGGCGATGATCTCGGTGGTGCTGACCACGCTGTGGTGGACGATCGGGTTCAACTTCCTGCTCTACCTGGCCGCCCTGCAGAACATCCCCGAGCAGCAGTTCGAGGCGGCCGCGATCGACGGCGCCGGCAAGTGGCGGCAGCTGTTCTCGATCGTGATCCCGCAGCTCGCGCCGACCACCGCGCTGATCGTGACGCTGCAGGTGCTGGCCTCGCTGAAGGTCTTCGACCAGATCTACATGCTCACCAACGGCGGCCCGGCCGGGTCGACCCGCTCGATCGTGCAGTACATCTACGAGGCCGGCTTCACCGGCTACCGGTTCGGCTACTCGTCGGCGATCTCGTACCTCTTCTTCGCGATCATCGTGCTGATCTCGATCGCACAGTACAAGCTGATCAACCGCAGGAGCGCCCAGTGAGCACGGTGTACAGACAAGGTCACAAGCCGGGGGAGAACCCCTGGAGCGTCTCGCGGCTGGTCGCTCTGCTGGTGCTCGCGTTCCTCGCGGCGACCTGGCTGGTGCCGTTCTTCTGGGCGGTGCTGACGTCGCTGAAGAGCGAGGCCGACGCCGGTGCGTCGACGCTGAGCCTGTCGCCGCCGGACGGTTTCAGCTTCGAGGCCTACCGCAAGGTGCTCACGGCGGGCGATATTCCGCTCTGGGCATGGAACAGCCTGTTCACCTCGGTGCTGATCACGTTCGTGACCGTCGCGACCTCCGCACTGGCCGGTTACGCGTTCTCCCGGATCGATTTCCGCGGCCGGCGCTGGCTGTACGGCGCGATCATCGCCGCCATCATCATTCCGCCGCAGTTGCTGATCGTTCCGCTGTTTCGGCAGATGCTCGCCTTCGACCTGGTCGACACCTATTGGGGAATCATTCTCCCGCAAGCGTTTGCGCCGGCGATGGTGCTGATCCTGAAGCGATTCTTCGACCAGATTCCGGTCGAGCTCGAGGACGCCGCCCGGGTCGACGGGGCCAACCGGCTGCGGGTGTTCTGGTCGATCGTGCTGCCGTTGTCGCGGCCAATTCTCGCCGCGGTGGCGATCTTCGTGTTCATCGGTGCGTGGAACAACTTCCTGTGGCCGTTCATCGTCACCACCGACGCCGACCTGATGACGCTGCCGGTCGGTCTGCAGACCGTGAAGAGCGCGTACGGCCTGCAGTACGCGCAGAACATGGCCTCCGCACTGCTGGCCGCATTACCACTGGTCCTGGTGTTCCTTTTCTTCCAGCGCCAGATCATCAAGGGCATCGCCACCACCGGCTTCGGCGGCCAGTAATCCTCACATCCCCTTGAAAACCTCCTCACAGTCAGCAAGGCTGCTGCGATGGCTCTGTCACTGTGAGGAGTGATGGGACCTGTTGCAGTATTCAACTAGTCCCTCGGGGGACCCAATGAGGAGGGGGATCTGTGTCAGCCATGAGGCGGCTCGCCGAGCAGCGCCGTGATGTGAGGAGTCACGGCACGTCAACGCTCGGCAGGGCTTCGATCCAACCAGCGGTCTGCACCGGCATCCACGAGGTGAGCTCGTCGATCCGCACCGGGCGGCCGCGACGCGTGGCGGTTCTGACCTTGAGCAACGGTCTGACCACCACACTGCGTCTCGACGACGGTGCGCAGGCACCGAAGCCGGGCGCGACGGTGTTCGTGACGGGTGGCCGTGGGATGGGTGATCAGCCCGCCACAGGTGGGGTCATCCTCGCGCCGGCGTATCCGAGCTAGAACACCCGGCTGCAGCAGTGACTCGCCGGTCTCAGGTCAACGCCGAGCTGAGCCCGGCAAGTCACTGGAAAGACTTCTACTCCTCGAACGGCTGGGTCAGTGCTCGCACCTCGATCGGCGAGTACTTCGCCTCGACCAGCCGGCCGGCGAGCTCGGTGGCCCGTTCCAGGGTGCAGTCGAGCAAGTAGTAGCCGGCCAGCACTTCCTTGGCCTCGGTGAACGGCCCGTCGGTGACCGCCGGGGCGTCGTTGCGGATCTGGACGACGCGGGCGTTGTCGAGCGTCAGGCCGTCCGCGGCGACGAACTCGCCACTGGCCCTGGTCTCGGCCAGGACCGCCCGGTGCACGTCGTGCACCGCCTCCATCCCCTCGGCCTCCAGGGCCTTCCAGGTCTGGTCGTTGCCGTAGATCAGCAGCATGTATTTCACGTGGCCTCCTCGATGGGTTTCGAGGCTACGTCGGAGCCGGTGCCATCCGCTCGACACCGGCTCCTGACGACGGCTACTGCTGCGCTGCGGTCCGCGCTGCCTTCAGGTCGATCCGCAGCCGGTCGGCGACGGGGATCGCCGGGTCGGAGTACTGACCGGTCAGGCAGATCGGGCCGTCCCAGCCCAGTGCTTCGAGGCTCGCGAACGCGCTCGACCAGTTCGCGAGGCCGTCGGCGCCCTGGACGAACCACGGCTTCCAGGCGCCACCGACGTCGCTGCCCGGCTCGGTCGGGATGTAGGTGACGTTCTTCAGGTTCACGATCCCGAGCCGGTCCTTGGCCAGCTCCAGCGTGATCTTCGGATCGTCGCCGGCCAGTACGTCGTGCGCCGCGTCCCACACGACCTTGAACTCCTCCGGCAGCCCGTCGAGCAGTTGCACGACCCCGAGCGTCGACGCGACGAACTTCCCGTGGTGCGGCTGCACCCCGACCTGTACGCCGTACTGCCGCGCGAACCCGGCCGCCGCCTCCAGCTCGGCCCGGTTGCGCCGTACCGAGGCGGCGTACCCGTCGTCGCCGAGCGACGCCATGATCCGGATCATCGGCACCCCGGCCGCGGCGGCCGCCGCGAAGGTCGACTCCTCGAGCCCACTGGCGATGCTGATCGGCTCGACCCCCGCGGCCCGGAGCTGCTCGGTGAACTCCGGCAGCGCCTTCTCGGCGCTCGCCGGGGTCACGTACGCGGTGTCGCGGACGGGGATCTCCGCGCCGCCGAAGCCGAGTCCGGCGACGAGCTCGCCGAGCTCGGTGCCGGGCAGCTCGGCCCAGGGTTTGGTGAAGACGGACCAGATGTAGTTCATGGGTTCAGCGGCCTCCGAGTCCACTCATGGTGATGCCCTTGACGAACCAGCGTTGGGTGAGGAAGAAGAGCACGATCAGCGGCACGGTCGTGATGGTCGCTGCCATCAGCAACAGGTTCCACTGGGTGCCGTTGGTGTCCTGGAACACCTGCAGCCCGACGGCCGCCGTACGGGTCGCCTCGCTGTTGGAGATGACCAGCGGCCAGAGCAGGTTGTTCCACTGGCCGATGAACTTGAACACCGCCAGCGTCGCGATCGCCGGCACGGCCAGCGGCACGATCACCCGGACGAACGCCTGCCACCGGTTGGCGCCGTCCAGCCGGGCGGCCTCCTCGTAGTCGCGGGGGATGCCGAGAAAGAACTGCCTGAGCAGGAAGACACCGAGAGCGGTGAACGCGTGCGGCAGGATCATCCCCGGCCAGGTGTCGATCCCGTGCATCTTCGCGACCAGCACGAACTGCGGGATCAGCGTCACCTGCGACGGGATCATCAGCGTGGCCAGGTAGATGCCGAACAGCCAGGTCCGGCCGGGGAACTGCAGCCGGGCGAACGCGTACGCCGCGAGCGCCGCGGTGACGGTCTCCAGCAGCGTCGTCCCGGCGGCGAAGATCACCGTGTTCACCAGGTACCGGCCGAGCGGGACCAGGTCGAACGCGCGGGTCAGGTTCTCCGGGTGCCAGGTGCTCGGCCAGAACGACGGCCGCGCGGCCATCGACTCGGCGTCGGACTGGAACGCGACCAGCACCATCATCACGACCGGGACCAGTGTCACCGCCGTCACCACGAAACACGCGAAGACGATCAGTTTGCGAGTGGCGACCGGGTTGCTCCGCAACGGAGCGAGCGCGTTAGTTGTCATAGTGGACGAGCCTCCGCTGGAGCAGGAACTGGGCCGCGGTGATCACCACGATGAAGCCGAACAGGACCAGCGACTGCGCCGCGGCGTACCCCTGGTCGTAGTTCTCGAAGCCGGTCCGGTAGATGTACATGACCAGCGTGGTGGTGCGCGATCCCGGACCGCCGTTGGTCATGATGAGTGCCTGGTCGAAGACCTGGAACGACCCGATGATCGACGTCACCACGACGAAGAACAGTGCCGGGGACAGCATCGGCAGCGTGACGCTGCGGAAGGTCTGCCACGCGTTGCTGCCGTCGACCTTCGCGGCCTCGTAGAGCTGCTGGGGGATCGCCTGCAGGCCGGCCAGGAAGACGACCATGCCGAACCCGAAGCTCTTCCAGACGCTCATCGCGATCAGCGCGGGCATCGCCCAGTTGTCCGAGATCAGCCACTTCGGGCCGTCGATCCCGACCAGCCCGAGCACGGCGTTCACCAGGCCGTCGTGCGGGATGTAGAGCCAGATCCAGACGAACGCGACCGCCACCGTGATCGTTGCGTACGGCAACAGCAGTAGCGAGCGGAAGACCGCGATCCGGCGGACGCCCTCGTTGAGCAGCAGCGCCAGCGCGAGGCTGACCACGATGGTCACCGGGACGCTGACGAAGGTGAAGTACGCCGTGTTGCCGAGCGCCGACCAGAACGTCGGGTCGGGGCCGAGCCGGGCGAAGTTCTTCAGCCCGGCCCAGGTGGGGGAGCTGAACAGGTTCCAGTTCAGCAGGCTGATCACGCCGGCCGCGAGCACCGGGCCGGCGGTGAAGATCAGGAACCCGATCAGGCTGGGCAGGATGAACAACCAGGCGGTGAGCGCCTCTTTGTTCTTCGGCTTCTTCGCGGCCCGCTGGTCCGGCCGGCGAGTTGTTGTTGCGGCAGGGAGTGTGTCGACAGCCATGCCGGTCATCCCTTCCTGGCCGAGGCCTGGCGGACGTTGTCCTGGTGCTGCTGCATCAGGACGTCCAGCCGCGGCGTCAGCCCGTCGATCGCCTCCCGGACCGGGACCTGCCCGAGGAACGTCCGCGGCAGGTCCTGGCCGAGCAGCTGCTTGACCTGGTTCCAGTTCGTGGTCACGTCGAACGGGTGACCGCCGGCGATCTTGCCGGCCAGGATGTCCTGCACGATGCCGAGATTGTCCGGCGGCGGCTTGAACGCGCTGCCCGCCGACAACCGGGCCGGGTTGTTGCGGCCGGCTTTGGCGTAGATGTCCAGGGCGCCCTTGCTGGTGAGCGTCTTCAGCAGCTTCCAGGCGAGGTCGAGGTCGGCGCCCTTGACCTTGGCCGGGATCGCGAAGCTCGACCCGGAGACCCGCGGCGTGCTGCCGGCGGCGCCGGCCGGGAAGGGCATGATGTCCCAGTCGAACTTGGCCTTCCGCACGTTCACGACCTGCCAGGGCCCGTTGTGCATGAAGGCGACGTTGCCCTCCATGAAGTTGGCCAGCGAGCTCTCGGTGACCAGGTTCGCGATCGGCGGCGTCACCTTGTCCTTCACGAACAGGTCGACGACGTACTGCACGGCCTCCATCGCCTCGGGAGCGTTCAGCGCGCTCTTGTCCCAGGCCTCGTTCATCACGTTGCCGCCGGCGCAGTAGATCCACGAGACCAGGTCGTCGATCGACGGCGCACAGGTGAAGCCGAACTGGTCGGGACCGGTCAGCTCCTTGGCCAGGTCGCGGAACGTCGCCCACGACATCGGCACGGTCGGCGACGGTGCCGGGATGCCCTTCTTCGCCAGCAGGGTCTTGTTGTAGTAGATCACCGTCGGCGCGACGTCGAAGCCGATCGCGTAGGTCTGGTCGTTGAACGAGCTGATGTCGCGGATCGGCTGGTAGAAGTCGTCGAGGTCGAAGTCGGGGTCGCCCTCGATCAGGTCGTCGAGCGGCCGGTGCGCGCCGCGCGCGGCGTAGGTCGGGATCAGCCAGCCGTTCAGCGCGGTCACCAGGCCCGCGGTGCCGCTGACCAGCTGCAGGTCGAGTTTGGTCGGGTAACCGCCGGACGGGGTCAGGGTGGGCACGGACTCGACCTTCAGCTCGCGTTCGACGTACGCGCTGAAGTCGTCCCACACCTTGCGTTCGGCCGGGCTGCTGGACCACATGGCCCAGGCCGCGGCGCCTTGTCGTGGACCGGAGGAGCAGCCGGCGGCTGCTGCTCCCAGTCCGGCCAGGCCGGTCAGCTTGAGCACGCTGCGGCGGGACAGCTGGGGTTGCATCAGGGGACTCCTCAGGTGAAGAGCAGGTCGATCGACTCGGCGCGGATCCGCTCCTCGTCGACCACGACGCCCAGGCCAGGGGCGGTGGGGACCGTCGCGACGGCCTTGGTGATGGTCAGGCCCTCGACGTACAGGTCGGACAGCAGCTCCGGCCCGTTCAGCTCGGCGGGCAGTGCCAGCTCCAGCTGGCTGAACACGTGCAGCGCGGCCGCGAAGCCGATCCCGCAGTCGGTCAGGCCGCTGGAGAGAATCTCCAGACCGCCGGAGAGCGCGACCTGCGCGGTCTTCAGCGCGGCCCGCAGACCACCGGACTTGCAGACCTTCACGACTACCAGGTCCGCGGCGTCGAGCTGGATCGCCCGGGCCAGGTCCTGCGCGGTGAAGCTGCCCTCGTCGATCGCGACCGGCAGGTCGATCAGCCCGCGCAGCCGGCGCATCGCCAGCAGGTCGGTGCTCGGCACCGGCTGCTCGACGCAGTGGATCGTGCGGATGTCCCGGGTCCGGTCGAGCAGCTGCTTGAGCGCGCTCGGCCGGTAGGACTGGTTCGCGTCGAGCCACAGCGGCTTGGTGCCCGCGACCTCGGCGACCGCCTCGATGATCGCGGCGTCCTGGTCGGGGTCACCCCCGATCTTCACCTTGTACGCCGCATAGTCCGACGACTGCTGCGCGTGCTCGCGCACGGTCTCCGGTGCACCGACCCCGATCGCCGAGCAGAGCGGGATCTCGTCGTGCACCTTCCCGCCGAGCAACGCGTGCACCGGTACGCCGGCCAGCTTCCCGGCCGCGTCGTGCATCGCCAGGTCGACCGCCGCGCGGGCGAACGGGAAGCCGTTCGACACCGCCGGGCTGAGCCGCTTGGCCGCCTGCTGGTGGAACAGCTCCACGTCGTACGGCGTGAGCTCGAGCAGGATCGGCGTCAGGTGCCGCCTGATCACGACCGCGATCGTCTCGGCGGTCTCGTAGCTCCAGCTGGGGAGCGCTCTCTGCTCTCCCCAGCCGACCACGCCGTCCTCGGTGGTCAGCTTCACGAACACGACCGCGCCGGCCTGGTCGGGCCGCTGGTCCGGGCTGCCGACGGCGCCGCTGCCGAGCACGAACTGCCGCGCGAACGGCACCGCGACGGCGAACACCTCGACCTGTCTGATTCGTGACATCTTCGGGCTCCTTACGCCTGGATCGCCCAGGACGCGGGGTCGACGTAGCTCGGGCCGTGGGTGCCGTGGTCGAGGTACTGGATCACGTCGGCGACCACGTGACCGGCCAGCGCGAGGTGGCCCTCTTCGGTGTCTCCGGCAACGTGCGGGGTGAGCAGCAGATTGGGTGCCTCCAGCACCTTCTGGTCGAACGTCGGCGGCTCCGGGTCGTACACGTCGAGGGCGGCGTAGATGCGGCCGTCGAGTGCGTGCTCGAGCAGCGCCGCCTGGTCGATCGCAGGTCCACGCGACGAGTTCACGACCACCGCGCCGTCGGGCAGCTGCTCGATCAGCTTGCGGGTGACCATGCCCTGGGTCTCGGGAACGTTCGGCACGTGCAGGCTGACGAACCGCGCCTGCAGCGTCTCCTCCAGCTCCGCCCGGCGGACGCCGAGCCCGGCGGCGCGCTCGTCGCTCAGGTACGGGTCGTAGACGACGATGTCGCACCCGAATGGCTTCAGCAGGGTGATCAGCGCGCGGGCCGTCGAGCTGGCGCCGAGGATGCCGACCTTCGCGCCGGCCAGCTCGTGACCCCGGTACGCCGTCTGCTTCCAGCCGCCGGCGCGGATCGCGCCGTCGAAGCGGGGGAGCCGGCGCGCGAGCGTCAGCATCGCGGCCAGGCAGTACTCGCCGACCGACCACGCGATCCGGCCGCCGGCGGTGAAGACCGCGACCCCCTGGTCGAAGATCACCGGGTCGACCAGCTTCTTGACCGACCCGGCCGCGTGCGCGACGGCCTTCGGCCCGGCGCCGTCGGCCCAGATGTCCTTGCTCAGGTGCGGCGTACCCCAGCTGGTGAGCACGACGTCGGCGTCACGGGAGAGCGCGGCCACCGTTTCCGGGCTGATCTCGGGCGCCCAGGTCACCTCGAACCGCTGCTCGATCAGCGCCCGGGTCGCCGGGTCGATCACGTCCTCGGCGCGCTCCGGCGTCATCACCACGGCCAGCTTGCTCACTTGGGCTCCTCACCTGTCGGTTGGCTCGAAGGTAAAGGCTTTCCGTTATGCTCGTCCAAGCCCGATTCCGCATCGATCGATACCGAGGGCGCATGGACCTGTCACTGCAGCAGCTCAAAGGCTTCGTCGCGGTCGCCGAGGAACAGCACTTCGGCCGCGCCGCGCAGCGCCTCAACATGACCCAGCCGCCGCTGACCCGGCAGATCCAGGCGCTGGAGCGCTCTCTGGGCGTGAACCTGTTCGACCGGACCGGCCGGGGAGTGCGGCTGACCGCGGCCGGCGGCGTGTTCCTGGAACACAGCCACCGGGTGCTCGCGCTGCTGGAGGTCGCACCGGAGGCGACACGGCGCGCGGCCGACGGGCAGACCGGGACGCTGCGGCTCGCGTTCACGGCGATCGGGGCGTACGCCGTACTGGCCGACTTCCTGGCGATGGTGAACCGGCGGATCCCCGCGGTCAGCGTCGAGCTGACCGAGCTGGTCAGCCCCGATCAGTTCGAGGCGCTGGCGAACCTGGAGATCGACCTCGGCCTGGTCCGGCCGCCGATCCCGGACGGGTTCGAGTCGCTGCTGGTGCACACCGAGGACCTGGTGCTCGCCGTCCCGGCCGATCACAAGCTCGCCTCCGGGTCGGCGCCGGTCACGCTCGCCGACGTCACCGACGAGTACATCGGGTACAGCCCCGAGGGCTCGCGCTACCTGCACGACATCTGCGCGGCGATGATCGGCATGAACCGGTACGCCGTCAGCCAGCTCGCCTCGCAGGTCCCGACGATGCTGGCGCTGGTCCGCGCGGGGCTGGGGTGCGCGCTGGTGCCGCGCTCGATCATGGCGATGGGTGTCGACGGCGTGCGTTACCGCGAGCTCGACGCCGCCGACGCGCACTCGGTGACGCTGCACGCCTGCTGGAGCCCCGACAGCCCGAACCCTGCCCTCCAACGTCTGGCAGAGTCGCTACGTCAGCAGCCACAGCTGGAGGAGTAGCCCCTTGCCCACCCCGCAGTTCCCGCCCGGCGCGAGCCAGCAAGTCCCGACCACCGACCTGAGTCCGGTGGTCGCCGCTCTCCGCGCCGCAGGCTGTGTCTTCGCCGAGGACGAGGCCGACCTCATCCTCTCGACCGCGACCTCACCCGAGCAGATCACTCAAATGGTCGCTCAACGCACCTCCGGCCTCCCGCTCGAACAGGTCCTCGGCTGGGCCTCCTTCCACGGCGTCCGCGTCCTGATCGACCCCGACGTCTTCGTCCCCCGCCGCCGCACCGAGCACCTCGTCGACGAGGCCATCGCCCGCTGCACCCCCGACGCGGTCGTCGTCGACCTGTGCTGCGGCTCCGGCGCCCTCGCGCTCGCCGTCGCCACCGCCGTACCAGGCGTCGACCTCTACGCCGCCGACCTGCACCCGGCCGCCGTCCGGAACGCCCGCCGCAACCTCCCCACCGCACAGGTCCTCGAAGGCGACCTCTACGACGCCCTTCCCACCGGCCTCCACGGCCGCATCGACATCCTGCTCGCGAACGTCCCGTACGTCCCGACCGGTGACGTCCAGTTCCTCCCCGCCGAAGCCCGGCTCCACGAACCGCGTCTCACCCTCGACGGCGGCCCCGACGGCCTCTCCCTACTGCGCCGGGTCGCCGCCGAAGCGCCGACCTGGCTGTCGACCGGCGGCCACCTCTTCACCGAGGCGAGCGCCGACCAAGCACCCGTCGCCGCGCAGATCCTCGCGGACGCCGGCCTGGAACCCACCATCACCACCGACGAGGACGACTTCGCCACCACCCTCATCGGCAGGAGACCATGATCACCGTCCGCACCGCCACCGCCGCCGACCTGGACGGCGTCGTCGCGTCCTGCACCGCGCTGTTCGCCGAGGATGCCGCCCAGCGCGACCCGCTCCGCAACCAGTCCTGGCCCGCGACGTACGCCGGCGGCTGGGCGAGCGGCCTGCTCACCGACCCCGAGTCCTTGGTGCTCGTGGCAACGACCGACGACGCGGTCGTCGGCCACCTGATCGGCAAGTTCCTCCCCGCGAGCGAGATGTGGATCGCACCCCGCGCGGAGCTGATCAGCATGTACGTCCGCCCGGAGGTCCGCGGCGGCGGAGGCGCCGGCCAGCTGATCGAGGCGTTCGCCGACTGGGCCCGGCAGCGCGGCGCCGCCCGTCTGGAGGTCGACGCCTACGCCTCCAACGAGCGGGCCCTGCGCGTGTACGAGCGGCACGGCTTCCGCCCGCACTCGATCCAGCTCACCACAGACTGAAAGGCGCCCGGCCGGGGCAACGCCACCCCGGCCGAGCGCGGTCAACTCAGAGCGTGCCCTTCACCTTCCTCGCCTCCAGGGCGAACATCGACAGGTTCGGCGTCAGCACGGCCGCCGAGGTGTCGTCGCCGATCGCGACCCAGCGCTGGTTGAGCGGTGCACAGACCCCGTGCGACTGCGAGTCGGTGCGGATGTCGACCAGGCTGAGCTGCGTCGTGCTCAGGCCGAGCGCCGTACGGATGTTGCCGAGTGCGGTCTGCTGCGCCGTGGTGAGCGCGTTCAGCAGGCCCTGCAGGTACTGCGTCTCGTTGGTCTGCAGGTTGTACCGCGTGTCCGGCTTGCTGCCGGAGGCCGCCGTACCGCCCGAGCAGGAGACGCTCGAACCGGTGCCGAAGACCGACGGGTAGCTGACGAACCGGATCTTCGCCGACGGCGCGTACGCGCGGATCCGGTCGACGACCGCGCGCAGGTTGCGCGTGGTGTCGGTCGCCGAGATGTCACCGGCCCGCGGACCGTGGTTGGTCGGGTTGCCACCGGAGTCCACGCAGGTCGTGAGCGCGATGCAGGCCGTCATCTGCCCGAGCACCGTGCCCGTCCACAGCGTGTCGGTCGACGTGTAGGTGTCGTTGGCGCCGATCGTGACCGTGACCGTGTCAGTGCCGGAACCAAGGGCGCCGGTGCCGGGGGCTCCGCCGGAGTACCCGTTGGCCGCCTCGGCGATCTCGTCGCCGTCGGTGCTGGTCGTCCCGGTCGGGTTGGTCGCGTTCGCGATGCTCTCGCTCTTGTCACCCGGGCAGGACGCGTCGTACGTCGTGTCCCGCCGGCCCTGCGTGTCGGCCAGGTACTGGACCTGGTTCCAGCGCGCCCGCTCGCACTTGATCGTCACCGTCGTCCCCGACTTCACGTAGCCGCGCGAGTTCGGCGACGACGACTGCGTCACACCCGGCCCGGCGGAGAAGTTGTCGCCGAGGTTGACCGTCTTGGCCCAGCCCTGACCGGTCGGGGTGATCGTGAGCCGGTCGAAGTTGAACCCGCCGGTCTCGATCCGGACGTACAGCGCGTGCGCACCGGCCGGCAGGTTCACCGGCTGGGCGATGTCGATCCAGGTCTGCCAGCCTCCGGTGTTCGGCACCGTGAGTTGCGCCGGGCTGACCACGTTCGCGACATTGGTCGGGTGGTCGACGGCGTACCTGATCCGCCCGGAGGTGAACTCGCTGGCCACCCGCGCACTGATCGTGTACGACGCGGCGTTCGGCGTGTAGAAGTCGTAGCGCAGCCACTCCCCGTTCTCGGTGTTGCCGATGTCGTAGTTCTCCAGCTTGGTGCCGTCGGACGAGCTGGGCTCGAGGTCGACGTCACCGCCGCGGTAGTAGCCGTACAGCGGGAGCCCCTGGTACGTCGCGTTGTCGTTGAACCCCTTGGAGTCCTTGGCCCCGGTGTCGTAGCCGCCCGGCCCGTAGTCCTCGGCCTCGATCACCGCGCCCGCGGCGATCTCGTTGACGCGGGAACCTTCCAGGTAGTGCAGCGCGACGGTCCCGGACTCGACCACGAAGGTCAGCGTGTGCACGCCGGCCGGGATCTGCTTGCCGTACAGCGACATCGTGCTCCAGCCACCGCCGGTGCTCGCGAAGCTCTGCGACCCGAGCGACACCCCGTCGAGCTCGACCCGGAACTGCGCGCTCACGGTCGACGAGACCCGGGCGTGCACGTCGAAGTTGCCGCCGCTGAGCACGTTCGCGGTGTAGTTGACCCGGTCACCGGTGGCGAGGTTGTTGATGCCCGGCGCGGTCGGGAAGTCACCGTCCCCGGTCGAGGTCACCGTGTTGACGCCCTTGTCCCGGTACACGTTCGACATCGTCCGGGTCGCGATCTGGTACCCGGCACCCTGGCCGCCGTCGTTGTAGTCGGCCCCGAACAGCGTGCCCGGGAGCACCCCGGTGTTCAGCGGCGAGAACCCGGCGGCCCCGACGGCCGTGGACTTGAACGGCTGCCCGACGGCCGGCAGCGGGTTCACCATGATCCCCGCGACGGTCGGTGTCCCGGTCACCGCGACCGTGGACAGGTTGAGCGTGCCGTCGGTGACGGCCACCTCGACCGGTTTGCTGCTCGTCGCGGTCTTGCCGCCCATGGCCAGGGCCCACGGATCGATGACGTCGGGGAGCGTCGTGCCCTCCGCGGCCAGCTGGAACTTGCGCTGGTTGACGCCGGTGGAGGTGTTGTCGCTGAGCTGCAGCGTCACCCGGTAGCGCCCGTTCGGCACGGTGAGCGCGTAGCTGAAGTTCCCGTCGCGGGTCTTCTGGTACAGCGCGTCGTCCGGCGTGTTCGCGATCGCGGCCGACGTACTGGCGATCGAGCCGCCGGTGAAGTTGCCGTCAGCATCGAACTTGGTGCCCGAGTGGTCGGTCGACCCGGTGGTCGCACCGGCGTCGATCGCGTACGACGTCCGGGCGCCGCTCCAGGTGAACGTCGTGGTCGAGTGCTCCGCGAGCGTGGCGGTGAAACCGGCCGAGTCCTCGCCGACCGTGAGGTTCTGCTGCGGCCCGCTGTTCACCACGACCAGCACCCGCTGCCCGTCGGGGTTCTCGAACGCGGTCTGGACGACGGTCGACCCGGTCTTGCCGCCCTCGGCGGCGATCCGGTGCGCGCCGGGCTTGACGAACTTCGAGAACTGGCCGAGCTGGTAGTACTTCGGCAGGTACGAGATCGTCGCCGGGTTCGTGCTGGTGTCGACCTCGACCAGCGGCTCCTGCGGCGCGCTGAGCGGCGTCACCGGGCCACCGTTCTGGTCCAGCACCATGTTCCAGTAGATGTAGGCGTTCCGGCCGCCGTTGGTCTGGGCCACCAGTTCGCGACCCCACTTCTCGTCGCGGATGTAGTTGTCCGGCTCGGCCTGACCGAGGTCGGTGTGCTCGCTCATCCAGGTCGAGTAGCCGGGTTTCACCTGCTCGAGGAAGTTCACGTTGCCGTTGACGCAGTACGGGCGGTTGCCGGCCGGGCCGAAGTCGCACTCGTAGGGGTGGAAGTCGACACCGCCGGTGTACTCGCGGGTGGCCGCGTCGAGGAGCATGTCGGCCGGGTAGTACCAGTGGTCCTGGTTGTGCTCGTAGATCCGGATCTTGGTGTTCGTCGAGGTCGCGGCGAACCTCGGGCCGAGGTAGTTGCCGACGAAGTCGGACATCTGGTCGAAGTCCCACTTGGTCGCCTCGAACGCCGCCGGGTTCTCCGGCTCGTTCTGCACCGACACGTCGTCGATGGTGATGCCCCGGGCCGCGTAGGCCGCGACGTACTTCTGGAAGTAGTTGGCGTAGGCCGTGTAGTACTGCGGGTTGACCGACGGCTTGACCAGGTAGGGCAGCACGCCGGGCATCAGCGGGTTCTGGCCGAGCAGCGACTTGTTGTCCTTCATCCAGCCGGGCGCCGTCCACGGCGAGGCCATCAGGCGGAAGGCGCCCTGGGCCTTGGCGGCCTGGATGTAGGGCACCAGGTTGGCGTCGTCGTGGGCGACCGAGAAGTTGCTCAGCGCGAAGTCGTCGACGTTGCCGGCGGTCTCGTCGTAGGAGTAGTGGGTCAGCGCGAAGTCGCTGGACCCGATCGGGGTGCGGGCGATCGTGAACCCGGCGCCGGAGGTCGGGTTGAACAGCTTCGACATCACCTGGGTGCGCTGGGCCGAGCTGACGTTCGGCTTGTTCAGCGTGTCCCAGCCGGCCTCGTTGAAGGTCGCGCCGTAGCCCTCGATCGGCTGGAACTGCCGGGTCGCGTCGACCCGGACGTCCGGCACGGTCGAGAGCGCGGTGAAGTTCAGCCCGCCCTTCGCGGTGAGCTGGTCGCCGGCCAGTGAGGTCGCCGTGACCGCGACCGGCGTACCGGTCGGGGCGGCGTAGGCCGGGGCTGGGGACGTGGGGGCGATCAGTGGAGCTGCGGAGACTGCGATGGTTGCCGAGGCGGCGACCACCCATCGTGACTTCATGGTCCTCCCAGTGGCGGGCCCGCCGGAGCGGGCTGTGACTATAGTCAGTGAGGCTGACTATCAACGTGGGTGACTGCGAAACAGGGCAGAGCGGAGCAGCCGGAGCGCTTCGGCGCTCTGGCGGACGGAGTGCTGCGGGGTCAGGCCGTGACGGCGTACACGCGGTGGCCGGGGACGAGCTTCAGCGGTGCGTGCTCGAAACGGAACAGGGTGGACTGCGGAGACGTGAGGTCGGTCAGCGTCCCGTTCGGTACGCCGGGCAGGTAGAGCAGGGAGTCGTCGAAGCCGTCACCCCAGTGCACGACGTGGACGATCAGCTCCCCGGGCAGCGGGCGGATCCCGATCAGGGTGTTCGGGATCCGCCCGCCCGGTCCGATCAGCGCGGGCGAGGGGAGGGCCGGCAGCTGATCGGTGACCTCGATGACGGTGCGGCCTTCGGCCCGCAACCGCGCCACCTGGTCGGGGTCGACACCGCAGCGCGGCGGGATCACGACCGGGACCCCGACCGGCGACGTCAGCTCCGTCGCGGTGTCCCACAGGTCGTACGGCATCCCGCGCTCGGTGAGTTGCAGCAGCGTCCGCTCCCAGAGCCGGTACGGCGCCGCCGTCTCCTCGTCGTACCAGTCGACGTCGGGCAGCCGCGACGTCCCGGTCACCGAGTACGCCGCGTGCGCGTCGGGCCGGTGCCACGCGACCACCACGCTCGGGACGACCGGCGCGGTGAGCGCCTCGGGCCGCCGGTGCGCCAGGCCGACGAGCTGGTCGATCGGCGCGAAGAAATCCGACCGGCGGCCGTCGTTCTCCAGCGGCGCGAGCTCCCAGTTCTCCCGGTTGCCGAGCATGTAGAGGTTGAACCCGGCGAAGCCGAGCGCGACCGCCGCACCCCACCAGACCTCCTGCTCCAGCGGCGTCGGGTCGGGGTACTCGACGAGCTCGCCGGGGGAGCGCCAGATCCCGGCCTGCAGCTCGGGGATCCACGGGAGCGGTTCCCCGGCCGCCCGGGCCGTCGCGGCCGAGCGCGCGAGGCGGTGGATGTCGGCGGTGTCGAGCGGCGGGATGTAGTAGTGGTCCTCGCCGGTCGCCGCGCCGACCTCACGCCGTACGGCGGAGTGCGCGACCGGGACGTCGTGCACGGGATGCGTCACCAGGTTCACCGTGTACAGCAGGTCCTGGCCGCCGAGCTTCTCGTGCATGGCCTTCAGCGTCGCCAGGTAGCGCGTGGTCGAGGCGGTCTTGAAGGCGATCCAGTCCTCGAGGCTCTGCGCCGACGGCGGCCCGTCGAGGCTCGGCCGGCGCGGCGGCCAGACGGTGCCGGTGTCGCCGTGCCGATCGCGCATCCACTCCCGGTACGCCGTGACCGAGGCCTCGCTGTAGTCCGAGCCGTAGAGCGAGTCCTGGAAGCAGAGACTCGGCTCGTTGTCGAGCTGCAGCGCGACGACCGGACCGTGCGGGTGCACCTGGTCGCCGATCGCCTCCCAGACCGCGGCGAACCAGTCCTCGACCACGGACAGGTAGCGCTCGTCGGCGTAGCTCGGCATCGGGTGCTGGAACGGCGGGTTGTACCCGAGCACGATCTCGCCCTGGTCGTCGCGGACCAGCAGCTCGGTGCGCTCCAGCAACCAGTCGGGATAACCCCCGCCGGGCTCCTCGGCACAGATCCACGGCCCGGGCTTGAGCTGCACCAGCGTACCGGCGTCGGCGCAGATCCGCAGGAACCGCCGTACGTCGAGCCGCGGGTCGTCGCGCCCGGTGAAGTCCAGCCGGCCCTGCTCCGGCTCGTGCCGCCGCCAGGACAGGTAGCTGCTGATCAGCGTCACGCCGGCCGCCCGGGCGGCCCGCACAGCGGGCTCCCAGGTCTCCGGCTCCATCCGCCAGAACTGGATCTCCCCGGCGATCAGCGGGAGCTCGTCCCGGCCGACCCGGAGCAGACCGCCGGCCACGGTGACCGTGCTCATCCCTTCACCCCTCCCGCCGCGTTGCCCGCGACCAGCCACTTCTGAATGACGCTGAACAGGACGATGCTCGGGATGGCGACCAGGATCGACATCGCCGCGAGCTGGTTCCACGACACCTCGTACGCGCTCGACAGCTGCGACAGGCCCACCGGCAGCGTCCGGTGCTCGTCGCTGTTGGTGAACGTCAGCGCGAACGTGAACTCCTCCCAGGACCCGATGAAGATGAAGATGCCGGCAGCAACCACACCGGGCCGCGCCGCGGGCAGCGCGGCGTACCACATCGCCCCGAACTGGCCGGCGCCGTCGATCCGGGCCGCCTCGTCGATCTCCTTCGGGACCTGGTCGAACGCGGTCTTCATCAGCCACGCCCCGAGCGGCGCGGACGCGCTCACCTGGGCCAGCACCAGCGCCCAGGGCGTGTCGATCAGGTTCAGCTTCGACACGATGCTGAACAACGGGATGATCAGCAGCACCGACGGGAACATCTGGGTGGCCAGCAGCCCGACCACGATCGCCAGCCGGCCGCGGAACTGGTACCGCGACAGCGCGTAGCCCGCCATCACGCCGATCAGGATCCCGATCGCGACCGTGCACACGCTGACCAGCAGCGAGTTGCCCAGCCAGGCGACGAAGTTGCCGCGGCTCACGACGTACGTGAAGTTCTCGAACGTCGGGTGCGACGGCAGCAGCGCGTGCGGACTCTGGTACAGCTCCTCACGGGTCTTGAACGCGTCCGCGACGATCCCCAGCATCGGCAGCAGCGCGAAGACCGCCAGGATCACGGCCCCCAGCCAGAGCAGCAGGCGCTTCGGCCTCACGACAGCGCCTCCTTGCCGAACGCACGGATGTAGACGGCCGAGCCGGCGCCGACGATCGCGAACAGGATCATCGACAGCGCCGAGGCGTAGCCGAAGTCGAAGCTGGAGAACGCGCTCTTGTAGACGAACGTGGTGAGGATGTCGGTGGAGCCGGCCGGCCCACCGCCGGTCATCACGTAGATCGAGCTGAAGTTGTTGAAGGTCCAGATCAGCGCCAGCAGCGTGCTGGTCATCAGCATCGGCTTCAGCAGCGGCACGGTGATCCGGAGGAAGGTCTGCGTCCAGGACGCCCCGTCCACCCCCGCGGCCTCGTAGACCTCACCGGGGATGGAGGCCATCCCGGCGATCAGCAGGACCATGATGAACGGGAAGCCCCGCCAGACGTTCGCCATGACCACCGCGGCCAGCGCGGTGTTCGGGTTGGACAGCCAGGCCTCCTGCAGACCCGACAGACCGAACACGCCGAGCAGCTGGTTGATCAGCCCGTAGTCCGGTTGGTACAGCAACTTCCAGGCCAGCGCACCGACGACCACGGGCGTCGCCCACGGCAGCACGAAGATCGCGCGCAGGATCCGGGCCCCGGCCAGCTGCTGCAGGAGCAGGGCTCCGGCCATCGCGACCACGAGCTGCAGGGCCACCGACCCCACCGTCCAGATCACGCTGTTGCCGAACACCGACCAGACCTGGTGGTCACCGAACGCCTGGGTGTAGTTCTCGACCCCGACGAACTCCCAGCCCTCGTGCTTGACCGGGTTCACGTCGAACAGGCTCTGCACGGCGACCGTGCCGATCGGGTACACGACGAACGCGGCGACCGCGAGCAGCGCCGGAGCCAGGAACAGGTACGGCGCGAGCGCCTCCCGGCGGCGCCGCCTCCGCGGGTGGGACCGGTGGGCCCCACCCGCGAGAGCTGGTGTCACAGAGGTCATTGCAGCGCCTTGTTCGACGCCTCGACGGCCTCGTCGAGCGCGTCCTTCGGCGACTTCTTGCCCGACAGCGCCGCCTGGACGGCGTTGCCCAGCGCGGTGTCGATGTCACCGGCCTGCGGGACCGACGGGCGCGACCGCGCCTGCTGCAGGACCGCGGAGAACGCGCTCACGTACTTGTCGTCCTTGAACACCGGGTCGTCGTACAGGGCGGTCTTGACCGGGATGTAGCCGAGCGCGCTCGCCCACTCCTTCTGCACCGCGTCGTCCATCAGCCACTTCACGAACGTCTTCGCGGCGTCGGCGTGCTTGCTGTTCTTCAGCACCAGCAGATCGAGCCCACCGAGAACCGTCGCCTCCTGCTGGTCCTTCGGCAGCGGCGCGACCGCCCACTTGCCGTCGATCCCGGCCGACTTCAGCGACGGGATCATCCACGGACCCGACGTCATCATGCCCAGCGTGCCGGACACGAACGGGCCCTTCAGGTCGTCCTCGGTCGCGCTCGCCATCCCGGCCGGCATCGCGTCCTTCTGCAGGTCGACCCACAGCTGCAGCGCCTTCACCGCCTCCGGCGAGTTGAACACGGCCGTCTTCTGGTCCTTGTCCAGCACGTCCGCGCCCGACTGCCACAGCCACGGGTAGAACTCGAAGCCGCCCCAGCCACCGAACAGACCGGCGCCCTTCACCTTGCCGTTCGTGAGCTTCTTCGCCGCGGCGCTGAACTCGTCCCAGGTCGCCGGCGGGGTGCTGATGCCGGCGGCGCTGAGCAGATCGGTGCGGTAGAACAGCGCCAGCGCCGACAGGTCCGCCGGTACGCCGTACAGCTTGCCGTCCTTGGTGATCGGCTCGAGGCTGGCCGGGAAGTACTCCTTGGCCTGGACGGTGTCGTCCAGCGGCAGCGCCCAGCCCGACGCGATGAACTGCGTCGCGCGCGGCGGCTCGACCCGGACGACGTCCGGCCCCTTGCCCCCGGCGATCTGCGTGGTCAGCTTGTCGTAGTAGCTCTTGTCGTTGTCACGGACCAGCTTCACCGTGATGTTCGGGTTGGCCTGCGAGAAGCTCGCCAGTTGCTTCTCGAACTGGGCCGTCTCGGCGTCGCTGAACTGCTCCTGGAAGGTGATCTCCACCTTCTCGCCGGCCTTACCGCCGGACGAGTCGTCCGACGACCCGCAGGCGGCGAACGCCGCGAGCAGCAGCGGCACGGCGGCCAGCGCCGTCAGCCGCTTTCCGGTTCGGTTCATTTCCTGGTACCTCCTTGGGTTGGGACCGGCCGCTCAGCCTGCGTCCTTGAGGGATGCGGTCGCGGACAGCCGCAGATCACGGCTGGACCTGCCCGCGCGGAACACGTAGCGCCCCTCGGGGATCTCCCAGCGGTGCTGTGCGACGTTCCAGGTCTCGAGAGCACGGCGCCCGACCGGGACCCGCAGCGTCGCCGACTCGCCCGCGGCGAGCTCGGCGGCCGCGAAACCGGCCAGCCAGCGCACCGGGCGCTCGACCGGCGAGTCCGGTGCCTCGAGGTAGACCTGCACGACTTCCCGCGCCTGACGGGAGCCGGTGTTCGTGAGGGCGACCTGGACGACGAGGTCGTCCGGTCCGCCGTGGAGCTCGATGCCGTCGTACTGCCAGGTGCCGTAGCCCAGGCCGAAGCCGAACTCGCGCGCCGGCGTACGGTCGAGGCGTTCCCAGCCGCGGTAGCCGATGTCGATGCCCTCGGTGTAGTCGAGCACGCCGTCCACCGGCGTCGTCTCCTTCACCGGTACGTCGGCCTCGGCCGCGGGCAGCGTCCACGGCAGGCGGCCGCTCGGCTCGGTCACCCCGAGCAGCGCGTCCGCCAAGCCGTTGCCGGCCTCCTGACCCGGCAGCCACCACCACAGGACCGCGGCGGCGCTGTCGAGCCAGGGGAGGATCACGGGAGCACCTGCGTTCACAACCACCACTGTGCGCGGGTTGGCCGCGATCACGCGCTCGACCAGCTCGTTCTGCCGCCCGGGCAGCTGGAGGTCGCGCCGGTCCCAGCCTTCGGACTCGGTCTCCTCGTTGGTGCCGACGACAACGATCGCGGTGTCGGCGGCCTGTGCGACCGCGACTGCCCGCTCGATCTCCTCGTCGGGCGGCAGCCCGGGCAGGTCGTGGCGGAGCAGGAACCGGACGAACCGGCCGTAGGCACCGGCGTCGACGACCTGCTGGTTGGACTCGATGGTTACCCGGCGGCCGCCGTCAGAGGACAGGACGGCCGCCGGGCCGTTCGGGTGGTTGGCCGACGAGTCGAGGATGACGTCGTGGTCGGCCCAGGTGGTCGACGTCGAGGCGACCTCGCCGTCGAAACGGATCGTGTGCGCCCCGGAGACGCCGACCCCGATCCGGTGATCGCCCGGCCGGTCCAGCGTGACGACCGCGCGGATCCGGGCGCGGGTCGCGCCGAGCGGCGCCTCCCGGTTCCAGCTCTCGTCGGCCGGGACGATCCGCTCCTCGCCGACCGGCACGTCGTGCTCGTCGACGAAGGTGAGCGAGTAGCCCGGGTCGCCGTCCGGCGTGGTCACCAGGCTCGGATCGATCGGCCGGGCGTGCGCGTACGCCGAGGTGCCGCGGTCCGCCGTGACCACGGCGTACGGGAGGACGTCCTGGAGCGCCTGCTGCACCGAGGCCAGGTACGGCGCGGTCACGAACGCGCTGCCGCCGCCCTGGACGAACGGGTCGAGCGCGTTCGGGCCGATCAGCGCGACCGTGCCGACCGTGGAGACCGGCAGGGGGAGCAGCCCGTTGTTGCCCAGAACAACCATCGAGCGGGCGACGGTCTCGCGGAGCAGCTCGCGGGTGGACTGCATGACCGGGAGGTTCCGCTGGACGGCGTCGACGCTGACCGGCGTACCGGGGACGGCTCCGACGCGGGTGCCGAGCCGGACGATCCGGTCGACCTTGTCGTCGAGGAGGGACTCCGGGACGAGTCCCTCCTCGACCGCCTTCTCCAGCCCCTCGGCCCACGGACCGCCCGGACCGGGCATCACTAGGTCGAGCCCGCCGAGCGCCGACTCGACCGTCGAGGAAGTCGCCAGCCAGTCGCTGATCACGACGCCGTCGAAACCCCACTCGCCCTTGAGAACGTCGTTCAGGAGCCGCGAGTGCTCGGTCGCCGGCGAGGCCTCGTAACCGTCGTCGATGCCGTTGTAGGCGGCCATCACGCTCCACACGCCGGCCTCGCGGACCGCCTTCTCGAACGGCGCCAGGTACACCTCGCGCAGCGCCCGCTCACCGATCTTCGCCAGGTACGACGTGCGCTCGGTCTCGGACTCGTTGCCGAGGAAGTGCTTCACGCAGACCGCGACACCACGCGCCTGCACCGCGCGGATGAACTCCGCGGCGATCGTGCCGGTCAGCAGCGGGTCCTCGGAGAACGCCTCGAAGTGGCGGCCGCCGTACGGGGTGCGCTGGAGGTTCACCACGGGGGAGAGGACCACGTCGACGCGCTTGCGGCGGGCCTCGCCGGCGATCAGCGTGCCGAGCCGCGCGATCAGCGCCGGGTCCCAGGTGGCGGCCAGCGCGGTCGGGCTCGGCAGCTGCGCCGACGGGCGGGTGTCCTCGTCGACACCGCGGACGCCGATCGGGCCGTCCGAGACGACGATCGGGCGCAGCATCCGCTCGGGGAGCGCGTGCAGGGTCCAGGACGTCGCGCCGGTCAGCAGGGTGACGCGGCTGCGGTACGGACCACCGTGGCTCCCGGCGGTGCCGTGGAGATCGGTCTGAACGGTCATCGGTTCTCCTCCTGCGGCCCGCGTGGTTCCGGGCCGTGTCCTGCACAGTAAGCAGGACTTACTTACTGGTTTGCAAGTTCTTGAAAGATCACTGTTTGGTAACGTTACTTACCGCTCAGAAAGTTGATCTGATTGCATGCGGTCAGGAAAACGGCTTCCCAGGCCGGATTTCGGTCGCGGAGGGTGATCTGGGAGGCTGCGCGGGGGCCGGCGGCCGACACGGGCTGTGCTGGGGGAGCGCGCGACGATCGGGCCGGAGCCGTAAGCTCGGGCCGAGGGTTACTGACTGGTCGGGAGGTCTTGGATGAGCGACGAGCAGACCTGGCCGGCACCGCCCGCGTCGGGCGCCGGACGGGCGCAACGACCGCAGAAACGGTCCGGCCGCCGCCGCGCGGAGATCCTCGACGCGGCGATGACGGTCTTCGGCGAACGCGGCTACGCGAACGGCTCGCTGCAGGACATCGCGGACCGGGTCGGGATGACGCACGCCGGCGTCCTGCACCACTTCGGCTCCAAGGAGCAGCTGCTGATCGCGCTGCTGGAGTACCGCGACGACGCCGACGTCGCCGAGCTCGAAGGACACCACGCGCCGCGTGGGGCGCCGCTGCTCGAGCACCTGGTGGACACCGCCGAGGAGAACAGCAAGCGGCCGGGGATCGTGCAGACCTACACGGTTCTGCTGGGGGAGTCGGTGACCGACAAGCACCCGGCGCGGAACTTCTTCGCCGGGCGGTTCGCCGGGCTGCGGGACATGATCACGAGTGCTGTCGCGGATGCGACGGATCGGTCGATGGACGATCCCGAGGTGATCGGGGCGGCCTCGGCGGTGATCGCGACGATGGACGGGCTGCAGACGCAGTGGCTGCTCGACAAGGACGCGGTGAACATGCGGGCGGTGGTCGATCTGACCATCCGGGCGCTGGTCCGGGAGCTGACCAAGCCGGCCGACGTGATTGCCTGACGCAACCGGTCGCCGTACACCGGACTGATCGCTTGGTGGACGGCTGTTCCAGCGGTTGAGAGTCGGCCGGGACTGTCCGTGGGCGTTGGTAGCGTCTGGGCAATGAGCGGACTGAGTCTTCAGGTCACCTCGGTGACGATCATGGCGCCCGACCCGCGGGCGCTCGCGGTGTTCTACGCCCGGCTCCTCGGCCGGCCGGTGACGACCAGCGAGGGACCGCGCGAAGGACACCCGGCCGCCGACGGCTGGGCCCAGATCCGCGCCGCCGAGGGATCCGGCGAGGTCACCCTGAACTTCGAGTACGAGGAACAGTGGAAGCGACCCCGCTGGCCGGCCGACGCCGGCGCGCAGAACGCGACGCAGCACCTGGACATCGCGGTCGACGACCTGGACGTGGCCACGCAGCACGCCGTTGCCCAGGGCGCCGTTCTCGCGGAGTACCAGCCGCAGGAGACTGTCCGGGTCCTGCTCGACCCGGCCGGTCACCCGTTCTGCCTGTTCGTCTAGACCCTCCGGAGCACGTGCAGCAGATACTCCCTGCGGTTCAGCGGATCGTGATCGGTGCGCTCCCTGCGCGGGACCGCACCGGTCACCGGCTGGTACCTCTCGAACGCCGACTCCAGCACTCCCTCACCCCTCGTCAACGCCGGAAGTTGCTGCTCCAACTGGTAGACCGCGGCCGCTGGGATCTCGCCCTCCAGCACTGACGTGTTGGTGTCGAGCGCGGGAACCCGCGGGATCGCGCGCAGCTTGGCCAAGGCGCTCAGCACACCGCGGACGGTGTCGGTCGGGAGCTCCAGCTGGAACCGGTGCATCGGCTCGTGCACCGTCGTACCGGCTTGGCGGAGCGCGGTCGTCAGGACGAGCGGCGTCAGCAGCCGGAAGTCGCCGGCGGTGCTCGACATGCTCTTGTCGAAGACGGCGTGGGCGTGACTCTGGCGTGCTGAGTACCCCGAGTGGGTCATCACGACGCGGGCATCAGGGATCTCCCAGCCGCGCAATCCCTGCTGCAGCGTCTCTTTGACGGTCTCCTCGACCGCCTTGATGAACGCGTACGGCATCGACCCGAGCTCGACCTCGAGGGCGAAGTCGACTCCTCCGCCTGGTGGCGCCGGCTCGACGCGGAGGCCGATGGTCGCCAGGAACGGGTTCGGATCGACCTTGTTGAACTCGACCGCCGCGCCTGGTCCGTCGATGCGCTCGATGTGGATCGTGGTGGTCTCGCGGAAGTCGACGTCGAGCCCGTACTCGGCGGCGAGGGTGGTCTGGATGACCTCCTTCTGCACCTCGCCGTAGAGAGAGACCGAGGTCTCCTGGCGGACGTCGTCCTGACGCAGGTTGATCAGCGGGTCCTGCTCGGCGAGCTGGGAGAGCGCGCTCTGGAGGTTCCCACGATCGGACGCTTTCGCCGGCAGCACAACGGTCTCGAGCGTCGGGGGAGCGAAGAACGCGCTCTCCCTGCTCTTCTCACCGCTGGTGCACGTGGTGCTGAGCTCGTCGCCGATCCGGACCTCCGCCAGCCCCCACAGCTTCCCGATCTGCCCCGCCGCGACGCTCGCCCGCGTACTCGTCGTACCCCCGTCGAACACGCTGATCGCCGTGACCTTCGCCTCCCGATCACCACGGAACCGCAGCCGGTCGCGCGTCCGCACCTCGCCGCTGAACATCCGCACGTACGCGACCTTCTCACCCGCCGCGCCGCGCTCGACCTTGAACACCGACCCGGCCACCGGCGCCTCCAGATCTCCTTCCGGCGCAGGCAACAACTCCCGGATCCCGTCGATCAACGCCTCGACCCCGGCGCCGGTGATCGCCGACCCGAAGTACACCGGATGCACCACCGCCCGCCGCGTCTGCTCGGCGAGCCCGACCCTCAGCGTGTCGTCGGAGAGCGCGTTCTCGTCCTCCACGTACGCCGCCAGCAACTGCTCATCGTGCTCGGCGAGCACGTCGACGAGTCCTTCGGGTCTTTGCTGCGGCGTGAAGCCCGCCGCTGCGGTCCCGATCGCGTTGGTCGTCCCCATCGCCACCACATCCGGCGACAGCTTCGCCCGGAGCTCCTCGACGAGCGACTCGTTTCGAGCCCCCGCCCGGTCGATCTTGTTCACGAAGATCAGCGTCGGGATCCGCAACCGTTGCAGCGTCCGCATCAGGATCCGGGTCTGCGCCTGCACACCCTCGACCGCCGACACCACCAGCACGGCGCCGTCGAGCACGCCGAGCACCCGTTCGACCTCGGCGATGAAGTCCGGGTGGCCGGGGGTGTCGATCAGGTTCACGGTGAGATCGCCGAGCGCGAACGAGACCACGGCCGACTTGATCGTGATCCCACGCTGCCGCTCGAGCGCGAGCGAGTCGGTCTGGGTGCTGCCGTCGTCGACGCTACCGACCGCGTCGATGACCCCGGCGGCGTACAGCAGCCGCTCGGTCAGGCTGGTCTTACCGGCGTCGACATGCGCCAGAATTCCGAGGTTCAGTGCTTTCACGCAGCTTCATGTCCCTTGTGCAGGTGGGGGTGCGGAACGAGGTGGACATGAACTGAGGTCGCATCTCTCGGCACTCCTTCGCTGCGGGACAGTCCTTGGAGTACACCAGCCACGGGTGACCGCGGCAAACGGTTTTCGGCTGTCGGCGGCCGCCGCTAGGGTTCGCCCGGTGAACTCGAAGACCGACGAACTGCGCGCCGCCCACGACACCCTCGCGGAGGTCTACGTCGAGGCAGTCCGCGGCGCCCTCGACCGAATGCCGACCGAGCGCGCGATGCTCGACCTCTTCAGCGACTACGTGCTCAGCGCCGCCCTGGGCGCCGACGTAGCCGACATCGGCTCAGGCACCGGCCGCCTCGCGCCGTACCTCGCGGGACGCGGCCTCACGCCGTACGGCGTCGACCTCTCACCCGGCATGGTCGAGGTCGCCCGCCGCGACTACCCAGGGTTCTCCTTCGTGTTCCAAGGCACCCGCCCCGCCGACGAGGAGATCCCGCAGGAGCACGCGTACCTGCTGGCCCGGAGAACCGATGCTTGACCTGTCCCGGCACATCCCCGAAACCATCAAGTCCCTGGATCCCGCCCAAGGCTTCGTAGGCAACGAAACCTTCCGCGTCCGCACCACGGGGGAGACCTACTACCTGAAGTCCGGCCGCGGAGTGGTCGCCGAGTCCCGAGCCTGCCGCCAGGCCACCGACGCCGGCGTCCCGGCCCCCGAGGTCGTTGCCGTCGACACCGACCAGCTCCTCCTGCGCGAGGTCCCCGGCACCGCCGTCGACCCGTCCGACGTACAGGTCCTCACCGCAGCCGGCCAGACCCTGGCCACCCTCCACCAATCACCCGGCGACGCCTACGGCCCGCTCGCCGGCTCCCTCCACACCACCTGGTCCAGCTTCCTTCTCGCCGAGGTGAACGCACTCGACGGCCTGGTCACCGCCGGCCTGCTCCCAGAAGCGCACCGCACCCAGCTCATCGACCTGCTCCACACCCACGCCACCGACCTGGAACCCCACCACCCGGTCCTCCTCCACGGCGACCTCCACCCCCGCCACCTCTACACGGCCAACAACACCCTCACCGGCATCATCGACTGGGGCGACGCCCTGTACGGCGACCCCCGCTACGACCTGGCCCGCTTCTCCATCGCCGGCCCCACCGCCACCCACGCCGTACTCGACGGCTACAACCTCACCCTCACCCCAGCCCTGCAGAGAACCTTCGCCCTCTACCGAGCTCTCTGGTCAGCCATCGTCTGCCGAGCCGAACTCGAAGCCAACGGCGACTGGTTCGACACCCACCTTCAACGCATCGCCGAAGACCTGAACTACCTCAGCTGACCAACGTCCCCACCCGCTCACCCCGACAGATCGCCGCCGCCGCACCCACCGCGTCGATGTCGAACACATGCAACGGCAGCCCGTGATCCCGAGCCAGGATGAACGCCGACTGATCCATCACCCGCAACTCCCGCTCGATCACCTCCTGATACCCCAGCCGCTCGAACCGCCGCGCCGTCGGCACCTTGTTCGGGTCCGCGTCGTAGATGCCGTCGGCCCCGTTCTTGGCGACCAGCAACCCATCGGCCCCGAGCTCCACCGCCCGCTGCACCGCCGGATAGTCGGTCGTCGTGAACGGCTGCCCGTTCCCACACCCGAGCAGCACGATCGCCCCCTTCTCCAGATGCCGGATCGCCCGCAACCGGATGTACGGCTCCGCCAGGTTGTCGATCGGAATCGCCGTCATCAACCGCACGTCCACGTCACCCAGCGCCGCGATCCGCCCCCGCAGCAGCACGGCGTTGATCACCGTCCCCAACATCCCGATGTTGTCCGCCTCGACCCGATCGATACCCCACTCCTCGGCCCGATTCCCACGAAACACATTGCCGCCACCGACGATCACAGCCACCTGTACTCCGGTCGCCTGCGCCGCCAGCACCTCGGTGGCCAAGTGCGTCAACCGCTCACTGCTGAACCCGAACTCACCGTCCCCAGCAATCGCCGCTCCGGACAACTTCACAACAAGACGCTTCAGCACAACCTCCTCCAAGCTCACGGTCGCGGCGCATTCTGCCGCACCTCAGGCGGCATCACGACCCAGTTCCTCCACGCCCACCAACGCCGGCAGATCACCCCGCACCAGCCCGCTCGTCCGCCCGCCCGCCCCCGGCAACTGACGCACTCCAGCGGGGGAGCACCCGCGGCCGCCGTCGAACTCACCCAACGGCCACCACTCCAACCGCCCAGGCACACAGAGGCACGCCACCACCACCCGCCCACCGCCTACCCGCACACCCGTACAGCGGCACACCGGCACCTGGCCCACCCACGTCGCCAACTCACAGGCGCCACCTAACGCTCATTCGGCCGGCCGCGGCGAGAAGCTCAAACAACGTGCCCCGGCGGGAATGCGGCGACCAGCCAGAAAGCCCTACGGGTCGAGCACTCTGTCGAGCGTCTGGTACGTACGGTTGCTCGCGGTGGCAGCCCGGCGCTCTCGCCCGGTGGCTTCGATGTAGTTCTGACTCGTCGCAAGGCTCGCGTGCCCCAGCAGCGCCATGATCTCCGACGCCGTGGCACCGTCCTCCGCGAGCCGCGTAGCGAACGTATGCCGAAGAGCGTGCAGATTGGCCCCGACAGGAACCCGGTCATGGAGCCCAGCCCACCGATAGCAAGACTTCACCAAGTACTCCAGCCCACCCCGCCCGATCGGATCACCATTGCGATCCAGCAAGAGCTTGGTCGACCGCGTGGTACGCCGGCTCGGGAAACGCCGATCGCAGGAGTCGGCGTACGACTCGATGATGCGTTCCATGATCGGCTCCACCGGGATCGACCGATCTCGACTGCCCTTGCCGTGGACGTGCAAGCGCATCTCACCGGGCCGGCCGGCGAGCGAGTCGGCGGTCAGCGTGCGCATCTCGGCCGAGCGAAGCCCGGCGACCAGGCCGAGCGCGATCACCAGCAGATCGCGTTCAGGCCAAGGATCGCGAGCCCGGCGATCACCGTCGGCCGCCGACTTCAGCAGCTTCTCCGGAGTGTCCTCGCCACGCAGCGGCTTGGGGGACAGGGGAGGGGTCTTCGGTCGCGCGACCGCGCCCATCGGGTTCCCGGCGAGCAATCCGTCGGACACGCAGAAGGTGAGGAACTGGTTCCACGTCGACCACGCCCGCAGTACGGAGCTCTTCGCATGATCGTCCGCGAACGCACCGAACGCCGTACGCAAAGCTGACGCCGTCAGCTCGTCGACCTCGAACGACTCGGGGGAGTCGGTGAGCAGGGCAGTGATCCCGGCCAGGTCGCGACGGTAGGCGTCGGTGGTGTGCGGGGAGTCCTTGCGCGGCCGCCGCGCGGCGAAGAACGCGGCCTGAGCTTCGAGCACCTTCATGAGCGCTACTAATACCGCCACCCACCGACAGTTTCCGAAGCCGTTGCCACGAGCAACTATAACTGCTGCATAATGGTGATTATGCATGACAGAACAGGGGGAGAAGAGGCCGCCAACACCCCCTGGGGGACCGCCTACCGCAGGACGCCGAAAAGCACAGGCGCCCCGACGCCCACCTGTGCCACGATCACCCGTATGTACAGTTTCTTCCGACTGGCCTAGCGTCCCGCTGGCCAGTACGAGGCGTTCGCCCGCGGCTAGCGAGGCGGGATCCAGCCGTTCGGCGGTTCCCGACAGCTACCGGGAAGAACCGCCATGCCCTCCACGCGCTCCAGCGCGTCGATCCGGGTCCTCGTGCGCACCGTCACGGGCCTGGAGCAACTGGCTGCCGCCGAGCTGACCACCGCCGGCCATCACGTGATCGACATCTCCAAGCGCCAGCTCGTCGTCGACGCCACCACATCGATCCTCACCGATCCACCGAGAATCGCCGACGACCTGTTCCTGCTCGCCGCTCAGCTCGACGACCCCGGCCACACCAAATCCGCCCTCGCGACGCTCACCAAGCAGCTCCAACGCAGCCTCGAGATCCCATGGCCGCACCGACAACCGTTCGCCGTCAGCGCCTCGTACGCCGGCCGCCGCACCTTCAACCGGTACGACGTTGAAGACCTGGTCGGCGCAGTCATCGCTGATCACACCGGTACGCCGTACCACTCGCGCCGTACAACCAAGCCACCAGAACCCCGGATCGACTGGCGCGTCATCCTGGACGGCACCTCAGCCCACATCGGCATCCGCCCGTTCCCAGCGCCGCTGCACCGGCGCGCCTGGCGCCACCAAACCGTCCCAGGCAGCCTGCACCCACCAGTCGCCGCCGCCATGGCACAGCTCGCAGCGATCAAGCCGGGTCAAGTTGTCCTGGATCCATTCTGCGGCGCCGGCACGATCCTCGTGGAAGCCCAACAGCTCGAACCCGGCGCCCAGTACGTCGGGACCGACCACGCCGAGGCGTCTCTCAGAGCCGCTCAGAGAAACGCCACCGGAATCCACTGGCAACTCGGCGACGCCCAGCGCCCGCAGATCGCCGCCGACAGAATCCTTACGAACCCACCCTGGGATGTCCGGCTGTCCATCGGCGACCTCACGCCGTACCTCAACAGCTGGCGCAGCATCGACACAGTCGTCGCGATCGTCAACAACCACCAGGTCGCAACACTGACCCGACACCCAGCCTGGACGACCGCAGACGTCCACGAACTGAGCCTCGCAGGCCTCCATCCCCGCATCGTCGTATTGCGCCGATAATGAACATTATGTCAACTAGCGGAGGGCGCGCCACCAGATGAAGCAGCCCGCAGCCGCGGAGCCACTACCCCAGATAGCTCACCTGTCACGTTCGGCGCTGATGATCAGGAAGTTCGGCAGCGCGACGTAGGACTCGATCGCTTCGATTCCGTGTCTCGTGCGACCTGTGGGTCCAGTCTCGGCTCGCACACTTCAGTCACTCGGCACCCGAGACCGATGACCTCGTTGAGGTAGGCCGACAGCGGGCGATGGAAGTCAGGTGCACGGCCTCCTGTCATCTCGTACTCATCGAAGTACCGATCAAGTTGGTAATGACCGTGATCCCGCCACGTCGAGTAGAGATTCTCGAACGCCGGATGATTGATCGAGAACACGAACCGGCCGCCCGGCTTCAGCGCGCCGACGCATGCCGCCATCGCCGGCCGCCAGGCCGGTATGGCGAGCAGCACCATGCTGCAGACCACCGCATCGAACGGCTGACCGACCTCCGGCAACATCGAGAGATCAGCATGCACGAACCTGATCCCCTGACGCCGCTCCTGCTCCAGCTTCTGAGCGCGCGCCAGCAGTGCGGCAGCCGGCTCCACGCCAACCACCTCAGCTCCCCCGTCGGCCAACAGCCGACTCAAATAGCCTTCGCCACTGCCTGCATCGAGGACTTTCCGACCGTCGACAGGCCCCAGCATTCGGAGCAGGTTCGCATTCAGCAGATGGCGCTTGGGAAAGTCGCCCTGATCGTCGTACGCCTCAATCGCGTCAATCGGCAGCGCCGACCAGGCTGCGATCGCCTCTGAGTTGCTGATCGTGGACATGCGGTCACACCTCTCCGACGACAGGTAGGCACGGACAGCCATTCAACCTAGCGCCCCGACCAGACCGCTCCGCACACGGTTCCATCACCCGGCGCGGGAAATCCGATGGAGTTTCGGAGGCTGGTCGTGATCCCCTCCTGCTGGAGGACGCGCGGGCCGATCCGCGTGTCATCGAGTGACGGAGGTGATCGTGATGGCCGGCTATGGAGCGCTGTCCGACGTGTACGAGTGGCTGATCGGCGACGACAAGTTGACGCCGGCCGACGCGGCCGCGGCGTACTCCAGCGATGTCGTCGACTCCTTGCCGCCGAACGCCCGCGTCCTCGACTGCGCCTGTGGAACCGGGCAGCTCGCCGTCGGCCTTGCGGGTCTCGGCCTTGACGTGACCGCAACCGACGCCAGCGATCAGATGGTTCGCCGTACGGCGGGGCTCGCCGGTGAGCACGGTGTCTCGCTTCGAGCCCTCCGCGCGAGCTGGGACGAGCTGCCCGGGCAGCTGGAGGACTCCACGTTCGACCTGGTGTTCTGCGTCGGCAACTCGCTCGGGCACGCGGAGGGCGCCGCCGGGCGCCAGACCGCGCTGGAAGCGATGTCGCGGTTGCTGAAGCCTGGCGGACGCCTTGTCCTGTCGTCGCGCAACTGGGAGCTGGTGCGCTCCGCCGGTTCACGGGTCGACGTCCGCGACCGACTGATCCGCCGCAACGACCGCGATGCGGTCATCAGCTACTACTGGCAGATCGCGCAGCGCTGGGAGGATGAACACTTCCTCGAGATCGTGGTCGCCCAGCTAGGGCCGGATGGGTCGGTCCGAGCGTCCTCGGAGCGGTTGTCCATCTGGCCCTACCGGTACGACGACCTCCTGGCGCACCTGCAGACCGTCGGGCTCACGCTGCAGTCCACCACCTTCGCCCCGGAGAACGACAACTACCTGGTGGTCGCCGGCCGCGCGAAGGTCATCCAGTAGCGCCGAGGAGCTGCTCCTCCAGGAGGACCTTCACCTTCGCCAGGTAGCTCTCCACCAGTCCCCCGTACCAAGCGACGAGCTCGTCGACCGGCGGCAGATCCGGCAGCACCGACCGCAACAGCTCCGGATCTGCTTCCAGCCGGTGGGTGAACCGCGACGTCTCCCCCGTGATCGGCTCGACGATCCGCGTGTTCTCCAGGTACGTCGGGAAATCGGGCGCCGTCCGGATCCGGCTCAGCCGCGGCGCGTCGTACTCGACCAGAACCAGCCGTGTCGCCATCGACCGCCCGTCGAACGTCGCGTGCTCGACCAGGGACGCCCCGACCTCGAACGGCTGCGCCACCTCGAACGACGTCGCCTCGGACCGCCACAGCGGGTCCTTCGTGTAGTCCGTCACGAAGTCGAAGACCGTCTGCTGCGGCACGCCGATCTCGATCGAGCGCTCGGTCACTCGCCTGTCACCCATCACTTGCTCCTTTGATTGATCTGATGATTTCACTATACGCCGTATAGGCAAATTCTCCATCCCGTACGATCGACACGTGGTGACCACTCGCCCGCCGCGGCTCAGCAAGGACGTGTTCGTGACCCATGCCCTGGCGCTGGCCGACCGCGAGGGCCTGCAGGCGGTCACGATCCGCCGCCTCGGGCAGGACTTCAGCGTCACGCCGATGGCGCTCTACTGGCACTTCACCGACAAGGACGGCCTGCTGGACGCCCTCGCCGACCGCCTGCTCGAGCAGGTCGAACTCCCCCAGCCGGACACCGAGTGGGATCGCGAGCTGCGCGCCATCCTCGACGCGTTCCTGGAGGCGATCCGCCCGCATCCGGAGGTCGCGGGTCTCACCCTCCGCCGGATCCTCAGCGCCGAGGAGGGCCTGACGATCGCCGAGCGGATCCTGGGCCTGCTCGAGGAAGCCGGCTACGCGCCGCATCGTGCGGCCGAGACCGGCACGTTCCTGATCTGCTCAGTGATCGCCCTGGCCGCGTCCGACCCGGCGCAGACCGGCACAGCGACCCACCTCTCCAAGCAGGACGAACTGGCGGCTCTCCCCCAGGACCGCTATCCGCGAGTGGTCGCGGCGGCCGCGGCGCTGGCGCGATGCCGCGAGCACGACGACTATTTCGAGTGGAGCCTCGACCTACTGGTCCAGGGCACCCGTACCAAGCGCCGCGACTAGCCTCTCCAACTCCGGAAGGCGATCGAACAGCTCGGGCAACCCGCGGATCCCGTTGCCCGCGGACTCCTGCGACAGCGCCAGCTCAGGCCCGGTGCTCGCCTCGACGCCGGCCAGGCAGCGCAGAACGTTCCACCTCGTGTGGCCAAGCCAGCCGCCGATCAGATACACGAACCAACTCGGCCCCGGCTCGGGCAGCTCTCCCCCGCCGGCGACGTACCCGTCGAGAACCGCGCGGAAGATCTCCGGCTGAATGTCGTCGAAGCCAGGTCCCTTGCACAGGCTCAGCGCTGTCGACCCCAGCTCACCGGACAGATCGAGCTTCCCCGACAGCTCCCAGTCGATCACGACCGGGCGCCCGTCGCGCGCGAGCAGGTTCCACGGCTGGATGTCCTTGTGTGTCAGTACGACGGGCCCCGGCCGCGGACAGGTCTCGACGAACTGAGCGATCGCCTGGAACGTCTCCACCCGCGAAGCCAACTCGTCGGCCCACGGCTGCCCGGTCGCCACGGCCTGCACAGCGAGCTCGTCCCAATCCCCCGGCGCCGGCTCTTCCACAGCCTCGTCGGGCCACTCGACATCGAGCCGATGAATCCGCGCCAGGATCTCCCCGACCTCGAACCCGTACGCCGCCGAAACCGGTGCCTCCGGCACCTTCTCGCCCTCGACCCACCGGTGCACCAGCGTGGTCTCGTCAGCAGCGACCGGCTCCGGCATCGGTACGCCGGCCGCGAACGCTGCCTTCTCGAACCGGAACACGTCGTCGACCCGGTAGGCCCAGCGCCGGTCGACGACGTTCAGTTCCTTCACCGCGAACGACCCCTGGTCGGTGTCGAGCCGGTACATCCGGTTGGCGTACCCGCCGTGCACCCGTACCGCGGGCCCGACCGGCTCCCCGAGAAACGAAAGATCCACGGCCGCAATCTAGAGCCCGCGAACCGGCCGCCGCACCGCATTTCCGCCGGGCGGCACCGCATTTCCGCAGATAGCGAAACGACGCGCGCTGTCCGAGCGGGACCAGCTCGTCGCGGTCATGCTGGAGCCAGTGAAAGCTCAGTGGCGCTTCTTCCGGGAGTACCCCGACTTTCGCCGGCTGTTCGGTGGCAGCTCGGTGTCGCTGCTGGGCTCGAGCGTGACGTCGGTGGCGCTGCCGTTGACGGCGGTCGTCGTACTGGGTGCGTCGCCGGTGCAGATGGGTCTATTGGGCGCCGCGTCGTTCTTGCCGCATTTCGTGCTGGGACTGCCGGCCGGAGTCTGGGTCGACCGGTTGCCGTACCGCCGCGTGATCGTCGCGACCGATCTCCTGGCCGCCGCCGCGCTCGCCGCGATCCCGATCCTGGCCGTGACCGGCCTGCTGAGGATCTGGCAGCTGTACGCCGTCGTACTGGTGACCGGCACTTGTGCTCTGTTCTCCGCGATCGCCGCCCAGTCGTTCGCTCCGCTGCTGCTCCCTCGGCACGAGCTTCTCGCGGCGAACAGTGCCTTCGCGCTCAGCAACTCCGTGGTGTCGACCAGCGGCAACGCTCTCGGCGGCCTCCTCGTGCAGATCCTCACCGCGCCGGTCGCGATCGCGGTGGACGCCGGCACGTTCCTCCTGTCGGCGGCGGCCAAAGCACGCATCAGCATCACCTCCGGCACCGTCGATCGCCCCAAAGAGTCCCTTGGCAGGGGAATCTGGGCCGGCGTCCGTGCCGTCGTCGAACATCCCGTACTCCGCGCAACCACGATCGCCGCCACGGTCGGCGCGCTGGCCGGTCAGATGCAGGCGGTGATCGTCGTCCTCTTCCTCGTGCGTGATCTGCAGCTCTCGCCCGGCCTGGTCGGAGTCGTCCTGGCCGTTTCCGGACTCGCAGGCATCGTCGGTGCCTCCGTCGGCGTACCGGTCACTGACCGTCTCGGCAGCGGCCCCACCTTCGTCCTCGGCATGACCTTGTCGAGCCTGGCCGGCCTCGTGCTGGCCGCAGCCACCGGACCAACCGCGCTCGTGTACGCCGTGGTCGTGCTCTCCCAGCTCCTCCGCGGCACCGGCCCGACGCTCTACGGCATCAACCAGGTCACCATCCGCCAGGTCCTGATCGGCCCCGAGTTGCTGGCCCGGACGCAGGCGACCTGGCGGTTCCTCGTCTTCGGCATGCAGCCGATCGGCGCCTTGCTCGGCGGAACACTCGGCGGCCTGCTCGGACTGCGCGCGACGCTGGTGATCAGCAGCGTGATCATGCTGATCGGTACGACGTTCGCGCTGCTCAGCCCACTGCGATCACTGCGCCGCCTCCCCCAGACCGTCTGAAACTCCGTTGCCAGCAGCCTGCCGCGGCGGTTGGGTTGGGGCATGTCCTTCCTCTCCCCCACGCTGCGCACCGACCGGCTCCGGCTCCGCGCGTTCGCCGAGTCCGACGCCGACGCGCTCTGGGCGCTGCACAGCGACGCGCACGTCCTGCGCTACTGGGACTCGCCGCCGTGGACCGACCGCGAGCGGCCGGCGAAGTTCGTCGCGGCCTGCCACCAGATGGTGGCCGACGGCACCGGTATCCGGCTGGCGGTGGACCTCGCCGACGACGACACGTTCATCGGCTGGTGCAGCTTCACCAGCTGGAACCCGGAGTTCCGCAGCGCCTCGCTCGGCTACTGCTACACCGAGTCGTCGTGGGGTCACGGCTACGCCACCGAGGCGGCGGGCGCCGTACTGGCTTGGGCGTTCGGCACCCTCGACCTGAACCGGGTGCAGGCCGAGGCCGACACCCGCAACCTCGGGTCGGCGCGGGTGCTGGAGAAGCTCGGTTTCGTCCGCGAGGGCACGCTGCGCGAGGACTGCATCGTGAACGGTGACGTGTCGGACTCGTGGGTCTACGGGTTGCTGCGGCGGGAATGGACCGCGTCACGCTGAGAGACCTCTTGCGGTGGGCATCGTTCCGGCGCGACAGTAGCGTCGATGCCGACGTCACCGGGAACACCGCAGTACGGCCTGCGCGGCCGGAACGTCGAGTGCGACGTTCTCGATCGGCTGCTGCGCGACCTGCGGTCCGGGCGGCACCAGGTTCTCGTACTGCGCGGCGAGCCGGGCGTCGGGAAGTCGGCGCTGCTGGAGTACACGCTGCGGCGCTCCTCCGGTCTTCGGGTGCTGCGGGCGACTGGTGTCGAGTACGAGATCGAGCTGGCGTACGCCGGGTTGCACCAGCTGTGCGCGCCGTTGCTCCCGCTGCGTGACCGGCTGCCCGAGCCGCAGCGCGCCGCGCTGGAGGCGGCGTTCGGCCTGGGCCCGCAGGCGCCGGCCGACAGGTTCCTGGTCGGGCTGGCGGTGCTCGGCCTGATCTCCGAGGCGGCCGACGAGCAACCCGTGCTGTGTGTGGTCGACGACGCGCAGTGGCTGGACCGGGAGTCGGTGCAGACGATCGCGTTCATCGCCCGGCGGCTGCTGGCCGAGCCGGTGGGCATGGTGATCGCTGTGCGTCCCAGCCAGGGACAGGAGCTGGTGGGACTCACGGAGCTGCCCGTCGGTGGGCTGGACGCAACAGATGCGCGGGCACTGCTCGACGCGGCCTGGCCTGGTCGGCTGGACGAGCAGGTACGGGACCGGGTGATCGCTGAGTCTGGCGGGCTCCCGCTGGCGCTCCTGGAACTCCCCCGCGGGCTGAGCCCCGCTGAGCTGGCCGGTGGGTTCGAGCTGCCCGGTGGAGCACCACTGACGGCACAGATCGAGCAGAGCTTCGTACGGCAGTTCGAGTCGCTGCCGGACGATGCGCGGCTGCTCCTGCTGGCTGCTGCTGCCGAGCCGCTCGGTGACGTCGGGCTGCTGCTGCGTGCAGCGGAGCTGCTTGAGCTGGACGAGCAGGCCGCTGTTGTCGTGCAGGCTGCTGGGCTGGTTGAGCTCGGCGCCCACGTCCGGTTCCGGCACCCGCTGGTGCGCTCCGGTGTGTACCGGGCGGCCAGTGTGGTCGACCGGTTGAAGGTGCACCGCGCGCTGGCCGATGCGACCGACGCCGAGCGTGATCCCGATCGCCGGGCCTGGCACCGCGGCCACGCGACGTACGGGCTGGACGAGTCGGTCGCCGCTGAGCTGGAGCGCTCTGCTGGACGTGCTGAAGCTCGTGGTGGGATCGCCGCGGCCGCGCAGTTCCTGGAACGCGCGGCCGAGCTGACTCCGGACCCGGCGCGCCGTGGCCGGCGTGCGCTGGCCGCAGCACGAGCCAGGAACGAGTCGGGTGCGCTGGAGGCTGCTCACCGGTTGCTGGCTGCTGCGGAGGCGTGCCCGCAGGACGACCTCGGGCGTGCTCAGCTGGCTCGGTTGCGCGCGCAGCTGGTGTTCGCGCGCAACCGTGGGATCGATGCGCCGCCACTACTGATCGAGGCGGCCGACAAGCTCGCGCCGTACGACGCTGAGGCTGCGCGCGAGTGCTACCTGGAGGCGCTCGGCGCCACCATCTACGCCGGTCGCCTGCATCGCGGCATCGGTTCGCTGGAGGTCGCGACCGCTGCGCGTAAGGCGCCGGGTGGGCAGGAGCCGCTCCGCCCGACGGACCTGCTGCTCGAGGGCTTGGCGATCCGGGTGACAGACGGTTACGACGCCGGAATCGCGCCGCTGCGGCGTGCGCTGGAGGCGTTCGGGCCGGACTCCGGTGTGCAGGACCACGAGTTCCTGCGCTGGTGCTACCTGAGCTGGATCGCGGCGGCGGACCTGTGGGACGAGGTGCGGATGGAGGAGCTGGCGACGCGGGCGGTGCGGCTGTGCCGGCGGTCCGGTGCGCTCGCCACGCTGCCGCTGGCGCTCGGGTACGAGGCTGTCGTGCGGGTGCACGCTGGGGAGTTCGCGGCGGCGGCTGTGTTGCTCGACGAGAGCGACGCGATCGTGAAGGCGACCGGAAGCCCGGCGGTGCGGTACCCGCTGTACCTGCTGACCGCCTGGCGTGGGGTGGCGCCCGATGTGCTGCGGGAGATGTACGACCACGACCTGGAGGGGCTGGCCGACCGCGGTGAGGGCCGGGGACTGTACGGCGGCGCTGGGTACGCGAACGCGGCGTCGTACAACGGGCTCGGCCAGTACGACGCTGCGCTGGCTGCTGCTCGCTCTGCCTGCGAGTACGACGACCTGGGCGTCTACGGCTTCGCTCTGATCGAGCTGGTCGAGGCTGCCGTCCGGAGCGGAGTGCCGGACGAGGCGCAGGACGCGCTGCGGCGGCTGGAGGAGCGGACGAGTGCGGCGGGGACGGACTGGGCGCTCGGCGTACAGGCTCGGTCGCGGGCGCTGCTGAGCGATGGCGACGCAGCTGAAGAGAGCTACCGGGAGGCGCTGACTCGGCTGGGCAGGACTCGGGTGACTGTGCAGCTGGCGCGGGCGCACCTCGTGTACGGCGAATGGCTACGGCGCTCGAACCGGCGGGTCGATGCACGGCAGCAGCTGCGCACGGCGTACGAGCTGTTCGTCGGGATCGGAGCTCAGTCCTACGCCGAACGCGCGCGGCGCGAGCTGGCCGGGGTCGGCGACATCGCGCGCGGGCGCGGCGACGTGAGCCGCAGTGTGCTGACGCGTCAGGAGTCGCAGATCGCGCGGCTCGCGCGGGAGGGGCTGACGAACCCGGCGATCGGTGCGGAGCTCTACCTGAGCCGGCACACGGTGGAGTGGCACCTGCGGAAGGTGTTCACCAAGCTCGGCATCAACTCGCGTAAGCAGCTCGTGGACCTGCCGGCGAACCGGCTCAACTCGGCTTGAGCTCGCCGGCCAGGGTGGAGAGCTCGTCCTGGAAGCGGGTCATCGCGTCGCCGTGCAGGAGCGTTCCCCAGCTCACCCGTGCGATGCCCATCGTGGCCAGCTCGTCCGGTGGAGGCGTGAGTGGGAGGCGGAGGACGTTCACCGGGCCGTCGACTGCTTCTGTGAAGCGGCGTAGTGAGTCCTGCTCCCACAGGAGGATCGGGTAGACGCAGTCGGCGCCCGCTGCGAGGTAGGCATGGGCGCGCTCGATCGCTGCTGGGATGAGTTCGGCCAGCTGCTCTGGGCCTGCGCCGCCGAGGAACGGCCCGACGAACAGGTCTATGCGAGCGTTGATCACCAGCGGGAAGCCGGCGTCCGTTGCTGCGTTGCGTACTGCTGCCAGCCAGTCCGCCTGCTCCTGCAGCGGGCGGAGCGCTCCGGCGGCCGTGTAGTCGGTGTCCTCCAGGTTGCAGCCGGCTGCGCCGAGCTGCTGAAGCTTGGCGACGAGTTCTGTCGGCTGCAGGCCGTAGCCGGCCTCTGCATCCACAGTGACCGGTACGTCGACGCCGCGCGCGATGCGGGCCGCCGCAGCGAACATCTCGTCGGCCGGCGCGTTCTCTTGGTCGTCGTACCCGAGAGTGGCGGCCACTCCCCCGCTGGTCGTCGCGACCACCGGGAAGCCGGCCGCGACGGTGGCTCTGGCGGTGGCGACGTCCCAGGCGTTCGCGAGCAGCAGCGGATCACCAGGTCGGTGCAGCGCGCGGAGCTGGTCGCAGTGCTGCTGGAGAAGTGGATTCATGGCGCCTGCCTTCCTCACGGTCAGGCTAACCGCGGCCTGTGGATGAACGCCACAGCTTGTCGGCGGTCTGTGAAAGGCTTTGGACTCGGGCAATTTCACCAGGAAGGGGCCGGCTGTGAAGCTACTGCTCACGTCGTCGGGGATCAGCAACCAGAGCATCTCGACCGCGCTCACCGAGCTGCTGGGCAAGCCGGTCGCGGAGTCGACCGCGCTGTTCGTGCCCTCCGCGATGTACCCGTTCCCAGGCAGCGGCCGGTCGGTGTGGGACGCGATGACGGGCAGCCGGGCCGATCGGGTCTGCGGGCTGGGCTGGAAGTCGCTCGGTGTCCTGGAGCTGACGGCGCTGCCGACCGTCCGCGAGGAGAACTGGGTGCCGATGGTCCAGGAGGCCGACGCGCTGCTCGTCTGGGGCGGGCACGTGCGCTACCTGACGTACTGGATGCGGCAGTCCGGGCTGGCCGATCTGCTGCCGTCGTGGGACGGCGTGTACGTCGGGGTGAGCGCCGGGTCGATCGCGATGACGCCGTACAACTGCGACGCCGAGTTCAACCTGCAGTTCATCCCGGACGGCCACGAGATGGCGCTCGGCGCGGAGAAGTCGCTGGGGCTGGTGGACTTCACGCTCTACCCGCATCTCAACCACCCGGACATGGAGGACACGACGCCGGCGAACATCGAGAAGTGGGCGTCGGGGATTCCGGCGCCGACGTACGCGATCGACGACGACACCGCGATCAAGGTCGTCGACGGGACCGTCGAGGTGATCTCGGAAGGCGACTGGAAGTTGTTCAACGGCTGATGCGCTGCTTGTTCTCCTTCACCGGTGGCAGCGGGCACGCGCTGCCGTTGATGCCGATCGCCCGGGCGCTGCGGGCGCGTGGGCACGAGGTGCTGTTCACGTGTCAGACGGCGATGCTCGACACGGTCCGGGCGGCCGGGTTCGAGGCTGTGGACAGCGGTGGTCCCTCGCTGACTTCTTCGGAGTACCGCGGTCCGCTGGTTCCGGTCGATCGGACTGCCGAGGGTGAGGTCCTGCGGACGGGCTTCGCGGGGCGGATCGCCGGGCAGCGGGCGTTTCGGATCGTGGCGGCCGGGGAGTCGTTCGGTGCAGAGGTGGTGGTGCGGGACGAGGTCGACTTCGGTGCGGCGGTCGCGGCGGAGCGGCTGGGGATTCCGCATGCGTCGGTGATCGTGCTGGCAGCGGGTGGGATGTTGACGCCGGAGCTTGTCGACGAGCCGCTCCAGACTCTGCGCGGCGAGCTGGGGTTGGCGCCGGATCACGGGTTCCTGAACCGATATCTGACGATCTCACCGGTGATGCCCTCGTTCCGGGGCGCGCCGCTGCCAGGGCAGCAGGAGCGCGTTCCCTCCGGTGCCGGTCCAGCAGGTGCTCCGTCGGCGCTGGTGATCCGGCCGGAGGTTTCGGCCGAGACACACTCGGGACTCACGTCGTGGCTGGAGAGGCAGCCGAAGCGGCCGCTGGTCTACTTCACGCTCGGCACGATCTTCCACCAGGAGTCCGGCGACCTGTTCCCGCGCGTACTGTCCGGCCTCGAGCAGCTCGACGCGAACGTGGTCGTCACGGTCGGCCGCGAGGTCGACCCGGCCGAGCTCGGCACGCGGAAGGACAACGTGCTCGTCGAGCGGTTCGTGCCGCAGGGCGCGGTGGTCCCGCAGGCTGCCGCCGTCGTGTCCCACGCCGGGTCGGGGACGGTCGTGTCGTCGCTGGCGTGCGGCGTACCGCTGGTGTTGCTTCCGCTCGGCGCCGATCAGCCCTGGAACGCGGATCGTTGTGAGGCGCTCGGCGTCGGCCAGGTCCTCGATCCGTTGACGGTGTCGCCCGCCGAGGTGGCGGCGTCGGTGAACGACGTGCTGACCACGGTGTCCTACCGGGAGGCGGCTCGCTCGCTCCAGACCGAGGCCGAGTCCTTGCCGAACGCCGAGGCCGCGGCCGACGCTGTCGAAAAGCTCGTCTGACAGGAGAACGCTGATGGGGAAGACAGTCCTGTACGCCGCGGTCTCGGCCGACGGCTACGTCGGTCTCCCGGACGGCGGCATCGGCCCACTGTTCGACTGGTTCGGCAGCGGCGACGTCGCGTGGAACTGGCTCGGCCTGGAGATGCGCACCGCCCAGGCGACCGCGGACTTCCTCCGCACGGTCTACGAGCCCGAAATCGGAGCGATGGTCGTCGGCCGCTACGTCTTCGACCAAACCAACGGCTGGGACGGCGAGGCCGTCGCCGGCGACCACGTCTTCGTGGTGACCCACAAGCCCCCGACCGACTGGGAGTACTCCGGGAAGGCACCGTTCACCTTCGTCACCGACGGCGTCGCCTCCGCGATCGCCCAGGCCCGCGAAGTCGCCGGCGACCGGGTCGTCGACGTAGCCGCCGGAAACGTCGGCGGCCAAGCGCTGCGCCTGGGCCTGATCGACCAGGTGGCGATGAACGTCGTCCCGGTCGTCTTCGGCGAAGGCCGCCCGTTCTTCGGCGAGGCCACGGGCGAGGTGACACTCGCTGGTCCGTCGGTTGTCGCGCAAGGGCACGGGGTCACCCACCTGCTGTACGACGTACCGAAGACCTAGACGTGCATGCCCTCGGCCGATGCAACTGCGCGTTTATCGCGTTGCGGGGCTGATTGCCGCCCGCCTAGCGTGGCCGGATGACGACTTGGGTGCAGGCGCTCTGTTTCGACGCGAACAACCCCGAGCTGCTCGCGCGGTTCTGGGCCGGCGTGCTGCAGCTGGAGGTCGCCGACGACGCGAGCGGCGGAAAGGTGCTGCCGGCGCAAGACACCCAAGCGGGGTTCGCGCTGCGCTTCCTCCCGGTGCCGAACGAGAAGTGGGGACCGAACCAGTGCCACTTCGACCTGACCAGCGCGACCGCCGAGGACCAGCGAGCGACAGTTGAACGCGCACTGGCCCTCGGCGGCAAGCACATCGACATCGGCCAGACCCCCGACGACGGGCACGTCGTACTCGCTGACCCCGAAGGCAACGAGTTCTGCGTGATTGAGCCCGGTAACAACTTCCTCGCCAACACCGCCGCGATCGGCGCCCTCTCCAGCGACGGCACCCAAGCAGTCGGCTACTTCTGGAGCAAGGCCCTCGACTGGCCGCTCGTCTGGGACCAGGACGAGGAGACCGCCATCCAGTCCCCGCACGGAGGCTCGAAGATCTCCTGGGGCGGCCCACCCGTCGCCGAGAAACTCGGCCGCAACCGCCTCCACCTCGAACTCGCCACCGACGACGTCCGCGCCGAGGCCGACCGCCTGGTCACCCTCGGCGCGACCGTGACCAGCGAGCTCGCCGCGGGCCTCGAACTCACCGACCCCGACGGCAACGAGTTCCGGCTGATCCCCGCGCGCTGATCAATCCCGCGTGAAGACCGCGTGGATCGTCAGCTTGTTCTTCAGCGACGCCATCCCGAACAGGTTGTACGTCAGCCCGTAGTCACCGCGATCGATCACCACCTCCGCGTCGACTGTCGCCTCGCCGTCCCCGATCGAGACCGCCGCCTCGAACGACACCGGACGCGTCCGATCCCGAACCGTCAACGTCCCGCTGAGGGTGACAGTCCGCGCCTGGGCGTCGACCAGACTGCTCTCCACCCGAAACACGATGTCGGGAAACTCCACCACCCCGAGCATCTCCGCACTCCGCAGATGCTTGTCGCGCCGCTGATGATCGGTGTCGATCGACCCCGCCGCGACGGTCACCGTCCCACTGACCCGCCCGTCCGCCGTCACGCTCCCCTCCCCCGCGACGGTCCGGAAGACACCGTGCACCGGCGACAGCCCCCAGGTCGTCCTGGAGTCGAGCGCGACCGTCGTTCGGTGCGGGTCAAGGCTCCAGATCCCGGCCTGGAGGTACTGCTGATGGTCCGCGAGAGTCACAGCCGATCCTTTCGGTTACTTTTTGTTCGTAACCGCATGGTGTGACACTTTTGGGAGGCGTACAAAAGGCACACCAAGGTGCCCAACCGGAGGCGCATGTGCCCGTCGACAACGAAGACCGCCCACCCTGCGAGAGCCCCGAAGGCCGCTTCGTCCGCGAGATCCTGCAACGCGTCGGCGACAAGTGGACCCTCCTGGTGATCGGCAACCTCCGCGACCGCCCGGTCCGCTTCACCACCCTCCAACAGGCGTCAGAAGGCATCTCCCAACGCATGCTCACCCTGACCCTCCGCCAACTCCAACGCGACGGCCTCATCACCCGAACCGTGTACGCCGAGGTCCCACCCCGAGTCGAGTACGCCCTCACCCCACTGGGCCGCAGCCTCGTCCCGCCAGTCCTCGCCCTGATGACCTGGGCCACCGAGAATGCCGAAGAGATCCGCCACCACCGAGAAACCACCGACCAGGCACCCGCGCTCTGATCAGCCCCCGAGCACCTCGGCAATCATCCGCAACCCCTGCCGCTCGTACTCCTCCGCACCAACCTGATGCGCCCAGACCGTCGTACTGATCGCCTCACGCACTCGGTGCCGCCGCCAGCTGCCCGCCTCACGCGGATCACCCCCGTACCCCGCAAGGAATGCACCCTCCAGCGCGGCGCCGCTGCCGTCCTCCGACCGAAACTGCTGCGCACTCAGCCGCCCGAAATCACCCCAAGCCGGGCGCAGCTCAGCCCGCCCGAAGTCGATCGCACTCACCGCGCCCTCATGCACCAACCAGTTCCGCGGCTGCCAATCCCCATGCGTCGGCACAAGCGTGGACGGTGGCGTCGGCCAAGACTCCACCTCCACCCGAAGCCGCCGCTCGTCAGCCGGCGCGATCCGATGAGGCCGAGACAGCCAGTAGAACGCCCGCTCCTGCTCAGCCGCCTCGAACTCGTGATCCTCAACAGCCAACTGACCATGCAACATCGCCAGCAGCTGCCCAGCCTGCTCGTACGTCGCCGCAAGCCGCTCGTGCCCGGTGCCTTCAACCAGCTCGCCCGGAAGGTACGCAGTGACCAGCAGCTTGGCCTCGACATCACCGTGAACGAGCTCAGGCGCCCGCCCGATCACCCGCCAGGGCCGGAGCCACTCGCGATGAGCCTGCAACTCACGAGCGATGTTCGTGTCGTCAGCATCACCGGCCTTCGCGATGTACCGCTCACCACCCTGCTCCAGCAGAAGCACAGTCGTCCCCACCAGCCCCCAACTGAGGTCCTTCACCACCGAGACCCCCGGCAACCATCCCTCGAGCAACTCCCGCTGCTCGCCACTCAGCCCACTCATCTCCGAGTCCTTCCGTACGCCGCCAACAGCCGATCGACAAGCAAGTCGCCGCCCAGTTGAGCTCGCTGGCTGCCGTGCTTGGCCTCGTCGGGCAGCTGTCCGGTCACCTGAGCCTGCCGGCCGCGCTCCTCGTTGGCGCGCCGGTTTGCCGGCCGCCCGCGCCGGTTCCCTCCGTCGGCGCGCTGGTTTGCCGGTCGCCCGTGCAGGTTCCGTCCGTCGGCGCTGGTGCCGTACGTGCCCATCGCCTGCATCTCGGCCAGGTGGGGCTCGACGAGTGCCCACAGGTTCTCGGCCAGCTCCGGGTCGAGTGCATCGCCCTGGCCGGCGCCCACGGTCAGGTCCCAGCCGTGGACGACCAGTTCGCCCAGGCGGAAGCGGGCGAAGGTGGCGTAGTCGATGTCGCGGCTCGGGTGGTGGAACAGACGAGTGCGGTCGGCGTCGGCGAAGGCTGCGAGTTGGGCTGCGCAGGTTGTACGGAGGACCGCGAGGCGATCGACCGGTGGATTGTCGAGGTCAGCGGTGGCTTCGGCCGCGGTGGCGCCGCCGAGCAGACGGGTGGCGAAGATGTTGCCGGCAACCACGTGGTCCATGACCTCCACGACGGAGATGTCGCAGGGCGTGTGATTCCCGAACGCTGCGCTGGGGATTCCCTCGGCGCGCACCAGGAAATCGGCAGTCGCTCGGGCGAGGAAGTCGGTGAGGGTCAGTCCCATCGGGCGGTCTCCGGGTCGATTCCGTGAGCTGAGGCATTGGCGTCGACGATCGCCTGGAGCCACGTGGTCAGCCCCGGCTCCAGGTGGTCGTAGTACTCCGGCGTGAAGCTGCGCACCATGCAGACCTGCATCGCGTGCGTGCAGTCGAAGTGCTGCGCGATCGTCTCCCGATGCCGTTCGGCCAGCGCGTTCGCGGCCGGCGAGCCGGCGGCGACACCCTCGCGAAACGCCGCCGCGAGGTCAGCGTTGAACGCCTCGACGCAAGCGGTGAGCTCCTGCCAATCCGCGACCGTCCGCTCAGCCGCGCGTACGGCGTACTGGTCCCACTGCGGCGTCCCGGCCCACCGCTCCTCGGCCTCGTTGACCCACTCCGTGCGCCACGTGGCGCCGAAGATCTCCGACTGCTGCTCGGGCGTGAGCTGGATCCCCTTGCCACCGGCATCGAGCATGCGATCGACCGCCTTCAACATCGTCTGAAGGCGGTCGATCTGCGTGGTGAGCTCGGTCCGCTGACGCCGCAAGTGCTCCTGCGGATCAGCAGCCGGGTCGTCCAACACCTGCGCGATGTCGGAGAGCGCGATCCCGAGCTCCCGGTAGACGAGCACGCGATGGATCCGGGCGACGTCGGCAGCGGAGTACACCCGATACCCCGCACTCGTCCGCCCGCTCGGCACGACGAGCCCGATCGCGTCCCAGTGGTGCAGCGTGCGCACACTGATCCCCACCAGCGCCGCCGCTCCCCCGATGGTGAGGCTGTCCGTCATGGGTTCAGTCTGGTACGTCGATCCCGATCGCGCGCAGATTTTCCCGGCTAGCCTCGTCGTGCACCCGAGCAGCGGTCATCACCACGCGAGTGTTCTCCGGCGTGAACACGGTCAGCTCCAGCGAGTTCCAGAGCTTCACCTCCGGCCCGACCGTCCGCCCCGGCGTGAGCGCCTCACAGTCCTCCGCGATCTCGTCGATCTGACTCAGCACGCACGAGAAACTGACCGCAAGCCCCGGCGCCTGAGCCGGCGTCTCCCCAGGAACAAGCAACACATCCTGAAACGCCCACCGCCGCAGGTGCGTGACCTGCCCAGGCACGCTGAACAGATCGATGAACCCAAGCCCCCGAGTCCAGAAGTCCTTGGAGGCCTCCAGGTCGTCGGTCGGCACGATGGTGAACATCGGCATCGGATAGATGGTCCGGTACACCTCAGGCGCGACGACGTCGGGCCCGGGCATCGGTACTGGGCTGATGAATTCCATACCCGAACGCTCCAGCCTGACGCCGCGTCAGGGTCAAGCCGAATGACGACTAGGACTACCTAGATCGTCAGCACGGCTACGCCGACCGATTCGATTCCCGTGAGGCGGTCTAGGCCTACAGCCTTCTCTCTCCTCGGACAACGGCTCTCTTATCGAACACCGCCCCTGGCGAACCAGCACCTGTTTCCGCACCGGCGTAGTCGACCTGATCGGCCGCCACTGGCTGCTAGCACACCACGCACACGAGCATGTGACGACCATCGATGCCTCACGAGACCAGATCACCCAGCGACCATTACTCGCTAAGGCGAGCCCAACCATAACGGCCCTGTTCAGATCGACCACGCCAACCGGCAGTGAGGTACCACTCTGCAACTGCGACGTTCCCACACCTCATCCGAGCAGCTGATGGTATTGCAGATTCCGAGGTCGCGGACGGCTGTGAGGCACGCCTCGGTCGCTGCGCGGTCGCCCCATCAGCAGGGCTCCTCACCCGAGGAGAGTGAGCACCAGTCTGGTCGACTCGCAGGGCCGCCAACGAGTGCTGACCTCATAGTTTCAGGCGCCAGCGAAGACGCGACTGTCTCTTTCAGCGACCTTCGATACTTGACGATATTAGGTCGATCTCCCGTCGAGGCTTTCTCCAAAGTCAGGAAAGAACAGCACGTGCTTCTGGTCGATCCACCATGGAGCGAGTCGCTCCATGAGCGATTTGAACGAGATCGCTTTGTTCATACCCAAATCGGCGAGGATATCGAGTACCTCGCCGAACTTTAGCCGCACTAGGCCTTCATCGAACACAATCACCGCTTCGCGCATTTTCGAGTCTGGGATCTGTTCTAGCAGGTTCCTAATCAATGGGTACGAATGCCCAGTCTTAACCAGCAATCTCGCAGCAGCAGCTCTGACCATATCACTAAAAGAGAGATATCCTGGAAGCGCCTGCCGATATACCGTTCCAGCCAGTATCGCCGACAACTCGTCAGGCGAGGTATGGAAATAGGAGGCAGCGATCGCGTCAGGCACCGACTCCGCATACGCACCTTGGATAAAGGTGCGGTTACTACCAGCGGCGGCGACCTCCGACGCTTCAGCAAGGGTCGCCTCACTGACCTGCTCTGTATCCAAAAAGTCAGACGCGAGCCGGAGAAGGTCAGGAACGGTCGCCAGGAGCAATGAACTACCGGTTGCAGCAAGAAGCTCTTGATAGAGCTCGGGCCTAGGACCGACCTTGTGGCCGCCCTGATCAAGAACCCAGTCTTCCTTGGCGTCGTTTGTGACGACCATCACGACCCCGGCGACAGCGAGCGGGCTACGCAGCACTTCAGCCCACCAAAGGTAATCGCCGTTGACAGCCTCCACCTTCTTGGCATCAGCGTAACCGGGAGGTGTTTTGTCTGCCATGCGCCGCTTACCCTCAGCGACATCGGTGCGGACTTGCTCATCGGATGGACGAGCGCCGACTCGACCCTCAAACAATTCAACCAGGGTATCCAGCAGAGGGTCGTTCCCGCGCGCCAGTTCACGATGATCCAGATCATAATCGGCAACAATCAACTCAGCGAACTCGGTGATTGAGGCAATGTCGCGCGCTACCTCTTCTAGCACAATTTGGCTCGCCCGCGTTCGCCCCAGGCGATTCACAGCCTCTCGCGCAAGTTGCAAATGCTTCTCAACATCGCCCTGCATGGTCTTGAGGTTGGCTGCATGGTCACGAACGGCATCTATGCGTCGTCGATGAAATTCGAGCGCCACTCGATGTGGCACGAACAGGCGGTCGCGCAACTTGGTCAGGATTTCAAGGTAGTCCTGTCGCGCCTTCGGTGAATATCGGTATAGGTCTAAGATCGCATTTGTGTCCAGGACAATCAGACCGGATGTATACGCCTCGCGCCACTCATCGCCGACTGGACGCCGATATGCGCGGAATTCATCAAGCAGTCCTCTTAGATTCTTCTGCACTTCTGCCGCGTCTTCCGTCGTCACGTAGGGCAACCTACGGGTTCTGACGGTTAGCGTCCAGGCGATCCGCATGAAGAAAGTCTGCAAGGAGGAGCCTCCCCGGTTGCAGCGGTGGTCGATGCGGGAGTCACATGCACTGCCGGCGGCCCCTGTCACATCGCATCCTTCGATTCACGAGCTACGGCTTCACACAGAGCAGCCATTGACTCGATCTGACACATTCGTTGGCGGTCGCGTGGGCTGTGGCTGGTCAGCTCTCCCCGCTGACCGTCCTGCGTGGTGGAATCTGCGGATGACGGTCTCGGTGCGGGGGTTGAACAGGGCTTCGATGGTTCGGCAGTTGTTGGTCGAGCGGGAGGACCTCAGTGTCGCCGAGGCGGTGAAGCGGATGGTGGCTGTGCAGGCGCAGCATCCGGCTTCGCCGTATGTGGCGTTGTTCAATCGGGTGGTGGGGTTCGACCCGGGTGAGTTGGATGCGGCGTTCACCGCGGGGGTGGTGGTGAAGGCGACGTTGATGCGGATGACGTTGCATGCGGTGCATGCCGAGGAGCATGCGGCGTTCCGGGCGGCGGTCGTGCCGATGATGAACAGTGCGCAGTTCCAGGCGGCGTTCGCGGCGGGTGGGGTGACTGAGGCGGAGGCGCACGCGCTCGGTGTCGAGCTGGCTGCGTTCGCCAAGGAGCCTCGGCCGGGGGCGGAGTTCGAGGAGTGGCTGAACGAGCGGCTCGGGACCGGGGGAACCGAGATGTGGTGGGCGATGCGTGCGGTCGCGCCGTTGCTGCATGCGCCGACCGGTGGGCCGTGGTCGTTCGGGCAGCGGCCGGCGTTCATCGCCGCATCCAGCTCTCCGGCGGATCCGGCGCGAGGGCTGGAGCTGGTGACGCGGCGCTACCTGGAGGGGTTCGGGCCGGCGTCGATCGCGGACATCGCGCAGTTCGTGAAGGTGCAGCGTGGGCGGGTGAAGACCGCGGTCGCGGCGCTCGATCTGGAGGAGCTCGAGGGGCCCGACGGCAAGATCCTGTACGACGTACCGGGCGGCGCCCGGCCCGATGACGACCTGGAGGTCCCGCCGCGGCTGATGGCGATGTGGGACAGCGTCCTGCTCGCGTACGACGACCGCGGCCGCGTGGTCCCGCCGGAGTACAAGCGCGTCATCACCCGGAACAACGGCGACGTGCTCCCCACGCTGCTCGTCGACGGCTACGTCGCCGGGGTCTGGCGGCCGGTCGAGGACGGGATCGAGGCGACCGCGTTCCGCAAGCTGCCGGCCGCGGCGTGGAAGGGGCTTCGCGCCGAGGCCAGAGATCTGTTCAAGATCGTGAGAGAGCGCGATCCCCGGGTCTACCGCCGCTACGACTACTGGTGGAAGCATCTGCCCGCCGCCGAGGTGAAAGTGCTCAAGGGGTGAGCACTTAGCCTGCGACACTGGTAGGTATGCGCGCTGATCGGCTGGTGGCGACCTTGTTGCTGATGCAGGCCCGGGGCCGGGTCACGGCTGCCGAGCTGGCCTCGGAGCTGGAGATCTCGGTCGCCACCGCGCGCCGCGATCTCGAAGCGCTCTCGACCGCCGGGATCCCGGTCTACCCCGAGCGCGGCCGCAACGGCGGCTGGTCGCTGCTCGGCGGATCGCGCACCGATCTGAGCGGCCTGACCGCGACCGAAGCGCAGGCGCTGTTCCTGCTCGTCGGCCCCGCGGCCGCGATCGCACCCGATGCCAAGGCCGCGCTGAGAAAGCTGGTGCGCGCTCTCCCGGAGACCTTCCGCGGCGACGCCGAGGCGGCGGCCGAGGCGGTCGTGATCGATCCAGCCGGGTGGGGCGAGAACGACAAGGCCCGGCCGATCCTGGTCAACGATCTCCAGCACGCCGTCGTACGCCGGTTGAAGATCCGACTTCAGTACGCCGGCCGCCGGGGCGCCGAACCGTCCGAGCGACTGGTCTCGCCGCTCGGGCTGATCGACAAGGACGACGTCTGGTACCTGATCGCGGGCACCGCGATGGGTCAGCGCACCTTCCGCGTCGACCGAATTCTGGAGGCGGCCGTCACCGACGAGCCCGCCGAGCGCCCGGACGACTTCGACCTCTCGGCGGCCTGGGCGCAGGTCGTCGAGGAGATGGAGCTCAACCGGTCGCTGCTCGCGGCCACCGTACTGGTCCAGGAACGCCACCTCTGGGTGATGCAGGACCGCCTCGGCAGGCACTGCGAGGTCCTTGGCCCGCCCACCGACGGCTGGGTGACGACGCGGATCACCGCGCCGACGCCGTTGATGATCGCGCAGCATCTCGCCGGGTGGGGCGGGTCGATCGAGGTCCTCGATCCCCCGGAGGTCCAGGCCGAGCTCGCGCGGCTCGGCGCGGAACTCGTCGGTCGGTACGCGGGCTGACTCGCCGCGGATCAGGCTGATCCGCCACGGATCGCACCGGCGCGGTGACGGCTTGTGGAGCTGCGGAAAAGGTTTCGTAACTGATGGAACCGGAGTCGCGGTGTTGACCGTCAGTGGTGAGTAAGGTCCATCTGTCCCAGAGCTGTCCCGAGCGAGCAACAGGAAGTATCCGTGACCACGACTCCGCCGCAACCGCCCCAGAACCCGTACGCCGGCCAGCCCGGTGGCTACGGTCCCCCGCAGGAGCAGTTCCCCCAGTACGCCGGTCAGCCGGGGCAGCCGCAGCCGGGCACGCTCCCGCCGGGCCAGCAGGTTCCGGGCCAGCCGATGCCGGGGCAGCCGGGCGAGTACCAGGGCCCGCCGCCGCACCAGGCGCCGTACGGACAGCCCCAGTACGACCAGCAGCCGGGTCAGCAGTACCAGCAGCCGCAGCACGACCAGCAGTTCGGCCAGCCGCAGTTCCAGCCGAACATGCCGCCGGTCGGCGCGCTGCAGTGCCGCTTCTGCGGCTCCTTCCCCGCGGTGCAGGCGACCGTCCGTGGCCACATGGGCCTCCTGATCGTCATGCGTTTTCTGCGCCTCGAAGGTCCGTTCTGCAAGACCTGCGGCACCGCGAGCGTGCGTGACATGACCGCGAAGAGCATGTGGCAGGGCTGGTGGGGTATCGGCTCGGCGATCATCAACCCGTTCACGATGCTGTCGAACATCGGCCCGTGGAAGAAGTTCCAGGAGCTCCCCGAGCCCGCGCCGGGCGCCCCGGGCCGCCCGATGAACCCGGGCAAGCCGCTGTTCAAGCGCCCCCAGGTCCTCGGTCTGCTTCTCCCGATCGCGGTGATCGCCGCGATCGTGATCGGCAACCTGACCACGACGACGTCGTCCGAGGCCAAGGCCGGTGACTGCGTGATGAACGCCGGCACCAGCAGCGACCCGGACGTGAAGGTCGTCGACTGCAGCTCGGCCGACGCCGAGTTCAAGGTGCTCGGCCGGGTCAGCTCGTCGGTGTCCAGCACCTGCGACATGTACGACGAGGCGACGGTCACCTACACCGAGAAGCGCGGCTCGACCGGCTACACGCTCTGCCTCGGCCCGAACTGACAGCAGGGGCCCGGCCATCCGCGCCGGGCCCCAACCAGTCAGCTCGCGAAGTACTCCGCGTCAGCTCTTGTAGTACTCCGCCGCAACAGCGCTCGCCTCATCAGGCAGCAGCGGCCCCTCCGACGGCACCGGCAGGAACCCGCCGCCCGGCTTGAGCGCGTTCACCTGCGCCCCGGTCATCGCGAACACCACCCGCCCGAGCCCGGACCGTTCGAGCGCGCCCGCGCACATCCCGCACGGCTCGCAGCTCGTGTACATCGTCGTGCTCGCCGCGGCCTCGGCGCTCAGGTTCCGCGCCGCCCACAGCGCGAGCTTCAGCTCCGGGTGCGCGGTGATGTCGTTGCCGGTCACCGAGGTGTTGTGGTCCTCGGCCAGAACGTTGCCATCGGCATCGGCCAGCAGCGATCCGAACGGCGGGTTGCCGCTCTCGATCGCGGTCGCCGAGAGCGCGATCGCGCGCCGTAGTAGTTCGTCGGGGGTCACAGTTTCTCCATTCCTGCCTGCACGGTCGCCAGGGCCTGCCAGGCGATCTCGGGGTGTTCGGTCTCGGCGGGGTCGCCGGCGAAAGGATCGAGTACGACGGTGTGCGCACCGAGCAGCCGCAGCTCGTCCAGGTCGCCCAGGATCTGGTCGATCGAGCCCTCGCCGGCCTTGCGGGTCGCCTCGGGCTCGGGCCGGTCGGTGAGCCGGAGCAGGATCCGCGGTGCGAACCCCGGATCGGGCTTGCCGAGCTCGTCGGCCTTGGCGCGCAGCCGGGCGGCGGCATCGCGCATCCACCCCATCGGCTGCCGCAGCGGGTGCCACGAGGCGCCGTACCGGATCGCCCGGCGCAGACCCGCGTCGGTCACACCGCCGACCCAGATCGGGATGTCGTTGCTGCCGTAGTCCGCAGTGTCCTGCCACGCGGTGGTGAGCGCGTCGAGCAGCTCGTCGGTCTGTTGCCCACGGCGCCTGAAATCGAGGCCGAGGGCATCGAACTCCTGGGCCGCCCAGCCGACGCCGACACCGAGCACGAACCGGCCGCCGCTCAGCTGGTGCAGGTTCGCGGCCATCCGCGCGACCAGCAGCGGGTGCCGGTACGGCGCGATCAGGACCGTGGTCCCGAGCTTGATCGAACCGGTCTGCCCGGCCAGCCAGGACAGCGTCGTGAACGGCTCGTAGAACGGCGCCGGGTACTGCTCCGCGACATCGGGCGTGATCGCGACGTGGTCGGACAGCAGGAGCAGGTCGTACCCGAGCCCCTCGACGGTCCGGGCCCAGGCGAGCAGCCGGTCGGGCGTCGTACCGGGACCGAAGTTGGGGACGTTCACACCGAGTCGCATGCCGTTCAGGCTATCCAGGGCGAGGGCCGGTTCTGAACGGATTCCTCCCGGAAAACCGGCTGCCCGGCCGTGGATCCGCCGGTATCTTGGCGCGGTGACCGTGGATCTCGACACGACCGACTGGGCCATCCTCGGCGAGCTGCAGCGCGACGGGCGGATCGCCCTCACCGAGCTCGGCCGGCGGGTGAACCTGAGTGCCTCCGCGACCACCGAGCGGGTCAAGCGGCTGGAGTCCAGCGGCGTGATCAGCGGGTACGGCGCGCGCATCGACCTGCAGACCGCCGGGTACGGCGTACTGGCGGTGATCCGGCTCAAGTACCCCGGCAACCGGCACGAGCCGCTGCACCGGCTGCTCGCGGAGCGGATCGAGATCCTGGAGTGCCTGCGGACCACGGGCGACGACTGCTACCTGCTGAAGATCGCGGCCGCGTCGATGGCGCATCTAGAGCAGCTGGTGAACGAGCTGACCGAGTTCGGGTCGACGACGACGAATGTGGTGTACACCGAGACGCTGCCGTACCGCGGGCCGACGCAGCCGCCGTCGGTCTCGTGATCGAGGTCGCCGGGATCGCGCTCTCCGATGATCTCCTCGGGCGATGGGTCGACTGGCTGGCCCCTGATCGGCAGCCGTTCTACGTGACCGCGCGGCAGGCCGGGGAGTGGGAGCTGCCGCTGTCGGACGAGGAGCCGGATCGGCAGTTGCGCGACACGTTCCTCTCGTACGCCGTGGACTCGCGGCTGCGGTGCTCTTGGTTGTCGGAGAGCGCGTTCTCGGATCTCCCGCGGAAGGTGCGGGCGGGGCTGGTGCGGGCGCAGGTGGTGCACGAGCGGGCCGCCGTACCGACGGTGCGGGCTTGGCGTGGGGTGCTCGGGGACGAGATCCGGAGACAGGCGGACGGGCATCGGTTCGTGTGGTGGAAGTCGCTGCTGGGCGATCCGGGGACGGTGCTGCCGCGGGTGGTGATGGAGGACATCGGGCCGAGCCGGCACCGGGAGGTCGCTGCTGCGGTGTGGCGCGAAGCGGCCGGTGTGCTCCCCCGGGCGCGTGAGCTGGCCGGGACGTTCCCCGACCGCAGCGGGCCGAACTGCTTCGGCACGGTGATGGCCGCGGCGGGGATCGAGGGCGCGGAGAACGAGTGGATGCAGCGGGCGCCGTTCGACGAGTGGCTCGATCGGTCGACCACGCGCGGCGGACGGGACGGCGTACCGGGGACTGTGCTGGTGTGGCGCTCGGCTGATCGTGCTGTTCAGCATGCGGCGGTCACGATCGGCGCGGGGTGGGCGCTGCACAAACCGTCGCAGTCCTGGATGACGCCGCGCAAGATCCGCACGACGGGTGAGATCCTGCGAGCGACCAGAACAGCGGGTTGGCATCTGCACCGCCACACGCTGACCCGCTGACCGGTCGCCCCGCATCACCCGGGACCGGCCAGCGTCCGGCCGCACGCGGACGCAGCACCGAGTCCGGGCTCACGCGGACGCAGCACCCCCACGCGGACACAGCACCCGAGTCCGGCCAGCGTCCGGGCCCGCTGCGACACAGCCCGCATCCGGCTAGCGTCCCCCCATGGAGTTCTCGGAGATGATCACGCGCGCCCGCGAGATCCGCAGCAAGTACGCCGCGACGGAGGCCGCCCGCTACGGCCGCGAGTGGACGCGTGAGGAGCTGATGCTCGGCTTCCTCGGCGACGTCGGGGATCTCGCGAAGCTCGTCCAGGGCAAGGAAGGCGTGCGCCCTCGCGACGACCTGGACGAGGCGTTCGCGCACGAGCTGGCCGACTGCCTGTGGTCGGTGCTCGTGCTGGCCGACGCCTACGACGTCGACCTGGAGAGCGCGTTCAGTCGGACGATGAATCAGCTGGACGCTCACCTGGGGTGATCGTCAGTTCGCCGGCGTTCAGGTCGACGGCGATCGGCGTACCGACCTCGACCGTGCGGCTGACCGTGCAGAGCCGGTCGTGGGACATCTTGACCGCGCGCGGGAGCGCCTCGCGGGCCTTGTCGCCGTCCTCGCCCTCGGGGAAGGTGATCGTGAACTCGACCTTCAGGTTCTCCAGGCGGTTGCCCTGCTCGGCGTCCCGGACCTTGTCGCCGCTGACCGTCGCGCTGAACTCGGCCGGCTCGGAGCGGCGGCTGGTGACCACGTCGACGTCGATCGCGGAGCAGGCGCCGATCGCGGCGAGCAGCAGCTCGACCGGGGTGAAGTCGGTGTCGTCGGGACCGCCGGAGCCGACCACCAGCTCGCCGCCGCGCTTGTTCCGTACGACGTACTTGCTGTTCGCGGTCCGCTCGAACTGGATCTGGCGGAGGGTGTCACCCATCAGAGGCATCGCAATCTGTTGCCAGCGGCAACGGGAGTGATCAGAGCTGGTGCAGCGCGTCGGCGACCGAGGTGTCACCGGCGATCAGTTCGAGGGTGCGGCCGATCGCGGCCGGAGTCTCGCACAGACCGGCGAGCACAGCGGCGACGTCGTCACGGGTGACCTTGCCGGCGCCGGTGTGGTCGGCGAGCAGCACCCGATCGGTGCCGGGGTCGTCGGTGAGATGCCCGGGCCGCAGTACGGTCCAGTCGAGATCGCGCTCTCTCAGATCGTCCTCGGCGGCGAGCTTGGCCTTCAGGTAGATCGTGAACCCCTCCTCGGGGTCCATCTCGGCGATCTTGTCGACCCCCATCGAGCTGACTTGCAGGTGCCGCCGTACGCCGGCCTGCTGCGCGGCCTCGGCGAACAGCGCCGCCGCACCGCGGTCCACGGTGTCCTTGCGGGCGTTCCCGCTGCCTGCCCCGGCGCCCGCGGCGAAGATCGCGACGTCGGCACCGCTCAGCACCTCGGCGACGGAGCCGGCGTCGGCCTGCTCGAGATCCAGTACGGCGACCTGCCCGCCGGCCGCGGCGACATCGGTCTCGTGCGCCGGGTTCCGGACCAGGCCGATCATCTCGTGCCCACCACCGGCCAGCAGCTTCGTCAACCGCAACGCGATCTGCCCGTGTCCACCCGCTATCACGACTCGCATACCTGGAGCCTAACCCTTCACCGAAGCACGGCAGACTGAAGCCATGTTCGCCGAAGCTACCGACGGGTGCCGGATCGCGTACCAGCTGGAGGAAGGCGCCCCAGGCAACCTCCCGCTCCTGCTGCTCGCCGGCCAGGCCAACAACCACCACTGGTGGGACCCGATCCGCGCCGACTTCACCGCGGCCCGTACGACGATCACGCTCGACTACCGCGGCACCGGCGCCAGCGACCGCCCCGACGAGATCTACAGCACCCCCGGCTTCGCGGAGGACGCGATCGCCGTCCTCGACACACTGGGCCTCGACCAGGTCGACGTGTACGGCACGTCGATGGGCGGCCGCGTCGCCCAATGGCTCGCGATCCTGCACCCCGACCGTGTCCGCGCCCTGGTCCTCGGCTGCACGTCCCCCGGCCGCTCCCACGGCTTCGAGAGAAGCCAGGAAATCCGGAGAGCGCTCTCTGTGCGTGATCAGGCCGAACGCGACGCGGTGCTGATCGACCTGATGTACACCCCGGGGTGGGTGGCCCAGCACCCCGGGCCGTACCCCGTACTCGGCGACCCCACGATGCCGGCGTACGCCAAAGGCCGTCACCTGGTCGCCAGCAACAACCACGACGCGTGGGACGGCCTGGAAACCATCCAGTCCCCGACGCTGATCCTCCACGGCACCGACGACATCTTCAGCCCGGCCGCGAACGCGCAGCTGCTTGCCGAGCGGATCGCGAACGCCCGCGCGGAGTTGATCGCGGGGGCGCGGCACGCTTACTTCCACGAGTTCCGCGAGACCGCGAGCCCGCTGGTGAACGACTTCCTCGCCGGGCTCTAGATGCCGCCAGGCGATCCGGGCCGAGCCGAGTGAGGCCGCACCAGTGTGAGCCGGACCGAGCTGAACGACGCCGCACACCGGCCCAGCCGAACGAGCCGCACCAGCCTGAGCCGGGCCGAGCTGAACGACGCCGCACACCGGCCGAGCCGAGTGAGGCCGCACCAGCCTGAGCCGGGCCGAGCAAGCGGCCACACACCTCCTCCGAACCACACTCCGGACCCCTCGACTCACTCCTCCGAACCACACGGCGGACCCCTCGTCTCACTCCCGGCCGCCGCGGCATCAGCCACAGGCGCCGGGCCCGGCCGCATGGTCGCCGAGCTGCAGTCGGGAGAGGGGCTCGCGAAGCTCCGGGTGTCGCGGTCGGCCAACTGTCGGTGCGGTTGGAAGGTGGGGGCTTCGGCGGGAGCGGTTGCCTCAGCCGAGCACGCTGCCACACACGACCTCGGAACCACGTGCCGGCCCCCTCGCCGCACTCCCGGCCGCCGCGGCATCAGCCACAGGCGCCGGGCCCGGCCGCATGGTCGCCGAGCTGTAGTCGGGGGCGAGCGGCTCGGGAGGCTGCGGCGGTGGCAGTCACCCAGCTATTGAGGCGGTGGCAGTCACCCAGCTATTGAGGCGGTTGGAGGGTGAGCGGCTTCGGCTGAGGCGGTTGGCTCAGCCGAAGCACCCGCGGCGGGCGATCAGCAACCGGAGCCCACCGCGCTGTGTCGAGGGCAGCCACCTCGCTGGTCGACGACTTTCGCCGGCGTTCCAGCGCATCGCTCGACCAGCGACCCCAGCCCAGGCATCGCCGCGCTCTGGCGTGCGTCAGGCGACCGGCAACGGCGGCCCGTGCTCCGCCGCATCGAGGGCCGAGCCCTGCCATGCCTCATGCGACCAGCAACCGTAGACCCAGCTCCGCCGCGTCCGAGCGCCGAGCGCTGCCGTGCCTCACGCGACCAGCAACCGTAGACCCAGCTCCGCCGCGTCGAGGGCGACGAGTTCGCTGTTTCGTTCGGACCAGCGGTCGGACGACAGGTCGGCGCTGAGCTGCTCGACCGCGCGGTGCTCGGCCTCCGGTCCGACTCGGGACCAGACCGACACTGCTCGGCGTACGGGCTCCTCGAGGTAGGCCTCGGGGCGGCGCCAGTACGCCTCGAAGAAGCCGTCGGCGCAGTCCCAGGGGACGAGGACGGGCTCCAGGCGGGCGTCGATCGAGCGGCGGAGCTCGTCGATCGAGGGGCGGCCGGCGGTGAGGGCGCCGACCTCCGGGAGGTAGTCGCGGGTCAGCCAGAAGCGGTGTAGCCAGCCGGCGGCGCTGGCGTCGTGGGTGAAGACCACGACGCGTCGCGCGACGCGGCGCATCTCGCGCAGTCCTGCGATTGCGTCGTGCCAATGGTGGAGGGTGCTGACGGCCATCGCGGCGTCGAAGGACTGGTCTTCGAACGGAAGACTCTCAGCGCTCGCAGCGAGGCAGCGGGCCGCGCTAGCAGGGCGCTGGGAGCGCATCACCGCTGACGGCTCGACGGCGGTGACGTCGCGGTCCGGTGGTTCGTACGAGCCGGAGCCTGCGCCGACGTTCAGCACCGTCTCCGCGTCGCCGAGCGCGGCCCAGAGCTGTTCGGCGATCCGTGGTTCGGTACGACGGGTTGCTGGGTACGCCGAGCCGATCGCGTCGTACAGCTGTGCGCCGAACGGGCCGAGTTGTTGCTGTGGTGTGGTTCGCAGTCCCATCGCGCGCTCCTTCAGTTCGGTGTCGATGGCGGTCACCAGCGCGGCGGCTCGGTCGCGTTGTTCGAGGAGGAGTCCGTGCAAGCGGTGGAGCCGGGCGACCGCGTCCAGAGCCGGGTCGTTGACCAGGTCGGCGATCTCGCGCAGGCCGAGGCCGAGGCGCCGGTAGACGAGCACCTCGCGGAGGCGCTCGATGTCGTCCGCCGAGTAGGCCCGGTAGCCGGCCGCTGTGCGCGCTGACGGGTGGACGAGCCCGATCTCGTCGTAGTGGTGCAACGTCCGGACGCTGACTCCGGCAAGCTCGGCCACGTGCCCGACGGTGAGGTGTTCGCCCATGCCGGGACTATGCGGCATCACGTGACGTGAGGGTCAAGGGCAAGCAGACTCCGCGCTCGCATCCGGCGACGCTGGCGGCGGGTACGCGTAGGCAGCCGGCGCCTGACGCCGACGATGCCGCGGCAAGTTCGGCGGCGGCGGGTACAAGGTGTCCGGCCGTCTGCACGGAGTGCGGTGTGTACGGCGAGCGCGGAGTTCGGTCTGGTGTGTACGGCGAGCGGCGGAGTATCTGGCGGGCGCGAGGCACGGAGGACGTGACGGGCGCGGGGCACTGCGGTCGGCGCCCGCGGGGTGCGCGGCGTGCGTCGCGAGCGCGGGGTGCGGGCTGCGTGGTGGGAGCAGCCGACATGAGGTGCCGGCGCCTGGCCGCCGCGGGTGTGCGGCGAGCACGGGGCACGGCGAGCGTGCGGTGGGCGGGGTGCGTGCGCTGCGCGCAGGGAACGCCGACATGAGGTGCCGGCGCCTCGCCGCCGCGGGTGTGCGGCAAGCACGGGGCACGGCGAGCGTGCGGTGGGCGGGGTGCGTGCGCTGCGCGCAGGGAACGCCGACATGAGGTGCCGGCGCCTCGCCGCCGCGGGTGT
>NZ_JBVJNV010000002.1:0-135478 GCF_055583505.1 Kribbella sp. NPDC104740 | reverse complement strand
TGCGGCAAGCACGGGGCACGGCGAGCGTGCGGTGGGCGGGGTGCGCGGGGGTGCGCTGCGCGCAGGAGCGCGGTGGCTGTTTGGTGGCCGCGGCTGAACGCGCAGGTGTGGGCATGGGGTGCGGAGTGCAGCGGCACGGGGCTCAGTGGTCAGCGCCCGCGGGTGTGCGGCGGGCGTGGGGGTGAGGAGCGCGCGGTACTCGGAGGGCCAGGCGGGCAGGCAGAGTGGCGCGCACAGGGCGCGGACTACAAGCGGGCGCGGGCGCGCGGGGCGCGGTACTCGGAGGGCGCGGCCGGCCGGCGGCGTGGCGGACGCAGGGCGCGAACCACGTGCGGCGCGGGACCGATCGCCTACCGATGCTGCGGCTGGTTCAGATAGCTCGCCAGCGTATCCCGCGTGCGCTGCAGGCTGCCGAGCTGATGATCCATGGCGGCCAACTCTCGGTCGAGCAACGCGCGCAGGCTGTCGCACCAGTCGAAGACCGTTTCGTTGTCTTGGATTTCGCGGGTGCACGGGAGGACGTCCTTGATGACCTCCGTGGTGAGGCCCGCATCCAGCAGGATGCGGATTTTGCGGACTGTCAGTTCCGTGCCGTCGGGGTAGTGGCGGTAGCCGTTGGGGGCTCGGGTGGTGGTGAGGAGGTCCTGGGACTCGTAGTAGCGGAGGAGGCGTGGGGCCACGCCGGTGCGGCGGGACAGCTCGCCGATCAGCATCGGGGTTGACCTTTCCACTGGTGTCAGCGTTTAGCGTCGCTGCATGGACTCGTACGTTGTTCACCGTAACGGGCGGCCGGCTGATGATCTCGCCGTGCTGGCCTTCGCCGGGTACGCGCATTTCACTGCGATGCAGGTGCGGGGAGGGATGGTTCGCGGGCTCGATCTGCATCTCGATCGGCTTCGTACGGCGTCGGTCGAGCTGTTCGGGAGCGCGCTCTCCGATGATCTTGTGCGCGATCAGTTGCGCGCCGCGGTCGACGCCGGGGTGGAGGATGTGTCGTTGACGGCGACGGTGTTCTCGCGGGCCGGGGAGTTCAGTGGGGCGGAGGGGAAGCTGGAGTTGCTGGTGCGGACCGGGCCGCCGTCGAGCGGGCCTGAGGGGCCGCTGAAGCTCGCGACGTTCGAGCACGAGCGGTTCAAGCCGGAGCTGAAGCATGTCGGGGAGCCGGCCAAGACGTACGCGCTGCGGCAGGCGATCGCCGCCGGGTACGACGACGCTGCGTTCGTCGACCGGCAAGGGCGGCTGACTGAGGGGTCGATCTGGAACTTGGCGTTCTGGGACGGGAGCAGTGTGGTCTGGCCGAAGGCGCCGATGCTCACCGGTACGACGATGGGGATCGTGCGCCGCAATCTGCAGGCGCCGCAGCGCACCACCGAGATCAGCACAGCGAACCTCCGCGGGCGGCCGTTCGCCGGCGCGGTGGTGATGAACTCGTGGTCCCCGGGGATCGCGGTCAGCGGGATCGACGACATCGAGTTCCCCGCGGCGCCCGAGTTCCTCGACCTCCTCCACAGCGCCTACGAAGCAGAACCTCTCACGGAGTTCTGAGGATCGGGCGCAGCGTCTCCAGCACCGACGCATCCTCGATCGTCGACGGGACCGGGGCACTGCGACCGTCCGCGATGTCGCGCATGGTCTTCCGCAGGATCTTGCCTGACCGGGTCTTCGGGAGCGCCTCGACGACCGACACCTCGCGGAACGCCGCGACCGGCCCGATCTCACGCCGTACGGCGGCCACCAACTCCTCGCGCAGCACGTCCTCGCTGATGTCGACGCCGGACTTCAAAACCACCAAACCCCGCGGCAGCTGACCCTTCAATGCGTCGTGCACCCCGATCACAGCGCACTCCGCCACAGCAGGATGCGCGGCGAGGACCGCCTCCATGCTCCCCGTCGACAACCGGTGCCCGGCCACGTTGATGACGTCGTCGGTCCGGCCCATCACGAACACGTAGCCGTCGGCATCGATCGAGCCTGAGTCGCCGGTCAGGTAGTAGCCGTCGTACGTGCTCAGGTAGTTGTCGATGTAGCGCTGGTCGTCGCCCCACAGGGTCGGCAGCGCGCCGGGCGGCAGCGGGAGCTTGATCGCGATCGCACCCTCCTCCCCCGCCGGAAGCGGAACGCCGGTGGCGTCGAGGATCTGCACGTCCCACCCGGGCAGCGGCACCGTCGCCGAGCCGGGCTTGGGCGGCATCGACTCCAACCCGCGCGGGTTCGCGACGATCGGCCAGCCGGACTCCGTCTGCCACCAGTGGTCCACGACCGGTACGCCGAGATGTTCGTGCGCCCAGTGGTAGGTCTCCGGGTCGAGCCGTTCGCCGGCCAGGAACAGGGTCCGGAAGCTCTTCAGGTCGTACCGGTCGAGTTCCAGCGCGTCCGGGTCAACCTTCTTGATCGCTCGGAGCGCGGTCGGAGCGGTGAAGAGCGCTTTCGCGTGGTGCTGGGAGATGACCCGCCAGAACGCGCCCGCGTCCGGTGTCCCGACCGGCTTGCCCTCGTACAGGATCGTGGTCGCGCCGACCAGCAGCGGCGCGTAGACGATGTAGGAGTGGCCGACCACCCAGCCGACGTCGGAGGCGGTCCACCAGACGTCGCCCGGCCCGATGTCGTACACCGCGCTCATCGACCAGGCCAGCGCCACCGCGTGCCCGCCGTTGTCGCGGACGACGCCCTTCGGCTTGCCCGTCGTCCCGGACGTGTAGAGCACGTACAGCGGATCGGTCGCCGCCACCGGCACCGGATCGGCCGGTACGGCGTCCGCGACCAGCGTTTCCCAGTCGAGATCGCGCTCTCCGAGTTTCCCGGGCGCGATCTCGCGCTGGACGACGACCGTCCGCTCGGGCTGGTGCGAAGCCAGCGCCAGCGCCTCGGTGATGATCGGCAGGTACTCCACGACGCGGCCCGGCTCGATCCCGCAGGAGGCCGCGACGATCACCTTCGGGGTCGCGTCGTCGATCCGCGCCGCCAGCTCGCGCGGCGCGAACCCGCCGAACACCACCGAGTGGATCGCGCCGAGCCGGGCGCAGGCCAGCATCGTGATCACAGCCTCGGGGATCATCGGCAGGTAGACGATCACCCGGTCGCCTTTCCCGACACCGAGCCCGCGCAACGCACCCGCGAACCTCGCGACCTCGTCGCGCAGCTCGGCGTACGTGTAGGTGCGGCGGGTGTCGGTGACCGGCGAGTCGTGGACCAGGGCGGTCCGCTGCCCGTGGCCGGCCTCGATGTGCCGGTCCAGCGCGTTGTACGCCGTGTTCAGCTCGCCGTCGGGGAACCAGCGGTAGATCGGAGCCGCGGAGGACTCGAGCGCGCGGGTCGGCGGCCGGGTCCAGGTGATCGCCTCGGCGGCGGCCAGCCAGAAGCCTTCCGGATCGGTCAGGCTGCGGCGGTAGCTGTCGGCGTACGAACCCATCGCACCTCCCAGGCGTCACGAGCAGTCTTACCCATCGGTGCGAACGGCAACAAGGCGTGGTTGGCTGGAGGCGTGACGGTGACGCGTGAGCAGGTCGAGCAGGCAGCAGCAAGGATCGAAGGCCGGGTACGCCGTACGCCGGTACTGCGGATCTCGGAGACGACGACGTTCAAGCTGGAGCTGCTCCAGCACGTCGGCTCGTTCAAACCACGCGGCATGTTCAACCGGCTGCTCGCGGCCAAGGAGGACGGCTCGCTGACCGACGTCGGCGCGGTCACGGCCTCCGGCGGCAACGCCGGTCTGGCCGTCGCGTACGCCGCCCGAGAGCTCGGTGTCCCGGCCCGGATCTTCGTGCCGGAGAGCGCTCCCGCGGCCAAGGTCGCGCGGCTCCGGACGCTCGACGCGGACGTCGTTCAGGTCGGCAGCGAGTACGCCGAGGCCTACGCGGCGGCGGTCGTGGCCGCCGAGGAGTCGGGGGCGTTGTTCTCGCATGCGTACGACCAGCCGGAGGTCGTCGCCGGGCAGGGAACCCTCGGGTTGGAGCTGCTCGACCAGATCGACGGGTTCGACACGGTCCTGGTCGCGACCGGCGGCGGGGGTCTGATCGCGGGAATCGCCACGGCGATCGGCGACCGTGCACAGGTGATCTCGGTCGAGCCGGAGCTGGCCCCGACGCTCGCGCGAGCGCTCGACGCGGGCGGGCCGGTCGACGTACAGGTCGGTGGAGTCGCCGCGGACTCACTCGGCGCGAGGCGCCTCGGCGACATCGCCTTCGAGGTCACAACCAGGCAGCACATCAAGCCGGTCCTCGTCGACGACGACGCGATCGTCGCGGCCCGGCAGGAGCTCTGGCGTGAGTACCGGCTCGCGTCAGAGCACGGCGCAGCGACCGCCTACGCGGCACTGACCTCAGGTGCCTACAAGCCAGCCACCGACGAGCGAGTCGTCGTGGTCGTCTGTGGAGCGAACACCGACACCAGCACGCTCAGCTGACCTGACGCCGCTCGTCGGTCAGGAACCAAGCGGCCAGCACACCGGCGATCGCGCCGAACAAGTGTCCCTGCCACGAGATCCCGTCCTGCGGCAGCAACCCACCCAGCAGCGCACTCCCCCACACGAGCACCACGACCACACCGATCAGCACCTGCCCGATCCGCCGGTTGAACACCCCGCGCGCGATCAGATAGGCCGCGTACCCGAACACCAACCCGCTCGCCCCGATCGTGATCGTGTGCGGCGGCGAGATCAGCCACGTCCCGATCCCGCCGATCACCGCGACGATCGCGGTCACCGACAGCAGCCGGACCGCGCCCGAGATCGCGATCAGCGCGCCGAGCGTGACCAGCGGGAGCGTGTTGGAGATCAGGTGCCCGAAGCCCAGGTGCAGGAACGGCGACGTGACGATGCCGACCAGGCCCTCGGGATCCCGGGCGACGATGCCGTAGCGGTCCAGGGCGCCGTTCAGCGCGGTGTCCACGATCTCGCTGACCCACATCAGGCCGACGAGCGCGACGAGCAGCTTGATCCCGCCGCTGATCCGGGCGGCGTCCACGGCCGGCTTCGGCCGGCGCGCTGGGCTCGGGTAACTCATGTCACCACGATGCCCGATCGCGCCAAACTCCACCTGGTCAGACCGCGTTTCCGGCCGAACTGTCGGTGCGGTGCGGCAGACTCGGCCTTCACAGGAGGGGGTTAGCTGCGCCACATCGCGGACGCCGGGTCGTGATGGGACCGTAGTCTGTGTCACTATGTGCGACTTGCAGGTCGCGTTGTGCGACCGGGGGCTCTGGGGGCGACCGGTTCACCGTGCGCTGACCTGATCGCTGGGTCCGTCCACCCTGACCGAAGCCCGAGGAGGTCCGCTGTGCCGTTGGCTGTGTACCTGATCGGCCTCGCGATCTTCGCCCAGGGCACCTCGGAGCTGATGCTCGCCGGGCTGCTGCCCGAGATGGCCACCGACCTCGGCGTCTCCATCCCCCAGGCCGGGCTGCTGATCTCCGCGTTCGCCGTCGGCATGCTGGTCGGCGCGCCGGTGCTCGCTGTCGTGACGCTGCGCTGGCCACGCCGTACGACGCTGCTGGTCTTCCTCGCGGTCTTCGCGCTCACCCACGTGGCCGGCGCCCTCACCCCGAACTACGGTGTCCTGCTCGCGACCCGGATCGTCGGCGCCTTCGTGTACGCCGGGTTCTGGGCGGTCGCCGCCGTCGCCGCGGTCGGGCTCGTCCCGGCCGGCCAGCGGGCCAAAGCGATGAGCGTGGTCACCGGTGGCCTCACCGTCGCCACCATCATCGGCCTCCCGGCCGGCACCGTGATCGGTCAGCACCTCGGCTGGCGGGCGGCGTTCTGGGCGGTCGCGCTGATGTCGCTGCTGGCGATGATCGGCATCCTGCGCACCATCCCCGGCGGCCGCCCCGCACCCGGCAGCACCCCGCGGCTCGACGCCGAGCTGCGCGCGATGGTGAACCCGCGGCTGTGGTTGTCGTACGCAACGACCGCGCTGGTCACCGCCGCGATCCTGGTCGTGTTCAGCTACCTCGCGCCGCTGCTCACCGACGACACCGGCCTGCCGCCCGGCGCGATCCCCGGCGTCCTGGCCCTGTACGGCGTGGGCTCGCTGATCGGCATCACCCTCGGCGGCCGGACCGCCGACGCGTTGCCGTTCCGGACGCTGCTGGCCGGGATCAGCGGTGTCGTGCTGATGTCGGCGGTGCTCGCGCTGCGCGCCGACCAGCCGGTGATCGCGATCGCCGCGATCTTCCTGCTCGGCGGCTTCGGCTTCGCGGTCAACCCGGCGCTGAACGCGCGGGTGTTCAGCCTGGCCGAGCAGGCGCCGACCCTGGCCACCGCGGTGAACTTCTCGGCGTTCAACGTCGGGATCACCATCGGCCCGTGGCTCGGCGGGCGCGCCATCGACGCCGGCGCCGGGTACCCGGCGCTGGGCTGGATCGCGGTCGGCCTCGGGGTCGTTGCCCTCGGCACCGTCGTACTGGCCGCGCTGCTGCCGCTGCGGTCGGTCCGCCGGACCGCTCGGGCGCCGCAGGCGACGCACCTTCCGAACTGATCGGAAGACGCAAGCCGAAGCCCCGCCTCGCTGGACGAGACGGGGCTTCGGTGGCAACCACTTGACGAGCGAGAGCCCGCTGGAGCCGGGCGCACCGGCTGACTCAGTTCACCGGGCCGCTCGGGTCCAGGTGGCTCGGGTCGAAGTCGGACTTGCGGTGGAACACGTACTTGTTCAGCACCCAGGTGAGCGCCCACAGGCCGATCCCGACCACCATCAGCCAGCCGGCGATCTTGTAGTCGTTGCTCGCCCGGCCGGACAGCGGACTGGCCAGGTAGACGCACAGGATCACGCCGAGCACCGGCAGCGCGGTCGGCGCCTTGAAGTGCTTGTGCTCGACCGGGTCGCGCCGCAGCACCAGGACGGCGACGTTGACGACCGCGAACACGCACAGCAGCAGCAACGCCGTCGTGCCGCCGAGCGCGGTCAGGTCGGCGTACCCGATCAGGAAGAACGCGAGCAGGGTCGTGAACAGGATCGCGACCCACGGCGTCCGGCGCTTGTGCAGGACCCGGCCGAGCGGGCCCGGCAGGACCTTCTCGTGCGACATGCCGTAGAGCAGGCGGCTGGCCATCAGCATGTTGATCAGCGCCGAGTTGGCGACCGCGAACATCGTGATCCAGGCGAAGATCTGCAGCGGGAAGCCCGGCGCGCCGGCCTCGATCACCTTCAGCAGCGGGGTCGAGCCCTTGTTCAGGTCCTCCGGCGAGACCAGCGTGACCGCGGAGATCGCGACCAGCACGTAGATCACACCGGTCACCGACAGGCCGATCAGCATGATCTTGGGGAAGATCCGGACCGGGTCCTTGGTCTCCTCGGCCATGTTCACCGAGTCCTCGAAGCCGACCATCGCGAAGAACGCCAGCGCCGTCGCCGCGGTCACCGCACCGAACGCGTTGTCGCCCTCCGGGGTGTGGAACTCGGTGAGCCGCGAGGTGTCACCGTCCCCACCGGCGATCGCCCAGACGCCGACGCCGATCACGATCAGCAGACCGGTCAGCTCGATCAGGGTCAGTACGACGTTCGCCTTGACGCTCTCGCCGACGCCGCGCAGGTTGACCAGGGCAATCAGCGCCATGAAGGCCAGTGCGGTGATCATCAGCAGCGACCCGCGGTCGGGGTCGATCTTGACCGCGGAGAAGAAGTTCGCCGCGAACGCCTTCGACGCGCTCGAGGCCGAGGTCAGCCCCGAACACATCACTGCGAAGGTGAGCAGGAAGGTCAGGAAGTGGATCCCGAACGCCTTGTGCGTGTAGACCGCGGCGCCGCCGGCCTTCGGGTACTTGGTGACCAGCTCCAGGTAGCTCGTTGCCGTCAGCATCGCGACGATGAACGCGCACAGGAACGGCAGCCAGACCGCGCCGCCCACCTCGCCCGCGACCTTGCCGGTCAGCGCGTACACGCCGGTGCCGAGGATGTCACCGACCACGAACAGCAGCAGCAGTCCGGGTCCCATCACCCGCTTCAGTTCCGGACGGTCCTGCGCGGCTTCTTGCGTGGCCGCGCTCGTGCTTTCGCTCATCCTGCCTCCCTGGCGGTGCCGGATCTTCGTTTCATCGTCCCACCGGTCGGGACGACACGCGTCCTGGACACGCACGCCGGGAGTACCTGCCACGGAAGGGAAGCCGGGACGGGAAGCCGGGCACGGGGTTGAGGCTTGACCAGGCGTCCCCGGCCCGGTCCCCCGCGCCCGGCGGTCAGGTGGACCCCGGTCACGTTCGGCACGGCGTGGCCGATCGTGCACCAGCCGCGGCGCCGCCAACAGCTCGAAGCGACAACGTTTTCCCTGTGGTATCGAACCCAGGGTGGTCCGGGCTACGAGATAGCGTGTCGGATGCCGGACATGTCCACACTTGGTCAGGAGGTCGGATGCTCGAGTCCGTCGGCGTCACACCTGAGGACGAAGCCGCCTACCGGGCGCTCCTGGCGTTGCCGGGATGTTGCCTCGACGACCTGGCCCACCGGCTCGGCCGCTCCCCCGGCGACCTCGACGCCACCGTCATCAGGCTCGAGGAGCTCGGCCTGCTCACCCGTACGTCGGACGAGCCGGCGCGGCTGCTGCCGACCCGCCCCGACGTCGCGGTCGACGCCCTGGTCGCCGTACGCCGGGCCGAGCTCGACCGGGTCCGCGCCGAGGCCCGTGAGCTGCTGTCGGAGCTGCGCGCGCAGGAGCAGCACCGGCCGGACAACCTGGTCGAGGTGATCGTCGGGCAGGAGGCGATCGCGGCCCGGTTCGCACAGCTGCTGAACCAGACCAAGGACCAGCTGCTGGTGCTCGACCGGCCGCCGTACGCGTCGGGTGTGGAGCAGTCGGACGACACGGTGCGCGGGCTGCTGAGCGCCGGAGTGACCGTGCGCGGTATCTACTCCCCCGACTCGCTCGAGGTCGGCGGTGTCGACGAGGCCTACAGCGCCGCCGACGCAGGCGAGAGCTCGCGGGTGCACCCGCAGGTCCCGATGAAGCTCGCGGTCTTCGACACGACGGCCGCGCTGCTGCCGCTGTCGGTCGACTCGCTCGTCGACAGTGCGCTCGTCGTGCATCCGTGCGCGCTGCTGGACGCGTTGATCGAGATGTTCCGCCTGCTCTGGGACCAGGCCGCGCCGATGGCTCCGGCCGTGCGCGACCCGCTCGACGCGCGGCTGATGACGCTGCTCGCGGCCGGGTTCAAGGACGACGCGATCGCCCGGCAGCTCGCGCTGAGCAGCCGGACGGTCGGGCGCCGGGTCGCCGAGCTGATGGAGACGCTCGGCGCCCGGACCCGTTTCCAGGCCGGCATCCACGCCCAGCGGCGACAGCTGCTGGACCCGGAGGGTTAACAGGCAGCGAGCATCTGCTGCAGCGCGGTTTTCTCGGCCGCCTGCAGCGACAGCTTGTAGGTGTACTTCACCCAGATCCACTCCCGCGCGTAGATGCAGTGCACGTTCGTGTTCGTCGGCTTCCATTCCGACGGGTCCCGGTCACCCTTCGACCGGTTGCTCGACGCCGACACCGCGATCAGCTGCGCGATGCTCCGGTCGTTGGCGAACTGCTGCCGCTTCGCCGTCGTCCACGCGTTCGCGCCCGACTTCCACGCCTCGGCGAGCGGCACGATGTGGTCGATGTCGATCGCGGAGTCGTCCTCGACGTACGTCGCGTCGTACACGCTGTACCAGCGGCCCGCGGTCGGTTCGCACTGTGCGTCGACGGTGACGCCGGTGCCGTCGCGCTTGAGCACCTCGTCGCGGGTGTCGCAGGTGCCGGACACCGTGATCCAGTGCGGGAACAGGTCGCGGCTGTAGCCCGAGGTCGAGCCCTCGGTCTTCACGGTCAGCGACGCGAGTTGCGTCTGCGCCGTACCGGCCGGGGGCGGGTCGGGCGGGTAGGCGAGCGCGGTTCCCGCGCCGACGATCCAGGTGGTGGCCACCGCGGTGGCGAAGACAGCCTTGCGTCGCATCGGTCAGGTCCTCCGAGGGTTGGGCGGATCCCCCCTGACGAGCTGTCCACAAGCCTTCCCCGGTCACCGCCGCCCGGAAACCACCTGGCGATGAAGCGTCGGTGAATCAGTCGTGCTCGACGACCGTGAGCGTCCAGCCGGCACCGGTCCGGTCCAGCTCCGCGTGCCACTGCTCGGCGATCAGCTTCTGCAGCGCCTTCGGCGTACCCGGGTCCTTGCCGGACTCGAGCAGGTAGCGCGCGACCTGGCCCCGGGTGTGCTTCGCGTTGTGCGACACCACCGAGCGGACGCCGCCGCGTTCGCGGACCACCGACACCGCGACCCACTTGGCCGCCAATTCGTCGGACGGACGCCAGGCCGCGGCGTACGTCGAGGAACGGCAGTCGACGATCACGCTCTTGCCGACCGCGGCGTCGAGCGTCGCCCGCAGCGGGTCGCGCCAGACCGAGGCGAGCTGCCCGAGCCCGGGCAGCGACGTCCCCATCGACAGCCGGTACGGCGGCACGCGGTCGCTCATCCGCAGCGCACCCCACGCCCCCGACACGACCAGCAGCCGGCTGTTCGCGCGGCGCTTCGAGCCGGGCGAGAGCGTCGCGTAGCCGAGCGCGTCGTACAGGACGCCGGAGTACAGCTCCGACGCCGGTACGGCGGGCTCGGTGCGCCAGTGGATGTTCCGCTCGACCTCGTGCGCCAGCGACGGCCCGACTCCGAGTACGCCGAACGCGTCGCTCGACGCCGACACCTTCGCGAGCGTGTCGAGCACCAGCTCGCGCGTCGGGTTCAGCTCGGGGAACGACAGCGAGTCGAGGTCGAGCGCACGGCCGCGCGCCCGACCGGTCTTGCCTTCCGACGGCGGAAGGAGAATCAGGGTCACGTCAGCTCGTCCAGGACAGCCAGGTCGTCGAGGGTCGGCTCCCACAGACCGGCGGCGACGTTCTGCGCGATCTGCTCCGGGCGGGTCGCGCCGGCGATCACCGAACCGACCGCGGGCTGCGCGGCCAGGCCGCCGATCGCGACGTCGAGCAGGGTCAGGTCGCGCTCAGCCGCGAACGTCTCCAGCGCCTCGATCTTGTCGAAGTCGGCACGGGCGAGCCGCTCGGGCATCTTGGCCAGGCGGGTGCCGTCGGGCGCGCCGGCGCCGCGCTTGTACTTGCCGGTGAGCAGGCCGGACTCCAGCGGGAAGTACGGCAGGATCCCGATCCCGAGGTGCTCGCAGGCCGGGACCAGCTCGTCCTCGACCTCGCGGTCGAGCAGCGAGTACTTGTTCTGCGCGCTGATGAAGTGCTCGGTGCCGCCGGTGCGGGCGGCCCAGTCGGCGTCGACGACCTGCCAGGCCGCGAACTGCGAGCTGCCGACGTACCGGACCTTGCCCTCGGCAACGAGTTCGGTGAGCGCGGCCAGGGTCTCCTCGATCGGGGTGACCGGGTCCGGGACGTGCAGCTGGTAGAGGTCGATCCAGTCGGTGCCGAGCCGGCGCAGGCTCGCCTCGACCGCCTTGCGGATGTAGCGCCGGGAGCCGCGGACACCCCAGTCCGGGCCGTTCTCGCCCTTCATGTCCCCACCGAACTTGGTGGCGATCACCACCTCGTCGCGGCGCGACCCGAGCGCGTCGCCGAGGATCTGCTCGCTGAAGCCGAGCTCGCCGCGGTAGACGTCGGCGGTGTCGAACAGCGTGATCCCGGCGTCGACCGCCGCGGTCACCACCGCCCGGGCCTGCTCGGCGTCGATCCGGCCCCCGAAGTTGTTGCAGCCCAGCCCGACCACGCTGACGGTCAGGCCGGAGTCACCCAGCTGGCGGTACTCCATCTCGCTCATGGGCAAAACTTTGTCATGGTCAAACCCTCTCGATGCCGCTGGGGTCGGCCGCATAGAGTGCCGACATGCCGAGTCTCACAGTCGACGGCGCCCTCACCCGGGCCGCCGCGCTCACCGTCCACAGCTACGACGTCGATCTCGACCTGACCCGCGGCGACCGCGTGTTCGGGTCGACGACCCGGATCGCGTTCGGCGCGACCAGCGACAGCACGTGGCTGGACGTCCGGCCCGACGCGCTGCTCAAGGTGACGCTGAACGGCGCCGCGGTCGACGTCGCCGGGCTGTCCGACGGGCGGCTGGAGCTGACCGGGCTCGGCGCGGACAACGAGCTGGTCGTCGAGGCGACGATGCTCTACTCCAACGACGGCGAGGGCCTGCACCGCAGCGTCGACGCGGCCGACGGGCTGGTCTACCTGTACGCGATGTCGTTCCTCGAGGCCGCGCCGCGGATCTTCGCCTGCTTCGACCAGCCCGACCTGAAGGCGCCGTACCGGATGACGGTCACCGCGCCGGTCGAGTGGGTCGTGCTCGGCAACGGTGCGGCCAAGCAGGTGTCCCCCGGCCGCTGGGAGCTGGCCGAGACCAAGCCGCTGTCGACGTACTTCGTGACGCTGGTCGCCGGTCCGTACCACCAGCTGCTCGACGAGCACGACGGCATCCCGCTCGGCGTCGTCGCCCGGCAGTCGCTGAAGGACGCGCTGGACCGCGAGGCCGCCGACATCTTCGAGGTCACCAAGCAGGCCTTCGACGAGTTCCACGCCCTGTTCGGCTACCGCTACCCGTTCGGCGAGTACCACCAGGCCTTCGTCCCGGAGTTCAACGCCGGCGCGATGGAGAACCCGGGCTGCGTGACGTTCCGCGACTCGATGGTGTTCCGGTCCGCCGCCACCGACTCCGAGCGCTCGAACCGGGCCCGGACGATCGTGCACGAGATGGCCCACCAGTGGTTCGGTGACACCGTCACGATGAAGTGGTGGAACGACCTGTGGCTGAACGAGTCGTTCGCCGAGTACATGGCGCACCGGGTCGCGACCAAGGCGACCAAGTACACCGACAACTGGATCGACTTCGCGTTCATCCGCCGCTGGTGGGGCCTGCAGGCCGACCAGCGCACCTCGACGCACCCGGTCGCGGCCGACCCGGGCAAGGACGCCGCCGCGTCGCTCGACGACTTCGACGGGATCTCGTACGCCAAGGGCGCCGCGGTGCTCAAGCAGCTGGCGGCGTACCTGGGTGACGACGTGTTCCTGGCCGGTGTCCGCGCGCACATCGAGGCCGCGGAGTTCGGCAACGCGACCTTCGCCGACCTGGTCGCGAAGTGGACCGACGCCGGCGCGGTCGGCCTCGAAGCCTGGGCGCAGGCCTGGCTGCGGACGCCCGGGCTGGACACGATCAGCGCCGAGCGCACCGACGGCGGCGTCGTGCTGCGCCGCGCCGCGCCCGCGCAGTACCCGGCCGACCGGCCGCACAAGTTCACGATCGGCGCGTACGACGCCGACGGGCAGCTGGTCGCGTCCGCGCCGGTGCTGCTCGACGCCGACGAGGTCACCGTCGAGCTCGACCTGACCGGCGCGGTCGTCATCGTGCCCGACTGCGCCGACGACACCTGGGCCAAGATCCGGCTCGACGCCGGCTCGCTGGCGCACCTGGCCGACGTACTGCCCAAGATCGAGGACGGCGTCACCCGCGCGGTCGTGCTGAACAGCCTGCGCGACGCGACCAACGACGCCGAGCTCGACCCGCGGACCGGGTTCGAGGCCGTCGTCGCGACGCTGCCGACCGAGACCAGCGACATCGCGGTCGGGTCGATGGTGGCCTGGGTGCAGACGCACCTGATGGGCGTCACGCTGCCGTACGAGGAGTACCGGGCGCGGCTGTCCGCCGTACTGACTGAGCGGCTCAACACGGTCGAGGCCGGCAGCAGCGTCCAGCTGATGGTGCTGCGCGCCACGATCCGTACGACGGCCGACGCGGACCTGCTGCGCGGGTGGCTGGCCGGGACCGGCGTACCGGACGGGATCACCGTCGACGCGGACCTGCGCTGGCTGATCACGCTGCAACTCGCGCGGCTCGGCGCGATCGACGACGCCGGAATCGACGCCGAGCTGGCCCGCGACACCTCCTCGGAGGGAGTCGTGCACGCGACCCGCTGCCGCGCGGCGCTGCCGACGGCCGCGGCCAAGGAGCGCGCCTGGGCGCAGCTGATCACCGACGCCGACCTGTCGAACTACGAGCTGTACGCGGTGGCCGAGGGCTTCTGGCACCCGGGACAGTCCGAGCTGACCGCGCCGTACGTCGCCCGCTTCTTCGCCGAGATCGGCGGCACCGAGAAGCTGCGCTCGGGCTGGGTCGTGGCCCGCTCGGCGATGCTCGCGTTCCCGGCGTACGCCGTGGACGCGGCGACCGCAGAGCTGGCGGCCGGGCTGGTCGCCGACGAGTCGGTGTCGGCCGGGATCCGGCGCTCGGTGGGTGACCGCGTCGACGACCTGAACCGGGCGCTCGCGGTCCGGACGGCGTACCCGGTCGGCTGATCACAACGGGTTGTGACTAGTGTGACTGGTGTGACCAGAAGGACCCTGCTGAGCAGGCAAGATGTGATTTCGTGACGTAACCTCCACAATGACCGCCCGGCACGGCGCGCCGGTCTTGGTCAGGCAGCACGTCACGGGAGAGACTGTCGAGAACCGCACAGGAGAACATAGGCAATGCGCGAGGCGAGGCTCGTCGGTCTGAGCCAGGACGGCACCAAGCTCGTCCTGGCCGTGGCCGAGACGGGTGAGGAGTTCGCCGTCCCGGTCGACGACCGGTTGCGTGCGGCCCTGCGCGGCGACCGTGCCCGACTCGGCCAGCTGGAGATTCAAATGGAGAGCGCGCTGCGCCCACGAGACATCCAGGCTCGTATCCGCGCGGGCGAAAGTGTCGAAGCGGTCGCGGCGGTCGCGCAGATGCCGATGGAACGGGTGCTGGCCTTCGCCGGCCCCGTCCTGGCCGAGCGCGACCACGTGGCCAACCTCGCCCAGCGGGCCTCGGTCCGCCGCCGCGGCGGCGGCGACGCGCCGACCCGCAACCTCGGCGCCTGGGTGACCGAGCGGCTGCGGATCCGTGGCGTGGACCCGGGTGCCGCCGAGTGGGACGCCTGGCGGCGCGAGGACGGCCGCTGGGCCGTTCGGGTCTCGTACCCGGTCGCGGACGAGGACGAGAAGATCGCCATGTTCGCCTACGACGCCCCGGGGCGGTACGCCGTACCGGACGACGACGAGGCGCGCTGGCTGGTCGGCGAGCAGGCGCAGGTGCTGCCGCCGCAGCAGCCCGAGCGGCGGCTGACCGCGGTCGCGGACATCGACCTGTCGCTGGCGCCGGATCACGGCGCGGACAGCTACGAGGCCGCCGGGTTCGAGGACACGGTGAACCTGACGCGGGCCCGCCAGCAGTACGCGCGCGACAACAACCCGCGGGACTTCGGTCAGGACATCGACCGCGACTTCGGGCGTGACCCGCAGCCGCCGATCCAGCAGCCGGTGCGCGAGCCGCAGCAGCCGGTCCGTCCGTACGCGCGGGAGAGCTTCACCGGCCGCGACAACGACCGTGGACCGCGCCGCGTGCACTCGGTTCCGAGCCCGGACGAAGAGCCGACCCTCATCAACGTGCCCCTGGAGCCGCCGCCGGCGCTCCGCCCGACGGTGCGTGCGGTCGAGCGCCCGACACCGCCGCCCGCGGAGACCGCTCCCCCGGAGGAGCGCGCTGCCGCGCCGGAGAACCGTTTCACTGAACGCCGCACGGCTCCGCCGGAGACCCGCCAGCCGGAGCGCCCGTCGGAGCAGCGCCAGGCCGAGCAGCGCCAGCCGGAGCGCTCCTTCGAACAACACCACGTGGAGAGCCCGGCCGAGGACCGCGAGGCCGAGCGCTCGGCCGACGTGCGCTCGCACGAGCCCGCCGAAGCCCGCGTCGCTGACCCGCGGCACCCCGAGCTCGAGGCCGAGCCCAAGGGCGACGACCCGAGGCACCCGGAGCTGCAGCGGCCTGCGATGCCCAAGCCCTTCGACCCGCGTCGAGGCGCTCAGGACAACCGCGTCAGCCAGCCGACGCTGCCCACCCCGCGGGAGTCGGCGCCGGAGAGCAGGACTCCGCAGGAGCTGAGCCCGCAACCGGCCCCCGAGGCAGGCCCGCAGGAGTCGAGCCCGCAGCCGAACGCCTCGCGTCCGTCGGCTCCTGAGCCGGGCGTCCGGCAGCAGCCGAGCGCTCCGCAGCCCGAGGCTGCCCAGCCCGACGCTCCGGCAGCATCCGCCGAGGAGCAGCCGGCCCCCGAGCCCAAGAAGAAGCCCGCTCGCCGGGGCTCCAAGCGCGCGAGCGTGCCGAGCTGGGACGAGATCATGTTCGGGAAGAAGGCCGACTGACCGTCCGTTCACGGACAGTCGTCTCAGATCGCGGTCGGTGTTTGGCCGATCGCGCCGGCTCTGCCATCATCGTCCCCATGCGTATCTCGCTGTGTTGTTGCTGTTGTTGTCGCTGACGCGCGCCGTCTGAGGCGCGCGAGGCCCTGTCCATCTCCAGGCCCGCCCGCCGACACCAGCACTCACAGGATTCCGCACATGCATCTCAGCACTCTCGCCGACCTCCTCGCGTCCCGTGGCCTCCGGCTGCTCCCCGGCGCCCACGCCGTCCCGGTCGAGCTCCTGGTTCAGTTGCCTGACGCAACCATCGCGCGCTTCACCGCGCGCGGCCGCACCCTCCGCCTGCGCCAGTACGCCGCGACCGCGCTGACCACGATCGCGATCCCCACCGAGTGCGGCTGCGGCGACCACCACCCCCAGACCGGCCCGGACCGCGTCACCCTCAGCGCGTACGCCGTACCGCTGACCGAGCGCGTGATCGACGGCGAGCTGCTCTTCGGCTGGACCGGCCACGAGGCCGGCCTGCTCCGCCTGGCCGACGCCACGCCGTACTTCTTCGATCTGCTCGCGCAGCTCGAGGAGCGCGAGCTCGTCGGCGTCGCTTGATCAGAGCGGCCGCGACGGGCTGGTCGTCGTCACGTACGCGAGCCCGTCGTACTCCTTCGGCAGCAGCGTGGGCGCGAACTGGTACTTGTACGTCCAGCGCTGCACGAACGCCCCGAAGCTGCGGAACATCTGCGGCTCCTCCAGCCAGTTCTTGATCTCGGCCGGCGCGTCGGCGACCGTGCGCAGGTCGAGGAAGTGGTCGCGCGGATTCGCCGCCTCCAGCAGCCCTTCCAGCGAGCTGAAGCCGCCGCGCTCCAGCTTGTTCACCTCGACCGGCCCGTCCAGGCCGCCCTGCCACGGCCCCGGCCAGATCCGCCGGGCGCGGAACGCACCGGAGCCGCCCAGCAGCGCCACCGCGTAGTACGCCGATCCGTACCGCTCGCGCAGATACTGGCCCATCGGCCGCAGCTCCGGCGACTGCCGGCAGGCGGCCAGGTGCCCGTTGTGCGCCCAGAGCACGGCCTTGATCTCGTTCCCGTGCAGGAACGCGCTCACCGCGTCAGCCATCGCGCGGTCCCGGACGGCGAACGTCGTCGCGCCCGCGTCCTTGTGTTCCTTCGACGCGCACACCACGTCGGCCGCCCGTACGAGCTGCTCGGCCGCGACCAGTACGTCGTCCGGCGCGTCGTGCTTGGCCAGGAACCCGGCCAGCGCCTCGCACTCCCTGACCAGCGCCCGCTTCGGGTCCGGCTTGGCGCCCGGCCCGGCGTCGACCTCGGCCGCGATCCCCTCGTCGAACAGCTCCAGCCGCTCCGGCGCACTCAGCTCCAGGTACGTCCGGATCACGCGCAGCGCCGCCGAGCACTTCTGCGGGTCGACCCCGATGAACCGGACCTGCTCGTCGACCGGCCGGTCGGCGTTGTACCGGCGCATCCACTGGACCATCGCGACGATCTCCTCGGTCCGCCAGGTCCAGAACCCAAGGTCGCCGACCACCGTCGGCGCGTCGCCCGGGCCGCCCTGCACGTACGCGTCGACAGCCAGCGCGGCCGACTCGCTCGCCTCCATCACCAGCGCGCGGTACCCGAGCTCGGTGACCAGGAACTCCAGCAGCCGGTGCTTGAGCTGGAAGAACTCACGCGTGCCGTGCGTGGACTCGCCGAGCCCGACCAGCCGGACGTCGGCCAGCACTTCCCGCAACGGCTCCAGATCGTCGGACGACGACCCGGCCTCGACACCCGTCAGCGGCCACGCCGTCTGCTCCAGCCACTGCCGTACCCCAGGCTCACTCACCCCGGAAGCCTATCCAGCCGGGCGGCCGAACCAGCTCTTGAATAAGTAACACGCATGGTTTAACTTTCAGAACCTCTACTCCGGCCCGCCACCTGGAGGTCCCCTGATGACCGTACGACGACGTCTGCTCGCGGGGCTGCTGCCCGCGACGCTGCTGGCCGGAGTGCTGAGCACAGCGCCGGCCGCGGCCGCCACGATGTACCCGAGCGGTGTCGGCGCCGACCTCGGCGCCACCCCGACGACGCTCGGCGTCGCGCCCGCCGCCGGTGCCGACCCGGCCGGTCTGCAGACCGGGACCGAGCAGGGCCGCACGTACTGGCGGACCAACCAGGCCGCCGGGACCGACTGGTTCTCCTTCGACGTCGACCGCGACTACGTCGACGAGCTTCCGACCGACGACGTGGTCGTCACGGTCACCTACCTCGACACCGGCACCGGGACGCTGCAGCTCAAGTACGACGCCGCGGCCGGTCCCGAGACCAGCGCCGACGACGTCACGCTGAGGAACACCGGCCAGTGGCAGACCGGCACGTTCGCGCTCGCCGACATCGAGTTCGCCGACCGCCTCGGCGGCGCGGACCTGCGGCTGTCCGGCAGCGCCGACATCACCGTCGCCGGACTGCGGATCAGTACGGCGGGGGCGAGCGTCGCGCTCGGTGCGGCGCCGCTGGAGAGCGGGATCTCGGCGCGCGCCGGGGACCGGCCGGAGAATCTCAGGACCGGCGTACAGGACGGGCGTCCGTACTGGCAGACCGACCGGACCGCGCCCGCGCCGGGGACGAACTTCTTCTACATGAACGTCTCCGACACCTATCTGTACGACAACCGCGGGCTGGTGCTGGTCAGCATCGACTACTTCGACGAGGGCAGCGGGCAGTTCGGGCTGCACTACGACTCCCCCGGCGAGACCATCCCGGAGAAGTTCAAGGGCTCCGAGGTGATCACCTACGGCGACTCGAAGACCTGGAAGACTCACACCTTCGCGCTGCCGGACGCGGTGATGACCAACCGGTCGAACGGTGGCGACTTCCGGATCCACATCGGTGACGGCGCGGTCGACCTGAAGGTCGCGGCCGTCCGGGTCGCGAAAGTCGCCGGGGCGCTCGACGTGACCGAGGGCCTGAACGACCTGATCGACGAGGCCGCTCGTGCGCACAAGGCCGCGCGGGAAGGCAGTCGCGACGGGCAGTACCCGACCGGCAGCCGGGCGACGCTGCTCGCCGCGATCGAGGACGCCCGCGCGGTCGCCGCGACGCCTGCCGTCACCGACGTACAGGTCAAGGCCGCGCTGCAGAACCTGCAGAGCAAGCTCGACGCGTTCACCGCGTCGGTCGTCGACACCAACTTCGCCGGATCCGGTACGGCGACCGCCAGCGACGGCACCGGCGCGGCGAACGTGAACGACAGCAACCACCAGACCGCGTGGACGAGCGCCGACGGCGACGCCTGGCTGCAGCTCGACCTGCGCAAGCCGCGCAACGTCAACGACGTCCGCGTCGAGTGGGCGCAGGCCTACTCCCCCGACTACACCGTCCAGGTCTCGAACGACGGGCGGCGGTTCACCACGGTCGGCCGGACCGGGTCGCCGGGCGCGAACCAGTTCAGCAAGACGCGCTTCGCGACGGTGAAGGCCCGGTACGTCCGGATCGCGCTCTCCGGCTCTCCGACGTACGTCGTCGAGGAGCTGCAGGTGCGCGAGTCGCCGGTCGTCGTACCGCAGCCGAAGCTGGTCCAGACCGTGAACCCGACCGAGGACGGCGTGGTCGCCGACTTCGACGCCACCCGGTACGGCGCCGACCGCAGCGGGCGCTCGGACTCGACCAAGAGCATCCAGAGAGCGCTCTACGCGTGTCAGGACGCGGGCGGCGGCACGGTCTGGCTGCCGCCGGGCAAGTACCTGGTCAAGGACACCCTCGAGGTGCACTCGTTCTGCACCCTGCGCGGCGACCGCCGCGACCCCGACCAGCCGAAGACCAAGCACCTCGACTACGGCACCGTCGTGATCGCCGACCTCGCGCCGGGCGACGAAGGACCGAGTCTCTTCCGGATCGGCGGATCGGCCGGCGTCATCGGCGTGACCACCTGGTACCCGCGGCAGAGCGCGACCCAGCCGGTCCCGTACAACTACACGTTCGAGATCCCCGGCGGCGCCTGGATCGGGAACGAGAACTACATGATGGCGACCGTCCAGGACGTCACCCTGCTCAACTCCTACCGCGGGATCGGGATCAGCACGATGCCGAACGACCGCGGCAACGCGCCGAGCTCCGGCCAGGTGCACGAGTCCAGCACGATCCGGAACATCCGGGGAACCGCTCTCTTCGAGGGCGCCCGCGCCTACAACGGCGCCGACGTCGGGACCTGGGAGAACGTGACCTTCAGCAACAGCTACTGGGCGCAGGCTCCGGCCGTGTTCAAGCCGCCGGCCCGCGGCGCTCTCGACGCCTGGACCCGCGCCAACGGCACCGGGCTGGTGCTCGGTGACCTCGAGTGGGACCAGTTCCACAAGATCGCGCTCTCCGACTACAAGATCGGGATCCACGTGGTCGCCGGTCAGCGGGCGCAGTTCACCGGGAGCTTCCTGGAGCCGGACATCCGGCGGACGGGGACCGGCGTCCTGGTCGACGTCATGGACGACCGGTGGGGCATGACGCTGGCCGGCGGCCACGTCGAAGGCACTGCTCAGGCGATCCAGAACAACTCGCGCGGGTACGTGAAGATCACCGGGACGGAAACCCAGGGAGCGCTCTCCGGGATCATCCACCAGATGTCCGGCGCCGCGCCGACGTACACGCAGAAGCCGCTGCCCGCTCCGGCGCGCAAGAGCCTGACCGTCGTCGACGCGCCGCACGGCGTCGGCTACTTGCCGACCGCTGACGCGACCAAGGCCGTGCAGAAGGCGCTCGACAAGGCCGGGCGCAGCGGCGGCGGCATCGTCTATCTGCCCGCGGGCTGGTACCGGATCAGCACCCACCTGAGCGTCCCCGCCAACGTCGAACTGCGCGGCGCGTCCGCCGTACCGAACCGCGACCAGGGCGGGTCGTCGGGCGGAACTGTGCTGCACGCCTTCGAGGGCCGCGGCACCACCGCACCCGACACGGCGACCGCGCTGGTCACGCTCAACGGCAGCAAGGCCGGCGTCCGCGGGCTGCGCGTCTTCTACCCCGAGCAGAACCCGGGCACGCCCGAGGGCATCGTCGCCTACCCGTACGCCGTCCGCGGCAAGGGCAGCCACACGTACGTGATCAACGCCGGCTTCCCGAACGCCTGGAACGGGATCGACTTCACGACGTACCGCAACGACCACTTCGTGGTCCGGAAGGTCGCCGGGGCGTTCTTCGACCACGCGATCGCGGTCGGCAAGAGCACCGGTGGGCGGATCGAGGGAGTGCTGTCCAACGGCAACGCGGTCACCCGGATCGGCTACCAGCAGCCGTACTGGATGAACGAGGGCAGCATCTTCGAGCTGGTGATCGACAAGTACATGCGCAAGCAGGCCAAGATCGTCACCGTCGACGGCGCGACCGGGCTGACCTTGTTCAACGTGTTCGCGTACGGGTTCCACGACGGGCTGGTCGTCAACAGCGGGCAGGTCGACGCCTACAACCTGGGTACCGACAACCTCGGGACCGACGGGTACACGGTGAAGGTGGTCGAGGGTGACGTCGAGGCGACCAACCTCGCCCGCTACAACGGCGCCACCAGCACCGGGCCGGTCACGTTGCACAACGTGATGGTGATCAACGTGGTCCAGCGGGCCGTGTCGGTCGCCGCTGACGGGAACGGGACGGTGAAGATCGCGGGCAACGAGTCCGAGCCGGGGACCTACGAGGTCGGCGCGCAGGTGACCGTGACGGCGGCGCCCGCATCGGATAACGTTTTCCAGAACTGGACCGTCGATGGTGAGGTGGTCTCGACCGATGCGTCGTACACCTTCACCGTCACCACGGACCAGATCCTGACCGCGCACTTCACCACCGAATAGCAGCAAGGAGCGAGATGGCTGACTCGACGACGCCGCACCAGGTCGCGATCGTGGGCTGCGGCATCATCGGACGCACCCACGCCGACACCGTCGCGGCCCGGCCCGACGCCACGGTCACCGCCCTGGTGGACGTGGACCCGGCCGCCGCCAAGGCCCTGGCCACCCGCCTCACCGAGGCCGGGCAGCCCGAGCCGAAGGTGTACGGCGACCTGGACGCGGCGGTCGCCGGGTCGGACATCTCGCTGGTGGCGGTCTGCGTGCCGAGCGGCACGCACGCCGCCATCGCGGAGCAGGCGCTCGAGCACAAACTGCATGTGGTCGTCGAGAAGCCGCTCGACGTCGACCTCGCCAAGGGCCGCCGGCTCGGCGCGGCGGCGACGCGCGCGGCGAGCCACGGCGTCGTCTGCTCGGTGATCAGCCAGCACCGCTTCGACCCCGGCAGCGCGGTCGTCGCGGAAGCCATCCAGGCCGGCCGCTTCGGCACGCTGACCTCGGCGACCGCGACGGTCGCCTGGTGGCGCAGCGACGAGTACTACGCCTCCGCCGGCTGGCGCGGCACCTGGGCGCAGGACGGCGGCGGCGCGTTGATGAACCAGGGCGTCCACACCCTCGACCTCCTCCTGTGGTTCATGGGCCGCCCGGTCACCATCCAGGCCCAGGCAATCCGCGCGGCCCACCACGCCATCGAGGTCGAGGACACCCTCGTCGCCACCTTCACCTTCGAATCCGGCGCCGTCGCCACCCTGCACGCCACCACCGCGGCGTACCCCGGCGGCCGCACCCGCATCGCCGTCCACGGCACCGAAGGCGGCGCCGAGATCGAGGACGACGTCCTCCGCCGCTTCAACGCCGACGGTGCCAAGGAAGACCTCCCCATCGCCGAGCAGTCCGCCTCCGACGCCAGCGTCCAGCAGCTGTCCATCGACGGCCACACCCGCCAGTACGCCGACATCCTCGGGGCCATCGACGCAGGCACCTCAGCCGGCATCACCATCCAGGACGGCATCGAGGCCCTGGCCGCAGTCCGCGCCGTCTACATCGCCTCGACCCTCCAGCGCCCGATCAAGTTCGAGGACGTGCTGGAAGGCCGGTACGACGACGTGGAGGTCTCCCGAGGCATCGGCCTCCCACCGAAGTGAGCCGAAGGGCGAGCGAGCCGAAGCCGGCGGAGGCGCAAGGCACTCACTGCGCCTGCCGATGTGAGCCGAAGGCGAACGAGCCCGGCGGCGGCGTGAGCCGGAGGCGAGTTGGCGGATCGTGGGCAGGGCCGCCTCTAACTACTCCGCCGCTCGTCCCCGCCCCGCCGGGGTGGGGACGAGCGGCGTCAGCTCGGCATAGGGGCGGGCGAGTGTTAGCTCGGCGGACTGGCGTTAGCGCGCCGCCTCGCCAGGCGCCCGCTCGTTCAGGATGCGGTGGTACAGGTTGCTGTCTCGCCACGCGCCGTTGATGTGCAGGTAGTTCGGGGCGAAGCCGTACTGGGTGAAGCCGCATTTCTCCAGGACGCGCTGGGAGCGGTAGTTGTCGTGGTTGGTGCTGGCGGCGATGCGGTGCAGGAGGAGGACCTCGTCGGCCAGCGCGCACACCGCGTTCAGGGCTGCTGTGGCGAGGCCCTTGCCGACCTGGGCGACGTCGATCCAGTAGCCGATGTCGCCGTTGCGCCAGGCGCCGTGGACAATGTTCGACAACGTGGCCGTGCCGATCACCTGGTCGTCCTCGACCAGGACCCAGGGGACCACGTTGTCCTTCTCCAGCAGCGCCGCGAAGCGCTCGGCGTGGAAGCCGGCGTCGTACCAGGACTCCGCCCGCGCAGGCTCCCACGGGCCCAGTTGCTCGCGGCATCGGTCCTGGGCCTCGACGAAGGACGCGGCGTCGCCGGGCCGCACCACCCGGAGTACGACGGTAGCGGTCAGGGGAACGGTGAGGGCAGCGGAATCCACTCGCGCACCCTACTTCGGCAGCCGGCGCGCCTGGCTGGAGCCACCGACCCGCGGGGTGAACGCGTCGTGGAAGATCGTCGACGCCGCCCCGACCGCGGCGGCGTCGGTCTGCAGCATCGACTCCTCGACGGCGACCGTCCGGGTGCCTTTCGCGATCGGGAACGAATTCACCGCGCGGTCGATTTCCGAAATCAGTGTCGCGGCGATTTCCTTTTCGTACGCCGGCCCGCCGAGAACGATCAGGTCGATATCCAGCAGGTCGACCAGCCCGACCGCACCCTGGGCAATCACCCCGGCCACCTGGGTGACCGCTTTGCGGGCCGCCTCGTCACCGTCGGCGGCGGCTTTGCAGACCGCTTTGTAGCGTTTCGCCTCGTCGGTCGCGGACGGGTCGGTCTCGACATATCCGAACCCGGACGCGATCACCGGCAGCGACGCGGTCGGGTTGCACTCGGCCATCATCCGCGGCCCGCCCTCGCCGTCCCACTCCCCCATCCGCAGCGCCGCCAGCTGCCCGAACTCGCCGGCGTTCGCGGTCAGCCCGCGGTAGATCGACCCGTTCAGGATCAGCCCGGACCCGACGCCGGTCCCGAGGTAGAGATACGCGAAGTCGCGCGCCCGCGCCGACCGCCCGATCCAGCGCTCGCCGATCGCGGCCGCCGACCCGTCCTTCTCGACGAGCACCGGGTGGTTCAGCTTCTGCTGCAGCAGCTGCCGGATCTCCAGCCCGCGCCAGGCCGGCTGCAGCGGGAGGTCGAGCAGTGTCCCGTCGGCGTTGATCGGCCCCGGTACGGCGACGCCGACGCCGAGCAGCGACGCGGTGTCGACCTGGCTGATGCTGATCGCGGCCGTCACGGTCGCCGCGACCAGGTCGACGAGCCGCTGGCCCTCGAGGTCGGCGGCCAGGTCGACGGTCTCGCGGCGCACGATGGTGCCGTCGAGGTCGACGACGGCGACGGTGAGCAGCTCGGGGTCGATGTGGATCCCGACGGCGTGCGCGGCGTTGGAGCGCAGCCGCACCGGCGTACGGGGTTTGCCGAGGCGTTCGGCGCGTTCCTGCGCCTCCTCGACGAGCAGCCCCTGCTGCAGCAGCACGCGCAGGATCCGTGACACCGACTGCTGGGTCAGCCCGGTCCGCCGGGAGATCTCGGTGCGGCTGATGATGCCGGCCACCCGGATCGTCTCGATGATCACGGCCTCGTTGAAGGACCCCAGGTCGTACTGGTTCGCGCCCGAACGGGTCGGTTCGTCCAGTACCGCCGAGTCGCTGTCAGGCGTGACCATCGCCCACCTCCTGTGTCACTTTTTTCCCCGCCGGTGTCGAATTCTTTCTACCCGGACCCACTCGATCAGCGCAGATCGTACCCCGCCGCTCGTGCGACGGCGGTGAGGTATTCGAGATTGTTCGCGGTCCTTTCCGCCAATGGCAGCACGGTGGAGAAATCCTCGACGGTGACCCACCCGTCGTAACCGACCGCCGCGAGCTGGGTGAACAATTCCGGCAGCGACGCCCGGCCTTCGCGCAGCGGTACCCATTTCGGCTCCCAGCGCAGCGTCCCGTCGCTTTCCACGGCGGCCAGGTGCCACGCGCAGTTCTTCACGTGCACGTGCGCGAGGTACTCGCCGAGCAGGTCGACCCCGTGGTCCTCCCAGCCCTCGATCACCAGGTTGCCCACGTCGTGGATCACACCGACGTACGCCGGGTCGAGCCCGTCGAGCAGCCGCCGGGCCGCCGACGCGCTCGGTGTCAGCGTCTCGTGGTGCAGCTCGACCAACGCCTGTACGCCGTACCGCCGCGCGGTCTCCTCGACCCACACCCAGTGCTCCCGGCAGGCCGCGAACGCTTCCCGGTACGTCTGCCCCGGCTCGACAGCCAGGCCGGCGATCCGGACCCGCCCGGCGCCGAGCGCGGCCGTTGCCGCGAGCATCCGTTCGGCATCGGCCCGCCGCGTCGGCGGCACGTACCCACCGAGCGCGGAGAACTCCAGCCCGGCGCCGGCAGTGACGGCCGCGATCTCCTCCAGGCTGTCCTCGAGCCCGGTCAACGGCCAGGTCGCCCGATTCCCCGACCAGAACCCACTGCCCGATGACTCCTGGTCGGTGATCCGCCACTCGATGCCGTCCCACCCCTGCGCGGCCAGGATCTTGGCCGCCTCCGCAGGCGTCCACTCCGGCGTCGACGCGGTGAACACTGAGAACTTCACGGCGCTTCCAGCGCCCCGTCGATCCGCCGCACACCCGCTGCCCACTCGTCGTGCCCGGACAGCTCCGCCGGGTACCGCGCCGCGGCCGCCTCGTCGATCTCGATCCCCCACCCGGGCGCCTCGTTCGGTGTCAGCCACCCGTCCTTGATCCGCAGCGTCCCCGGAAAGACCTCGTACGTCGCGTCGTTGTAAATGTGCCCTTCCTGAATCCCGAAGGCCACCGAACTGACGTCCAAAGCAACATTCGCCGCCGCACCGATCGGCGAAGTGTCGCCAGGCCCGTGCCAAGCCGTCTTCACCCCGCACAGCTCGGCCAGATCAGCCAGTTTCCGCGCCGGCGTCAACCCACCGATGTCCGACACGTGCGACCGGATGAAGTCCACTCCACCGTCACGCACCAGCCGTACGGCGTCGCCCATCGAAGTCGTCAACTCACCGACGGCCAGCGGCACCGGCGAAGCCGCCCGCACCTCCGGCAGCCGGTCCCAGTGCTCCGGCGCCAGCACGTCTTCCAGGAAGAACAACCGGTACGGCTCCAGCGCCCGCGCCAGCAGCACCGCCTCCTTCGGCGTCAGCCGCGAGTGCGTGTCGTGCAGCAGCTCGATGTTGTCCGGCAACGATTGCCGAGCCGCCGCGAACAGGTCCGGGGTCGTGCGCAGGTAGTCCCGCGCCGACCAACCGTTGTGGTACGGCGAGTCCGGGTACAGCGTCGCGAGCCTCGGCGCGCCGTACCCGCCACCACCCGGCGTCGAGACCTGCAGCCGGATGTGCCGCCACCCCTGCGCGACCAGCTCCTTGGCGTGCTCCAGACACTGGTCGATGTTGATGCCGCTGGCATGGATGTAGGTGTCGGCCGCCGCGCGGACCTTGCCGCCGAGCAGCTCGTACACCGGCATCCCAGCGCGCTTCCCGGCGATGTCCCACAGCGCTTGATCGATCCCGGAGATCGCGTTGTTCGTCACCGGCCCACCGCGCCAGTAACCCGAGAACCCGGCCAGCCGAGTCAGGTCGCCGATGTCACCCGGGTAGCGCCCGACCAGCAGCCGCGCGAGGTGCTCGTCGACGAACGTCTGGACCGCCTTCCAGCGCTGCGTGAACGTCGCGCAGCCCAGTCCGTACAGGCCCGGCTCGGTGGTGTCGATCCGGACCACCACGAGCGGGATGCCCTGCGGTGCCGTCACGATCGCGCGAACGGACCGGATCCTGACGTCGTCGCGGACCGGCCAGGGCTGGGCGAAGGTGGCGGGCGTCTCCTGCGGCATTCAGGTCTCCAGTCGGTCGGTCGGAAGGTCCAGCTCGTGCCGGGCCTGGAAGCCGAGCACGGTCCGGGCGGCGGTCAGGTCGATCGGCACCTCACGCCCGGCGAACCGGCGCAGCCGCGGCACGCCCGGCGCGAACGCGTCGAGCAGGTCGTCGGTCGCGAACGGCGCGTTCGTCGTCCCGGCCGCGACGAACAGCGTGTGCTGCCCGGTGAGCGCGGCGGTCAGCCCGAGCTCGATCGCGTACGCCGCGTCGCGGGTGTCGAGGTAGCTCCAGCCTTCCCGCACCCCGGCGGACGGGTTGGTCCGGAACCCGTCGGCCTGCCGGCGCAGCACCTCGGCGTTGTTCACGTGCGGGAACCGCAGCGACACCACGTCGATGTCCCAGTGCCGCCAGGCCATCCGGGCGGTGTTCTCGTCGTTCTGCTTGGACAGCGAGTACCAGTCGTCGACGTCGGCCGGGATCTTCTCGTCCAGCGGGTAGTACGCCGGCCGCACGTCGTGATGGTTCATCGGTACGCCGTACGCGTTGATGCTGCTCGCGACGACGGCCCGCTTGATCCCCAGCGCGCCCGCCTGGGCGAGCACGTTGAAGGTGGACACCACGTTGCCGGTGTAGACGTCGTACGGCGTACCGGAGTCGCGGTGCGCCAGCGCGGCCAGGTGGACGACCAGGTCCACCCCGGCCAGCGCGTCGGCGACGTCGTCCTCCGACCGCGTGTCGCCGATCACGACCCGGTCGGCCTTCAGCTCCGGGTCGTCGACGATCGTGAGCGCGGTGACGAGCGCGCCCAGCTCGGTCAGGTGCCGGGTGGTGACGGACCCGATCCTTCCGGCCGCGCCCGTCACCAGCACCCGGCGCCCGTTCAGCGGTGAGCTCATTCCTTGATCCCTCCGGACATCCCGACCCCTCTCAGGAACTGTTTCTGGAACACCAGGAACAGCACCACCGGTACCAGAACGGCCAGGAACAATGCACTCATCTGCAGGGAGATCTCAGTGGTCTCCTGCACCCTCGGCAGCGCGACCGAGATCGGCTGCAGCCGCGGGTCGGGCAGCACCAGCAGCGGCCACAGATAGTCCTTCCAGGACCCGATCACCGTCAGCAGCGCGACGACGCCGAGAATCGGCTTGGACAGCGGCACGATCAGCGCGGTGAACAGCCGCACGTTGCTGGCGCCGTCGATCCGGGCCGCCTCGATCAGCTCCCGCGGGATCGCGTCGAAGTAGCGCTTCATCACCAGGATGTTGAACGCGCCCGCGGCCTGCGGCAGCCAGACCGCCCAGAAGGTGTTCTGCAGGTTCACCCCGAGCACCGGCATCTTGAGGATGGTCAGGTAGAGCGGGACCAGCGAGATGACACCGGGCAGGAACAGCGTGGCCAGTACGGCGCCGGTGACGACCGGGCCCCACTTCGGGCGCAGCACGCTGAGCACGAAGGCGCCCGTCGTACAGACGAACAGGGTGGACAGCAGCGAGCCGATCGCGATGATCGCGGTGTTGCCGAGGTACGAGCCGATCTGGACCTTCGTCCAGGCGTTCGGCACGTTCGCCCACTGGATCCCGCTCGGCCACAGCTCCATCGGGCCCTGCAGGATGTCCTGGCTGGTCGACAGCCCGGACTTGAGCAGCCACAGCAGCGGACCGACGCCGGCGATGACGACCCCGACGAACAGCAGGACCTGGACGGTCGGCAGGCCGAAGCGGATCAGCGTCCGCTTGCGGTCCGCGACGGAGATGATGCCGCGTTCGTGGCTCATGTGGTGCTCCAACGGCGGGTGAGGAAGTGGTACACGACCGACAGCACGCACAGCACCCCGGCCAGCAGCACGCTCAGCGCGGTGGCGGCTCCGAAGTCGCCGTTGATGAACGCGTAGCGGTAGATCAGCAGCAGGATCGTGGTGGTCGCGTTGTCCGGGCCGCCACCGGTGAACAGGAACGGCTCGGTGAAGACCTGGAACGTCCCGATCAGCTGCAGCAGCATCATGATCAGGATGATTCCGCGGATCTGCGGCAGCGTGACGTGCCAGACCCGCGACCAGATCCCGGCCCCGTCGAGCTCGGCGGCCTCGTACAGCTCGGTCCGTACGCCGGTGAGCGCGGCCAGGTAGATGATCGCGGTCGCGCCCGCGCCGGCCCAGGTCGCCTCCAGCACGATCGCCGGCATCGCCAGGCTCGGGGAGTTCAGCCAGGACAGCGGATCGATGCCGAACCAGCCGAGGATCGTGTTGAAGACGCCGGTCCCGCTCGGGTCGTAGAAGAACTTCCAGAGCAGGATCGCGGCCACCGGCGGGACGACCGCCGGCAGGTAGGACAGCACGTTGTAGAGCCAGCCGGTGCTGCGCAGCTCACTGATGAACACCGCCAGGAACAGCGGCACCGGGAATCCGAAGACCAGGGCCAGCGCCGCGAAGTACAGGGTGTTCAGCGTGGCCTGCGGCAGCTGCGGGTCGGTCAGGACGTAGCTGAAGTTCGACCACCCGACCCACTCCGGGGTGGTGACCAGGTTGTTCTTCTGGAAGCTGAGCACCAGGCCGCGCACGATCGGGCCCCAGGAGAAGTACAGGAAGACCAGCACCAGGGGCAGTGCGAAGACGATGGCGCTCAGCCCGCCGGAGCGGTACCAGGTCAGCAGACTCCGGCGGGACTGGGCGTTGGATCGCAGTGACAGGGACATGGGTTACCGGGCCAGACGGGCGTCGATCTTCGAGGCGGCGTCGGTCAGCAGTTTGTCGATGTCCGCGTCCTTCTTGGTGAGCACCTGCTGCACGACCGGGTCGAGCAGGGCGTAGACCTCCTGGCCCTTGTTCGACGGCTCCGGCAGCAGCTTGAGCGACTTGGTCGACTCGATGTAGCCCGCGAACTGGGCGACCGGGACGTTGTTGTACGGCTCGCGCCACTTGTTGTACTGGTCGTAGGTCTCCTGGCTCAGCGGCGTCACACCCGGCCGGCCGACGAAGCCCTTGTCGGCGATCGCGGTCTTGGCGTCCTCGACGGCGAGCTGCTCGTCGGTGTACTTGTCGAACTCGGTGGCCTTGATCCACTTCAGCGCCGCGACGATCTCGTTCTTGGACGCCTTCGGGTTGATCATCTTGATCGAGCCACCGGTCAGCGTGCCGTGCGGGCCGCCGTCCTGCGGCAGCGCGCCGTGGCCGTAGTCGGCCGGCTTCATGCCGAAGTTCTTCACGCACATGTCGTAGGCGTCCGAGGCCTGCATGACCATGCCGATCTTGCCGGCCGCGAAGTCCTGCCGGATCTCCTCCTGGTTGTACAGGAAGTTGCTGCCCATCGTGTTGTCGGTCCAGCGCATGTCCTTGAGCAGCTGCAGCGCCTTCTTGGTCGGCGCGTCGTTGAAGGTGCTCTTCTTGCCGTCGTCGGACTGGACGGTGCCGCCCATGCTGTAGGTCATCGTGGTCAGCATCCAGCCGCCGGTGTTGTCCTTGGTCAGCTGCGCGTAGCCGGCCTTGCCGGTCTTGTCGTGGATCTGCTTGGCGTACTGACGGACCTCGTCCCAGCTCGTCGGCGGCTTGTCCGGGTCCAGACCGGCCTGCTTGAACAGGGCCCGGTTGTAGGCCAGCCCGACCGAGAAGGCCTCGAACGGTACGCCGTAGATCCGGCCTCCTGCGTCCTGGACGAGCTTCAGCGTCTGCGGGTTCAGGTCCTTGGTCAGGTCGACCAGCTTCAGCTCGTCGGTGATGTCCGGCAGCTGCTTGTTCGGGATCATGTTCAGCGGCTCGGTGAAGCTGATGCTCATCACGGTCGGCAGCGACCCGCCGGCCACCTGGGCCTGGAAGGTCTGCGCGTCCCACTCGGTCTCGGTGGCGTTGATCGTGATGTTCGGGTTCTTGTCCGTGAACGCCTTGATCTTGCGCTCGAACGACGCGACGTCGGCCGGCTTGTCCGGCTTGGGCTTGTTGCCGACGGTGATCGTCACCGGGGCGTTCTGGTCGATCGCGCCACCGCTGTCCGCGGCCGGCGTCGTACCGTCCGCGCAGGCTGCCGCCGTCAGCAGCAGAGCCACGGAGGCGCAGGCCGCGACGTACCTTGCCGTTCTCGTCATCGGAACTCCTCAGGGGGTGTGGGCTGGGCCACATCAGGTCCAATTCCGAGTAAGTTAAACCATGCGTGTTACTTTATCAACGCCTGATCCGGTCACGGTTGGGATTCGGGGTGGATCAGCTGTCGAGGGCGCCCATCGGCATGAACTTGAGGGTCTGCTGGTCGGCCAGGAAGTCGATCAGCAGCTGGTTGACGATGCCCGGCTTCTCCAGCGGCAACCCGTGCGAAGCCCCCGGTACGACGGCCAGCTGCGCCTGCGGCAGCGCCTTCGCGATCTCCAGGCTGTGCTCGATCCGGACGCCGTCGTCGTCGCCCTGCATCACGAGTACCGGCATCGTGAGCTTGTCGCTCAGCTCGTTGAGCCCGAGGTCCGGGATCGTGCGCCACATCTGAGCCCACTTCGCGAACACCACGTCGAAGTGACCCGGGCCGTCCGGCGCCAGCGGCTCGTACTGCGCGCGCAGCGCCGCCGCCAGCTCTTCCAGGCCCGCGTCGGTCATCATCTGCGCGGCCGCGGGCGTCTGACCGGCCGTCGTGAGCTCGGCGCCGATCAGCACCAGCTTGCGGACCAGCTCCGGGTGCGCGAGCGCGAACCAGGCGCCGACCTTGCCACCGTCGCTCCAGCCGACGATCCGCGCCGGCCCGATCTCGAGCCGCTCGACGAACGCGGCCAGATCGGCGGCGTACAGCTCCATCGAGACCGGGCCGTCGACGTCAGGGGTGCGGCCGTGGCCGCGGCGGTCGGGGACGATCACGGTGTAGTGCTGCGCGAGCGCGTCGATCTGTGCGACCCAGGTGTCACCGGCGACGCCGCCGCCGTGCAGGAGGATGACAGGCTCGCCTTCACCCGCGACCTCGAACCAGGTCAGCACTCCCCCGGCTTCGACGTACTGGCCCACAGTCAGCTCCTCAGATCGCGGACACGCTCACTTCATTTTCGGCCAGCGCGGAGGTCAGGCGGACAGCGGGCTCCTCCGCCGCCAGCAGGCTCGCCGCGACGGCCCGTTCGGTGGAGGTGCGAGCGGCGGCGAGGAGCGGCAGCCGGACGTCCGGTGTCGGGATCTCGCCGCGGGCGCGCAGGACGGCTTTGATCACCGTCGGGTTCGGCTCGGCGAACAAAGCCTTGGAGAGGCGCACCAGCTCGAGTCCCAGCCGCCGCCCAGTCGTCACGTCACCGCGACGCCAAGCCTCGACGAGCCCAACGAACTTCCGCGTCTCCAGATGAGCCGAGGCGAGGATCCCGCCGTGCGCACCCAGCGCGAGCATCGGCACGATGAACGGATCATCGCCACCCAGTACGGAGAACCCCTCCGGCAGACCACCGCTCAGGAACAGCATCGTCTCGTCGTCGATCCCGCCGGCGGCATACTTGATCCCGGCGACGTTCGGCAGCTCGGCGATCCCGCGCAGGGTCGCGGCGCTCAGCGACTGCCCGGTCCGGTACGGCACGTGGTAGACGATCACCGGCACCGGACTCTCCAGGCGCCGGAAGTACTCCAGCACGCCAGCCTCACCGGGCCGCACGAACGGCGGTACGAGGGTCAGCGCCGCCACACCGCGCGCCCCCGCTGTCCCCGCTGCACCCACTGCCTCTGCGGCCCTCGCGACCAACTCCGGGTCGTTGCCTCCGACAACCAGCGTCGCGCTCCGCGCCGCGCACACCCGCCCGATCGTCTCCACCACCAGCCGCCGCTCGTCCGCCGTCAAGCTACCCGGCTCCCCCGTCGTCCCCAGCGCGACGATCCCGCTCGCCCCCTCGTCCAGCACCCGCTCGGCCAGCCCCTCCAACGCCTCCACCGCAACTCCCCCGTCGCGATCGAACGGAGTGATCAACGGCACCAGCACACCAGTCAGCTTCATATTCACCACCCTCGGCCGCGCCCATGCGTAAGGTCCAGTTCAGCTTTCTACGCCTCGGCTTAAGCTGGCCTTATGCTCGACGTCCGCCGCCTGCGCCTGCTCCGCGATCTCGCCCACCTCGGCACCATCACCGCCGTCGCCGAAGCCCACACCTACACGGCGTCCGCGGTCTCCCAGCAACTCACCGCCCTGGAACGCGAAGCCGGCACCCCGCTGCTCGAACGCACCGGCCGCCGCGTCCGTCTCACCCCCGCCGGCGTGCGCCTGGTCGAGCACGCGGAGAAGATCCTCACCACCCTCGAGCAGGCCGAAGCCGACCTCGCCGCCCCCGATCTCACCGGCCCGCTCCGCATCGGCGCCTTCCCCACCGCCGTCCGCGCGCTCCTGCCGAGCACTCTGGTCCGCCTCGCCCGCGACCACCCGCGCCTCGACCTCACTGTCACCGAGCTCGACCCCGCCCAAGCCCCGCAACAGCTCCTCAAGTCCCACCTGGACGTTGCCTTGGTCAACGACTACGACGTGCTCCCGGACCCCGCTCTGGAGACGGTCGAGACAGTCCCTCTCGTCGACGAGACGGTCTACCTGGCGACGCCAACAGCAGTTCCCCACGAACCTGGCGCGGCACCCGGGGCCGCGGTGGCCAGCGCTCGCGATGCCGTCTGGATCGCCGGGTCGCCCGGCACCGCCTGCCGCGCCGTCACCGTGCACGTCTGCCAGGCCGCCGGCTACACCCCACGCATCCGCCACACCGCCGACGACTTCGACGCCGTCCTCGCGCTCGTCGCCGCCGGGCAAGGCGTCTCCCTCGTCCCGCAACTCGCCGCCGGTTCACCACCACCCGGCGTCACCCTGGTCCCGCTGACGGTCCGCCGCAGAACGAGCGCCGCCTACCGCAAAGGCGCCGCCAAGCACCCAGCGATCGCCGCCTTCGTCCACGCCGTCCGAGCCGCGGTGTGAACGCGGACACCCCCTACGGGCAATACCATGCATGGCACAGAAGAAGTACTGGTTGGCCGCCCCGGTGGCAGCGCTCGGAGTGCTCGCGACAGGATTCCTGTCCGCGCCCTCGTCCGCCACCCAGCCCAGCGCCGCGCAGCCTCAGCCCCGCTCCTCGACAGTCACCCTCATCACCGGCGACAAGGTCACCGTCACCTCCCAGGGTGACGTCCAGATCCACCCCGTACGCCGTACCGGCGCCGCGACGGCCGGGTTCTTCCGGCACTCCGGCCCCGACGGCGTCACCGTGATCCCCGCGGAAGCGCTCCCGCTGGTCCGCTCCGGCGCCCTCGACAAGGCGCTGTTCGACGTCACCGGCCTGATCCGGCAGAAACTCGACGACGAGCACACCAAAGAGCTGCCCCTCCTGATCCAGTCGTCCGGCGCCGCCCGGAAGTCCGCGCCCGTCGGCCGCATCACCCGCCAACTCCCGGCGGCCAAGCTCACCGCTGTGACCGCCGCCAAGTCGACGGCGACGTACGACAAACTCACCACCCCGGACCAGGCCGCGCTGACCGGTGGCGCGACCAAGATCTGGCTCAACGGACGCGCGAAACCCAGCCTCGACGTCAGCGTCCCGCAGGTCGGCGCCCCGGCCGCCTGGCAGGCCGGGTTCACCGGCGCCGGCGTGAAGGTCGCGGTCCTGGACAGCGGGTACGACGCCACGCATCCCGACCTCACCGGAGTCGTGAAGGACACCAAGGACTTCATCCCCGGCGACCCGGCCGGCATGAAGGACGAGACCGGCCACGGCACGCACGTCGCGTCCACGATCGCGGGCCGCGGCACCGCCTCCAACGGCCGGTACGTCGGCGTCGCCAAGCAGGCCGACCTGCTGATCGGCAAGGTCTGCGACCCCGACGGCTGCCCGTACGACGCGATCATCGCCGGCATGCAGTGGGCCGCCACCAGCGGCGCCCGGGTGGTGAACCTGAGCCTCGGCGGCGGCCCCACCGACGGCACCGATCCACTGTCGGAGGAGATCAACCGCCTCACCGCCCAGACCGGCGCCCTGTTCGTAGTTGCTGCAGGCAACGATGGCCCGGACGGCCGGGTCTCCTCCCCGGCCACCGCCGACGCGGCCCTGGCCGTCGCCTCGGTCAGCAAGCAGGACGCCCTCGCCGAGGACTCCTCGGTCGGCCCGCGGATCGGCGACTTCGCCCTCAAGCCCGACCTGGCCGCGCCCGGCGTCGACATCGTCGCGGCCCGCGCCGCGGGAACGCTCGACGACCGTGCCGTCGACGAGCACTATGCGCGGCTGTCAGGGACCTCGATGGCCACTCCGCACGTCACCGGTGGCGCCGCGATCCTGGCCCAGCAGCATCCGGACTGGAAGGCCGCCCAGCTCAAGACCGCGCTGATGAACGGCGCCCACCCGGTCGACGCCGGCGTCTACGGACAAGGCGCCGGGCGCCTCGACCTCGCCCGCGCGACGACTCAGCAGGTCACCAGCTCTCCGGCGAGCCTGAGCTTCGCCACCGTCCGGTGGTCCAGCAGCACCCCCGAGCCCCGGACCCAGCAGATCATCTACCGCAACGCGGGGAGCGCTCCCCTCGCTCTCGACCTGACGCTCGACGTCCGCGACGCGACGGGGAACGCCGCCGGGCTGTTCACGGTCAGCCCGAACAAGGTCACCGTCCCGGCCGGCGGTCAGGCGAGCGCCACGGTGACACTCACCCCGGGCGACGCGACACCCGGCACCTACGGCGGCCGTCTGGTCGCCACCGGCGATCGCACGGTGGTCCAGACGCCGGTCGGCGTCACCAAGGAACCCGAGAGCTACGACCTCACCGTGAGCATGAAGGACCGCACCGGCGCCACGGTGAAGCCGGAGAGCGGGCTCTCGGTGGTGCAGAGCCTCGACGACCCCAAGGGGAGCTACTACCCGGTCCGCGCCGGTGACAAGCTCCGCCTGCCGGCGGGCCGGTACGCCGTCTTCAGCAACGTGGCGACCCCGGTCCCCGGCCGGGTCGAGTCCTCACTGACCAGCGCCGCCGAGCCGGAGCTCGCGCTGCGCCGCGACACCGTGCTCGCGATCGACGCCCGGCAAGGTCGGCGCGTCAGCCTTCAGGTGGACGCCAAGGACGCTCGCGTCGTGAGCGGGATGACCGGCATGCTCTACGAGCACGGCGCCGTGCGCGCGGGCTTCGTGCGTCCGATCCGCAAGGAGGAGTACGCCGTACCGACGAAGCGGCCGAACCCCGACTTCGTCTTCTACACCAGGCCCCAGCTGGAGCGGCCGCTCGTCCGGCTGAGCGTCAAGGCGCCCAACGCCTTCGAGGTCCCGGTCGACTGGGTTCCGGGCGGTCCGCAGCTCGTCGGCCGCCGGCAGCTCGGTGTCGTCGACGTCGGCCATGCCGGCCCGGACGAGATCGCCGCGCACGGGCTGAAGGGCAAGCTGGCGCTGTTCACACTGTCGGCCGGCGAGGAGGACAGCTTCCGGGACCGGTTGCGGCAGCTGCGAGCCGCCGGTGCGGTGGCCGCGTTCTACCGCGTGTCGGAGCCGATCGCGCTCTCCGAGGCCGACGCGTCGTCTCTCCCGGTGATGTACGCCGACGACGCTACCGCGGGACGCCTCGCGGCCCTCACCTCCGCGACGGTCACGATCGACGGCAACGCCGGTAGCCCGTACCGGTACGAGCTGGCGGTTCCGTACGAGGGCAGCATCCCGCGCGACCCGGCGTACCGGCCGCGCAACAGCGACCTGGCGACCGTGCAGGCGAGCTACTCCGCGCCTGGCGACGGCTGGACCGGCTACCGCGACTTCACCAGCACCTCGGGCCGGTGGGAGCTCAGCGAGCTGCTGTGGTCGTCGGCCGTCAACCTGCCGACGCGGAGGACGGAGTACTTCTCACCTGGCCCGATCAAGTGGACCTCCTCGCTGCGCGTCGCACCACCGGCCGGCGACGGCGTCCAGCAGGGCTACCAAGGCGTCGTGAACCACTCCTACCGGCGCGGCGAGAAGCTCACCGAGGAGTGGACCAAGCCGGTCTTCGGTCCGGGCTTCGCCTTCCCGCTGTCCGGCCCCGGGACGCACCTCGCGGTGCGCGACGGCAACGTCGTCGACGTGCTCCTGCCGCTGTTCTCGGACTCCGCCGGGCACACCGGCCTGCCGGAGCCCGACGACTTCAGCTTCGGCGACCACGGGAAGACCACGCTGTCCACCGGGAGCACGACGATCGGGGCCAGCGACGTCCCGGGCGTCGGGATGTTCGAGGTGCCGGCCGGGCGTACGGCGTACCGACTCAGCTCGGAGGTGACACGCACGCACCCGGACTGGCCGCTCGGGACGAAGATCAGCGCCGAATGGACCTTCCGGTCCGCCTCGACCGCGACGCCCACGCCGCTGCCGTTGCTCACCGTCGGCTTCGACCCGAAGCTCGACCTGTCCGGCAACGCTCCAGGCGGGCGCAGCTTCATCGTTCCGGTCCGTGTCGATCGCCAGCCCGGATCGACCGGCGGCAAGGCGACGCTGCGCTCCGTCGAGGTCTCGTACGACGACGGCGCGCACTGGCAGCAGGCGAGCCTGACCAAGGCCGGAGCGGGCTGGCAGGTGTCCCTGAGCCACCCGAAGGAGGGCTTCGTCTCGCTCCGCGCCTCCGCGATCGATGCCGAGGGCAACAGCGTGGAGCAGACCACGATCCGCGCCTACCGGATCGGGTGAGGTCCGGGAACGGTCCGCGCTGATCGCCGGCGCGGATCGCCCCCGGACGTCCAGCGCTTCTGCGCGCGGACCGCTCGCGGACCAGCAGCGCTTCCGGGCCGGACTACCAGCGCTCCTGGTGCACGACCTCGTCGTACCGACGTCGCGGCCGCCTTCCCGCGGACGCGACGTCGCCCCACGTCTTCGCGTCCGGCGCCTCGTGGCCGAGCAGCGCGATCCCGACCGGGATGTACTCCGCCGGGATGCCGAGCAGCGTGCGCAGGTCGTCCGCCTCGAGCCCGCCGACGAACGCCGCGCCGATCCCCTCGTCGACGGCCGCGAGCAGCAGCAGCGTCATCGCGGCGCCCGCGTCGGTGTACCAGAACGGCACCACCCACAGCGCGTCCTCGTCGATCTCGGAGACCACCTGCTGCTTGTCGGCCTCGCGGTACCGGCCCTTGTAGATCTCCGGGCTCACGCAGATCACCACGTGCACCTGCGCCTGCGCGACGAAGTCCGGCCGCTGCAGCTGCTCGAACATCTCCCGGCCCGGCTCGGCGATCGCCGCGCGGGTCTCCGGGTCGGTGACCACGACGAACTCGACACCCTGGCTGTACCCCGCGCTCGGGCCGCGGCGCGCGACGTCGAGCACCCGCCGTACGACGTCAGGGTCGACCGGCTCGTCGGTGAACGAGCGGACCATCTTCCGGCGGCGGACCACGTCGGCGAACTCCACGCTTCGCACGATAACCGCGCGAGCTCGCAACCTTTCGGCGCCGGCTCGCATCGTGGCGAGTAAGAGCCAGGCCGCCGGGCCGGGCGGATCGGAAGGATGGGCCATGTCCGCGGTGAACGAGGTCGACGTGAACGGGTTCTGGGAGAACGGCTGGACGATCGTGCGCGGGGTCTACTCCCCGAGCGACGTCCAGCGGCTCCGCGAGGCCGCGCACTGGTCGCGGAAGAGCTTCGGGGGCGACCTGCTGGCCAACCCGCGGCTGCGCGAGGTGCTGACCGACGGCAACTTCGTGAAGATCGCCCGGCAGATCCTCGGCGAGGACAAGATCGTCTACACCGGTGACAGCGCGTTCACGGTGAACGGCGTGCAGCGTGGTTTCCACAAGGACAACGCGGACCGGGTCGACCCGAACGCCCCGGACTGGAACGGCCGCTACACGATCCTGCGGTTCGGCATCTACCTGCAGGACCACTACCGCCACACCGGCGGCCTGAACCTGCGGCACCAGTCGCACAACACCCCCGACCTGAACGTCGGCAACAACGTGTACGTGCGCACCCGCGTCGGCGACGTCGCGGTCTGGAGCCTCCGCACGACCCACAGCGGCAACGGCACCCTGCTGCGCTTCCCGAAGTCGAAGGCCCCGCTCCCGCACGAGCACGACAAGTACCCGAAGTGGCGGGTCGCGAGCAAGGACGGCGACCGGATCGCGCTGTTCGCCGCGCTCGGTCTCGACGACGCCCACATGGCCCGGTACGTCGACTACCTGAAGACCCGCAAGTACATGGTCGACATCTGGGGCAAGACCCGGTACGACCAGGCCGCGCTGACCGCCGCGTCCGAGGCCGGCCTGATCGTCCGCGACGTCCCGCGCGAGGTCGCGGGCGACCCGAACGCCGGCCAGCACGTGGACTACGTCGCGCTGCCGTACTGAGAGCTGCCGGGGAGGTCCGAGCAGGCTGGTGGACCGCTCGGCCCTCCCCGGTGCAAAACCGGCTGACGATCGGGCACGGCGTCGGACATCATCGGTTCATGCTGCTCCGACCGGCGACCGCCGAGGACCTCGACCTGCTGACCGCGATGCTGCTGGAGGCGTTCAACTGGGACGGCGCCGGGCGGTTCACGCTCGAGCAGCTGCGCGCCGAGGACCACGCCTGGCGGTACGTCGACGGATGGATGCGGCCGGGTGACCTCGGCGTCGTCGCCGAGCTCGACGGCCGCCCGGTCGGGGCCGCGTGGGCGCGCTTGCTGACCGCGGACCGGCCGGGCTACGGGTACGTCGGGGACGGCGTCCCGGAGTTCAGCATCGGCGTGGATCCGGAGAGCCGCGGCCGAGGCGTCGGGCGGGCGCTGATGAGCGAGCTGATCAGCGCCGCGCGCGAGGCGTCGTACAGGCAGGTCAGTTTGAGTGTCGAGCCCGAGAACCGGGCGGCCGGGCTCTACCGGTCGCTCGGTTTCCGGGCCGTCGGCCGCAACGGCGGCTCCGACACGATGGTGCTCGACCTCTAGCCGAAGCCGCGGACGCGGAACTGCATGACCCGGTACGGCCAGCCGGCCGACGTGTTCCACTGGCTCACCGAGAGATGCAGGTCGCTCAGCGTCGAGCCGGGGATGATGTAGCCGCCGTACAGCTGCGCAACGTGGTTGTCGTTCTCCTGACCCCACGCGCCGCCGTAGATCAGCGTCTGCCGGTACGCCGTGAACAGGTTCGACGTGGGCGTGTCCATGATGATCCCGTCGATCCGGTAGTCACCGGCGTTGAACCAGGTCAGCACCCACTTCCCGCCGAGCGGCCGCAGGCACAGCTCGCCGAAGCTCCCGGTCAGGATCGGCGTCGCCGGGTTGCCCCAGGCCCACACGCCATCGCGGAAACCCCACGGCTCGTACGCCGCCGGGTTCGCGATCTGGTTGCTGCGGACCCGCTTGAGGATGATCGGCTTGTTGCGCTGGAATCCGGTCGAGTACACGTAGACGTAGCCGTCGTTGCCCTCACCCCAGGTGATGCACTGGAACAGGCCACCGTCGATGTTGGGGTCGAACTTCGCGCCGGTGTGGTACCAGCTCGCGCCGGAGTTGTCGCTGCGCCAGATCTCGGTCCAGACCACGTTGCCGAGGCCCTTGTTCACCATCGCGTGCAGGTACATCGACCCGCCGATCGTGATCACGTCGGACGGCAGCACGGTGGAGAACGTCGGGTTGTCGTGCGGGTAGTCCCACAGCTGCTGCGCGGCCGCGCCGCCGACCGCACCGGACCACTTCACGCCGGAGTTCAGGTCGGTCGTCGTCGACCAGAGCGCGACCGGCGACCGCCACCAGCCGCCGCCGACCCGCGCCTGCTCGAAGGTATCGCCGAACATGAACAGCATCCGGCCGTCGGGCGTGCGGGCGGGGATGCCGAGATCCGTCGCGGCCATCCGGAAGCGGTCGGTCAACCCGGAGCCGGTCAGGTCCGCGACCTTGTTGGTCAGCACAGCCTGTACGCCGTTCGCGCTGCTCGGTGCGGCCCAGGCAGCGCCTGGCGCCGCGGCCAGCGCGCCGGCTCCGGCGGCGGTTTTCAAGAACGTCCTGCGATCCATCATGAGCTCCTCGACCTGGGGCGGGAAATCGATTGCTCACGAGCCTGGGACCGGAGCGGAACGAAGTCAACAGGTCACTTCAGGGTTACCACCCTGGTCGAAAGGCGTCAGTCCCGCCCGGTCGCGACCGGCCGGTCCGGGTCGGTGATCCACTCCGACCACGACCCGACGTACACCGGTGCGTCCACGCCGGCGATCTCCAGCGCCAGCGCCTCGTGCGCCGCGGTCACACCCGACCCGCAGTACGCCGCGACAGGCTGCGACCCGTCCGCGCCGAGCTTCGCGAACCGCTCCTGCAGCTCGCCGGCCGGCAGGAACCGCCCGTCCTCGGAGACGTTCCCGGTGGTCGGAGCGTTCACCGCACCCGGGATGTGCCCGGCCACCTTGTCCATCGGCTCGACCTCGCCGGCAAACCGCTCAGGCGCCCGAGCATCCAGCAGCACACCCTCCGCAGCAACCCGCGCCGCGCCCTCGGCATCCAGCACCGGTACGTTCCCCGGGGTGGGCGTGAAGGAGCCGGCGCCCCCGACGGCAGGCTCCGCCGCCGCGCCCTCGCTCACCGCCGGGCTCTCGCTCGCCTCCACGCTGACCTCTCCCCCGGCCGCCTTCCACGCCGCGAGCCCACCGTCCAGCACCCGCACGTTCTCCACCCCGAAGTACCGCAGCACGAACCGCGCCCGCGCCGCCGCCGCCATCGAGTTCGCGGCGTCGTACACGACCACCACCGAGTCCCCGTCGATCCCGGTCCGTCGCAGCAGCGCCTCGACGACGCTTGCGGAAGGCAACGGGTGCCGGCCGCCGGCACCGGGCGGCCCGGCCAGCTCGGTGTCCAGGTCCACGAAGTACGCCCCCGGCACGTGCCCGGCGTCGTACGCCTCCCGGCCGGGCGGGCCCATCAGGTTCCAGGTCGCGTCCAGCACGACCACACCGGTCGCGGCGCGCAGCTCGGCAGCGGTGATCAACGGGCTCATGATGCGGAACCTCCGAACGGGAGTACCTCGGGAGACAGCGTGGCCCGGGCCCGGGCGGTGGTCAGCCGGCGCCGGTGGTGCCGACGGCAGAGTACTTCGTACGCGACCTCGCGGTCGTCCTGCTCGATGTCGCCAACCACCAGCTGCTCGCCCTCGGTGACCATCTCGCCGCCGACCGTCCGCGCGTTGTGGGTGGCCCGCTCGCCGCACCAGCACAGCGCCTCGACCTGGAGCAGCTCCATCCGGTCGGCGAGCTCGACCAGCCGCGCCGAACCGGGGAACAGCGTCGCCCGGAAGTCGGTCAGGATGCCGAAGCAGAAGACGTCGATCTGCAGCTCGTCGACCATCCGGGCCAGCTGCTCGACCTGCTCGGGCTGGTAGAACTGCGCCTCGTCGCAGACCGCGTAGTCGATCCGGCCGCCGTGGGTCAGCTCGCCGACGACGTAGTCCCAGAAGTCGAAGTCCGGCCGGACCTCGATCGCCTCGGCGGCCAGGCCGAGCCGCGACGACAGCACGTTGTCGCCGGCCCGGTCGTGGCTGGTGAAGATCCGCCCCAGCCGGCCGCGGGCCCGATGGTTGTGATCCATCTGCAGCGCGAGGGTGGACTTGCCGCAGTCCATGGTCCCGGTGAAGTAGAGCAGCTCAGCCACGGGCGCCCATCCTGCCAAAGTCGCTTGCGGGTCAGTAACGCCGGGGGGCGTCGGCTTTTGTTCTGCACCTTTGTCAGGTTCTACTTGGTCGTGCGCAAAGCTCTGCTGTTCGCCCTGTCGTTCGCCCTGGTGCTGACCACCGCCGCGGCTCCGGCCGCCGCCGTACCGGTCCGGGCCGAGGCGGGGCTGCGCGCGTACTTCGTGATCACCGCCCCGAAGCAGACCGCGGCCGTGACGTCCGCGATCACGAGCAACGGCGGCACCGTCTACGCGGCGTACGACGCGATCGGCGTCCTGGTCGTGCACTCCGCGGCCGCCGACTTCGCCACCAAGGTGCGCGGCGTGAGCGGCGTCCAGAAGGTCGGCGCGACCCGGACGTCGGACCTGCCGGCCGACGCGGCGAACCCGCCGATCCCGCCGGCCCCGGCCGAGAACCCCGACGAGACGCCGGAGATCCCGCGGCCGGACATGCAGCAGATCGGGGCCGACCAGGCCTGGGCGGTGAACCCGGGCTCGAAGTCGATCACCGTCGGCGTGCTCGACACCGGGGTCGACGACCAGCACCCGGACCTGAAGCCGAACTTCGACGCGTCCAGGTCGGCGTCCTGCGCGTACGGCAAGGCCGACACCCGGCCCGGCGCCTGGCGGCCGGTCGGCGAGCACGGCACCCACGTGGCCGGCTCGATCGCCGCGGCCAAGGACGGCAAGGGCATGGTCGGCGTCGCTCCCGGCGTACGGGTGTCGTCGATCCGGGTCGCCGAGGCCGGCAACCAGCTGTTCTTCCCGGAGAACACGGTCTGCGCGTTCGTCTTCGCGGCCGACAAGGGCGTCTCGGTGACCAACAACAGCTACTACACCGACCCGTGGCTGTTCACCTGCCCGAGCGACCCCGACCAGGACGCGATCGCCGAGGCGGTCCGCCGTTCGGTCGCGTACGCCGACAGCAAGGGCGTCGTCAACGTCGCCGCGGCCGGCAACGAGAAGTACAACCTGGCCGAGAAGTCCAGCGACGACACCAGCCCGAACGACTCGACCCCGGGCCAGCGGACGATCACCAACGACTGCCTGAGCCTGCCCACCGAGCTGCCGAACATGGTCGTGGTCGCCTCGGTCGACGGCGGCAGCGTGAAGTCGAGCTTCTCCAACTTCGGCACCGGCAAGATCACCGTCGCGGCGCCTGGCGAGGACGTCTACTCAACGGTCCCGGGCGGCGGCTACCAGACGATGGACGGTACGTCGATGGCCTCGCCGCACGTCGCCGGCGTCGTCGCGCTGCTGCGCAGCGTCAACCCCAAGCTCAACCCCGAGCAGGTCCGCGACCGGCTGACCGCCCAGGCCAACGACCTCACCTGCCCGGCCACTTCCGGCGGCGAGTGCACCGGCTCGGAGGACAACAACTCGTACTACGGCGAGGGCCTGGTCGACGCGGCCGAGGCCGTCGGCGCGGCGACCAAGACGCCGTCGTCCGGCGTGACGATCACCAAGCCCGGTGAGCAGCTCGGCATCGGCGGGCTGCCCGCCGTACCGCTGCTGATCAAGGGGATGAGCAGCAAGGGCGAGATCGGCTACACCGCGACCGGCTTGCCGCCGGGCCTGAAGATCGACCCCGAGCGCGGCTGGATCACCGGCGTGCTGACGTCCGGCGCCGGGCGCTACAAGGTGACGATCCGCGCCCAGGACGGCGACGGGCGGGACGCGACCTCGACGTTCTTCTGGAACGTCTGGAGCTTCTAGCCCCGGACGACGGGGCCACCTGACTCACGCGCCTCACCAGACTTGGACAGCATGCCGAGCACTGCTCGTACCCAACAAGTACCGGCGCGCGCCGAGGTCTTCTAGCCCGCGTCGATCAGCAGCGGAATGGCCATCTCGTCCTCCGTGAGCGAACCGTGGACGCCGATCAGGCCGGCCTCCTGCGGGAAGCGCGTCCCCGCGACCAGCGCGACCGGGCCGAGCGCCGCGACCACGACGTCGCCGATCCGCGGTGCGACCCGGTCCTCGACCTGGCCGAACCAGCCGCGCTCGGCCGCCTCCGACCGGGACAGCACGAGCGCACGGTCGCCGAGCAGCTCGCGGTAGCGGTCGGCGACGTACGGCTCGGCACCCGGTACGCAGTACAGGTGGCGAAACCGCGACTCGCCCCCGATCAGCCGGACGCCGTCGGTCAGCGTCGGGTCGGCGTCGAGGTCGATCCGGTCCTCGGGCGCGACGTCGACCATGCCGTGGTCAGCGACGACGACCAGTACGGCGTCGCGCGGCAGCGACGACCTGACCCGCTGCGCGAACGAATCGGCGGCGGTCAGCTCCTTGCCCCACTGCCACGACTCGCACCCCTGCATGTGACCGGTGTAGTCGAGCTGCGAGTCGTACACGTACACCAGCGACGAACTGCCCTCGCGGCTCGCGAACCTGGTCGCGTCCAGCCGGTCCTCGATCGTGTCAGCGCCCCGGTGAGCGCTCCCCCGGAACGCCGCCTGGGTCAGCCCGGACTTGTCGAACCGCGCCTTGCTGACGTTCCGCGTCGCGACACCAGCGGCCGCGACCCGCTCGAACACGGTCGGGTGCGGCTGCCAGCGCCGCGGATCGACCGGCGCGTCCCAGGCCAGCGCGTTCAGCAGCGCGCCGGTCTCCGGCACGATCGACGAGTACCCGACGATCCCGTGCGCGCCCGGCGGCAGGCCGGTGCCGAGACTGGTCAGGCTCGCCGCGGTCGTCGACGGTACGCCGGCCGTCAGCGGCTTCGCGTCGAGAGAGCTCAAGTACGGCGCTTGCTCGGGGTGGCGGCGCAGCAGGTTCCAGCCGAGACCGTCGAGCAGCAGTACCGCGTACCGGCGGGCCTCCGGCAGGCCGAGGTGATTCTGCTCGCCCGGGACCGACAGCGCCCCGGCGACCGACGGCAGGACGTCGGCCAGCGAGCCCCCGCCGTACGCGGGCAGTGTCGGCGTCGGGTCGCTCACGGTGCTAGCGGGTCGTCGCGAACGACAGTGCGGCGGCGAAGTCGAGCACCTGCTGGATCCCGGCCGGGCCGTCGGCGGCCGCGCTGATCCGCAGCGAGATGTCGTCGGCGGCCACCGAACCGGTGTAGCCGTGGTCGGCCTCGCAGTTCGGGTCGGCACAGACGGCGGGCTCGAGGTCGATCCGGTTCACCATGCCCCAGCCGATCGTCAGCACCACCTCGCCGCCGGCCGAGGCCGACGCCGGGTCGGCCTTGCCGGAGGCGTAGGCCGACGGGTTCGGGACGACGCGGTTGACGACCACGGCGTTCACCCGGTTCAGCGGGATCGCCTCGGTCGAGGTTGACGCGTACGGCGCCCGGATTAGGTCGTCGGCGGCGTGCTCGTCGGTGTGCCCGACGATCAGCCGGGTCGGGGTGAGGGCCAGGATGGTGATGTGCCGGCGGACCTCGTCGCGGTCGAAGGTCGGCTCGTGCTGCAGCACGAAGGCCCGGATCGGTTCGCTGGCGATCGCGATCGCCAACGAGTCGGTCACCACGTCGGGGTAGTAGCCGCACCGGTCGATCGCCTCGCGCAAAGCGGCGGAGGCGTCCGTGAGCTCCGGGACCGGCGCATTCAGGTCACGCATGCCCTCATCCTTGCATGCGCCGGTCCGTTCGCTGCGGCTAACCCACGCTGGCCTTGCGCAGTACGGGCGCGCCGGCCGCTCCGGCGAGCGCGACCAGAATCAGCCCGACCGCGACTTGACCGAACAGCAGCAGGACTCCCCAGTTGCCCTGCGTGATCACCTGCCCGCCACTCAGCAGCAGCCCGCAGAGCGCTCCGAACCCGACCACTGGCAGACCGACACCGATCACCGGTACGACGGCCGCGAGCCTCGACGAGCGCTCGATCACGCTCAGCGGTACGCCGGATCTGCGGAGCGCCTTGGCCGGGCCCGCTTGGTCGAGCGCCGTACCGACGGCTCCGGCCGCGGTCGACGCGGCGCCGGTGACGAACACGAGCCCGAGCAGGAGCGCGACGCCGAGGCGCATGTCGAGGTAGAGACCGGCCTGGTGCTGGTCGTTCTCGGCGTCGGTCAGCGGGACCTTGCCCGGGACAAGGTCGTAGAGCACGGTCCGGACAGTCTCGCGATTGTTGCCCGGTACGACGATCTCGACGGTCTGGTCGCCGGTGGTGACCTCGCCCTTCAGGCCGGCTCGGGCGAGTCGGTCCTTCGCGTCCTGGGCGACCGTCTGGGTGGTCGCCTGAGTGGTGTAGAACTCGAACGCGGCGTCCTTGCCGTCGCCGTTGATGCCGTACGGCATGAACAGCGCGAGGAACCCGGTGACGAACCCGCTCAGCACCAGCGCGGCGACCGGGCGGAACGCGGCCTTCGGGTCGTCGACCAAGCGCCGGCCGGCCAGCAGCGCGACCGGGCCTTTCGCCGTACCGGCGAGGATGCGGCCGATGATCTGGACGGCGAACGGACCGACGACGCGGACCGCGAGCGCACCGAAGCCGACGCCGATCACGAGCGGGAGCAGCGCGCCGCCGGTGCCGATCACGCCGAGGATGACCGGGCCGACCACGAGCAGGCCGAGCCGGAACGGCGTGATCCCCTTGCGGGTCTGACCGCGGACGACACCGAGCGGCGTGATGCTGACCCGGCCGAGACCGATCAGCGCGCTCAGCACCGACAGCAGCGGTACGACGACGAGCACGACCAGGACGAGCCACCAGCTGACGGTGAGATCGCTGACGTACCAGCGGCCGCCGCCGAGCGGGATGCGCGCGATCAGCGGACTGAGCGCGGTGTAACCGATCAGGCCGGCGATCGCGCCGAGCAGACCGAGGACTGCTTGCTCGACCGCGCTCAGTCGGAGGACCTGGCTGCGGGTCGCGCCTGCGAGGCGGAGTGCCGCGAGCCGGTGCTCACGCCGCTTGGCGGCGACACCGGCCGCTTGACCCACCAGGCTGAGCACCGGGAAGAGGACCAGAGCGATGCCGAAGGCAACGAGTGCGAGCAGCGTCGCGATCCGCTCGTCGGTCGACGTACCGTGCCAGGTGTCGAGGTAGTGCGGATGGTTGTTCTTCTGCAGCCCCGGCGCGTTCTCGGCGAGACCACGGATCGCGACGAGCTCGTCGGGCGAGGACAGGCCGTCGCTGGAGATCGTGCCGGTCGGTGTCGCGACGCCGTACCGCTTGGCGAGATCCGGTCCCCAGAGCTTCGCGAGCGCAGGCGAGACGAACACCTCACCCGGCTTCGGGGCATGCTTGAGGCCCGGCGGCGGGGGCAACTCGGCGTTGCGCTTCTCGTTGACCACCGCGAGATCGAGCCGCTGGAACGGCTTCCCGTCGACCATGTCGTCGACGTTCTTGGTGACCCCCACCGCCGTACCGGCGTCTCCGCCGTCACTGACCCGCCAGCCGATCCGATCGCTCCGCTCGGTCAGCCCGAGCGTCCCCGCGACCAGGAACGTGATCAGCAACGCGACGATCGCCGTGGCGCCGAACGCGGCCAGATTCGCGGCCCGACCGCCCGGCCCCGGTCTGCGGACGAACCGCAACCCGAGCGAGGTCATCGGATTCATCGCTCACTCACCCGGCCGTCCACGATCCGCACCACGCGATGGCACCGCGCCGCGACCGCGTCGTCGTGTGTCACGACCACAACCGCCGCACCCCTGTGGGTCGCCGCCCCGATCAGCAGATCGATCACCTGAGCCCCGGTCGCCGCGTCCAACGCCCCCGTCGGCTCATCCGCGAACACCGCCTGCGGCTCCCCGACCAGTGCCCGCGCAATCGCCACCCGCTGAGCCTGTCCCCCGCTGAGCTCCCCCGGCCTCCGCGTCGCCTCGTTGGCCAACCCCACCTGAGCCAACATCGCCCGAGCCCGCGTGACGGCCTCTCTCCTCGACACCCCGTCGACCATCAACGGCGAAGCCACGTTCTCATCAGCCGGCAACTCCGCCAGCAACTGATTGTCCTGAAACACAAACCCCAGCCGCCGACGCCGCAACACCGTCCGCTGAGCATCACCGAGCTGATCCACCCGCTCCCCACCCAGCCAGACCTCCCCCTGATCCGGCGTCAAAATCCCCGCCAGCACATGCAACAAGGTGGTCTTCCCGTTCCCACTGGGCCCCATCACCGCCAACGCCTCCCCCGGCCTGACCGCGACGTCAACCCCCGCCAGCCCCACCACTTCCCCGTAGTACTTCACCAACCCCCGCCCGGCCAACGCCGGAAACTCGCTCCGCTGAGGAATCTGCACCATCTGAGGCCCGCTCTGAGTCATACCCCGAACTCTCCCGCTTTGCGCTGCGGTGTGAATCGGCCGACGGACCGGTCTCTCCCTCACCTTTAGGTAGCCCCAGGACGACCCGCCGTAGTCCCCAGGTCGTACACCGCCGTAGCCGTTCGACCGCCCCAAAAACCCTCGCCCACCCGACACTGACGCTCAGCTCGACCACTTAGCCTGTCCCGGTGACCACCTATGGCGCGCGGCCAGACCTGCTTCCTCGCAGTCTGATCACGCTGACAGCTCAGGGAACGTGGGCTGCCCGTCCCGGGGTCGAGGTCCTTTCGTTGCTTCAGCACCTCGAGTACGAGGGCCAGAGCGTCGCCCGCTTTCCGCGGAACTCCGACGCCACGATCAACTGGTCCGAGGTGCCCGGTGAGCAGATCCTCGGCTCGCCGGCTGCGATCGACCTCGCCCACGAACTGCCGGACGCGACCGAGGTGATCGTCCTGTGGAGCAGTCGCGACGTTCCGTCCGTCCGACTGGCGCCGCCCACCGATCAGGGATTGGACCTTCTCGAGAGCCGATCCGTCGTCTGGGTCTACTCGCCCGACGGCCGCCGACTGATCGAGATCAGGTCGGCGTCGTCGTCGGCTGGTGATCGCGGCGCAGGACCGACAGGACCCTTGGCGACCGTAGCGAAGCTGCCATCCGATGCCGAGCCGATGGAGTTGCTGCGGCGGCTCGACGCCCCGGAGCGGCTGGAGTCTCCGGCCGGCTTCGACATCCGGCGGGCGACCGCCACGTTCTTGTCACTGCACGAGCAGCTCGAGTCAGCCTTCTCGACTCGGTGCGAGGTCGATCGGGACATGGAGGACACCGCAGAGTTCGGGCGGATCGTCGTACCGGCGAAAGCCGCGGTGAGTGCCACCCAGATCACGGTGACGGTGAGCAGGTTTTGGCCGCTGGCGATGATCGCGGCCGACCGGCCCGGGGCCTTCTTCGGTGTCCAGGACGCGCGGGCGGCAGGGGCGATCGACCGGAGGGACGTCGCGATGATCGAGCAGGCGCTGACCGACCTCGGGTACGTCGTCGTGCCGGAGGAAGTGCTCGGGAACCGGTACGACGGTGCGGCCGCACTCTCTCCAGGCTCCACGTGGTGGGATCGGTTCTTCGACTACTTCTAGAACGCCGACGGGTAAGTGTCTCGGTAGCTCGGGAGAGCGTTGGCTGACTCGGCGGCCAGTACGGCGTGGACTACCGCTCGGGTGAGGGAGCGGGCGCCGGCGGCGAAGACTGCTTCCAGGCGGGCGAGGGCGGTGGGGTCGGTGACGGTCAGCTTCGGGCCGGCTCCGGTGGAGACGCCGAAGATGGAGTCGCCGTCGAGGAGGGTGTGGACGGGGTCGATGGCCCGGGCGAGGCCGTCGTGGGCGATCATCGCCAGGCGTTTGGCTGCTGGTTTGTCGAGGGGGGCGTCGGTGGCGACCACGGCGATGACGGTGTTCATGCCGGGGATGGTGGGGGCGGTGGGTGGGGGTTCGGTGGGGGTGGTCAGGGTGCCGAATTCTTCGGTCAGGGCTGCGGGTTCGCCGTGGAGGCGGCCGGTGGGGGTTGTGGCTGAGCCGACGGCGTTGACGATCGCCAGGGCGGCGACTGTGGTGCCGTCTTCGAGGACGACGCTGGCGGTGCCGGTGCCGCCTTTGAGGGCGCCTACGCGGGCTCCCGCGCCGGCGCCGTGGTTGCCTTGGGCAACTGGGCCGTTGGTTGCGGCGGCGATGGCTTCGCGGCCCCAGTCCGCGGTGGGGCGGGCGGTGAAGGCGCCGCCTCGGCCCAGGTCGAAGATGACGGCGGCGGGGACGATGGGGACGACGTCTCGGTCGCCGGGGCCTACGCGGACTCCCTCGCCGCGCTCCTCCAGCCAGGACATGACGCCTGCGGCGGTGTCGAGGCCGTAGGCGCTGCCGCCGGACAGGACGATGGCGTTGACGCCGGGGTTGGAGTTGACCGGGTCGAGCAGGTCGGTCTCGCGGGTGCCGGGGGCGCCGCCGCGGACGTCGACGCCGGCGACCGCCGTACCGGGGAAGTAGACGACCGTCGTACCGGTCAGGTACGGCGGGTCGGTGCGTTCGACCTGGCCGACGAGTACGCCGGGGACGTCGGTGATCGCGTTGTGCGGGCCTGGCTGCATGGGGACTGTCATAGCACCTCGGCGAAGCGGGGGCGGTCAGGCCTGCGGTGGGGTGAACAGGCCGTCGAGGGCGGTGCGCAGGATGGGATCGACGTAGCCGGCGTCGGCGGGGATGGTGGCGACGGCGACGACCAGGTCGAAGATCTGCTCGAGGGTGAGGTCGGGGCGGACCTCGCCCGACTGCTGGGCGGCTCGCAGGAGCGGGCGGCCGGCCGCGAGGCCGGTGGTCCGGCCCTCGTGCATCACGGACTCGTCGGTACCGAGCTGGGTCAGGAGTTCGGTGGCGACGTCGCGCTTGGCGGTGATGAAGGCGGCGAAGTGCAGCAACCACGTCCGCAGCACCGCGCCCGGCGTCTCCCCCTCGGCGTTGGCCGCGGCGGAGCACAGCGCGGCGACCTCGTCGGCGTAGACGGCTTCGAGGAGCTCGCGGCGGCCGGGGAAGTTGCGGTAGAGCGTCGCCATGCCGACGCCGGCGCGCCGGGAGATCTCGGCCATCGAGGTCTCGCCGCCCTCGCTGAACGCCTGCCGGGCCGCGCCGAGGATCTTGTCCCGGTTCCGGCGCGCATCGGCCCGCCGGGCCGGTACGGCGTCGGCAGGTTGCTGCGGTACGGCGTCAGCACGCGGCGTCGGAGCGGCATCCGGACGCGGCGTCGCCTCAGCGCCACCTGCCGGCGCCTCCGGGACAGAGCTCTCTTGTAAGTGGATAGCCTGTCCGTTACTGTCTAAGTGGATAGCCTCTCCGGTCATACTCCGGAGCATACCTTCTGCAAAGGACTTCAGATGGACTACCGCCCTCTCGGCCGCACCGGCATCACCGTCAGCGAACTCTGCCTCGGCGCGATGATGTTCGGCGGCGCCGGCAACCCCGACCACGACGACTCGGTCCGGATCATCCACCGCGCCCTCGACGCGGGGATCAACTTCGTCGACACCGCCGACATCTACTCGGCCGGCGAGTCCGAGGAGATCGTCGGCCAAGCACTGAAGGGCCGCCGCGACAATGTCGTCCTGGCGACCAAGGTCGGTCTCCCGTACGACGACGACCCGAACCACCGCGGCACCTCCCGGCGCTGGATCGTCGAGTCCGTCGAGCGGTCGCTGCGCCGGCTCGGCACCGACTGGATCGACCTGTACCAGATCCACCGCCTCGACCCCACGGTCGACATCGACGAAACCCTCGGCGCGCTCTCCGACCTCGTTGCCCAAGGCAAGATCCGCGCGTTCGGCGCCTCGACGGTGCCGGCGTCGGAGATCGTCGAGGCCCAGTGGGTCGCCGAGCGGCGCGGCCGGGAGCGCTTCCGTACCGAGCAGCCGCCGTACTCGATCCTCGCCCGCGCGATCGAGAACGACGTCCTGCCGACCACCCTGCGGCACGGGATGGGCGTGCTCACCTACAGCCCGCTCGCGATGGGCTGGCTGACCGGCCGCTACCGGCTCGACGCCGACCAGCCCGAGTCGGGTCGCGCCGGGCGCTTCCCCGCGCGCTTCGATCTCGGGCTCGAGGTCAACCAGCGCAAGCTCGCGGCCGCGGACGCGCTCGCGAAGCTGGCCGAGAGCGCCGGGATGACGCTGATCGAGCTCGCGATCGCGTTCGTCGTACGGCACCCGGCGGTGACTTCGGCGATCATCGGCCCGCGCACGATGGAGCACCTGGAGTCGCAGCTCCCGGCCGCCGAGATCGCGCTCTCCGGCGATCTTCTGGACCGGATCGACGAGATCGTGCCGCCGGGCGTGACGATCCACCCCGAGGACAACATGTCGTTCACCGACGCGCTCGCCCCGGCGTCGCGCCGCCGCTGAAAACCCGTTGCCGCCGTCACTAGCGTGGATGGCATGAACGCCGACCAGCTCTGTGGACTGCTCGCCGAACCGACGCGACTGCGGGTGTACTCCGCCGTCGTACTGGGCGCCGGTACGCCGGGCCAGGTGGTCGAGCAGACCGGCCTGGAGCTCGCGGTGGTGAGCAAGGCGCTGCAGCGGCTCAACAAGAGCGAGCTGGTGGTCGCCGATCAGGACGGGCTGCACGCCGACCTGGACGCGTTCAAGGACGCCGTACGGGCGGGGAGACCGGAGCGGGAACCGCTCTCCGCCGATCCCGCGCGGGACAACGTGCTGCGGGCGTTCATCCGCGACGGGAAGCTGACGCACTTCCCGACGGTGCCGGCGAAGCTGCAGGTCGTGCTCGAACACCTCGCCGCCGACTTCGAGCCCGGCAGGTCGTACGCCGAGCCGGAGGTCAACGAGATCCTCCAGCGCTGGCACGCCGACTACGCGACGCTGCGGCGGCAGCTGGTCGACTACTGGTACCTGACGCGCACCGACGGCATCTACAGCCGAGCGGCCTGAGCTGCCCGCTCCAGTACGCCGGGAGCGGGCAGCGACTGGATCAGCCCGGGGACCTGCGCGGCGCCGAACGCGCGGTGGTCGTCGGACATCGTGACGTCGAGTGCGGCGCTGAGCTGGACGTTCAGGTAGTTCAGCATGATCGCCAGCCCGGTCGCGAAGCCGTCGGGACCGGTGATCTCGCCGGGGCCGCCGGCCTTCCGGTACGCCGAGGAGAGCCGTCGGACGGAGGGCTCGTCGGTCAGGTGGTTGATCAGCAGGAAGCCGAGCTCCTGGGTCGGGGCGAGCGGGCCGACGTTGTCCCAGTCGACGAGGTAGGGGCCGTCGGCACCGATCAGCACGTTGTCCGGCGTCAGGTCGCGGTGGCAAAGGACGAAGTCGCCGAGGGGCGTCGCGTTGACCAGCTCGCTGAGCTCGGTGAGCCGCGGAACCGAGCCAGCCAGCTCGGTGAGCCGCGGAACCGAGCCAGCCAGCTCGGGCGCTCGCGCGGCGAGCGCGGGCCAGTCGACGTCGACGCGGTGGTAGAAGTCGCTGGTCTCCATCGGGCCGTCGGTCCAGGCGCGGGAGTGGATCGTCGCGAGTTGCTCGGCGAGCCAGACCATCGTGTCGAGGTCGTCGCGGGGAGGTACTACGCCGTCGATCCACTCGTAGAGGCGCCAGCCGTCGGCGACGTACGCGCCGGACGGGGTGGTCAGCGGTTGGGGGCTGCGCACCTGACAGGCGCGTTGGAAGGCGACCTCGTCGAGCACGGCCGATTCCACGGGCTGCTTCCAGAAGGCTTCTTTGGCGGCGAAGACACCTGCAGAGGTTTCCAGTCGCCACACCGCGCCCATCGCGCCGCGGGCCACCCGGGTGAAGGCGATGGCGCCGCCGAGCCCGAACGCCGACGCCAGCAGGTCGGCCCGGGAAGCGCCGTCTGCCGCGAGCGATTCCCTCACGTGAGCCGGCGGGCCGGCGTGTCCTGCCGGGGCTTCTCGTTGGGCGCGATCCGGATCGACGTGTCCAGCACCGTCGCACCATCGGCCGCGACCAGCACCGACCGCAGGTCGAGCCGCACGACCTCTTCCAGCTCCAGCGTCAACCGCGACACCCGATGCAGCAGGTTCTCGATCGCCGCGATGTCCACCGGATCCGAACCGCGGTACCCGTACAACAACGGCGCAGCCCGCACCTCACGCACCATCTCGGCCGCGTCGGCGGTGGTCAACGGCGGCATCCGGTACGACCGGTCCCCCAGCAGATCAGTTGCGACGCCAGAGAGCCCGAACGAGACGACCGGCCCGAAGGCAACGTCCTCCTGCGCCGAGATCACCACCGGCACCCCCGGCGGCGCCATCTTCTGTACGACGAACTGCGCCCGCCCCGGATCCGCCGCGACCCCGAAGGTCCGCGTCATCTCCGCCCAGGCCTCGCGCATGTCGTCCTCGTCGTGAATGTGCCGCCAGATGTCTGCCAGGTCGGGCCGCATCCGCCACTGCTCGGCCGTCGCCTTGAGGATCACCTCGAACCCAAGATCCGCAGCCCGAGCCACCGCCTCATCAGCCGACAGCACCGGGAACGCCGGCAACACACTGATGTCGTAGAAACTCAGCAACCGCTGCCGATCAGCATCGTCCAGATCAGCCCCGGACGGATGCCGCTGCAGGAACTCCGCAACGAAATCCTCCGCGCCCGAAGAGTCAACCCCAGGCAGCTCCGGAGTCCGATCATCAGCCCGCCGCCGCCACTCGGCGTACTGGGTCGCCTTCGCCAGCGCCCCCACGGCGTACTGCGGATTGAGGAACGACGGAATCGACCCCCGAGCCGCTCCCCCGTGCTCATCCGGCACCCGAAGCTGCTCCGGCACACTCCGCGACGCGAGGAACGTCGACACCACCGGCTTCTCCGACCCAGCGGCGGCCGCCGCCAGCACCTGCGCGACCTCGGCAACGTTCGACTGCACCGGCGGCGTGAAGATCACCACAACGGAGTGCACCTCGTCATCAGCGAAGACCGCACCCAGCGCCTCACCGAAGTCCGCAGCGCTGGCGTCAGCGCTGAGCGTGTGCGGCTCCCCCGCCACATCGAGCCCACACCCGGCCATCGTGTCCAGCGCGAGCAGTGTCAGCGCGTCGGAGTTGCTCACGATCGCGACCCGGCGGCCCTTCGGCAGCGGCTGGTGCGCGATCAGCTGCGCGACGTCGAACAGCTCACCGGTGGTGTCCACGCCGATCAGCCCGCTCTGCCGGAACAGCGAGTCGACCGTTGCCGCCGGCAAATGACTGCGCCGGACCGTGTGCCCGAGCGGCACCCCCTGAGTCGCCCGCCCGGACTTCAGCGCGATCACCGGCTTGCGCCGCGCCAGCCGCCGCGCGACCCGGCTGAACTTGCGTGGGTTGCCCAGCGACTCCAGGTACAGCAGCACGACCTCGGTCGACTCGTCGGAGTACCAGTACTGCATCAGGTCGTTGCCCGAGACATCAGCTCGGTTGCCTGCGGAAACGAAACTCGACAGCCCGAGCCCCCGCCCGACCATGTCGGCCAGGATCGAGACCCCCAGCGCACCCGACTGGCAGAAGAACGCCACCCGCCCCCGGCTCGGCATCAGCGGCGACAGCGTCGCGTTGAGCGACACCCCCGGCACGGTGTTGATCACGCCCAGCGCGTTCGGCCCGATCACCCGCATCCCGTACGAGCGCGCCAGCCCGACCAGCCGCCGCTGCCGGCGCCGCCCCTCGGCCCCGACCTCGGCGAACCCGCTCGACACCACGACCAGCCCGCGCACACCCTTCGCGGCGCAGTCCAGCACCACGTCGACCACCGCCTCGGCCGGCACCGCGACCACCGCGAGATCGACCGTGTCCGGTACGTCCCGGATCGTCCCGTACGCCGTGACGCCGTCGATCGCCTCGGCCTTGGTGTCGGTGTTGACGGCGTACAGCCGCCCGGGGAAGCCACCGTCGCGCAGGTTGCGCAGCAGCGCGTTGCCGATCGTGCCCTCGCGCCGGGAGGCGCCGATCACCGCGACGCTGGTCGGCGTCAGCAGCCGCGCGATCGACAGCGCCTCGGAGCGCTGCTCCCGGGCCTGCATCACCCCGAACGAGGTGTCGGTCGGCGCGATGTCGAACTCGACCATGATCACGCCGTCCTCGAACTCCCGGGCGACGGTGTAGCCGGCCTCGGTGAAGACGGTGATCATCTTGCGGTTGTCCGGCAGCACCTCGGCGACGAACCGGGCGATCCCGTTCTCCCGGGCGGCCTGCGCCAGGTGCTCCAGGAACAGCTGCCCGAGCCCGCGGCCCTGGTGCGCGTCCTCGATCAGGAACGCGACCTCCGCCGTCCGCCGCCCGGTCCGCTCGTAGCGGCCGACGCCGATCATCTGGTCGGCGACGGTGACGATCAGCGCCAGCCGGTCGTGGTAGTCGACCTGAGTGAACCGCGCCACGTCCCGGTCGGACAGCTGCGGGTACGGCGCGAAGAAGCGGTAGTACTTCGACTGCTCCGACACCCGCGCGTAGAACTCGACCAGCAGGTCCGCGTCCTCCGGAGTGATCGGCCGCAGGTGTGCGGTCGCACCGTCGCGCAGTACGACGTCCGCCTCCAGCTCCGCGGGGTATCCGTCGGGCCGCCCGGACAGCGGTCGTCCCGCCAGCGGCAGCCCGGCCAGGGTCTGCCCGGCGGTGTCAGGCTCCTCCGGCGGCGTCACCCGATCAGCGTACTCACCGCACAGTCCCCCGGACGACGCCGTTCCGGTCGATGGAAAGCCTCCGCATAGGGTTTGGCGCATGTGGTGGCTGAGCGCGCTCGGCGGACTGAGCGTGCTGGGCTCAGGCCTGCTCGGGCTGGACGACGCGGTGGGAGTGCTGGAGCGGATCGCCTCCGTGCTGGTGTTCCTGGTCGCGGTGACGGTGATCGCTGGGCTGGCCGACTCCGCCAAGGTGTTCGACGTCGCAGCGCGCGAGGCGGCGCACCTGGCGCGCGGCAAGACCTGGCGGCTGTGGCTGCTGGTCGTCGTACTGGCTACTGCGCTCACCATCGTGCTGTCGCTGGACACCTGTGCGGTGCTGCTCACTCCGGTCGTGCTGGCGATGGCCAGGCAGCTGGACATCCCACCGAAGCTGTTCGCCTTCACCACCGTCTGGCTGGCCGGTACGGCGTCCCTGCTGCTCCCCGTGTCCAACCTGACCAACCTGCTGGCGCTGCACCGCCTCGACCAGCTCGGGCTGAGCCTGGGCGACTACCTGGGCCTCAGCTGGCGCCCGGCGCTCGCAGCGATCCTCATCACCGTCGCTGTGCTCGCCGCGCTGTTCCACCGGGACCTGCGGCGTGAGTACGCCGTACCGGCGACTCCAGCGGTCGACGACAAGGTCCTCTTCTGGAGCTCGGCAGGAGTCTGCCTGGCGCTCGGACCGGCCTTCGTCTCCGGTGTCGAGGTCGCCATCCCCGCCAGCATCGGAGCGGTCGCTCTCACCATCCTGTTCGCCGTGAGACGCCGGGGAGCACTCAGCTGGTCCCTGGTCCCCTGGCGACTAGTTGTCACGGTCGTCGGGCTGTTCCTGGTCGTCGGAGCGCTCACCGCCCACGGGCTGGAGCAGCTGCTCGGCGACATCGCCGGCACCGTCTCGTCAGGCCTCGCATCAGACCTGAGGCTCACCGGCACGGCAGCAGCCGGTGCCAACCTCTTCGACAACCTCCCGGCGTACCTGGCGATGGAACCGGTCGCCGCGGCCGAGGGCCACCGGATGATGCTCCTGCTGATCGGCGTCAACACCGGCTGCCTGCTGACGCTCTGGGGATCCCTCGCCACCCTGCTCTGGCGCGACCGCTGCCAAGCGGCCGGCGTCCACATCTCGTGGTGGTCCTTCCTGTGGCGCGGACTGATCCTGACACCCCTGGTGCTGACCGGCGCCGTCCTGGCGCTGAACCTGTAGCTCAGTTCGCCGTACGGCGGGCGTAGGCCCGTGCCGCGCGCACGCGGTCGCCGCAGCGGGTGGAGCACCACTGGCGGCGACCGTGGCGGAGCAGGTACCGGTTGCACGGTGGGGATTCGCAGGCGGCCAGGTGCTCCCCGTCCGGGCCGGCCAAAAGGTCTGCCGCGTTCGCCGCGATCGTCGCCAACGCGTGGTCGAGGACCTCGTTGAGCGGGTACGCCGCTTCGCGGTACGGCCCGGACTTCTCGTCCCAGAGCAGCATCGGGGCCGTGGGCACCTTGCGCAGGGCGTCGTTCACGGCGCTCAGTGCCGACGGCAGGACCGGGATCGCGTCCACACGGGCCGCGAACAACGCTCTGACCTGCTCACGCAGCGAGCGCAGCTGGGCCGCGCACATCTCCCGGAGGTCGGCACCGTCCGGCGCGAGGTCGTGCGCGACCAGCCAGAGGTTGGTCGCGTCCGAGGTGCCGAGCAGGTCGACGAAGTGACCGTTCGGCAGGGCGTAGCCGCTGTTGACGAAGTCGAGCGCGACGTACCGCTCCGCGCCAGGCGCGGACTGCAGGACTGTCTCGACGGTCGAGCTCATGACTCTCATGGTACGGCTTGCGGTCATCCGTGAGGAACCCCTACCGTTCTCATGGCAAGAACTCGTCGATCCGTGAGGAAGAGTCATGACCGAGCAGTTCACCGTCCGCGCCCTCGGCGGGCCGACCGCCGTCTTCGAGTACGGCGGGGTGCGGTTCCTCACCGACCCGACCTTCGACGAGCCCGGCGACTACGACCGCGGCGGGAACCGGAAGCTGTGCAAGACCGCCCCGTCCACCGGGCAGCCGGCCGAGCTCGGACCGATCGATGTCGTGCTGCTGTCGCACGACCAGCACCCCGACAACCTCGACACCTCCGGGCGCGCCTTCCTCGCCGAGGTGCCGCTGACGCTGACCACCCCCGCTGGCGCCGAGCGCCTGGGGACGGGCAGCAGGGGCCTGGCCGACTGGGAGTCGGTCCAGCTGAACGACGGCGCGGTCACCGTCACCGGTGTGCCGGCGATCCACGGGCCCGGCCCGCGCGAGGAGGTCGAGAAGTTCACCGGCCAGGTCGTCGGGTTCGTTCTCACCGGCGACGGCCTGCCGACGGTCTACGTCAGCGGCGACAACGCGTCGCTCGCAGCTGTCCAGGAGATCACCGACAGGTTCGCGCCGATCGACACGGCGATCCTCTACGCCGGAGCTCCCCGCATCCCCGTCCTGTTCGACGGCGAACCCCTCGTGCTCGACAGCACCCAGGCCGCCGAGGCCGCCCGCCTGCTGGACGCGCAGCGCGTGGTCCCGGTCCACTACGACAGCTGGGCCCACTTCACCGAAGGCCGCGACGAACTCCTCGCTGCGTTCACCAGAGCAGGACTGGCCGACCGCCTGGACCTTGCTGTCACCAGCTGACCAGTCCCCAACGCCGCGCGGCTGGATTGCCGTGGGCACCTACGTCGGGAAGAGTGCGGTCCATGAGCGAGGAACAGAGCACCTCGGACAACACCCGGACCTTCCGCGCCGCCCGCGACTTCCTGGTCGCGCACCGGGAGGACTACGACACGGCGTACCGCGACTTCAGCTGGCCGCAGTTCGACCGGTTCAACTGGGCGCGGGACTGGTTCGACGCGCTCGCGGTCGAGCAGCCCGAGGTCGCGGCGCTGACGATCGTCGAGGAGGACGGCGAGGTCAACTCGCTCACGTACGCCGAGATGGCCGAGCGCTCGCGGCAGGTCGCGGGCTGGCTCACCGAGCACGGGCTGCAGTTCGGCGACCGGGTGCTGATCGTGCTCGGCAACACCGTGCCGCTGTGGGAGGTCATGCTCGGCTGCATCCGCGCCGGAGCGGTGATGATCCCGGCGACCACCCTGCTCACCGACGCCGATCTGGCCGACCGCATCACGCGTGGCGGCGTACGGGTCGTCGTGACGGCCAGCGCGGACGCCACCCGGTACGACGGCGTCGCCGACCACTGCCTGCGGGTGGCGATCGGGGAGCCGGTCGACGGCTGGCTCAGCTACGAGGACACCCGCCAGTACGACGGCCCGGTGCCCGAGGTCGACACCGCCGCTGACGACTCGCTGCTGCTCTACTTCACCTCCGGTACGACCAGCGAGCCCAAGCTGGTCGAGCACACCCAGGTCAGCTACCCGGTCGGTCACCTGTCGACCATGTACTGGATCGGCCTGCAGCCCGGCGACGTGCACCTCAACGTCTCCTCGCCCGGCTGGGCGAAGCACTCCTGGAGCAACGTCTTCGCGCCCTGGAACGCCGGGGCGACCGTTTTCCTCTACAACTACGTGCGCTTCGACGCCGAGAAGATGCTGCAGGTCCTGCAGACGTACGGCGTGACCACGTTCTGCGCGCCGCCGACGGTCTGGCGGATGCTGATCCAGGCCGACCTGTCCGCGGTCGAGGTGGCGATCCGGGAGTGCATCTCGGCCGGCGAGCCGCTCAACCCGGAGGTGATCGAGCAGGTCCGCAACGCCTGGGACATCACCATCCGCGACGGGTACGGGCAGACCGAGACCACCGCGCAGATCGGCAACCCGCCGGGCCAGCCGGTGAAGCTCGGTTCGATGGGCCGGCCGTTGCCGGGGTACTCGATCGCCCTGGTCGACCCGAGCACCGACGCGGTCGGTGACGACGGCGAGATCTGCATCGAGCTCGCGCCGCCGCCGGTCCCGCTGATGCGCGGGTACCGCGACGCAGCGGCGCTCACCGAGGAGGTGATGCGCGGCGGTTTCTACCACACCGGCGACGTCGCCAGCCGGGACGAGGACGGCTACATCACGTACGTCGGACGCTCGGACGACGTGTTCAAGGCCAGCGACTACCGGATCTCGCCGTTCGAGCTGGAGTCGGTGCTGATCGAGCACCCGGCCGTCGCCGAGGCGGCGGTCGTGCCGTCGCCGGACCCGGTGCGGCTGGCGGTGCCGAAGGCGTACGTCGTACTGGCGGCCGGGCGGGAGCCGTCGCGGGAGCTGGCCGGGGAGATCCTGCAGTTCTGCCGCGACCACCTGGCGCCGTACAAGCGGATCCGGCGGCTGGAGTTCGCCGAGCTGCCGAAGACGATCTCGGGCAAGATCCGGCGCGTCGAGCTGCGCACCGACGAGGCCGAGAAGGTTGCTGCCGGCACCGGCGGCGAGCACACCTACGACGAGGCGGACTTCAAGCCGGCCTGACTCGTGGTGGAATGACCGGATGTCCACCGACACCGGCCTGGGAGTGGCCGCCTTCGTCGTCCTGCCGCTGCTGGTGGCGATCGCCGTCCTGGCCTCGCGGTCGGCGCAGCTGCGGCACGACAAGGGCATCGTCACCGCGGCGGTCCGGGCCGTGCTCCAGCTCGCGCTGGTCGGCGCGGTCGTGGGGTTCGCGCTGCAGACGATCTGGGGTGCGCTGGCGTTCGTGCTGGTGATGCTGACGGTCGCGACGATCACCAGCACCCGGCGGCTCCAGTCGACCGCCGTGGTCCCCGGTCTGCTCGCGTACTGCGCGGTCGCGATCGGCGGCAGCGCGTGCGTCGTGTTGCTGCTGCTGATTCTGCCGGGGGTGGTGCCGCGGAATCCGGAGACGATCTTGCCGATGGGCGGGATCGTCATCGGCGGCGCGATGAACGCGACGACGCTGGCCGGCCGGCGGCTGCTCCACGAGTACGGCGCGCGCTTCGGCGAGTACGAGGCCGCGCTCTCGATCGGGCTGATGCCACCGGACGCGTTCAAGCTGGTCGCCGGGCCGACCGCGGGCGACGCGCTGCTGCCGGCGCTCGACCAGACCCGGACGGTCGGGCTGGTCACGCTGCCGGGCGCCTTCGTCGGGATGGTGCTCGGCGGGGCGTCACCGACCGCGGCCGCGGCGCTGCAGCTCGTGGTCCTGCTCGGCCTGATCGCGGCCGAGGCGATCGCCATCCTGGTCACCGCGGAGCTCCTTGCCCGCGCCGCGCTGCCGGACGGGCGTACGGTTTCCTCATGACCGACGACAACAGCATCCTCCACCGCATCAACGGCCTGGTGGCCGAGGAGCACGACCTGCGCACCAAGCACGCCGCCGGCCAGGTCGACGACGCCGACGAGAAGGCCCGCCTGCGCGCCCTCGAGGTCGAGCTCGACCAGTGCTGGGACCTGCTCCGCCAGCGCCGCGCCAAGCGCGAGTTCGGCGACGACCCCGACACCGCGCAGTCCCGCTCCGCCGACACGGTCGAGGGCTACCTCAACTAGCAGCAACCAGACCTCTCAAGTACCGGCCACCGATCAGGTGGCCGGTACTTGAAGGGCGCTACGTCAGCCGATCTCTCGAGTACCAGCCACCGATCAGGTGGCCGGTACCTGAAAGATGCGTGGTCAGAATCCTCTGAGCTTCTCCGGAGAGATCCGGATCAGCACCGGATAGTCCCGGTGGAAGTCCTCCGTGCTCATCCCCAGCCCCGCGAGCCCCTCGGCGTACTTCGCGTTGTACACCTCGAGCTCCTCAGCCGTGGCACCACCGGCATCAACCCGCGCGTCCCCGGAGATCACCCCGACATCCCCACCCGTGAACGTCGCGTTGAAGTGCAGCGCCACCCGCGGCGACCGCTCGACGTTGTGTACCTTCGCCTTGCCCGCCTGGCTGAAGACCAGCACCTCCCGCCCGTTCCAGTGGAACCAGACCGGATTCGGCGCCGGCGTCCCCGACTTGCCGACGGTGGTCAGCCAGATCACCTGCTCCCCCGCCAACTGCTTCGCGATCCGCGCCCCGAACGCGTCCGACGTATCGATCGTGAACATGTGAACCCCTCGTCGCTGAGCTGAGCTGAACGGTCAGTTCGGGCCCAGGCGTCCCCACTCGATCGCCGGGCAGCGGTTCATCACCATCGTCAGTCCCGCGGCCGTCGTCCGGGTGTAGGCGTCCGGGTCCTCCACATCCAGCTGGAACCAGACCGCCCGCGCGTTGATTCCCACCGCCTCGTCCGCGACCGCACCGGCCAGCTCGGACCGGACGAAGACGTCCACGCAGTCCACCGCGAACGGGATCTCGGCGAGCGTCGCGTACCCCTGCTCCCCGTGCACGGTCTCCGCCGACGGGTGGACGGGCACGATCCGCTTCCCGTGCTGCTGCAGGAACCGCGCCACGCCGTACGCCGCCCGGCTGGTGTTGTTCGACAGGCCGACCACGGCCCAGGTCTGGCAGTCGGCCAGGATCTTGCGGATGTCGCTCTCGTCAGCCCAGTTCGCCATACCTCGATCTTCTCTCAACCTGGCGAATTCATGCCTGTCGTCTCAGGTAGGTCAGCACCGCCGAAACCCGCCGGTCGAGCCCGTCCTCGAGGTGCAGCTTGGCGAAGATGTTCCCGACGTGCTTGCGCACCGCCGCCTCGCTCACCACCAGCTCCGCGGCGATCGACGCGTTCACCCGCCCCTCGGCCATCAGCGCGAGCACCTCCAGCTCCCGTGGCGTCAGCGCGGCCAGCGGCCCGTCGTCCCGCCGCCGGGCCAGCAGCTGCCGCACGACCTCCGGGTCCACCACCGTCCCGCCCTCGGCGACCCGGTCCAGCGACGCCAGGAACTCCGTCACGTGCCCGACGCGGTCCTTCAGCAGGTACCCGATCCCACCCGTCGTCGTCTCCAGCAGCGACGACAAGTACGCGTCAGCGACGTACTGCGACAGCACCAGGATCCCGATCGCCGGCAGCTCGGCCCGGATCGCCGCAGCCGCCCGCAGGCCCTCGTCGCTGTGCCCCGGCGGCATCCGCACGTCAGTGATCACCACGTCCGGCGGCGACTTCCGTACGACGGCCACCAGCGCGTCCCCGTCGCCCACCGCGTCCCGCACTTCGTGCCCGGCCCGGTCGAGGATGCTCGCCAGCCCCTCACGCAGCAGCATCGAGTCCTCGGCGAGCACGATGCTCAGTCGACGAGCCGGCACGGGCACTCCATCCGTAGTCGCGTGGGCCCACCAGGTGGGCTGGACAGGTCGAGTGTGCCGCCCAGAGCGTCCAGCCGGGTGACCAGACCGGTCAGCCCGGTCCCCTGCGCCGGGTCAGCGCCACCCCGGCCGTCGTCGGTGACAGTCACCACCAGGCGGTCGCGGTTGATCCACGCCTGGACGTGGCAGTTGGTTGCTGAAGCGTGCTTGGCCACGTTCCCCAGCGCCTCGCTGACCACGAAGTACGCCGCCGCCTCGATCGGCGGCGGCAGCCGCTCCGGCAGCGCCACCTGCACAGAGACCGGCATCGGCATCCGGTCAGCCACCTCCCGTACGGCGGCCTCCAGCCCCAGGTCGACGAGCACGCGCGGGTGGATGCCACGCACCGCCTCCCGCAGGTCAGCCAGCGCAGCCTCGGCCTCCCCATGCGCCTTGACGACCAGCCGCTTGCTCTCGCCCTCCGGCAGGTCCAGCTCCGCCAGCCCCAGCGTCATGGTGAGCCCCACCAACCGCTGCTGGACGCCGTCGTGCAGGTGCCGCTCGATCCGCGCCCGCTCGGTCTCGAACGCGTCCACGAGGTCCAGCCGGGAGCGGCGCAGCTCAGCGACGTTGCGGCGCAGCTCCTCCTCCCGCGGGCCCAGCAGCGCCTTGGCCAGCGACGCCTCGACAGCAGCGAGCACACCGAGCAGGTACGACGAGACGACGTAGAACACCGGCCCGAAGGTGAACAGGAACAGGAACCCCTCACCGGTCGTGTCGAGGATCCACGGGCCCATCCCCATGCTGTCGTCGGTCGCGATCATCGGCGCCAGCAGCGTGAGGACCAGCGTCGCCGCGCTCAGCCCGGCGAACGCGGCGCTGAACAGCCACACGAACGTGCCGAGCAGTACGCCGTACCCGAGCGCCCGCAGCGACGCCTGCTCGCGGCGCCGGAACTTGAGCCGCTCGCGGCGGGTCATGTTCGGCGGCATCTTCGCGTGCGGGCTGGCGATGCCGCGCGGGAGCACGAGCCGCGCACGGCCGCGCTCGATCGTGCCGATCAGTACGCCGTACAGGGGGAAGAGCGTGAGCAGCAGGATGCCGACCACGAGCGGGCTGAGCAGCGCGCTGATGCCGACGGACACGAGCAGGACGGCGATCGTGACGATGCCCAGCGGGATCGAGCTGAGCAGGTAGGCGTAGGAGCGCCAGGGCCAGGACGACACGAGGTACCGCTTGGTCGTCAACGCCGCCCACGCGGACTCCGGTCCCTCCACACGGCAACCCTAGGTCCCGAACAGGCCGCCGCACGGTAGCTCACGCGCTACCTCTGAACTCGTGCACAGGCCAGCGCACAAAGCCCAGCCGGACGCTTCGCTAGAAGCATGACGAGCATCGCGCCCCAGCAGACGCCCATCCCGCACCGCCCGGCGGCTCAGCCGCCAGGGCCTCCGGGCCACCCCCATCCCCCCGCTCTGCTGCTCGACGGGATCACCAAGACCTACAAGTCCAAGGCCGGCTCGGTCGACGCGCTGCGCGGCGTGACCTACCACTTCCAGCGCGGCTCGTTCACCGCCGTGATGGGCCCGTCCGGCTCCGGCAAGTCCACGCTCCTGCAATGCGCCGCCGGCCTCGACAAGCCGTCCACCGGCGCGGTCGTCCTGAACGGCATCCCGCTGCACGGCCTCAACGAGGTCGAGCTGACCAAGCTGCGCCGTCAGGAGATGGGGTTCGTCTTCCAGGCCTACAACCTGCTCCCCAGCCTCACCGTCTACGACAACGTCGCCCTCCCGCTCCGCCTCACCGGCCGGCGCCCCCGGCGTACCGACGTGCACGACGTCCTCCAGCAGGTCGGACTCGCCGACAAGGCCAAGCGCCGGCCCGCCGAGCTCTCCGGCGGCCAGCAGCAGCGGGTCGCGATCGCCCGTGCGCTGATCACCCAGCCGGCGGTCTTCTTCGCCGACGAGCCGACCGGCGCCCTGGACAGCAGCACCAGCCGCCAGGTCCTCGACCTGTTGCGCACAGCAACCGACCGCAGCGGTCAGACCGTCGTCATGGTCACCCACGACCCGGTCGCCGCCGCGTACGCCGACCGCGTGCTGTTCCTGTCCGACGGCCTCGTCGCCGGCTCCCTCGACCGCGGCACGCCCCAGCAGATCGCCGCCGCCATGAGCGACCTCGAACGCTGATCCCGCTCGCCGACCCGATCGACCTGGAGTCCCGATGTTCTTCCTCAGCCGTCAAACGGTCAGCCGGCACCGATCCCTGTACGCCGGTTCGTTCGTCGCCCTGGCCGTCGGCGTCTTCCTCCTCGGCCTCGCCGCGACGGCCACCGCCGCCACCATCGCGTACGACGCACCGCCCGGCACCACGATCCCGGTCCGTCTCCCCGGCGGCGACGGCACCGCCCCGCACACGGTCCACGTCAACCCGACCGGCGAGGACGTCTCCGGTCTCCAGGTCGTGCTCAGCATGGTCGGGACGATCAGCGGGTTCATCACGATCTTCGTCATCGCCAGCACGTTCGCCTTCGCCGTCGCCTCCCGCCGCCGCGAGATCGGCCTGCTCCGGCTCGTCGGCGCGACCCCGAAGCAGATCCGCCGGATGATCCTCGGCGAAGCCCTGGTCGTCGCGCTCGCCGCCTCCGTCACCGGCGCCGCGCTGGCCCTGCTCGCGACCCCACTGCTGCTCGCAAAGGCGTCGTACACCGATCTCGCGCCGGTCAAGCTCGAACCGGCCAGCCCGTGGATCGCCCTGGCCATCGCGATGTCGATCGGCCTGGTCGTCGCGATGCTCGGCGCCCGCTCGGCCGCTCGCCGCGCCGGCCGGATCGGCGCGATCGACGCCCTCCGCGAGGCCGCGCTCGAACCGCCACGCATCGGTCCGGTCCGCGTGGTCTTCGGCCTGCTGGTCCTGGCCGGCTCGATCGTCCTGCTCGCGCTGATCCGCCCGGGCACCGGCGAGGGCGTCGTTCCGCTCGCGATGTTCACGCCGATGCTGCTGGTCGTCGCGCTCACGCTGCTCGCGCCGCTGATCATGCCGCTGCTGGGCCACCTGCTCGCGATGCCGCTGGTCGCCTGGACCAACATCTCCGGCCTTCTCGCCCAGAGCAACGTGGTCGCGGCTCCCCGCCGTACGGCGTCACTCGCGGCTCCGATCCTCGCCATCTCGGCGATCGCGGGCTCGTTGGTGCTCACGCTCAGCTTCGCCGCCGACGCCTCGACGGCGAGCATCCGCGACACCCTGCTCGCTCCGGTCGTCGTCACGCCGACGGAGGAGGGCGCCTGGTCCGGGTCCGCGAGAGAGCGCGTTCTCGCGACGCCCGGCGTGGCCGCGGTCGACGCCGCGATCCCGCTGACCGTGATCCGGGTCAGCAGCGACTCCGCCGATCTCGAGGACGCCGAAGGCATCGACACCACGGTGGCCCCGCGGGCCCGGCGGCTGGAAGCGCTCTCTGGTGATCTCACCGCGCTCTCGCAGCCGAACACCGTTGCCGTTAGCAAGGAGCTGGCCGGCTACGAGGGCTACAAGGTCGGCAGCGAGATCCCGGTGACGTTCACCGACGGCGCGGCCGCCCGGCTGAGGGTGGTCGCGATCGTCCGCACCGCGATCGAGATCAACGCCTCGATGCTCGTCTCCCAGGACCTCGCCCGGGCCCACGCCCCGACCACGAACCCGACCCGCTACTTCGTCCTGCCCACCCCCGGCACCGACACCGCCGCGCTGATCAACACCCTCAACACGATCCCGGGCGCGCACGCCGTACCGGCCACCACCTGGGAAGCCGAGCAGGGCCAAGGCGTCCGCGACGGCAACCAGCTCGGCCTGATCCTGCTGCTCGGCCCGGCCGCGCTCTACAGCGCGATCGCGATCGTCAACACGCTCCTGATGGGCAGCCTGCAGCGCGGCCGCGAGTTCGTCACGTCCCGCCTGCTCGGAGCAACGCCCGCGCAGATCCGCCGGATGGTGCTGTGGGAGTCGACGCTGGTCGGCGCGGTCGCCCTCACCCTCGGCACGGTCATCACCGGCACCGTCGGCGCGCTGATCCGGCACGCGATGAGCGAAGGGCTCACCGATGTTCCGACCACGGTCCCCTGGGGAACGCTGCTCGGTATCGGCACGATCTGCCTGGTCCTGACCGCGGGCTCCGCGCTCGCGCCGACCGCGTTCATCCTGCGCCACTCGCATCCGTCGGCGGCGGCAGAATGACAGAACAAAAGATTGATACTAATTTACGAATTAATATTGACACTGGTGACGGGTCGCCGCAAGATCGTCGGCAAGCACCGCCCCCGACCCCTTCCACGGCAACACCGAACCCTCCCGGCTGGTCGCCGACCAGCAGCCTCCCGCCTCCGGTGAAGGAAGAAACGCGCACGAGGCCTGCCCGCCAGGAGGTGCTGAGGTTGCCGTAGGCAACCACATCCACCAGGAGGTTCCTCATGCCCATCTTCACCAACCCCGCCGGCGGACGACCGATCTCGCGGCGCACCTTCCTGGCCGGCGCGGCCGTCGCGGGCGTCGGCTCGAGCGCGCTGCTGAGCGGCTGCGCGAACGGCAGCGCCGGCGGCACCTCGGCCGACGCCGGCAAGGGCGGCGGCGGCAAGGGCGGTACCGTCACCTGGGCGTCGTGGGCCAACCCCGGCGAGGCCGAGCGGTTCCGGCAGATCTCGAAGGACTACGAGAAGGCGTACGGGACCAAGGCCGACTTCCAGGTCGTCGTCGGCGACTACGGCGCCAAGCTGCTCACCCAGCTGGCCGGCGGCAGCGCGCCGGACGTCTTCTACGTCCAGGACGTCGCGATGCAGCGGCTGATCCAGTCCAAGAACCTGATGGACTTCACCGACTTCACCTCCAAGCCGGAGTCCCCGCTCAAGCTCGACTCGCTCTACCCGAACCTGATGGAGTGGTGCAAGCCCGCCGACGGCAGCCCCGGCACGTACGGCCTGGTCGTCGACTGCAACCCGATCGTGTTCTGGTTCAACAAGGACATGGCTGCCGCCGCCGGGGTCACCGAGAACCCGGCCCAGCGGCACGAGAACGGCACCTGGAACCGCGACGCCCTCGACGACTTCCTGACCAAGATCAAGGCCACCGGCAAGCGCGGCATGGTGCTGGAGGGCGGCTTCGGCCCGCTGTTCAGCTGGATGACCGCGTTCGGCGGCAAGACCGTCGAAGGCCGCAACGCGGTCTTCAACGAGGACGCCAAGTCGATGGAGACCCTGGAGTGGATCTGGGAGGGGCTCGCGGCCGGGAAGATCACCTACAGCGGCACGCTGCCCAAGGGCCAGGGCGTCGACGCGCTGTTCTACGGCCAGCAGCTGGCCAGCTGCCAGATGGGTCGCTGGATCCTGCCGAACCTGAAGAAGCTCAAGTTCGGCTACGACATCGCGCCGTTCGCGTCCGAGGACGGCAAGAGCGTCGCCTCGACGATCGTCTACACCGCGGCGATGGGTGTGAACGCCAAGGCCAAGGACCCCGAGGCCGCGATGTACTTCGCCACCCGCTTCGTCAACAAGGACGGCCAGAAGGCCCGCCTGTCCGGCGGCGGCAACGCCGTACCGGCGACCGCCGGCCTCGACGACGTGGTGACCGAGGGCAACCTGCCCGAGCACGGCGGCTGGTTCGCCGACGTCGCCAAGGCCGGCTACGCGATCCCGCCGGCGATCGCCTCCAAGGCCACGGTCGGGGCCAACCTCGGCACCGAGATGGACAAGTCGATCAAGGCCGGCGACAACGCGAAGACGTTCGCCGACAAGATCTGCACGTTCATCAACAACGGGAGCTGAGGCATGCCGACCGCTGCCGCCGTACGGCGCAAGCAGCGCGCCGAGGCGCTGTGGGGGTACGCGTTCCTGACCCCCCAGCTGATCGGCCTGGTCGTGTTCATGCTCGGGCCGCTGGTCTTCGCGCTGATCCTGTCGTTCTCCAGCTGGGACGGGTTCGGCTCCCGGACCTTCGTCGGGCTGCAGAACTTCATCGACGTCTGGAAGACGCCGCAGCTGCGCCAGTCCTGGCTGAACACCGCGTGGTTCACGGTCCTGCAGGTCCCCGGGCTGATGCTCACCGGCTTCTTCTTCGCGTTCATGATCCAGAAGGCGCACAAGCTCAAGTCGTTCTACCGGGTCTTCTTCTTCGCGCCGCAGGTCACCTCGTCGGTCGCGGTGGCCGCGATCTGGCTGTGGCTGCTGAACCCGGAGATCAGCCCGCTGAACGCCGCGCTGAAGTCGCTCGGCATCCCGAACCCGCCGGACTGGCTGCAGGACCCCAAGACCGTCATCCCCGCGATCGTCCTGGTGTCGATCTGGCAGGGGCTGGGCTACATGATCGTGATGTTCGTGGCCGGCCTGGAGAACATCTCGCCGGCGCTGATGGAGGCCGCCGACATCGACGGCGCCTCGGAGTGGCAGAAGCTGCGCCGGATCACGGTGCCGCTGCTGTCGCCGACGATCCTGTTCCTGTCGGTGACCTCGATCATCGGGTCGTTCCAGGTGTTCGACTACATCTTCTTCTTCTTCGACACCACGGCGCCGGCCGGAGCCCACACGATCGTCTACGACATCGTCAACGTCGCGTTCCGGGAGTTCCGGTTCGGCTTCGCCGCGGCGATCGCGATCTACCTGTTCCTGATCCTGCTGGCCCTGACCGGTCTGCAGCTCCTCGCCCAGAAGAGGTGGGTGCACTACACCGAATGAGACTCTCGACGCACGACGCCGCTCGCCGCTTCCGCCCGTCCTGGATCCCGCTGCACCTGATCCTGGTCGCCGGGTCGCTGGTGATGTTCGTCCCGTTCCTGTGGATGCTGTTCTCGGCGCTGAAACCGCTGGACGAGATCTTCGCCCAGCCGCCCAAGCTGTTCCCGAAGGTCTGGCAGCCGGAGAACTTCGCCACCGCCTGGCAGGGCGCCGACTTCGCCCGGGCCTACTTCAACAGCGTCTACATCGCCGCCCTGGTGACGGCGCTGACGCTGCTCACCTGCTCGATGGCGGCCTACTCCTTCGCCCGGATCCGGTTCCCCGGCCGCCGGGCCCTGTTCGGGGTCTTCCTGGCCACCATGATGGTGCCGTTCCAGCTGACCGTGATCCCGCTCTACGTGATCATGGGCAAGCTGCACTGGATCGACACCCACCTGGCCCTGATCGTCCCGCCCGCGCTGTTCAACGCGTTCGGGGTGTTCCTGCTCCGCCAGTACATCCGCGGCCTGCCGCTGGAGCTGGAGGAGGCGGCCGCGATCGACGGGGCCGGCCGGATCCGGATCTTCACCACGATCGTGCTGCCGCTGCTGCGGACACCGCTGGTGGCGCTCGGGATCTTCGTCTTCCTCGGCCAGTGGAACTCGTTCTTCTCGCCGCTGATCTTCCTGAACAGCGACGAGAACTTCACCGTCCCGCTGGTCGTCAACCAGTTCAAGGGCGCCTACTCCTCGGACTGGACCAGCCTGATGGCGGCCACCACGATGGCGGCGCTGCCGATGCTGCTGGTGTTCGTCGTCGCCCAGCGCCAGATCGTGCAGGGCATCGCTTTGTCCGGATCCAAGACCTGACCACGCCCGGCTAACACTCGGAGATCCCTGGCACAAACTCTTCGAACCTCACGAGAACCCCGCGGTACCGGCCCCCGGCGTACCGACGATCGTCGGTACCGGTCCAGGCCGGTGGAACCTCCACCGGCCGCGCAGACCGGCCAACAGGAAGGATCACCCATGCGCACGCGCATCATCGCCGGGGCCCTGCTGACCGCGGGCCTGCTCGCCACTCCGGCCGTCGCCATGGCCGACTCGGTCCGCATCACCGGTGACGAGACCGGTTCGGTCCGGATCACCGGCGACGAGACCGGCTCGGTTCGCATCACCGGCGACGAGACCGGCTCCGTCCGGATCACCGGCGTGGCGATCTGATCACCCGCCGGGACTGATCGGCTGTCCGCCCGTGCCGCCCGGAGCAGATCCGGGCGGCACGGGTCGCCGCAGCTCGGGGCAGGTCGTTGGCGGGAGTTGTCGGTACGGCGTCGTAGGGTTGGCGCCTAACAGCCGGCACCACCGAGGAGTGCACAGACCCGCATGGCACGCCGTACCAGCACCACCGCCGAACCCGAGGACTTCGAGGAGCGCATCCTCGACGTCGACGTCTCCGACGAGATGCGCACCAGCTTCCTGGAGTACGCCTACTCGGTGATCTACTCCCGCGCGCTCCCCGACGCCCGGGACGGCCTCAAACCGGTGCAGCGGCGGATCCTGTTCTCGATGGCGGAGAACAACATCCGTCCCGACCGCGGGCACGTGAAGAGCGCCCGCGTCGTCGGTGAAGTGATGGGTAAGTACCACCCGCACGGTGACGGCGCGATCTACGACGCCCTGGTCCGGACGGCGCAGCCGTGGTCGATGCGGGTCCCGCTGATCGACGGCCACGGAAACTTCGGCTCCCTCGACGACGGCCCCGCCGCGATGCGGTACACCGAGTGCCGGATGGCGCCGTCCGCGCTGGCGATGACCAACGGTCTCGACGAGGACGTCGTCGACTTCAAGCCGAACTACGACGGCCGCGAGGAAGAGCCCTCGGTCCTGCCCGCCGCCTTCCCGAACCTGCTGGTCAACGGTGCGGCCGGCATCGCCGTCGGCATGGCCACCAACATGGCCCCGCACAACCTGGTCGAGGTCATCCAGGCCCTGCGGCACCTGATCAAGACCCCGGACGCCGACCTCGACGACCTGATGCGCTTCATCCCCGGCCCGGACCTGCCCACCGGCGGCAAGATCGTCGGCCTGGAAGGCATCAAGGACGCGTACGCCGCCGGGCGCGGCAGCTTCAAGATGCGCGCCACCGCGCGGATCGAGAACGTCACCCCGCGCCGGAAGGGCATCGTGGTCACCGAGCTGCCGTACACGGTCGGCCCGGAGAAGGTGATCGAGAAGATCAAGACGCTGGTCCAGGCCAAGAAGCTGCAGGGCATCGCCGACGTCAAGGACCTCACCGACCGCAGCCACGGCACCCGCCTGGTGATCGAGGTCAAGAACGGTTTCGTCCCCGAGGCGCTGCTGGAGCAGCTGTACAAGCTGACCCCGCTCGAGGACTCGTTCTCGATCAACGCGGTCTGCTTGGTCGACGGCCAGCCGCAGACCCTCGGGCTGCGCTCGCTGCTCGAGGTCTACCTGGAGCACCGCTACTCGGTCACCCGGCGGCGCAGCGAGTTCCGCAAGCGGAAGGCCGAGGAGCGGCTGCACATCGTCGACGGTCTGCTGGTCGCGATCCTCGACATCGACGAGGTCATCCAGATCATCCGGACCAGCGACGACGCCGCCGCGGCGCGGACGCGGTTGATGGACATCTACGACCTGTCCGAGGTCCAGACCAACTACATCCTGGACATGCCGCTGCGGCGGCTGACCAAGTTCAGCAAGCTCGAGCTGGACACCGAGAAGGCCGAGCTCGAGGCGACGATCGAGAAGCTGACCGCGATCCTCAACGACGCGGCACTGCTCAAGAAGATCGTCTCCGAGGAGCTCGCCGAGATCGCGAAGACCTACGGGACGCCGCGGCGTACGGTGCTGCTGGAGTCGTCCGGCGCGGCCAAGACCGCCGCCGTACCGCTCGAGGTCACCGACGACCCGTGCTGGGTGCTGATGAGCTCGACCGGGCTGCTGGCCCGGACGAACGGCGTCGAGCCGTTCGGTGCGGCCGACGGCCGGGCCAAGCACGACGCGATCGTGTCCGCGATCAAGAGCACCGCCCGCGGTCAGTACGGTCTCGTCACCAGCGCCGGCCGGCTGATCCGGCTGGAGTCGCTCGACCTCCCGGCCGTCCCGACGACGGCCAGCGCGCCGAACCTGCAGGGTGGCGCGCCGATCGCCGAGTTCGTCGAGCTCGAGGCCGGCGAGCGCGCGCTCGCGCTGACCACGATGGACCCGGAGTCGGTCGGCCTCGCGGTCGGTACGGCGACCGGCGTCGTGAAGCGGATCGTGCCCGACCACCTGAGCAACCGCGACTCCTGGGAGATCATCCGGCTCGCCGACGGCGACCAGGTCGTCGGCGCGGTCGAGCTGGCCACCGGCGACGAGGAGCTCTGCTTCATCGCCAGCGACGCCCAGCTGCTGCACTTCCCCGCCTCGGCGGTCCGCCCGCAGGGCCGGACAGCGGGCGGTATGGCCGGCATCCGGCTGTCGTCGGGCGCGAAGGTCGTGTACTTCGGCGCGGTCGACGCCGCCCGCGAGGCGCACGTCGTCACGATCGCGGGCTCCTCGTCGGCGCTGCCGGGGACGGAGGTCGGCGCGGTGAAGGTGACGCCGTTCAGCGAGTACCCGGCCAAGGGCCGCGCGACCGGAGGCGTCCGCTGCCAGCGGCTGCTCAAGGGTGAGGACGGGCTGCTCTTCGGCTTCGTCGGTACGGCGCCGGTCAAGGCCAGCGCCACCAGCGGCGCCCCGGTGGACCTGCCGCCGGTCGACCCGCGGCGCGACGGTTCCGGCGTACCGGTGGCTCAGCCGATCGCCGCCTGCGCCCCGGACCTGGCAGGCTGAGCCCATGAAGAGACTGGTCGCGGTCGGTGCGGTGCTCGTGCTCACACTGACCGGCTGCAGTGACAAGAAGGACGGCGGCGGCGACGGCAAGTCCGGCGACGACGCGGTGGCGCTGCTGACCGACGCCAAGAAGACGATCGACGAGGCGGCCAGCGTGCACGTCGTGCTGACCGGGCGTGACCTGCCGGACACCGCGCAGACGCTCGCCAGCGGCGACGGCGTCGCGACCCACGCGCCGGCGTTCAAGGGCAAGCTCACCGTGCGCGCGGCCGGGTCGCCGATCGATGCCGAGGTGGTCGCGGTCGGCGGCAAGGTGTACGCCAAGCTGCCGTTCACGCCGAAGTTCATCGAGCTCCCGCCGTCGCAGCTGGCCGGTCTGGGCGCGCCCGACCCGGCGATCCTGCTCGACCCGACCAAGGGCCTCACGGCGGTCCTGCCGACGCTGAAGGACCCGGCCGTCAAGGGCGAGACCCGCGACGGCGCGAAGGTTCTCACCGAGATCACCGGCGCGGTCCAGGGCAAGACGCTGCAGGGCATCTTCCCGAAGGCACCGGCCGACCAGGACTTCCCGAGCACCTTCAAGATCGACAAGGACAGCAAGCAGCTGGTGTCGGCGACGATCACCGGCCCGTTCTACGACGGCGCGACGAGCAGCTACGACGTCACCCTCGACAAGTACGGCGAACAGGTGGAGATCACCAAGCCGTGACAGAGGCCACTGCGGTGGGAAGTGCTCGGACGAAGCTCACCCTTGCTTCTGTAGCAGTTGCCTTTGCAGCAGCGGACACCTATGTGGTGGTGCTCGCACTCCCGGACATGATGTCGGGAGTCGGGCTGTCGGCCGATCAGCTCCAGCGGGCGGCGCCGATCGTCTCCGGCTTCCTGCTCGGCTACATCGCTGTGCTCCCGCTGATCGGCCGCATCACCGACGTCGTCGGCCGGACGCCGGTGCTCGTCGGCGCGTTGATGCTCTTCGCCGTCGGCTCGCTGATCACCGCGGCGGCGTACGACCTCTCCCTCGTCGTCACCGGGCGCTTTCTGCAAGGAATCGGCGGCGGCGGGCTGGTCCCGGCGACGCTCGCGCTCGTCGCCGACCTCTGGCCGCCCGCCAAACGCGGCCTCCCGCTCGGTGTCGTCGGCGCGGTCCAGGAGCTCGGTTCGGTCCTCGGTCCGCTGCTCGGCGCCGCCGTCCTCGCCGTCGCTGACTGGCGCTGGATCTTCTGGCTGAACCTCATCGTCGCCGTCGTTCTCGCGATCCTCCTCCGCGGCCGCCAACGCCCACCGATCTCCGCAGCCGTCGGCCTGCTCGCCTGCGTCGCCCTCGGACTCACCCTCACCGCCCCCGAACGCCTGGCCACCGGCATCACCCTCGGCCTCCCCTTCGTCCCCTTCACCGGCGACTCCCGCCTGCTCACCCCCATCGGCGTCGCCACCGCGGTCCTCCTGCTGGCCTGGCTCGCCCTGCTGCTCCGCGAGACCAACCTCCGCGCCCTCGCCGAGATCGACCTCGTCGGCGCTCTGCTGCTCGCGCTGGCCCTGGCGGGCGTCGTACTGGCCTTCGCGACGGCAGACCCAGAACAAGAAGTCCTCTCCCCCGCGGGCCCATGGCTGCTGGTAGGAGCCGCTCTCTTCACTCTCTTTTTCATCCTCTGGCAACGCCGTACAGCTCGCGCGATCATCCCCGCGGGCCTCCTCCACCACCCGGCCGCCTGGGGCTCTCTCGTCGTCAGCTTCCTCGTCGGCGCCGCCCTGATCGCCGCGCTCGTCGACATCCCCGTCTTCGCCCGGACGACGCAAGGCGGCGGCCAGCTCGCCGCCGCGCTCGTCCTGCTGCGCTTCCTGATCGCGCTCCCCGTCGGCGCCGTCGTCGGCGGCTGGCTGACTCGGCGGTACGGCCTCGGCCTGATCACCGCCGCCGGCCTCGCGCTCGCCGGCCTGATGTTCACCCTGATGGCCTTCTGGGACCGCAACGCCCTCGACACCGTCCCGGCGACGCTCGTCCTGCTGGCCTGCGGTTTCGGCTTCGGCCTCGCGCTCTCCCCGGTCAACACCGCCATGCTCGCCGCGACCCCGCAGGACGCGCACGGGCTGGTCAGCGCGCTGGTCGTGGTCGCCCGCATGGTCGGCATGCTCGTCGGCGTCTCCGCGCTGACCGCGATCGGCCTGCGCCGGTACTACGCGCTCGCCGCCGACATCCCCTCGCCGAACGACCTCTGCCCGACCAGTCCGGGCACCTGTCGTCCGTTCGTCGACGCTCTCCGCGAGGCGGCGATTTCACAAGTGCACACGATCTTCGCCGGGGCCGCGGTCTGTGCGTTCGCGGCCGCCGTACTGGCTGTCGTGCTGCTCGGACGGCGCCGGACTGTCCACGGGTGACGGCCGTCATGGGGATCCCGGCCGGGCTCGCGTAACGTTGAGGGTTGTGAGTGCACCCTTACTCGAACGTCCCGGGCTCTGCTCGACGATCTGCCGGGAACTGAACGAGCCGATGCCCGGTACGGCCGTCGTGGCCGCCGGGTGGGTCGTCGTCGAGCAGCCCGGCCCGTGGGGTGCCAAGGTCGCGACGCAGAGTCACCTCGACCCCGTGTTCGGGGCCCGCATCGACGCCAAGTGCAAGAAGGCGGACCTGCGCTTCGGCACCATCCGGCGGCCCGGCAAGCACGCGGACGGCGTACCGCTCCCGCATCAGGTGTACGTCGCCAGCTGCGCCCCCGGCCGCTGCTGGCTGCTGGGCGGCCGCGTCGACGACCCGGCGCGGCTCGACGCGCTCGACGTCGACGCCGTGGCCCGCGGCGACCTCGACGCCGTACGGGCCTCGCTGCCCGAGCTGTCCCCGATCGATCAGCCGGTGCTGCTGGTCTGCACCAACGGCAAGCGCGACGAGTGCTGCGCGATCCTCGGCCGGCCGATCGTGGCCGGTGCGGCCGAGGCGGCGCCGGGCCGGGTGTGGGAGTCGTCGCACCTGAGCGGGCACCGCTTCTCCCCGACCGCGGCGGTGCTGCCGGCCGGGACCCTTCACGGCAAGCTGACCGTCGAGTCGGCCGTCGCCGTCCTGAACGCCGCTGACCGCGGTGAAACTGTTGTGGAAACGCTGCGTGGCCGGTCCGCCTGGACCAAGCGCGGCCAAGTCGCCGAGATCGCCGTCCGCAACCTCACTGGCGAGGTTGCACTGGACGCGCTCAGCGTCGTCACGGAGGAGCTGGACACCGTCACCGTCGCCCACACCGACGGCCGGACCTGGCAGGTCCAGGTGACCAGCGATCCCGCCGACCCTCCCCGCCCGGAATCCTGTGGAAAGGAGCCTTTCGCCATGTCGATCCTGCGTGCCGGCACCGTAGTTCCGGGTGGTCCCCGATGAGCGCCGCCGAAGGGCCGGTCCCCGGTTTCGAGGACCTGCTCGCGGCCAACGCGGACTACGCCAAGAACTTCTCCTACGGCGGCTTCGACGGTATCGCCCACGCCGGTGTCGGCGTGGTCACCTGCATGGACTCGCGGATCCCCCCGCTGGAGCTGCTGGGCCTCAAGCCCGGTGACGCCAAGGTCCTGCGCAGCGCCGGCGGCCGCGTCACCGAGCTGACGATGACCGGCCTGGTCCTCGGCGTGCACCTGCTCGGCGTCCGCCGCATCATGGTCATCCCGCACACCCGCTGCGCGATGGCGTCGATGACCGAGGACCAGATGCGCGCCAAGGTCGAGCAGGCCTCCGGCCTGCCGGCCGGTTACCTGACGATCAACATCATCCCCGACCAGCTCGAGGCACTGCGGCACGACGTCGCCGCCGTCCGCGAGCACCCACTGATCGGCGACGACGTCCTGGTCGGCGGTTTCATGTACGACGTGGACGACGGGCACCTGACCCAGATCGTCTAGAGCACGATCACCTTGCCGGTGTCGAGCTCGTAGTAGGCGCCGACCAGCTTCACCTTGCCGGACTTCTCCAGCGGGGCGAGCACCGGCGACTTGCGGAGCTCACCGAGCACATGGGTGACGTTCGCACGGACGGCGTTGTCCAACCTGTCCCCCGGCTGTCCAGCGACCTGCTGGACCGCCGGGGTCAAGGTGTCGACCAGGTACTCGATGCCGCCCGGGTGCGCGCCGGTGCGATGGCTGTCCATCGCCTTGATCGTCGCGTCGAGCGCGCCGCAGCGCTGATGCCCGAGCACCATCAGCAACGGCGTGTGCAGCTCCGCGACCCCGAACTCCAGACTGCCGGTCACCGAGTCGTCCAGCGCCTCACCGGCACTCCGTACGACGACCAGGTCGCCGAGCCCGCGGTCGAAGACCAGCTCGATCGGCACCCGCGAGTCCACGCACCCGATCACGGTCGCGAACGGCTGCTGACCCTTGCTCACGGCAACCCGGCGCTCGACGCCCTCGTCGATCGCCTCGTTGCGGTTGGCAACGAAGCGCGCGTTGCCCTCGAGCAGCCGCTGCAGGGCCTGGTCGCCGGTGGTGACCTGCGGTTCGACCACCGCCGCGGCGTTGTTGGGCTGCGACGACGGACCGGACGAGCGGGTGGCGGACGGCGTACCGGTGTCCTGGCACGAGCTCAGCACAACCGCTCCCAGGCTGGCGCCGAGCGTGGCGCCGAGCGCGTTGGTCAGGAACCGGCGGCGGGACGGAGGGGGCGGGATGCTCACAGGGGTTCTCCTCACGGGCGGCGGTGCCGGGCGAGCACCGCCTTCCGAAAGTAGCGCATTGCATACTGTCTGCAATACCCGCGACAGCCCACGAACTCCGGCCGAACCGGTCAGAACCTGATAGGAATTCGGTATGAGACTCCGCCCAAGCTCTCTTTCCCGCTCGTTGATGGTCGGTGCCCTGGCTCTCGGCACCGTTCTCACCGCCACTCCCGCACCCGCCGCGATCGCCGTCGACCGCCCGAGCCGGCCGCTCGACCTGCACGGTTCCTGCTTCGACGCGGCCGTCACCGGCACCGTCGAGGAGCAGCGCCTCGGCAACGGCGTGGCCGGCGGCCCGTCAGTGCCCGGCCAGATCCTGACCCGCTCCGGCTTCGACAAGCAGGTGAAGCTCTTCAACCACCTGCTCTGTGCCGCGCCCAACAAGCTGGTCGCGCGCGTCGTCGTACGGGCTCAGGCCGAAGCGCTCTGGCGTACGGCGACGCACCGCGCGCAGCATCAGCAGGCCGCGTCCGCGCTGCCGGCCACCGACGACCGCGGGTTGTACTGGGCGCGGATCTCGATGGCGCTCGCGCTGCGGCAGTGGAAGCCGTCGTTCGGGCTCAGCGCCGGTGACCGCGCCGAGCTGATGAAGAGCCTGGAGTACGCGTCGCGCGGGATCACCAGCACGCGGTTCTCCCCCGGCGTACGGAAGATCCTGGTCACCGGGTTCGACCCGTTCACGCTGGACGCGGACATCCGGATCGGGAACCCGTCCGGGGCGAACGCGCTGTCGCTGGACGGTCAGCGCTGGAAGGTCGGCGGGACGACGTACGAGATCCAGACCGTGGTCTTCCCGGTCCGGTACACCGACTTCGACCAGAACATGGTCGAGGACGCGCTCGCGCCGCACTACCGCCCAGGCCCGCAGCACGCGGACCTGGTGATGACCGCGAGCCAGGGCCGGGTCGGCATCTTCGACCTCGAGGTCTTCAACGGCCGCCGCCGCTCGGTCAGCTCGATCGGCGACAACAACAACCTCTGGGGCGGCGGCACGATCAACGCGCCGGTCGTCTCCCCGAGCATGCCCGCCGGCCCGGAGTGGCTGACCACCAGCCTCCCGACCGCCCGGATGGCCCAGGCCGACGTCACCCCGTTCCGCACCCGGGTGAACACGTCCGTGCTGGAGATCCCGGCCGGCCAGACCCTCCCGGTCCGCCAGCCCCTCGGCCCGACCGAGGGCTCGATCGCCTCCGAGGGCGCCGGCGGCGGCTACCTCTCCAACGAGGTTGCCTACCGCAACACCCTCCAGCGCGACCTCCTCGACCCGCTGATGCCCGCCGGGCACCTGCACGTCCCGGTCCTGCAGTTCGACGTCGCGAACAAGACGGAGATCACCGACCCGACGTACGAGGCCAACCGCGACGCGATCGTCCGCGGAGCACACGCCGTACTGCGGCAGGCACTCAGCTGAGAATCAGCCCGAAGGCGGCCAGCACGGAATCCACGTGATGGTCCGCCTTCGGGCCGGCGTGCTGGTCGCCGACCAGGATGGTTCGTAGACCAGCGTTGATCCCACCGGCGATGTCGTACTCCGGGTGGTCACCCACCATCCAGCCGCCCTCGAGTCGCGCACCAACCGCCTCGGCCGCGACCTCGAAGATGCGCCTGTCGGGCTTCCGCACGGCGACGGCCTCGGAGATGCACACGCCGTCGACCGCTGCTCCGATCCCGGTGTGATCGAGCTTCAACTGCTGCTGGACGACCCCGCCGTTGGTGATCACGACGACCTTCCAGCCCGCCGTACGCAAGCTCGCAATCCCTTCCAGCACAGCGGTTTCGACCGACGTGAACAGCGGATGCTCCCGGTCGTAATCGTCGACCAGCTCCACCGCCGACTTCGAGACGCCGTACTCCGCCTTCACCCCCGCGAACAACTCCTGCCGCGGCCGATACCCGCCGAGATCGTTCGCCAGCAACCACTCGACGGCCTCACCGCTCAGCCGCTGCCGCTCGACCCACCACTCGGCCCACGCCCGGAACGCGCCGTCCCGATCGATCAGCGTGTTGTCGAGATCGAACGCCGCCAACCGCGTCACGCCTGCGCCTTGCGCCAGGTCTCCCGCGTCATCTCGTACTCGACCTCACCCAACTCGGCCCCCGGGAAGTCCTCCGACGACGGGAACTCCCGCACGTACGACAACCCCACCGACGCCATCACCGCCCGCGACCCGGCGTTCCCGACAAGCGTCTGCGCGAAGATCCGCTCCAGCCCGACGACGTCGAACCCGTACCGCAGCAACTCCCGCGACCCCTCACTCGCGTACCCCCGCCCCCACCGATCCCGCAACAACCGGTACCCCAGCTCGGCCTCACCCTCCACCTGAGGCTGATCCGGCCCCCGCAGCAACCACCAGCCCACAAACCCGACATCATCGAACCCGACCCAGAACCCCAGCCCACCCGCCGCACACCCCATCCGCCGAGCATGCGCCACCTCGACCTCCGCCCGACTCCGAGCCTTCCCACCCAGGTACTTCATCACCTCGGCATCGGAATCCAGCAACACCTCCAACTCCAGGTGTCGCTCCCCCAACGGCACCAGTTCGAGCCGCCCCGTCTTCAAAGTCAGTTGCTCCATACCCCGATCCTCGCACCCCACCCGGTCGCCCCTCAGCCCATTTCCCGCGCGCACCGCGCAGGCTCCGGCGGCAGGTCGAGCCCCGGCAGTCTGGCCTCGTACCCAAGGCGATGTCCGCGATCGGCCGACACCCACCACTGTCCAAGCGCCGCCGATCCACCCCGCTCCCGCTCAGCCACGGCGAAGAATCCAACCAAGAACCCGCTTGGTCAGTGGTGGGTGTCGAAACCGTCCAGCGTCCCGGTCACAGGCGACGGGGTGTGCAGGCGAGAGACAGCGTGACCACGACGAGGGCAACCCTCAGCGCAGCGCGCATCCTCACCCACGGAGCGCGCAGCCGAGCACATGCGCAGGTGACCGCGTGTGTAGGTGAGCGGGCAGCGGGCAGCGGGCAGCGGGCAGCGGGCAGCGGGCAGCGGGCAGAACGTAACAGCGGTCCAGCTCGAGGCGAACCCCGGGGCTGGACCGCTGTCGTTGACAACTCAGGCGTCGATGCGGCTTTCGTCGAGTTCGTAGGCGCCCTGGACGATGAACTCCTTGCGCGGCGCCACGTCGTTGCCCATCAGGAGGTCGAAGACCTGGGCGGCCGCTTCGCCGTCGTCGACGGTCATTCGGCGCAGGGTGCGGTGGCGGGGGTCGACGGTGGTTTCCGCGAGCTGGTCGGCGTCCATCTCGCCGAGGCCCTTGTAGCGCTGCGGGGGCTCCTTCCAGCGGACGCCCTTCTTCATCAGCTCGGCGGACTTCCGCTGGTACTCGGCGTCGCTGTAGGTGTACAGGTACTTGTCCTGCCCCTTCTTCGGGTTCGTCAGCTCGAAGCGGTGCAGTGGCGGGACGGCGGTGTAGACGCGGCCGGCGTCGACCAGGGGGCGCATGTAGCGGAAGAACAGGGTCGCGAGCAGGCAGCGGATGTGGGCGCCGTCGGAGTCGGCGTCGGCCATGAAGATGATCTTGCCGTAGCGGGCCTGCTCGATGTCGAAGGTCCGGCCGGAGCCGGCGCCGACGACCTGGATGATGGAGGCGCACTCGGCGTTCTTCAGCATGTCGCCGACCGACGCCTTCTGCACATTCAGGATCTTGCCCCGGATCGGCAGCAGCGCCTGGAACTCCGAGCTGCGCGCGAGCTTCGCCGTCCCGAGCGCCGAGTCACCCTCGACGATGAACAGCTCGGAGCGGTCCACGTCGTTGCTGCGGCAGTCGGCCAGCTTGGCCGGCAGCGCCGACGACTCCAGCGCGGTCTTGCGCCGCTGGAGCTCCCGGTGCTGTCGCGCGGCGACGCGGGTCCGGGATGCGGCGACGACCTTCTCCAGTACGGCGCGCGCCTGCGCCTTCGCCGTGCCCTTGGTCGAGGTGAGGAACGTCTCCAGCTCGGTCTGGACGACCTTCGCGACGATCCGCGACGCGGCCGGCGTCCCGAGCACCTCCTTGGTCTGGCCGTCGAACTGCGGCTCGGCCAGCCGGACGGTGACCACCGAGGTGAGCCCCTCGAGCACGTCGTCCTTGATGATCTCCTCGCCGCTCTTCAGCAGCCGCGTCCCGGTCAGTACGCCGGTGAACGCCTTCGACAGCGCCCGCTCGAAGCCGGCCACGTGCGTGCCGCCCTTCGGGGTGGCGACGATGTTCACGAACGAGCGGACCTCGGTCTCGTACCCGTCGCCCCAGCGGACCGCGATGTCGACGTCGAGGTCGCGCTCGACGTCGGTCGGGGTCATGTGCCCGGCGTCGTCGAGCATCGGCACGGTCTCGGTGAAGTGACCGGTCCCGGTCAGCCGGACCACCTCGGTGACCGGCTGGTCGGTGGCCAGGAACTCGCAGAACTCGCTGATCCCGCCGTCGTGCTTGAACGACTCCTCGGTGACCTCTTCGCCGCGCTCGTCACGGATCACCAGCTCCAGGCCGGGGACCAGGAACGAGGTCTGCCGCGCGCGGGTGACCAGCTCGTCGTAGTTGAAGGTCGCGTCGCGGGTGAAGATCTGCCGGTCCGCCCAGTACCGGATGCGGGTGCCGGTGACGCCCTTCTTGGCGCGGCCGGCCTTGCGCAGACCGGTCGCGGCGGTGAAGCCCGCGGCCGCGCCCTCGCCGTCGAACTCGCCGGCGACCCCGCGCCGGAACGACGTGGTCCAGACCGTGCCGCCACGGTCCACCTCGACGTCCAGGCGCGCGGACAGCGCGTTGACCACCGAGGCACCGACGCCGTGCAGACCGCCGGAGGCGTTGTACGAGCCGCCGCCGAACTTGCCGCCGGCGTGCAGCTTGGTGAAGACGACCTCGACGCCGGTCATCTTGGTCTTCGGCTCGATGTCGACCGGGATGCCGCGGGCCTTGTCGCGCACCTCGACCGAGCCGTCGTTGTGCAGCACGACCTCGATCCGGTCGCCGTGCCCGGCCAGGGCCTCGTCGACGGAGTTGTCGATGATCTCCCACAGGCAGTGCATCAGGCCGCGGCTGTCGGTCGAGCCGATGTACATGCCCGGCCGCTTGCGGACCGCCTCCAGTCCTTCGAGGACGAGCAGGTTGCGCGCGTTGTACGTCGGGTCGAGCTCGGTACTGCGAGGCGTCGGGGCGGCCACTGGGCTCCTTCACTGGTTCACAAGCAGACATCCGTACGACGGCCCGGCCGTCGTACGAGTGACAGCCTACGAGGCCGCACCCCCAAAACCCGGCAGGAGGTCCACGTGGCCGGTTTGGGTTGCCCGGCATCATGGCGGGGTACCGAATCAGCACAACAGCATCGACCGGGACCTCGCACCAGACAGTTGTCCCGGCAGGTATCGATCCGGACTCGATCACGAAGAATTCCGACACTCCGGAAGTCAGCGCACAGTGAACAACTGGTGGCGCACAGTGAAAGAGGACACGCCCGACACCCGCCGGAAACAACAGATCGAGCGAATCCGAAACGATTCCCCGTCAATATGCGTCATAAGGGAACAGGTGGTTCGTCTCACATTCGGACACGCTGCACCTACCGGGAAGCGATCCGCATGTCAGGATGTTGCTATCTGGTGAGTACGGAACTAGATGAGATGAGGCCTCAAAGTGACTACAGCACTCGCCCCGAGCTCGACCCTGTCGGCTGCGGACCGTTGTGACCGCTGCGGCGCGCAGGCCTACGTACGTGTCACCCTGACCAGCGGTGGGGAGCTTCTGTTCTGCGCCCACCACAGCCGGGAGCACGCCGAGAAGCTGCGCAACATCGCGATCACCATCCACGACGAGACCGGCCGGCTCGACGCCACCCCGGTCGCCGCCGCGGACGAGGAGCGGTAACCCCAGGCCTCGTAGGCGCCAACGGCGGCGCAGACCCCACACACACTTAGCGATGGTGGTCACCCTCACGGGTGACCACCATCAGTCCTGTCCGGCGAGTTGTTGCCTTCCTCACACCATCGGTACGCCGGGCTCCGGCCCGTGCCGGCGCAGCTCCTGCCACGCGCCGGCCAAGCGATCGACTGCGTCGACAAGTACTTCCGGCGCGTACGCGAACGGCAACCGCAGGTAGTTGTCGTGGTCACCGGTCGGGTCCATCGCGTGCCCGGCGACCACCTCGACGCCGTGCCGCAACGCGATCTGCGCGAACACCCGCGCGTCGGTGTCCGGCAGCCGGACCCACAACGCCGATCCCCCGGCCGGCTCCTCCCACTCCCACTCGGGCAACCGGTCGCGCAACAACTCGCCGATGTGCGCACGCCGTCCGGTCGCCAGCCGCGCCCGTTCGGCCGTGACGTCGCCGAGTCGCGGCAGCAGTCGTGCGGTGAGCGCCTGGTCGATCACCGGGCTCCCGAGATCAGCCAGCGCTTTGTGCCGCGCGAGCCGGTCGGCCAACGGCCGCGGCGCGCGGATCCAGCCGATCCGCAAACCGCCCCAGACCGCTTTCGACACCGAGCCGATGGTGAGCACCTCCGCATTCCCTGGTGCGTACGCCGCCAGCGGCGGCGGTATTTCCGGGCCGGCCGGATCGCCGGCGGAATAAGCGTTGTCCTCGACCACGACCACGCCGTACCGGGCAGCGATTTCGGCGACCTGGCGACGCCGGGCCGGTGACATCAGCCGGCCGGTCGGATTGTGGAAGGTCGGCATCACGAACAGCATCGCCGGCTGGTGCTCCTTCAGCGCCGCCTCGAGCAGGTCCGGCCGGATCCCGGCGTCGTCCAGCGGTACGCCGACCACGCGCCCGCCCGCGGCCCCGAAGAGGTCGAAGCAGCCCGGCCAGCTCGGCTGCTCGATCACGACCGCGGCACCGGTCCGCAGGTACATCGCGGTGACCAGCGCGATCGCCTGGTGCGCGCCGCTGGTGACGACGATCTCGTCGGCGCTCGTCGGGAGCCCGGACTCCTCGAAGTGCTCGGCGATCCGCGTCCGCAGCGGCTCGATGCCGCGCGGGTGGTAGCCGACGTCCTGCAGCAGAGTCGGCAGGTCGGTGCGCGCGAGGTCCTCGACCTCGGCGGCCAGGTCGGGGATGCCGGGGTCGACGGCGTACGTCATCGAGATCACGTCGCCGGGGCCGACGGTGATCCGGTGGAACAGCGACTCGCCGTACCCGATCGGTATCCGCTTGTCGGCAGTCGACCGGCCGCGGCTCGCGGACCGGGCGACCGTCGTCCCGCTGCCGCGGCGGCTCTCGACCAGGCCGCGGGCGCGCAGTTCGTCGTACGCCGCGACGACCGTGCTGCGGGAAACGGCGAGCGCTTCGGCGAGCCGGCGCTCGGCGGGCAGCTTGGCGCCGACCGGAAGCTCGGCCGAACCCATCAGCGCGGCGAGCGCGTCGGCCAGGCGCCGGTACAGGCCGCCGGTGCGGCCGGTCAGCCGGCGACCGATCAGGTCGGCCAGGACTGCGGGATCTCCGGAACGGTCCACTTCTCCTCGGATTGGCTCGGGTGGACTGGGCGTGGAGCCGACAGGCTAGTCCGGTACGCAGTCCAGTTGAAGGGGTGAGGATGGGAATCGGGCAGCTGCTCGGGTTCGTCGGAGCGACCGTGGTGCTGGTCGGGATGCCGGGGCCGAACAACATCTACATCTCGCTGCGCAGCCTGACCCAAGGCCGCCGGGCCGGTGTCGTGTCGGCGTTCGCGATCGAGACCGGGTCGGTGGTCTACATCCTGGTCACGGCGCTGGGTCTGGTCGCTGTGCTGGAGGCGTCGCCGGAGTTGTTCACGGTGATCTCGCTGGCGGGCGCTGTCTATCTCGCGTACCTCGGGATCAAGACGCTGCGGCGTACCACGAGCTCGTCGGGGCTCGGCGGCCTGAACGCCGAGCCGCTCGGCAAGGTGTTCCGCGCGGGCGTGCTGGTGAACCTGCTCAACCCGAAGGCCGCGCTGTTCTTCCTCGCGTTCCTCCCCCAGTTCACGACGCGCGACGCGACCGCGAGTCAGGTCCGCAGCGAGATGCTGCTGCTCGGACTGGCCGTGCTCGTGATCGGGCTGGTCCTCGACCTCTGCTACGCCGTCGGCGCCGACGCGATCGGCCGGCGCTTCCGCTCACCGCGCAGCACCCAGATCCAGCGCTACCTGGCCGGCGGAAGCTACCTCGCCGTCGCTCTCGTCGCAGCTCTCAGCGCTCTCGTGCACTGAACCTCAACCTCACGTTGAGCCCGGATCAGCTCTAGCTCAGCGTGAGGTTGCCGTCCGTGTACTCGATCGACAGCACCCGCTCACCGACGCGCACACCGTCGAGCTTCAGCGAACGCCACGGGAAGTCGCTCGCCGGAGTGATGTCGAGCGTTCCCGCCGGGACGTTCGGCTCGATGCCGAGCGCCGCGACGACGACCGCGATCGCCGAGGCCGCGGCCCAGGCCTGCGGCCGGCAGGACAGCGGGTACGGCGTGGGCGTGCTCTCCTCGCCGACGCCCGCTCCCCCGTACAGCTCGGGCAGCCGGTAGCCGAACGCCTCGGCGGCCTGCACCAGCCCCCGCACGTACGAGCCGGCGACCGCGGGACGCGCGGCGGCGTACAGGCCCTGGACGGCCATTGCGGTGTCGTGCGGCCAGACGCTGCCGGTGTGGTAGCCGAGCGGGTTGAAGCCGGTCATCTCGGTCGTGAGAGTGCGCAGGCCGAAGCCGCTGTCGAGCTGGTGCTCGCCGAGCAGGTCGGCGACGATCGCTTCCTCGTCGGTGTCGAGCAGGCCGGTGCCGAGCAGGTGCCCGAGGTTCGACGCCGGGCCGGCGACCGGGCGCTTCTCGCCGTCGAGCGCGATCGCCGGGTACCCGTCGACCCAGAACTTCTCCCGGAACCGGGTCTTCAGCGCGGCCGCCCAGTCCAGCCACTCGTCGGCGCCCCCGGCGCCGAAGGCGATCAGCAGCTCAGCGCCGGCGACCGCCGCGGCGTACGCGTAGCCCTGGACCTCGCAGAGCGCGATCGGCGCGGTCGCGATCGTGCCGTCGGGCCACTGGACCGAGTCGCTCGAGTCCTTCCAGCCCTGGTTGGCCAGGCCGTGGCCGGACTCGTCGATGTACTCCAGGAACCCGTCGCCGTCCGGATCGGCGAAGTCGCGGATCCAGGTGAGCGCTCTCTGCAGGTTCGGCAGCAGCTCCCGGACCTCGTCGGCGGGCATCCCCCAGCGCCACGCCTTGTGCAGCGTCGTGATCCAGAGCTGGGTCGCGTCGTGCGTCCCGTAGTACGCCGCCGGCAGCACCAGCCCGTGGCCGTGGTCGGCGACCTCGGCGCGCAGCTCGTGCGGGATCTTGCCCGGCTGCTCGGCCGCGTCGGCGTCCACCTTGGTGCCCTGCCACGCGGCCAGCGCGCGCAGCGTCCCCGCGGCGAGCTCGGGGTCGACCGGGATCAGCATGCCGGACGAGATCAGCGAGTCACGGCCGAACAGCGTCAGGTACCAGGGCGGGCCCGCGCCGAGATAGCGGTCGCTGCCCGTGCCGAGCTGGAGCGCGGCGAGGTCGTCGAGGGAGCGGCGGAACCAGCGGTCGACGCGCGAGTCGTCGCAGGAGAGCGCGATCTCGCCGTACGCCGGACGTCGCTCGGGCGCCTTGATCTCGAAGCCCGTGGCGGCCGGGAAGGTGGCGGTGACGCGCAGCGTGACGGTGACCTCGTCACCCGGCTTCAGCTGCAGCGGCCACTCGAAGCCGTCGGCGCCGAGAACGGCGGCGGGATCGCAGAGAGCGCTCACTCGCGTTCCCGCGGCGTTCTCCCAGACCAGCGCCGAGCCGTCGGCACTCGGGACCAGCGCGGGAAGCTCCGCGGCGGCGCCGCTGCGGACTTCCGCCGTACCGGCCAGGTCGGTGCCCATCGCAACCGTCAGGCGGCATGCGACGGTCTGGTGCGAGTTGTTCACGACCGTGAACCGCTCGGTGAGCCCGTCACCGTCGACCGTCCGGGTCCGCCGGAGCCGGACCGTCGGGTCGTGGCCGTCGTCGCCCAGTCCGACCAGCACCGCGCCGAACACCGTCGTACCGGGCTGCTCGTCGACGTGCACCGCCAGCGGCTCCCGGCCGTCGACCGACACCGCCAGCCGGGACAGCACCCGGCGGTCCCGGGCGAAGACGCCCTCGGCGCCGGAGCCGGTCAGCTGGCCCGACCGCGGGGACAGGACCACCCACGGCGCGGCGAGTGTGGTGACCAGTTCGTGCAGGGCAGCTAGTGAGTCAGCCATGCGTCCACACTAAGCGGACCGTTTTGCGGCAGAGTTGGGGGCGTGAACTCCGTTGCGACGTTCCTGGTCGGTGTGGCGATCTTCGTCGGCATCATCGGCATCGTGGTGCCGGTGCTGCCCGGCGCCCTGCTGAGTCTGGCCGCGATCCTGATCTGGGCGCTGGAGGTGCAGAGCCCGACCGGCTGGGCCGTCCTCGCCGCGGCCGTGGTCCTGATCGGTGCCAGCCAGGTGGTCAAGTACGTCGTACCGGAACGCCGGCTGCGTGAGTCCGGCGTGCCCAGACGCTCGATGTTCGTCGGCGTGCTGCTCGGGATCGTCGGGTTCTTCGTGATCCCGGTGGTCGGGATGTTCGTCGGCTTCCCGCTCGGCGTGTACCTGTCGGAGCGGCAGCGGCTCGGCACCCACCCGGCGGCCTGGGCGTCGACGAAGCACGCGCTGCGCGCGACCGGGCTGTCGATCCTGATCGAGTTCGTCGGTACGGCGCTCGCCGCGGCGGTCTGGCTGGTCGCCGTGCTCTGGCTGGTCTGAGTCTTCTGGTGATCTGGGCGACTGCCAGGGTTTTGCCAGCCTCGCCCAAGGCCCGTCTCAGGTCGGCCGCGCAGGGTGGGACGACCAGTACCAGGTGACGGCCTGGTACGTCGTACCGGGAGGCAGTTGCAGATGGCGTCGTTCGAGAAGCTCTCCGACAAACCGTGGCGGCTGGTCGGCACCGTTGCGGCGGTGGTCGTCACCACGGCCGCCGGCGGGGTCGCCTGGGCCACCACCAACGCCGACCCGTCCCCCACGCCGTCGGCCAACCCGTCGGCGTCGCCGTCGGCCCCGGCCGACCCCTCAGCTCCGGCCGACCCGGCCAAGCCAGGGCCCGGCGGCCCCGGCGGACCCGGCCGGCACGGCGGCGAGTTCGGGCTCGGGATGGGTGCGCTGCACGGCGAGTTCGTGGTCGAGAAGGAGGGCGGCGGCTACCAGACCGTCGCCACCCAGCGCGGTGAGGTCACCGCCGTCAGCAAGGACAAGCTCACCGTGAAGAGCGCCGACGGCTACAGCCGCGACTACACGCTCACCGAAGACACCCTGGTGAACGCCGCCCGGGACGGGATCGACGACGTGAAGGTCGGCAACCAGGTCACTGTGTCGGCTGTCGTCGCGAACAACGTCGCCACGGCGACCACCGTCAACGACGGCACCACCCGGGACGCGGCCCGGGAGAAGTGGGGCTTCAAGCGCGGCCCGCGCTGACCTTCACAGCGAACTGCCAGGAAGGTGCCAGGGTTCGCACGGGTCCCGGGGGCAGACTGGGGTCCATGAGCCCGCATCTTCTGGTGGTCGACGACGAACCCAACATCGTCGAGCTGCTGTCCGCGAGCCTGCGGTTCGCCGGGTACGACGTGACCACGGCGACGCACGGGGCCGAGGCGCTGAAGAAGGCCCGCGAGGTCGAGCCCGACCTGGTGGTGCTGGACGTGATGATGCCCGGGCTGGACGGGTTCGAGGTGGTCCGGCGGTTGCGGGGAGAGGACCGGCACGTGCCGGTCCTCTTCCTGACCGCCCGGGACGCCGTCGAGGACAAGGTGCTCGGCCTGCACACCGGCGGCGACGACTACGTGACCAAGCCGTTCAGCCTGGACGAGCTGGTCGCGCGGGTCCGCGCGCTGCTGCGCCGCTCCGGGCACCGCGAGCAGGCCGCGACCGAACCGGCCGTCCTCAAGTACGCCGACCTGGAGCTGAACGAGGACAGCTACGAGGTCTTCAAGGCCGGTACGGCGGTGCAGCTGTCGCTGACCGAGTTCAAGCTGCTGCGCTGCCTGCTGGAGAACGCCGAGCGGGTGATGTCGAAGGGCCAGATCCTGTCCGCGGTCTGGAACTACGACTTCGCCGGGGACGCCGGTGTCGTCGAGTCGTACATGTCGTACCTGCGCCGCAAGGTCGACACCGGCGACCAGAAGCTCCTGCACACCGTTCGCGGCGTCGGCTACGTGCTGCGGACGCCGCGAGGTCCCAACTGATGTCCACCAGCGCCGGGCGGTTGTTCTCGCACCGCCGCTTCACCGAGCGCTACCCGCTGCGGATCACGATCGTCATCGTCCTGCTCACGCTCGTCACCGCCGCCCTGGTGGCGTCGGGCCTGGTCGCGACCACGATCATGCGCGGCTACCTGATCGACCGGGTCGACAACCAGCTCACCGAGGCGTCCAAGCAGTTCGCCGCACAGCCACCGGGCCCGGGCCCGGACCGCCAACCCCGCGGGGCGGGGCGGCTACCGAGTGCCTTCTTCGTCCAGCGGTTCCAGTCCGACGGCTCCGAGGTCCAGGGCGGCCCCTTCCACCAGCCGCTGCGCGAGACCGAGGGCGAGCCGGCGCTGCCGGACCTGACCCTCGCCCAAGTGGTTGCCAAGGGCAATCACCCGTTCGACACCGGCGCGGTCTCCGGCGGCGACACCTGGCGGGTGCTCGCCGTCCCGCTGCGCGCGGGTGACGGCTACGTGATGATCGGCCAGAGCCTCGCCGACATGGACCACACGATCGAGCAGCTGGTCGGCGTGCAGATCGCCGCCGGGGTGATCCTGCTCGTGCTGCTGGCCGGCGTCGCGACGTACGTCGTACGGCGCAGTCTGCGCGGGCTGGAGGACGTCGAGCACACGGCGGTCGCGATCGCCGGTGGGGATCTCAGCCGGCGAGTGCCGCAGCGGGATCCACGCACGGAGGTCGGCCGCCTGTCGCTGGCGCTGAACCAGATGCTGGGTCAGATCGAGACGGCCTTCGCGCAACGCACCGCATCGGAGTCGGCGGCCCGGCGCTCGGAGGAGTCGGCGCGGCGCTCGGCCGAGCTCGCCCGCCAGTCGGAGGAGCACGCACGGCAGTCCGAGGACCGGATGCGGCGGTTCGTGGCGGACGCGAGTCATGAGCTGCGGACACCGTTGACGTCAATCCGTGGGTTCGCTGAGCTGACCCGGCAGCGCGGCGGCGCGATGGAGCCCGCGACGATGAAGCGGATCGAGGACGAGGCCAAGCGGATGGGTCTGCTCGTCGACGACCTGCTGCTGCTGGCGCGGCTCGACCAGCAGCGGCCGTTGCAGTACCAGCCGGTGGATCTGCTCACGCTCGCGGGCGACGCCGTCCATGACGTGGAGGCTGTGCAGCCGGAGCGCACGGTCAGCCTGAAGATCCTGCCGAATTCCGGTGCGCCGGTCGTCGAGGGCGACGAGGCGCGGCTGCGGCAGGTGCTCGGGAATCTGGTCAGCAACGCGCTGCACCACACGCCGATCGAGGCGCCGGTGACGGTGTCGGTCGGGACGCGCGGCGGGCGCGCGGTGCTGGAGGTTGCCGACACCGGTCAGGGGCTGAGCGCCGAGCAGAAGGCGCGGGTGTTCGAGCGGTTCTACCGTGCGGACTCGGCGCGGACCAGGGTCACCGGCGGTTCCGGACTCGGGCTGTCGATCGTCGCCGCGCTGGTCGCCGCGCACCGCGGGGAGGTCGCTGTCACCGACACACCAGGAGGTGGGGCAACCTTCACCGTTTCACTGCCGCTGACCGACTAGAGCTCCGGGAAGCTCCGGTTCGCCGACTCGCCGTGCTCCAGGACCTCCGCGGCCGGGCCGAGGATCTTCGGGTCCGGGTGGCTGACCAGCTCGTGGTCCTTGTCGGAGTACTCGAACAGCGACAGCACGTGCCGCATCGCCTCCAGCCGGGCGCGCTTCTTGTCGTTGCTCTTCACCACCGTCCACGGCGCGTCCGGCGTGTCCGTGTAGTGGAACATCGCCTCCTTCGCCTCGGTGTAGTCGGCCCACTTGTCCAGCGACGCGAGGTCGGTCGGCGACAGCTTCCACTGCCGGACCGGGTCGATCTGCCGGATCGTGAACCGGGTCTGCTGCTCGGCCTGCGACACCGAGAACCACAACTTGACCAGCTGGATGTCCGACCGGACCAGCATCCGCTCGAAGGCCGGCGCCTGCCGCATGAACTCCAGGTACTCGTCCTCGCCGCAGTAGCCCATCACCCGCTCGACGCAGGCCCGGTTGTACCAGGACCGGTCGAACAGCACCATCTCGCCGGCCGCCGGCAGGTGCTCGACGTAGCGCTGGAAGTACCACTGGGTCTGCTCGCGCTCGGTCGGCTTCTCCAGCGCGACGATCCGGGCGCCGCGCGGGTTCAGGTGCTCCATGAACCGCTTGATCGTGCCGCCCTTGCCGGCCGCGTCGCGACCCTCGAACACGATCACCAGCTTCTTCTTCGAGCGCTTCACCCAGTACTGCAGCTTCAGCAGCTCGATCTGCAGCAGCCGCTTGTCGCGGTCGTAGACCTCGCGGCTCAGGCGTTCGCCGTACGGGTAGCCCTCGCGCCAGGTGTCGACCGGCGTGCCGTCGGCGCGCAGCAGCACGGGGTCGTCGTCCTCCTCGTCGAGGACGCGGAAGCCGAGCTCTTGGACCAGGTCAGGGGTGTTCACGATCCCTAGGTTCACCGCGAGCGATGAACCCGAGGGATCCTCGTGATGAACAGTGCCGTCAGCGGCGGCGGAGCTTCACCGTGCAGTCGCGGCGGTTGATCTGCTCGCCGTCGCGCATGATCTGCGCCCGGTCGTGGATCGTGCTGACCAGGACCTCCCACTCGTCCTCGGGCAGCGCGAGGTCGGCGACCACCTCGTCGGGCGACGGGAACCGGATCTCCGGGTGCGGGTTGTGCTCGCCTGGCGGGAAGCCCATGTGCCCCTCGATCAGCAGCACTCCCCCGGGCGCGACGACGCCCGCCGCGCTGCGCAGGATCGCCTCCCGGGCCAGCTCGGTCTTGGAGTGCAGGAACTGCGCCGACACCAGGTCGTACGAACCCTCCGGGAACGACGTCCCGAGATCGTGCTGCTCCCACTCGATCTTGTCGCCGACGCCGGCGTCCTTCGCGTGCCCGGCCGCGCGCTCGAGCGCGACCGTCGAGATGTCCACCGCGGTCACCGTCCATCCCTGCTGCGCGAGCCAGATCGCGTCGGCACCTTCGCCGCACCCGAGGTCGAGTGCGCGCCCCGGCGTCAGGCCGGCCACCTCGGCCACCAGTACGACGTTCGGCTTGCCGCTCCAGATCTGGTCCCGCTCGGCGTAGAAGGTGTTCCAGTGGTCCGCGGGGAGTTCTTCTGTCGTCATGCTCCGATCATGTGACGCCGGCCCGCCGTGCGCAAACTTCCTTGCCGTTTCGGCAATTACCGGCGCAGCGCCGGCAGCGGCTCGGCCTTGCCGACGACGAACGCGTAGGTCAGCGCGCCGACCACGGCGACGCCGGCCGCGACCGCGAAGGACGGCCCGTACGAGCCGTCGTTGAGGTCGAGCAGCAGCCCGAACAGGAACGGGCTGATGATGCCCGCGATGTTCGAGGCGAAGTTCTGGATGCCGCCGATCGACGCGACGTGCCGCGAGCTCGGCGCGACGTCACCGGGCAGCGACCAGATCCCGGTCGCCGCGATCGCCAGGCTCGCGTAAGAGATCGCCAGGAACAGCAGCGCGACGTACACCGACGACGCCGGCGCCGCGAAGACGATCGCCGCGCCACCGAGCAGCCCACCGACCATCACCGTCTTGCGGACCCGGGTCACGTCGGCACCGCGCCGGATGAACCGGTCGGCGGTCAGCCCCGCGACCCAGGCGCCGGCGATCGCGGTGATCCCGGGCAGCGTCCCGAGGGTGCCGAGCTCGGCCAGGTCGAGCCCGCGGGCGTCCTTCAGGTACGACGGGAACCAGGTCAGGAAGAAGTAGATGACGAAGTTCAGGCAGAAGAAGCCGAGCATCATGCCGCGCACGGTCCGGTACCGGAACAGGTCGCGCCAGCGCACCTCGACGGCGTCCTGGTCGTCGTTCTCCTCCAGCCGGGCGCCGTTGGCGGCGATGTACTCGCGCTCCTCGGCGTTCGCGCCCTTGTGCTCCATCGGGTCGCGGTAGTACCAGTACCAGGCGCACGCCCAGATCAGCCCGACCACCCCCAGGACGACGAACGAGAAGTGCCAGCTGACCAGCGCGATCAGCGCCGTCACCACCGGCAGCGCGAGCACGGTCCCCACCCGCGAGCCGGAGTCGATGACCGCCGTGGAGAACGCCCGCTCGTGCTTCGGGAACCACCGCGACGACGCCTTGGTCGCGCTCGGGTAGGCCGGGGCCTCGCCCGCCCCGAGCGCGAACCGGAACAGGAACAGCGACCAGAACCCGCGGGCCAGCGGGGTCAGCGCGGTGATCACCGACCACCAGACCGCGGCGAAGGTGAAGGCCTTGCGGGACCCGACCTTGTCCGCGAACCAGCCCGCCGCGAGCATCGCGCCGTCGTACGCCCAGAAGAACGCGCCGAGGATCAGGCCCTTCTCGGCGTTGCTCAGATCCAGGTGCAGGTCGTCCTCGATGAACGGCAGCGCCACGCTCAGGTTCGCGCGGTCCAGGTAGTTCAGCGAGAGCCCGACGAACGCGAGCGCGAGGATCAGGTAGCGGGTGCGGCTGGCTCCGGGCGGGGCCTTCACCACTGGGGCGGTGGTCACGGTCTGCCTCCGATCGATGGCGGATCGTCGACACGTTACCCATCGGCGCCCATTTGTCACGACATGCGTGCCACGGTCCGGAACGCGCTCATCCGAACATCTTGGCGATCACCGCGAGGTCGATCTCAGCGGGCTTCAGGCGGTACGCCGGTGGGGTGACTCCGGCGACGTGCTGCAGCAGGTGGTTCCAGCGGCGGCGTACGACGTGATGTTCGTAACCCAGCAGGACGTGCTCGCCGCGCGGGACGATCAGCAGGTCGAAGTCCTTGTCGGCCGCGATCAGGCGCTCGACGAAGCGAAGCGTGTGGTGCGGCTGCACGTTGTCGTCGAGGCCGCCGTGGACGAGCAGCAGGCGGCCCTCGATCCGGTCGGCGAGGTCGAGCAGGGAGACCTCGGCGTAGTCCTGCTCGCCGACGGGGCCGGCGTACGTCTCGCCCCACTGCTGCAGGTACACGCGGTTGTCGAGGTTGCCGGACTCGGCGACGCCGGCCTTGAAGAAGCCGGGGAACTCACCCATCGCGCGGACGGTGGCGAACGCGCCGCCGGACATGCCGTAGACGCCGACCCGGTCGAGGTCCATCCAGGGCCGGGACTCCGCCAGCTGCTTGATCGCGGCGACGTGGTCGACGATCCCGGCGGTCTGGAGCTGGCGGTACGACGCGTCGTGGAACGCCTTGCTCCGGCCCGGCGTCCCGCGGCCGTCCACGGCGATCACGACGAACCCGAGCGCGGCGAGCGCCTCGGCGTCCGGGCCGAAGTGACCGGGGTCGAAGCCGGGGGCGGTGCGGTTCACGTGCGGACCGGGGTACGGGCTGTTCAGCACCGGATAGCTCGCGGACGGGTCGAAGTCGTGCGGCTTGTGGAGCAGGCCGAAGATCTCGGTGACGCCGTCGGCGGCGAGCGCGCGGAACTCCTCGGGCGGCTGCCAGCCGGTCGCGAGCAGGCGGGTGACGTCGGCACGCTCCAGCTCGATCAGCACCTCGCCGGTCCAGGAGCGGACGGTGGTGACCGGCGGCCGGCCGACGGTCGAGGCGGTGTCGACGAAGTACTCGCCGCTCGGTGCGACGGTGACGTCGTGGTGCAGGTCGTCGTCGGTGACGCGGGCGAAGCCGGTGCCGTCGAGGCGGACGCGGCAGACGGTCTCGCGGTAGGGGCTCTCGGCAACCAAGCCGACGGCGGTGAAGCAGACGACGGTGTCGTCGACGTGCAGGATGCGGCGGACGTTCCACTCCCCCGACGTGATCTGGTTGCGCAGCTCGCCGGTGCGGAGGTCGTAGCGGTAAAGGTGCGGGCGGCCGTCGCGCTGGCTGTACCAGAGCAGGTCGTCGCCGGCGGCGCGGGTGACCGCGCGCTCCTGGCCGTACTGGTTGGGTTCGAGGCGGGTGTCGCCGGTCTCGGTCAGGATCACCTCGGTCGCGCCGGTTTCGGTGTCGAGCCGCTTCATCGTGAGGCTCCGCTGGTCCCTGGGCTGCTCGAGGAAGTAGACGTCGCCCCCGGACCACCAGGCCCACTCGAGCGTGATCGGCGACAGCACGCCGACGTACTGCGGCTCGCCCTGGGCACGGACCGCGCCGCCCTCCAGATCCAGTACGACGTACCGCTGCAGCGGCAGGTGCTCGTCGTCGGGGAACGCGTAGCGCTGGGTCAGCAGCTCCGGCGCCGCGTCACCGTCGGGCAGGACATCGATCAGCTGCGTCTCGCGGACCAGGCGGCTGTCGAGCTGGTGGGTCAGGATGCGGGTCGAGTCCGGGGACCAGACGACGGCCGGCGGCAGATGCGGGAGGCCGATCTTGCCCAGCAGGACGTCGACGGAGAACGAGTTCGTGCCGTAGGCGTTGTCGGTCTCGCCGTCGGTGGTCAGCGGGCGTTCGGTGCCGTCAGCAACGATTCGGAGCCAGAGGTCGGGGCCGCGGCGGATCACCTCGTGCTTGCCGTCGGGTGAGGTGACCGCCAGGAAGTCACCGGTGCCGGGCACAACGGGCAGGGAGCCGATCTCGGCGCGGGTCCAGGCGGCCGAGTCGACGAGGTATGTCGTGTCGGCGCCGTCGCGGGTCAGCTGGTAGGCGAAGCCGTCATCGGTGAACTGCGGGGTGATGCGGGCACCGTCGACGAGGTTCGAGCGGTTGTGGCGGAGCAGAGCTTCAGCGGAGCGGAGATTCATCGGATCGGCCTTTCAGTGCGTGAGTTCGACGACCGGCGCGTCGGCCGGCTTCTTGTCGCGAAGGAGAATCAGGGCGAGGACGGCGGAGCCGAGCACGGCCGCGGCACCGGCGACGAAGGTGCTCGACATCGCGGCGGCGAAGGTGGTCCTGGCGACCTCGGCGAGGGCGGTGTCACCGGTCGCGGTGGCGACGGCCAGCGCCTCGCCGATCGAGCCGCGGGCGGCGTCCGGCGTACCGGCGGGCATGCCGGAGGTGAAGCGTTCGGCCATCGCGCTGCCGAGGATGGCGATGCCGAGCGCGGCGCCGGCCTGCTGCATCGTGTCGTTCAGCGCGGAGCCGACCCCGGCGTGCTCGTGCGGTACGGCGCCCATCAGCGCGGCGGTCGCCGCGGGCTGGGCGAAACCGCTGCCCGCGCCGAAGACGAGCAGGGCGAGCGTCACCTTGGCGAAGCTGTCGTTGGCGTCGAGCAGCGCCATCAACCCGAAGCCGCCGGCCAGCAGGACCAGACCGGCGACCGTCATCGGCCGGTTGCCGATCTTCTGGCCGAGCGTCGCGCCGAGGCCGTTCACCACGATCACCGCGATCGCCATCGGCACCAGCGCCAGGCCTGCCTTGGTCGCGGAGAAGCCGAGCACGAACTGCAGGTACTGCATCAGCGCGAGGATCAGACCGCCGTTGCCGACCTGGACGAGGACCAGCGAGAGCGAGCCGCCGCTGAAGTTGCGGTCGCGGAAGAGGTGCAGCGGGACCATCGGTTCCGGCGTACGGAGCTCCCAGGCGACGAACGCGGTCAGGCCGACGACGGCGACCGCGAGCGCGGGCCAGGAGACGCCGTGCTCGGGCAGCTCGATGATGAACCAGACCAGCGCGACCAGCCCGGCCGTCGACAGCACCGCGCCGAGCGGGTCGGGCTTGCGCCACGGACCCTTGGACTCCGGCATCCAGATCAGCGCGGCGGCGATCGCCAGGGCGACGACCGGGACGTTGATCAGGAACACCGAGCCCCACCAGAAGTGCGCGATCAGCGCGCCGCCGAGCACCGGGCCGCCGATCAGGCCGACCATCAGCACCGAGCTCCAGATCGACATCGCCTTGCGGCGTTCGGCGTCGTCGAAGACGGTGATCAGGATCGACAGCGTGCTCGGCATCACCACCGCTCCCCCGATGCCCATCAGCACCCGGCCGGCGATCAGCAGCTCCGGACTGCCGGCGTACGTCGCGACCAGGGAGGCGAGACCGAAGATCGCCAGGCCGACGATCATCACCCGGCGGCGGCCGTACCGGTCCGACAGGCTGCCCGCGGTGAGCAGCAGCCCGGCGAAGACCAGGATGTAGCTGGCGACGATCCACTGGATGTCCTGCGCGGTCGCGCCCAGGTCCTGGGTCAGGGCCGGGATCGCGACGTTGAGCACGCCGTTGTCCAGGACCAGGACGAAGGTGCTCAGGCACAGCACGACCAGGATCAGCCAGCGGCGCGGGTGCGGTTCGGTGCTCATCGGGGTTCCCCTCACGATTATTGAACGCTGTTCAGCTTGCTTGAACAGTGTGCAATTAAAATTGAACAGTGGTCAAGTCCTGCACGGTGTTCAATTCCTGGCGTACGATGACGGCACCAACGGCGGAGGTGGAACGGTGGCGGAAGAGGTCGGAACCCGGCCCAGGCGCGGGCGGCGGCGTGAGCAGACGGCCCTCAGCCAGGAGCAGATCGTCGGCGCGGCGCTCAAGCTGCTCGACGCCGACGGCGTCGACACGTTCAGCATGCGCAAGCTCGGCGCGGAGGTCGGCGCCGCCGCCACCGCCGTGTACTGGCACGTCGCGACCAAGGACGACCTGCTCGAGCTGTGCGTCGACGCGGTGTACGGCGAGTTCGAGGTCCCCGAGATCACCGAGCCCAGGCAGTGGCGCGCGGGCGCGGTCGCGACGGCGAACAGCCTGCGCTCGCTCATCCAGCGGCACCCGTGGGTGGCCACGACACTCGCCGAGGTCGGGCTGACCTACATCGGTCCGAACCTGATGGCGGTCTCGGACCGGATGCTCGCGCTCTACCGGGTCGCCGGGTTCGGCGTGATCGAGGCCGACCAGGCGTCTAAGACGGTGGTCGGCTTCGTGCTCGGCGTGGCCGGCAACGAGGCCGCGACGCTGACCCGGCTCCAGCGCAGCGGGCAGACCGTCGAGGAGTGGACGGCGAAGTCCTGGCCGGTCGCGGAGGCGGCCGCGCAGGTCCACCCGCACCTGCGCGACCTGTACGCGGCGTACCGGGAACGCGAGCCGGAGTCGGATGCCGACGAGACGTTCCGGTACGGGCTGGAACGGATTCTGGACGGGCTCGAGCTGCGCCTGCGAAGCTGACCCCGGCGCGCGACTAGGGTCGCGGCGTGGCAGAACCTGGCGAACCAACTCCGGAGCGGGACGAAGTAGCACGGATCGCGGAGACGCGCCGAGCGATGGAGCGCGGACTGCCGCCGGCCAAGGGCGCGACCGCCGGAGGTGCCGGCGGCGGAGCCGCAGCCGGTGGGGCCGCGGCCAGCGGAGCCGCGGCGGCCGGGCCACCGGAGCTGGCCGAGGAGCTCGTGCGGAAAGCCAAGGAAGCCGCGGAGAAAGCCCAGGCCACGAGCGACGCCTTCACCGTCGAGGACATCTGGTCCGCGTCCCAGGGATCGCAGGGCTCTCCGCCCGACCATCGCCGGCAGTCGGGCCGCGGCCGCCCGCCCGGTCAGCAGTCCGACCGGTCCGGGCCGGGCCACCGCGGCCCGCACCGCTGAACGTCAGCGCAGCAGGATCGTCCGCTCGACCACCGTCCACGTGGTCGTCGTGAGCAGGTAGAGCCCGGCAGCCAGTGGGATGAACGCCGCCGTCAGCAGCGTGCCGAACGGCAGCAGGCGTGCGATGTTCCGGCTCATCGGCGTCGCGCTCGCGTCGAGCCGCGCGAGCTGGCGGCGGGCCGAGAAGAACGCCACGACGGCCAGCAGCACCGCGAGTCCGACGTACGCCGGTGTGGTTGCGAAGACCGGCCAGTGCACCCCGATCGGCGCACCGAACAGCGTGCCGCTGAGCAGGTCGTTCGGTTCGCCGCCGACGACCGCGCGGGTGAACAGCGTGTACAGCACCCAGAAGAACGGCAGCTGGGCGAACATCGGCAGGCAGCCGGCGAGCAGCGTCGTCCCGGAGTCCGCCTGCAGCTTGGCGATCTCCCGCTGCGCGCGGTCGGGGTTCTTGGCGTGCTTCTTGCTGATCTCCTGGATCTGCGGCATCAGCACCGCACGGGACTTCTCACCACGCACCGCCGCGAGGCTGAGCGGCAGCAGCAGCAACCGGACGGCGAGCGTACAGACGACGATCGCCAGCGCGGCGGCGTACGGGCCACCGACGGGTTCGAGCGCGGAGGCGACGAAGGACACGAGCTGGTAGGCGCCGGTGATCGGCGCCTCGAGAAACGAAGGCATGACAGAGCTCCATCAGAACAAGAGGATTCGGGCTGGTCGCGAGGAAGTGCGACTACAGCCCGGGAGCTCTGGGACGCGGCCGGCCGGCCGTGTCCGGATCACACAGCGGGACGTACGACGTCCGTGCCGACTGCTCGCGCAGCGTCAGCGCGACCAGCGGCGTCACCACCGGCGCCCGCCGGGACGCGTGCCCGGCCGCCAGCATCAGCGTGAACAGCAGGGCCGCCGCCGTGAACACGGCGGCGGCCAGAGTTGCCGCGTCGAGCGCAGGGATCACCGACGACAGCGCGTCGGCGATCACCTGGTGCATCAGTCGAGGTAGTCGCGCAGGACCTGGGACCGCGACGGGTGCCGCAGCTTCGACATCGTCTTGGACTCGATCTGGCGGATCCGCTCGCGGGTCACGCCGTAGACCTTGCCGATCTCGTCCAGCGTCTTCGGCTGGCCGTCGGTGAGACCGAAGCGCATCGAGACCACACCGGCCTCGCGCTCGGACAGCGTGTCGAGCACCGCGTGCAGCTGCTCCTGCAGCAGCGTGAACGAGACCGCCTCGGCCGGCACGATCGCCTCGGAGTCCTCGATCAGGTCGCCGAACTCGGAGTCGCCGTCCTCACCGAGCGGGGTGTGCAGCGAGATCGGCTCCCGGCCGTACTTCTGCACCTCGATGACCTTCTCCGGGGTCATGTCGAGCTCCTTGGCGAGCTCTTCCGGAGTGGGTTCGCGACCGAGGTCCTGGAGCATCTGGCGCTGGACGCGGGCCAGCTTGTTGATGACCTCGACCATGTGCACCGGGATCCGGATGGTCCGGGCCTGGTCGGCCATCGCGCGGGTGATCGCCTGCCGGATCCACCAGGTCGCGTACGTCGAGAACTTGTAGCCCTTGGTGTAGTCGAACTTCTCGACCGCGCGGATCAGACCGAGGTTGCCCTCCTGGATCAGGTCCAGGAACAGCATGCCGCGGCCGGTGTAGCGCTTGGCCAGCGAGACGACGAGTCGCAGGTTGGCCTCGAGGAGGTGGTTCTTGGCCCGCCGGCCGTCCTCGGAGATCCACTCGTACTCGTCCTTGACCTTGTCCTTGAGCTTGGTCGCCTCGTCGCCGATCTGCTCCTCGGCGAACAGGCCGGCTTCGATCCGCTTGGCGAGCTCGACCTCCTGCTCGGCGTTCAGCAGCGGGACCTTGCCGATCTGCTTCAGGTAGTCCTTGACCGGGTCGGCGGTCGCGCCGGCCACCATCACCTGCTGCTCGGGCTCGTCGGTCTCGTCGGCCTCGGAGACGATGAAGCCCTGGTCCTCGGTGAGCTCCTTCTCCAGCGGCTTGACGGCGTCGGGCTGGAAGTCCGCCTCGTCGACGTCGTCCAGGGCGCGCGGCTTCCCGGTCTTCGGGTCGATCGACAGACCCGCCTCGGACACGGCCTTCTTCGCCGGCGCCTTCTTCGCGGCGGCCTTCTTCGCGGGGATACCGTCCTCCTTGGATGCAGCAGCCTTCTTGGCCGCGGGGGCGGCCTTCTTCACGGTGGCCTTCTTGGCAGCAGGGTCAGGCACTCTGGCGCTGGTCCTCGGAGCCGTGCTGCGGGCGGTGGCGGCCACAGCCCGGGCTGACTCGGCGGGAAGACTCTCGGACGAGCTGGACGACACGAATTACCTCTCGTCTGACGCAGGGTTTTCTGTACGGCGATGCTGGTGGTGCTGGTACCGCTCGGGTGGTGCAACGAGTTGTGCGCTGCTCGCCGGCTTCTGTGCTCGTCTGCGATCGTGTTCGCTGGTCAGCATTTAATCACCGGGGTGCCCGTCAGGCGGCAGCAACACTACATTGTAATCCGCGGAGCAACCCGAACCCACGCGCGACCCCCGTCCCGGCGTGGCACGCCGGTGCCCGCACGCCCCCGCGGGCCGGCACCGGTCCTGCTCTTGAGCCTTCAACAGCTCGCGTTCAGCTGTTCCTGGTCTGCCGTAACGGCCGCGCGACGACCCGTTGCTGGGCCACCTGCTGGGCCGCCTTGAACTGCCGCACCTTCACCAGGGACGCGACATCGATGACGTCGGCGACCGACTTGTACGCACCGTCCTCGCCGTACGGCTCGGAGGCCTCGCGCCAGCCGCGCGGGCGGACCTTGAGCTGCTTGCCGAGCAGCGCGACGAAGATCTTCGCCTTCTGCGCACCGAAGCCGGGCAGCGCCGACAGCCGGGCCAGCAGGTCGTCACCGGACTTCACGTCGGCCCACACCCCGGAGGCGTTCCCGCCGTACTCCTCGTCCAGGTGCTTGGCCAGCGTCTGGATCCGGGCCGCCATCGCGGTCGGGAACCGGTGCACCGCGGGCGGTCCGGTCACCACCTCGACGAAACCGTCCGGGTCGTAGGCGGCGACCGTGCACGGGTCGAACGAGCCCTCCATCCGCTTGGCGATCAGGACCGGGCCGGCGAAGGCCCGCTCCATCGGGATCTGCTGGTCGAGCAGCATCCCGACCATCAGCGCGAAAGGGTCCCTGCTCAGCATCTCGTCGGCGTCGGGCTGCTGCGCCAGGCACAGTTTCTTGCTGCGTGTCGAAGTCACCTCAGTCCTCCCCTTCCTCAGCCTTGACGGCTAGCACCGGACACGGAGCGTCGAGCAGCACCCGTTGCGCGTTGCTGCCGAGGATGAGCTTGCCCACCGGCGACCGCCGGCGCAGACCGATCACGATGAACTCCGCGTGCACCTGCTCGGCGACGGCCACCAGGTCCTCCGCCGGGTCGAGTCCACGCACCAGCTGCCGTACCTCGTACGGCACGCCGGTCGAGTCCAGCTGCTCGCGCACCTCGGTCAGCGCGGCCTCACTGGCCTCCGCCTCGTCGCTGTCGAAGCTGCGTCCGCCACGGTGGGAGTTCACCACCACCAGCTTGGCGTCGCGAAGCTTCGCCTCCTCCGCCGCCCTCCGAAGGGCTGCGCGCCCTTCGGCCTTCGGCACATAACCCACGACGATGGTCGTCATCGACTTGCCTCACCTCCGGGTGTCTGTCGACCCGTTCCGAACGATACTGCCCTGAACCGCTACCGGCATCTGTGGAAAAGCACCATCTGTGTCGCGACCGTGACCGTTAGGCAGTTGTGTCCGCAACGAGACCGTGTCGCTCGCGGGCAGGCAGTTCGGTTGGAACCTGCTTACCCGCGGTCGCGGCTTCTAACCCTCCCCCGATGCCGGGCCGTGGCGGACACCCTCGCAGGGTCCGGGGCCGCCGCGCCAGTCCCATGCCGTTGCCTTTGGCAAGCGGCCGGACCGCTGTCCTACGTTGTCGGCGGCCCGGCGGGTTTTCTTCACGTCGTGGAAAAACCGGCTCAGTCCACCGGCCACTCGTGCACCGGCAGGTTCTCGTGCATGTGGTCGCGGTAGCGGCGCAACATTCCTCGCAGAGCGTCACGACGATCGTGCGAGCCCTTGGTGTACAGGCGGTGGAACTCGTCGGCCTGCCAGGAGGCACCGTTGCGGTGGGTGAGGCACCGCTGCTCGATGATCCCCAGCAGCCGGTCCCGTACGTCGGGAGCGACGCCCCAGGCGTCCAGCCCCTGCGATGCCAACGGCAACAGCCGCCGCAGCACCAGCTCGGTCGCCCGCGCCGTACCGACGCCCGGCCAGAACACCTCGGCGTCGATCCCCTGCCGGGCCGCCTCGTGGAAGTTCTCCTCGGCGGCGCTGAACGACATCTGCGACCAGATCGGCCGCTCGTCGTCGGCCAGCGCGCGGACCAGGCCGAAGTAGAAGGCGCCGTTGGCCATCGTGTCGACGACCGTCGGGCCGGCCGGCAGCACCCGGTTCTCCACCCGCAGGTGCGGCTTGTCCCGGACAACGTCGTACACCGGGCGGTTCCAGCGGTAGATCGTCCCGTTGTGCAGCCGGAGCTCCGAAAGAGCGGGCGCGTCGCCGCGGTCCAGGACCGCGATCGGGTCCTCGTCGGAGGTGACCGGGAGCAGCGCCGGGTAGTAGCGCGAGTTCTCCTCGAACAGGTCGAAGATCGAGGTGATCCATCGCTCGCCGAACCAAACCCGCGGCCGGACGCCCTGCGTCTTCAGCTCGTGGGTCCGGGTGTCGGCGGCCTGCTCGAACAGCGCGATCCGGGTCTCGCGCATCAGCTCCTTGCCGAACAGGAACGGCGAGTTCGCCCCGACCGCGAGCTGCACGCCGGAGATCGCCTGCGCCGCGTTCCAGTACTTCGGGAACGCCTCCGGCGTCACCTGCAGGTGGAACTGCGTCGACGTACAGGCGGCTTCGGGGACGATGCTGTCGGCGGTGACCGCCAGCCGTTCGACGCCGTCGATCGAGATCTGCACGTCCTCGCCGCGGGCCTGGAAGATCTGGTCGTTGAGCAGCGCGTACCGCGGGTTGGTGCTGAGCGCGTCGCGGCGGATGTGCTCGGTGAGCAGCGTCGGCAGGATCCCGACCACCACCATCGACGAGCCGGTCCGCTGCGCCTTCTCCTCGGCCGCGTTCAGGCTGGCCCGGATCGAGGCCTCCATGGTGTCCAGCCCGTCGCCGTCGATCTGGCCGGGCGGCACGTTGATCTCGACGTTGAACTGGCCGAGCTCGGTCTGGAACGCGTCGTCCTCGATCGCGCTCAACACCTCGGTGTTCTTGAACGCCGGGTCGCACTTGTCGTCGACCAGGTTCAGCTCGATCTCGATCCCGGTCATCGGCCGCTCGGCGTCGAACCGCGCCTCCCGCAGCATCCGCGCGAAGGCGTCCAGGTTGCGGTGGACCTGGTTGCGGAACGCTGTCCGGTCCGCCCGGGTGAACTCGACCCGGTCGACTTCCTCGCCCATCTGGCCTCCCCTGTCCCGGTACTGCCGTGGGTACGGCGTACTTCCCAGTACCTGGCGACAGTCTGCCTGAACCGGGCCCTTGATGTGACCTGGATCGCGTCGTGGACTCAGCGGGGGTACACGATGAAGTGGTCGTGGACCAGGCGGCATGGCTCCGGCCCGGCCTTGGTCAGCGCCTCGTCCAGCTCGGTCAGCGTCTCCGGCGGGAGCTGCAGCGGGTGCTCGTCGGGATGCACCGCCGCGCCCATCGGGTAGTCCTCCCCCGGCCGGTCCGGCATCTCGATGTGCGCGCCCAGCACGTGCTCGACCGGATTGCCCGCGGCAACGAACCCGGCCAGGCGGCGGATGCTCGCCCGGTACGCCGTCCAGTCGGGCACGTACAGGCGACCCGGGTAGAGCGAGTCGCCGGTCAGCAGCAGCCGGGTCTCCCGGTCGTAGAGCGCGATGTCCGCGCCCTGGTGGCCGGGGATCGGGATCACGTCGAGAACGCGCTCTCCGAGGTCGAAGCTGACGATCTCGTCCGGCCAGGTGGTGATCCCGAAGAACGCGGCGACCTCCTCGGCACTGTGACCGACCACCTGGCCGAACTGGTCGTCGCCACCGACGTGGTCGCCGTGCGCGTGGGTGTGCGCGACGACCAGCTCGCGGTCGCCGATCAGTCCGTCCACGACCGGGCGCAGATCGGCGTGCCCGGTCCCGGTGTCCAGCAGGAGAGCGCGTTCCGTGCCGAGCAAGAGATAGAGGAACGGGCCTTCGAAGTTCGTCCGCAGCGCCTGGCGGATGATCACCGTGCGGTCGTCGTACCGGTGGACCTGGTGGTCGGGGCCGGTCGCGGTGGTGCCGTCGTCCCAGCGGGTGGGGAAGCTCATGCGGTGATCCTGTCACCCGGGTCGGGCGATTGTCGGTGCCGGCAGCGAGACTGGTCGGGTGCGTGCTGATCCGTCGATCCTGCATGTCGACCTGGACGCGTTCTTCGCGGCGGTCGAGCAGCGGGACAAGCCCTCCCTGCGCGGCAAACCTGTCGTCGTGGGCGGGATCGGCCTGCGCGGCGTCGTCTCGACGGCGTCGTACGAGGCCCGCAAGTACGGCGTCCGCTCGGCGATGTCGACGGCCGAGGCGCGCTCGCGCTGCCCGCACGCGGCGTACCTGTGGCCGCGGTTCGAGGTGTACCGGGCGACCAGCCACGCGGTGATGGAGCAGATGCGGGCGCTGTCGCCGCTGGTCGAGCCGCTGTCGCTGGACGAGGCGTTCGTCGACCTGGCCGCGACCGGGCTGCGCGACCTCACCGTCGAGGACGTCGAGGCGATCGCGAACGACCTCAAGGACGCGATCAAGAAGGCCAGCGGCGGGCTGACCGCGTCGGTCGGCGCCGGGACGTCGAAGCTGATCGCGAAGATCGCCAGCGACCTCGACAAGCCCGACGGTGTCGTCGTCGTGCCGCCGGGGACGGAGGCGGAGTTCCTGGCGCCGATGCAGGTGACGGTGATCCCCGGCGTCGGGCCGGCGACCGCGCAGCGGCTCAGCATGGCCGGCGTCCGGACCGTCGCCGACCTGCAGCTGCTCGACGAGGAGGAGCTGATCCGCCAGGTCGGCTCCGCGCACGGCACGAGCCTGCACCGGCTCGCGGTCGCGGCCGACGACCGGCCGGTGGTCAGCGACCGCGAGACGAAGTCGGTCAGCGTCGAGGACACCTTCGAGACCGACATCATCGACCGCTCGCTGCTGACCGCGATCAGCGAGCGGATGGCGCACCGGGTCGCCGAGCGCCTCCGCAAGGCCCAGCTGTCCGGCCGGACCGTCACGGTGAAGACGCGGATGCACGACTTCACCACCCACACCCGCTCGTCCACCCTGGCCGGGCCGACCGACGACCCGCGGGTGGTCGCCCGGGTCGCGCGCCGGCTGCTCGAGGACAGCGACATCTCCGGCGGCATCCGCCTGCTCGGCGTCGGCGTCTCGTCGCTGGCCGACTGGATCCAGGACGACCTGTTCACCGAGTCCGAGGCCGACGAGGCTGCCGCGAGCGCGGTCGACGTCCCCGACGTACCGGTCCGTCCGCGCGAACGCGACCAGGGCTACCAGCCCGGCCAGGACGTCACGCACCCGACGTACGGCGAAGGCTGGGTCTGGGGTGCCGGGCGCGGCCGCGTCACCGTCCGCTTCGAGACTCCCGACACCCGCGGGCCGATCCGCACGTTCGCGATGGACGACCCGGAGCTGACGAAGCTGCAGCGCGTCGTACCGGAGGAGTCAGCCGCGGAGGCGGACTGACAGGCAGGTCACGCAACCTTCGAGCTTCTCGAACTCGGTGATGTCGACGGGGACCGGGGTGTAGCCGAGCTCGCTGAAGAGGTCTGCGGTGCGCGGCGCGGAGGCGGCCATCAGGAGGTGGTCGTCGTCGAGGAGCACGACGTGGGAGCCGGGCTCCTCGGGGACCGCGCGGAAGGTGGGGAAGGCGGCGGGGTCGTCGACGAGGGGTTCGTAGCCGATCACGGTGCCGTCGGGCAGAGCGGTGACGGCGGACTTGAGGTGCAGGACCTTGCGGACCGGTACGGCGACGACCTGGGCGCCGAGCGGTTCGAGGTGGGCGCGGAGCTGGTCGAAGCCGGAGCGGTTGGTGCGGCCGCCCTGGCCGACGTACACGGTGCTGCCGACCTTGAGGATGTCCCCGCCGTCGAAGGTGCCGGGGGCATCGATGTGGGCGAGGCGGTAGCCCTGGGCCTCGACGGTCTCGGCCGCGGCCTGGGCCTCGGGGCGGCGCTCGGTCGCGCCGGCGCGGGCGATCACCGCGAGGTCGCCGTACACGACCATGGTGTCCTCGACGAAGACGCCGTCGGGGCAGTCGTCGGCGGGCGGGACCTCGACGGTCTCCCAGCCCGCGGCGGCGAGCGCGTCGACGTACAGCTGCCACTGCCGGACGGCGAGATCGGCATCCACCGGAACGCGGTCGAGATGGGTCAGCAGACCGTCGGCGAGGCGCGGGCTGGGGCGGCGGACGAGCGCGCGGAGGGTGGCCATACGCGGAGCGTATCCGGGACGGCGGCAACGATCCGATGGTTCGCGGGCGCTGGAGTCGTATGCATGCGGCGGCGCCCGGCGGGTACCGGCTGGACGATCCCGGTGTGGTGACCGGGCGCTGATCTGGAGGGTTCGATGCCGAAGATTCTGCAGCACACCGGTGGTGACGTGGTCGAGGTGATCCTGGCCGACCACCGCTGGTTCGAGGAGGCGCTGCGCGAGCTGCGGGACGTGGAGAGCGACCGGGCCGCCGTGCTCGCCGACCTCGCGACCGTCCTGATCGCGCACGCCGAGGCCGAGGAGTCGAAGGTCTACCCCCAGCTGCGGAAGAAGGACGCGATCGACGCCGAGGAGGTCGAGCACTCCGAGCACGAGCACGACGAGGGCAACGAAGCCCTGCTCGAGCTGATGGAGGTCGGCGACACCGCGTCGGAGGAGTTCAGCGAGAAGACCCACGAGCTGTCCGAGGCCCTGTCGCACCACCTCGACGAGGAGGAGCGCGACGTGCTGAACCCGGCCCGGACCGACGTCTCGCAGGAGGTCCGCGACGACCTCGGCGAGAAGTTCGCGGCCGAGCGGGCCCGGCTGATCGAGTCCGGCGCGGGCTCGATCGAGAACGTCCGCAAGCTGGTCGAGGCCGCCAAGAAGAAGGACAAGTCTTCCTGAGCCGCCGCCCCACCGTCCCCGCGACCAAGAGCGCGGGCCAGTCGCCAGACTCGGCGTGAGCGCGACTGGCCCGTGCCCCAGGTCCCGGGGACGGCCTGCTGGGTAGGGTCCTGCCATGAACCGCCGGTGGCCGCTGCTCAGCTACCCGGCGTTCCTCCGGTTCTGGGCCGCCGACGCCATCTCGATGGCCGGTACGTCGATCACGACCGTCGCGCTGCCGGCGATCGCGATCTTCACCCTCGGCGCGTCCGACAGCGAGGTCGGCCTGCTCAGCGCCGCCCGCTGGCTCCCCTATCTCCTGCTCGGTCTGCTGGCCGGCGTCTTCGTCGACCGCCACCGCCGCAAACCGATCCTGGTCACCGCCGACCTCGCCCGCGGCTTCGTGCTCGCGCTGATCCCGCTCTGCGCCGCGCTGGACCTGCTGTCGCCGCCGCTGCTGATCGCGATCGTGCTCGTCTTCGGCGCGCTGTCCCTCGGGTACGACGCCGCGCACCAGTCGTTCCCGCCCCTGCTCGTCCCGACCGCGCTGCTCACGCCCGCGTGGGCGCGCCTCGAGCAGACCAACGCCGTCGCCTCGACCGGTGGGCCGGCCCTCGCCGGATTCCTGGTCCAGCTGATCAGCGCGCCGCTGGCGATCCTGCTCGACGCGCTCTCGTACCTGATCTCGGGCTTCCTGCTGCTCACCGTCCGGCCGATCGCGCCGGAAGTTGCCCCCGGCAAGGATGTTCCGCGCGACCTGCGCCGGGAGATCCGGGACGGCCTGGCCTGGGTGTACCGGGACCGGATCACCGGTCCGTTGGCGGTGACCGGGCACGTCTGGTTCGTGTTCCAGGGCGTCGTCAGTACGGCGTACACGGTCTTCGCGTACAAGACGCTCGGGCTGAGCGTCGGCGCGGTCGGGGTGACGCTGGCGATCGGTGGCGTCGGATCGGTGCTCGGCGCGACGGCGTCGGGATGGTTCGGGCGGCGGCTCGGTGTCGGGCCGGCGATCATCGCATGCCGGTGGATGACGCCTGTGGGGTATCTGCTGATCCCGTTGGCTGGAGACAACGCGCTCGGTTTCGTGCTGTTGTGCGTCAGCCAGTTCGCGTTCGGGCTGTCGATCGGTATCGACAGCCCGATCGAGATGGGCTATCGGCAGTCGATCACGCCGACCGGGCTGCTCGGGCGGATGCACGCCACGCTTCGGTCGGTGAACCGGGCGTCGCTGACGGTCGGTCTGGTGCTCGGCGGGGTGCTTGCCGAGCACCTCGGGCATCGGGAGACGCTGTGGATCGGGGTGGCGGGGATGGTCGTGCAGGCGGCGCTGCTGCACCGGTCGGCGTTCCGGCACGCGAGGCTCGCCGGTTAGACCAAGCTCTCCGGCTGGACCAGGCTCTCCGGCTGGACCAGCCTCTCTGGCTAGCTCAGGTCGACGACCAGGCCTTCCTCGGCCGCGATCACTTCACCTGCGAAGGTCTCCTGCGCCTGAGCAACGGAGAGAGCGCGATCCGAGCCGGGCCAGAAGTGCGTCAGCAGCAGCCGCTTCGCCCCGGCAGCGCCGGTCCCGGCTTCAGCGGCCGTCATCAGGAAGCGCGGCGGCGGGGGCGCGGTCTGGTGGGTCGCGTCGGAGATGTAGAGGTCGGCGCCCTCCGCGAGCCTCGCCAGATCATCCGACGGCCCGCTGTCGCCCGTGTAGGCCACCGTCAGCCCGGGCGCGCTGAGCCGCACGCCGTGGTTGGGGACGAAGTGCGGCAGCTCGACGGTCTCCAGCTGAAACGGCCCGATCTCCGGGGTCGATGCCAGGTCGTGGACGGCGAAGACGTCTTCCGGGTCGGGATTCGGTTCCAGCGCGCGCAGTACGTCGACCACTCCCGGCGGGCAGTACAGCGCGACCGGCTCGGCGTCCGGCGCCTGGAAGCGGCGAACGCGGCCGAGCGCGCTGACGTCGACGCAGTGGTCGGGGTGCCGGTGCGTGATGACGACGGCGTCGACCGCGCCGTCCTCGCAGTACTCCAGCAAGCGCGGCAACGTCGCGTAGCCGAGATCGAGAACGACCTTGAACCCGTCGTACTCGAGCAGGAAGCCGGCGCAGGCGCGCCCGGCCTCGGGCCAGGCGCCGCACGAGCCGAGAACGGTCAGCGTCCTCATCGCGCGCCGAACGCCTGGTCGGTGGACACGATGTCCTTGCCGAGCGGGAGCAGCGAGATCGGGATCAGCTTGAAGTTGGCCAGGCCGAGCGGGATCCCGATGATGCTGACGCACAGCGCGATCCCGGTGACCAGGTGGCCGAGCGCCAGCCACCAGCCGGCCAGCAGCACCCAGATGATGTTGCCGAGCACCGACCCGGCGCCCGCGCCGCGGCGGTCGACGATCGTCCGGCCGAACGGCCAGAGCGCGAACCCGGCGATCCGGAACGAGGCGATGCCGAACGGGATGGTGATGATCAGGATGCAGCAGATCAGACCCGCGATCGCGTAACCGACGGCCAGCCAGAAACCGGCCAGCACCAGCCAGATCAGGTTCAGGAGCGTTCTCATACCTGCCAGCCTGCCACCCTCCGGGTGTGTTCGAGGGTCAGCCGGGCGACGAGTCCGGGATCGTTCCGGGGCAACCAGTGCCCACCCCTGACCACCTGGACGCTCAGGTTGGGGGCCCAGCGCGCGACGTCGGTCTGCAGCGGCGTGGTCACGAACGCGTCGCCGTCGGGCGAGACCGCGAGCACCGGGACGTCCGTACGCCGTACGCGCGGCCGCAGCAGCCGCGGGATCACGTTCGCCCGGTAGAGCTGCAGCCCGTTCACGTAGTCCGCGAGATCGCGCTCTCCCGGCGCGGCCGCGCTGCCTCCGGCGCTCAGCTCCAGCTTGCCGAAGGCGCGATGCGCCCAGCCCTTCCGCCAGCCGAGCTCAGGCAGCCACGGCAGCTGGAAGTAGAAGATGTACCAGGAGTGCACGAGCTGCCGGAGCTTCTCCCGCAGCGGCCGCCGGCGCCGGAAGAAGTAGCCCGCATGGTCCAGCGACGGCCCCGAGATCGACACGAACGACTCGATCCGCCCGCGCAGCCGCTCGCTGGTCACGAAGTGCCAGGACTGGATCGATCCCCAGTCGTGCGCGAGCAGCTGCACGGGCCGGTCGCCCGCGACCGCGTCGATCACCGCGGTGAAGTCCTGCTCCAGCCGATCCAGCTCGTACGCCGACCGCCCGCGCGGGTGGTCGGACTGCCCGGCGCCGCGTACGTCGTACGTGACGACGTGGAAGTGCTCGGCCAGCCGCTCCGCGACCGGCTCCCACAGGCGCGCGTTGTCCGGATAGCCGTGCACGCAGACGAGCACCGGGGCGGTGTGCTCGCCGTACTCGTAGAGCGCGATCTGCGTTCCGTCGGCCGATCTCACCCGGCGCACGCTCAGTACTCCTCGGTCGCGACCACGCGGAACCCGATGCCTGCGGCAACCAACCGGTCGCGGAGCGCCGGGCCCATCGCCGAGGCGGTGGTGACCTGACCCGCGATCTCGGGCAGGTCGTCGAGAGCCAGGCTGAGCGCACACTCGCCGAGCATCTTCGCCGTCTCGTCGTACCCGGGGTCACCGCCGGACACCTCGGTGACGACGCGCTTGCCGCCGCCCGAGCCGACGAAGCGCGCCTTGAACCACGACTTCGCGCGCCGCTGCGGCGACGGCCCGTCGCCGGCCTTGATCCGGTCGAGCAGCGCCCGCCGGGCCGGCGGGACCTGCGCGGCCGCGACCAGCAACCCGATCCCGACGATGCCTCCGGCAACCATCGGCAGCCGCTTCACGGCCGCGTAGTGGGAGTAGGTGAAGTCCGGGCCGTAGGAGTCGAGCAGCAGCGCGGACCGCCGGACGATCTGCGGGTCGACGGTCGGCAGCGGCACCGCCCAGAACCCCTGCAGCCGGTGGATCCGGCCCGCGGCCAGCTTCACCGAGCGGTCGGCCGGGCGTTCCTCCAGCCGGCGCCGCGCGCGGTGCGCGTCCAGGTTCTGCTTGCCGCGTGAGAACGCGGTGATCGCGGTCTCCCAGGTTCCGCCCGACGGCTTGCCGCCCGCGCGGATCATGCCGTCGACCTTGATCGGTACGCGCCGCGGGAGCTGCTCGACGGTGAACTGCACGCCGAGGTCGTACGGGATCGAGTCGAAGCCGCAGCAGTGGATCAGCCGGGCGCCGGTCTCGACGGCCCGCGCGTGGTGGGCGACGTACATCTTGTCGACGAACTCGGGCTCACCGGTCAGGTCGAGGTAGTCGGTCCCGGCCGCCGCGCAGGCGGCGACCAGCGGTTCGCCGTACCGGATGTACGGGCCGACGGTGGTGACGACGATGCGGGTCGCCTCGGCGACGGCGCGCAGCGAGCCGGAGTCCTCGACGTCGGCGATCAGGAGGTCGAGCTGCGGCGCGTCCAGGTCGGAGCGGAGGCGCTCCAGCTTGGCCTTGTTCCGCCCTGCGAGCGCGAGCTTCAGGCCCGGCGGCGCGTGCTTCACGAGGTACTGGGCGGTCAGCGCGCCGGTGAACCCGGTCGCCCCGAACAGGACGACGTCGTACCGGCGGTCGCTCATCCGTGCTCCGCCTTCGCCTCGGCGGCGCGGGCCTCGGCGGCCGTCTTCGCCTTCGCGGTGTCGGCCAGGCCACCGGCACCCGAGGCGCGCGACGAGATGTCGGCGCCGCGCGCCTCGATGTCGGCCAGCGCGGCGCGGTCTGCCTTCGCGACCGACACCCGGCTGCCCAGCTCGACGATGTGCGGGATCAGGGCGCGGAAGATCTTCATCGGGCCGATCCAGCCGGGCACGTGCACGACCCGCGAGCGCTTCCGGATCCCGGCGGTGAACTTCTCGACGGCCAGCTCCAGCGGGTAGACGCGGCTGGCGAACGGGATGCCGGTCCGGACCTTGCCGAACACCGGGTGGTCGTCGACGCCGCGGACCATGTCGGTGTCCACGAACGTCATGTGCGCGACGCCGACCCGGACGCCGAGGTGCCGCAACTCGGCGCGCAGCGTGTTGCCCATCGCCTCGACCCCGGCCTTGGCTGTGTTGTACGAAGCCAGCCCGGGGATGTGGACGACTGCCGCGAGCGACGAGACGAGCAGCAGATAGCCCTTGGACTCGATCAGGTGCGGCAGCGTCAGGTGCACGGTCCGCCAGACGCCGTACAGGTCGACGTCGAGGACGCGCTCCCAGACGGCCGGGTCCATGCTGCGGGTGAAGCCGGGCGCCGCGATGCCGGCGTTGGCGACCACGACGTCGATCCGGCCGTACCGCGCGACGATGCCCTCGACCGCGCTACGCAGCGACTCGAGGTCGGTGACGTCGGCCTCCCACCAGCCGGCGTCCGGGCCGCAGGCCTCGGCGACCTGCTTCAGCTCGTCGGGTTCGAGCCCGACCAGCGCCAGCTTGTCGCCCTCGCTCGCCAGCCGGCGGGCCACCGCCGCACCGATCCCCCGGGACGCGCCTGTGATGAGTACGACCTTGCCGGCCATCGCGGACCTCCGTCTGTTGAGTCGATACTCAACAGTAAGTGCTTGTTGAGCCGATACTCAATAGACTGGCCGTATGACCCATGCCTCTCCCGACCCGGCCGGCCCCGGGACGCGGCCGCGCGACGGGGCCCGGTTGCGGCCGGACGAGCGCCGGGCGCAGATCCTCGAAGCCGCCCGGCGGGTCCTCGAGGCCGACCCGCACCGCGAGTTGAGCGTCGAGCAGGTCGCGGCCGAAGCCCAGGTCTCCCCCGCGCTGCTGTTCCACTATTTCGGCTCGAAGAAGAAGTTCCAGTTCGCGGTGATCGAGGAGGCGGCCTCGGAGCTGATGCTCCGGACCGCGCCCGATCTCTCGCTGCCGCCCGACGAGCAGCTCAGCACCGGGATCCGCGCCTTCGTCCGCGCGGTCCTGCAGGCGCCGCAGCTCTACCGCGCGACGCTGCTGATGTCCGCGGCCGGTGACCCCGAGGTCCGCGCGCTGCACTCGGAGATCCGGCAGGTGTTCAGCCGGTGGGTGATCGACGCGCTCGCCCAGCAGGGGGTCGAGACGACGCCGCGGGTGGAGCTGGTCTGCCTCGGCTGGCAGGGGTACGTGGAGCAGATCCTGCTCACCTGGATCGACGACCCGACCGTCACCGGCGACGAGCTCGAGGACCTCTGCGAGCGGTCGCTGGCCGCCGTACTCACGACGCTGTGAGGTGATGCCCTAGGGTTGCCCGGTGCTGAAGGTTGCCACGGTGAATGTGAACGGAGTTCGGGCGGCGTACCGGCGGGGCATGGCTCCGTGGCTGGAGCAGACCGATCCGGACCTGCTGCTGATGCAGGAGGTGCGCGCGACCGACGAGGTCCTGCGCGACCATCTCGGTGGCGACTGGCACCTGGCCCACGCCGAGCCGACGATCGACGGCAGCAAGGGCCGCGCGGGTGTCGCGATCGCGAGCCGGCGACCGATCAAGGTGGAGCGGACCGACATCGGCCCGGAGCGGTTCGCCGGGTCCGGCCGGTGGGTCGAGGCCGACGTCGTACTGGACGACGGCTCAGCGCTGACCGCGGTCAGCACTTACGTGTTCACCGGCGAGTTCGAGACGCCGCCGCGGCAGGAGGAGAAGTACGCGTTCCTGGACGCGATCACCGCCCGGCTGACCGAGTTGCGCGCCGACGGCCGGCACGTCCTGATGTGCGGCGACCTGAACATCGCGCACCGCGAGGAGGACCTGAAGGCCTGGAAGGCGAACCGCAAGAAGAGCGGCTTCCTGCCCGAGGAGCGGGCCTGGATGGATCGTTTGTTCGCGGCCGGCTGGGTCGACCTGGGCCGCCGGTTCGGCGGCGACGGACCCGGTCCGTACTCGTGGTGGTCGTGGCGCGGGAAGGCGTTCGACAACGACGCCGGCTGGCGGATCGACTACCAGATCGCGTCCCCGGAGCTGGCCGGCGCGGCCACCGGCTGCGAGATCCACCGCGCCCCGACGTACGCCGAGCGCTGGAGCGACCACGCCCCCGTGGTGGCGACGTACAGCCTCTGACGGAGGTGCCGGGTAGTCTCCCCACATGCCTGAGTTGACACCCCCTGTCGCCGCCAAGAAGCCGATCGAACGCACCCACCACGGCGACGTCTTCGTCGACGACTACGAGTGGTTGCGGGACAAGTCGAACGACGAGGTGCTGGACCACCTGCGCGCCGAGAACGCCTACACCGAGGCCCGCACGGCGCACCTGGAACCGTTGCGTGAGGCAATCTTCGGCGAGATCTCCGCCCGCACCCTGCAGACCGACCTGAGCGTGCCCGCGCGGCACGGCGGCTACTGGTACTACACCCGCACCGTCGAGGGCAAGCAGTACGCGATCAGCTGCCGCGTGCTCGCCGACGGCGACCAGCCGCCGGCCACCGACGGCGAGATCCCCGGCGAGGAGGTCATGCTCGACGGCAACGTGCTGGCCGGCGACTCGGAGTTCTTCTCGCTCGGCACCGTCGACGTCTCCCCCGACGGCAACCTGCTCGCCTACTCGGTCGACCTCAAGGGCGACGAGCGGTTCACGCTGCGGATCAAGGACCTGCGCACCGGCGAGCTGCTGCCCGACGAGCTGCCCGAGGTGCACTACGGCTCGGCCTGGTCGGCCGACGGCTCGACGATCTTCTACACCAAGGTCGACGACGCGTGGCGCCCGTTCCAGGTCTGGCGGCACGCGCTCGGCGCCTCCGGCGACGACGTCCTGGTGATGGAGGAGGCCGACGAGCGGTACTGGATCGGCGTCGACCTGACCCGCAACGAGCAGGCCATCCAGATCGCCCTCGGCAGCAAGCTGACCAGCGAGGTCTGGCTGCTCGACGCGCAGGACCCGGCCGGTACGCCGGTCGTCGTCCGGCCGCGCGTCGAGGGCGTCGAGTACGACGTCGAGCACGCCGGCGACCAGCTGCTGATCACGCACAACGCCGACGCGGAGAACTTCTCGCTGGCCAGCGCTCCCCTGGACGCGCCCGGTGAGTGGACGACGCTGATCGAGGGCGACGAGTCGAGCCGGCTGCTCGGCGTCGACGCGTTCGCGCGGCACGTCGTGCTCTACCGGCGGCGCGACGCGCTGACCGAGCTGGCGGTGATGCGCCGCGAGGGCGAGACCTTCGCCGCTCCTGACGTGCTGACCTTCGACGAGCCGATCTACACCGTCAGCCCGGGCCGCAACGACGAGTGGGACGACACCCGCTACCGGTTCGGCTACACCTCCCTCGTCACGCCCGGTTCGACGTACGACGTGGACGTGGCGACCGGCGAGCGACGGCTGCTCAAGCAGCAGCCCGTGCTCGGCGGGGTCGACCTGAGCGCCTACACGCAGTACCGGGAGTGGGCGACGGCCGCCGACGGGACGCAGGTGCCGATCTCGATCGTCGCCCGCAAGGACGTCGCCAAGGACGGCAACGCGCCGGTCGTGCTGTACGGCTACGGCTCGTACGAGTCATCGATGGACCCGTGGTTCTCCATCCCGCGGCTGTCGCTGCTCGACCGCGGCGTCGTGTTCGCGATCGCGCACGTCCGCGGCGGCGGCGAGCTCGGCCGACGCTGGTACGACAACGGCAAGACGCTCACCAAGCGGAACACGTTCACCGACTTCGTCGCCGTCGCCGAGCACCTGGCCAAGGACGGCTGGAGCCGCCCGGAGCGGATCGTCGCGCAGGGCGGCAGCGCCGGCGGGCTGCTGATGGGCGCGGTCGCGAACCTGGCGCCGCAGGCGTTCGGCGGAATCGTCGCCGAGGTGCCGTTCGTGGACGCGCTGACCACCATTCTCGACCCGTCGCTGCCGCTGACGGTGATCGAGTGGGAGGAGTGGGGAAATCCGCTCGAGGACCCCGAGGTGTACGCCTACATGAAGTCCTACTCGCCGTACGAGAACGTCAGCGCGCAGCAGTACCCGCGCATTCTGGCGATCACCAGCCTGAACGACACCCGGGTGTTCTTCGTCGAGCCGGCGAAATGGGTCGCGAAACTGCGCGCGACGGCCGCCGGTGACGTCGACGTGCTGCTGAAAACGGAGATGGAAGCCGGTCACGGCGGCCGCAGCGGCCGGTACGACGCGTGGCGAGAAGTCGCCTTCACGCTGGCCTGGGAGCTGGACGCACTCGGTCTGGCCTGAGCCCAACCCTGGTAGACGCGCGCACCCGGCCCCCGGTTGTCCTGTTTTTACGGGAATCCGGCGGGTACCGGGTGCGTTGCGCTGGGTGGCAACGAAAGGCGATGTGTGGTGGGACACACAATGCTTCCTGAACGTGGAGCTGCTGGGAACTCTCAGGGAACGTTCAGGCTGTTTACACACTCGTCGTGGAATCTTGAACCTCACTCGAGCGTTGCTCTCCATGTAACGACGAAGGGAGTTTCGGTGGCTCGCATGGCTCGTGTCCGGTCCACGGACGAAGGTATCGACGGCAAGGACAGCGTCGGTCTCTACCTGGAGGAGATCGCGCGCACTCCGCTGCTGACGGCGGAGGAAGAGGTCGAGCTCGCTGAGACGGTCGAGGCAGGACTCCTGGCGGAGCAGCTGCTGGCCGAGGGGCGGGTTGGACGTAAGAAGGGCGGCGCGCCCAAGTACGCGACGCAGGAGGAGCTGGAGTGGCTGGCGGCTGAGGGGCAGAAGGCCCAGCAGCGCTTCGTCACCGCCAACCTGCGGCTCGTGGTTTCGATCGCGCGCCGGTACGGACGTTCGCAGATGCCGCTGCTGGACCTGGTCCAGGAGGGCAACACGGGGCTGATCCGCGCGGTGGAGAAGTTCGACTACCGCAAGGGCTTCAAGTTCTCGACGTACGCGACCTGGTGGGTGCGGCAGGCGATCACCCGCGGTATCGCGCAGCAGGCCCGCGTGGTCCGGCTGCCGGTGCACGTGGTGGAGCAGCTGAACCAGATCGGGTCCGCGCGGCGCACGCTGGAGCGCAAGCTCGGGCGCGAGCCGGAGATCGACGAGATCGCCGCCGAGCTCGACCTGGACCCGGAGCGCGTCACGGAGCTGATCCGGATCGGCCGGGACCACATCAGCCTGGACAACCCGATCGACGACGAGGGCGAGACCTCGCTGGGCGACCTGATCGCGGCCGAGACCGCGCCGGGCCCCGACCAGCTGGTCGCCGACGCCTCCGACCGGTCCGGACTGTTCAGCCTGGTCGACCAGCTCGACCCGCGGTCGGCCGACGTGATCCGTCGCCGCTACGGGCTGCACGACGGCCGCCAGGCCAAGCTGGCCGACATCGGCGCGGTGCACGGCATCTCCGCCGAGCGGGTCCGGCAGATCGAGCGCGAGGCACTGGGGCGCCTGCGCCTGATGGCCGACCCGACGCTGGCCGCCTAGGTCTGAGCCACCTGGCAGCCGTAGCCAACCAAAACCCCACTCAGGACCCCCGGGCCTCTCCAGGCCCGGGGGTTCTGTGATGTCGGAGCGGCTATCAGTCCACAGCGTCGGTCCGGAGACGCCGCGGCATCGGACCGGGGTCAGCGGCGGTGGCCGCCGCTGGTCAGGGCGAAGCCGATCTGGTTGAGCGTGTCCTCGGTCCCGGTCTGCAGACCCTCGGCCGGGCTGAACGCGTCCTTGCCGAAGTCGACGTCGGCGTCGTCAGCGGTGCCGCCAATGCCGTCCGGACCGACCCCGAACAGCCGCGGGTAGGTCGGAATGCTCGAGTCCATCAGGTTGGCTTGAGCGTCGTTGGCGTCGGTGTGGAAGTTTCCGAACGCGTGCGCCGCCTCGTGCGACGTGGCGGTCCCGAGCGCTTGGCCGAGGAAGCCGATCCGGTTGCTCTGCGGCTTCAGGTAGGTGTTCAGCGAGTTCGTCGGTCCGGCCGGGCCGGTGGCCAGGTCGAGCAGCACAAACGAGGTCTCCGTCGTGGCGAAGTTCCCGGGGTCGATGCTCGGCGCGATGCCGAAGATCGGCAGCGGGCTCGAGGTGCCGAACTCCGCGTTCGTACCGCCGACGATCACCCGGCTGACATTGGGCCGGCCCCACGGGTCGGGGTCGTCCTTGCTGTTCAGGACCTTCAGCTCGAAGCGCCGGTTGAGGCCGCTCGCAGCCATGTCGTGCAGCAGGTTCTCCTTGACCTCGGCAACGATCGCGTCGATCAGCCGGCCCTCGTCGCTGGGTTTCAGCCCCCACTTGCCGACGAAGCTCGACAACGGGCTGAGCGTCACGCGGCCACCACCGAAAGGACCCGACTCGGCCCGGGCGCCGTCGAAGTCCAGGAACAACGTCTGCGTCGGCTTGGCCGACTCCAGCGGCGGCCGGTAGTCCTCCAGCGTCAGGTCGTACGCGCCGGTGGCCGTCCCGCCGACGCTCACGTAGTAGCGGCCGGTCTTGGGAACCAGGTAGGTCAGCACCGCGTTGCCGCCGCCCGGCAACGGTGACGACGGCGGAAAGATGTCGCTGTAGTCCAGGGTGGAACCACTGATGAACTCTCGGCTCGGCGCGTAGATCTCCAGCGCCGACCCGGCACCGTTGACCGACGTACCCAAGAGGTCGCCGGCCGTGAGCTGGACCGCGTAGAAGTCCTTGTCGCCCGCGTCGAGATCGCCCTGAACGTGCATCTTCGGCTGCTGGTGCTTGCCGGTACCGAAGCCGGGAAGCCCCTGTGCGGTGGCGGCCGAGGTGGTCCGATCTGGTTGCTGCTCCTTCGCCGTCACCGGTACGGCGTCGGCGGTGGCGAGCAGCGGCGACTTCTGGGCCCGCAGCGTGGCGATGCGCTGCGCGGCCGCGGCCGGGGCGTTCGACCGCAGGTACTTGCGCCACGCGGCGTAGTCGACGTTCCCGCCGGCCGACAACTCGGCGATGAACGGATTGACCCCGGCGGGGCGCGGCACGGCGGCCGGCGGCTGGGCCTGCACGCTGGCCGACGAAGACGTGGCGACGCCGGCGACACCAGCGGCCGCGGCCAGGGAGAGCCCCAGGGCCGCGAAGCCGAGCCGCCGGCGCGCGTTGAGCCTGCTCATACGAATCCTCACCTTTCGAACGTTTGCTTCACGAGCGGTGTTCGCAGGCTAGGTCGCCGCGGGCGCCGGCGGTCGCCGATGGCAAGGAGTCGCCAGATGAACAGATCGCGTCAGCGCCAGCCGTCCAGTACGCCGGGGAGCTCGGACAGGCGCTGGATGGTCGCGTCCGGCGTGCCCTCGGTGTGGCCGACCTGGTTCGACGGGATGTTGCTGTGCGGGATGTGCACCGCGCGCATCCCGACGTTCTGGGCGCCCCAGACGTCGTCGAACAGCCGGTCGCCGACGAACACGCAGCGCGCCGGGTCGGTCGCGCCGGCCGCCCGCATCGCGGCCAGGAACGTCTCCGGGTGCGGCTTCGTCCACGGCACCTCGCTGGTGTAGACGGCGCCGTCGAGCAGCTCCAGCACCGCGTCGCGGGCGAAGATGTCCTCGTGCCGCTGCCGCGACCAGATCGTGTTCGACAGGACGCCGATCCGGTAGCCGCGGTCGCGGAGCTGCTTCAGCATGTCGATCGCGTCCGGGTTGAGCTCGGTGTGCGGGTGCCACTGCCGCTCGTACTCCGCGAGCGCGGCCGGCGTCATCACCACCTCGGCGGCCAGGCAGACCGCCTCCAGCGTCGTACTGACCTGCTCGTCGCGGGACCGCAGCCAGGCCGCGTTCTCGGCCGCGAGCAGCTTCGTCGCCAGCTCGTCGGCGCGCGCCTCGTCGATCAGGGCGGCGACCGAGCGCCAGACGGCGTACAGGTCGATGTCGTGCCAGGTGGCCAGGGTGCCGCCCCAGTCGAAGAGGACGGCCTCGATCGGTTCTGCGCTGTTCGTCACGGCGCACAGGTTGCCAGATCGCACCGACAATCTCCGCTGGTTTACCGGCTGACGGTCTCCACCTTGCGGCGCTTGGCCAGCCAGCTGACGGTGACCACGAAGAACGCCAGCGCCGGGATGTCGGACAGCAGCAGCGTCCACGGCGCACCGCCCTGGTCGGCCCAGCTGCCCAGGTCACCCGTTGCCGCAGGCAACAGGAACGCGAGCAGGTTGTTCAGCGCGTGCAGCGCGATCGCGGCCTCGATGCCACCGGTCCGCACGGTCAGCCAGCCGACCGTCATCGCGAACAGGAAGATGTCGATCAGCGCCCAGCCGGTGTAGCCGTGCGCGGAGACGAACAGCGCGCTGCTGATCACGAGCGCCGGCCACGGCGTACGGAAGAGTCTGGTGAACAGGTTGCGGGACTCGCCGCGCGGACCGTACGCACCGATCGCCTGGACGAGCCAACCGCGGAACACGAACTCCTCCGCGGCGGACTGGAACGGGACCAGGCACAGGATCAGCAGCGCCGGGCCGATGAAGGCGGCGAAGCCGATCCAGCTGCCGTCGTCAGCCGCGGCCGGGTCGGCGTTCGGGAAGATCTGGTCCACCAGCGCGGTGAGGGCGACCGAGACCGCCAGGTAGCCGAGGGCCGGCAGGCAGGCGAGCAGGAGCCACTTCCAGCGGATCTTGTTCAGCACCGAGGCGACGCTCCAGGCCGGGCGCCGCTGGATCGCCCAGGCGGTGAAAACGACGGCCGGGGTGAGGATCGCGAGCATCACGAGGGTGCTGGCGAGGTTCTCGAGGTCGGTCGGGAAGAGCTGGTCGCCTTCGCCGTCGGGGAAGTCGCCGGTGATCGCGCCGTGGACGATGCTCCAGACGAGGAAGACGGCGATCGTCGCGAAGAACGCGAAGGCGGCCAGGGCCAGGGTGCCGAGGAGCGGTCGCCACCACTTGTGGGGAGCGTTGCGGGCGAGCTGGTGGAACGGGGTGCCGGGCGGGGCGGGGATCTGGCGAGGCTCCGGCGGGCGCATGTTGTACGGCACTTGACCGTACGGGTGCTGGCCGTAGGGCGGCTGGCCGTACGGGGGTTGTTGCTGGGGGTAGGGCTGTGGTGGGTAGGGCTGTTGCGGGCCGGTCCACGGCGGGGGCTGCTGGGGTGACCAGAAGCCGGGCTCGCCGGGCAGCTGCTGGCCTCCGGGCAAGGGCGGCTGGCCGTAGCCCGGCTGCTGCGGCTGGTCCTGCGGTGGTCCTCCCTGCGACGCCATGCCGTGACTCTATGAGATCGGCTCAAGTCCACCCCTGTGGACGAAGCTCGACACGCGATCGCTGTTGTTTGACATGCTTCCGTCATGCCGAACCAGCAGCAGCGCCGAGTGCGGATCGGCTATGCCCTGGGCTCGGTCGCCACCGGTTCGTTCGGCACCGTCCCGGGCCTGCTGCTGCTCCCCTACCTGACCGACACCCTCGGCATCGCCGCCGGAGCGGCCGGCGCGATCGTCCTGCTCCCGAAGGCGCTCGACGTCCTGCTCAACCCGGTCGCCGGCCGGATCAGCGACCACCACCGGTCGCCGCTCGGCCCGCGCCGCCCGTTCCTGCTCCGCGGCGGGCTCGCGCTCGCGGTCTGCTTCGCGGTGCTGTTCGCCGCGCCCGACCTCGGCTCGAAGGCGCTGAACGCGACCTGGGTGCTGCTCGCGTTCGTCGCCTGCGCGACGGCGTACGCGTTCTTCCAGGTGCCGTTCATCGCGATGCCCGCCGAGATCACCGACTCGTACGCCGAGCGCACCCGGATGATGTCGTGGCGCGTCGCGTTCCTGACCCTGGCGATCCTGATCAGCGGCGGCGCGTCGCCCGCGATCCGCGACGCGATCGGCGGCCGCGACGGGTACCGGGTGATGGGTCTGGCCGTCGCCGTGCTGCTCGCGGCCGGAACGATCGGCGCGTACGTCGGGACGCGGCGCGCGCCGATCGGGCGCCCGCAGGAGACGACCGGCACGCTGCGCGACCAGCTGCGGCTCGTCGCCTCCGTCCGCGACTTCCGCTGGTTGCTGATCACGCTGATGCTCCAGGCACTCGCGATCGGCGCGATGCTCGCGGGCATCGACTACCTCGCTCGGTACGTGCTGGGCGATCCGGGCGCGGCGACGATCGGCTTCGTGTGCGTGGTCGGCCCGGCGCTGCTGGTGAGCCCGCTGTGGCTGGCTTTCGGGAACCGCTTCGGCAAGCGCACCGGCTTCCTGGCGGCCTCGACCGTGCTCGGCATCGGGTCGCTGGCGTTGGCGACGGCGCAGCACGTGCCGACGTGGTGCGTGTACGTCGCCACGGGCATCGTCGGGATCGGCTTCACGGGCGCGCAGGTGTTCCCGCTGGCGATGCTGCCGGATGTCGCGGCGGTCGATTCGGCGCGCAGCGGCGTACGGAGGGCTGGTGTGTTCACCGGAGTGTGGACGGCCGGGGAGACGCTCGGGCTGGCGCTCGGTCCTGGTCTGTACGCCGTCGTGCTCGCGGTGGGCGGATATGTGTCGTCGACCGACCAGAACGCTGTGCAGCCCGGATCCGCTCTGACCGCGATCGTGATCGGGCTGTCGCTGGTCCCCGCCGTGTTGATCGGCCTGAGCTTCTTCTCGTTGACCCGCTACCGACTGACCGCCGACGAAGTCCTGGAGGCCCGATGACCGACGTCCTCACCCGGCTGCGCGCACTGCAGGAGGGCGACCTGCCCACGCATGGCGGGAGCACGCTGGCGTACGTGTACGACTCGGGGTTGGCCGAGGCCGACGAGATCGGGCGCGCGGCGCTCGCGCAGTACGGCGCGACGAACGGGCTGGACCCGACGGTCTTCCCGAGCTTGCGAACGCTGGAGAACGATCTGGTCGGGTGGGCGCGGCGGCTGCTGAACGGACCGTCGGCGGTGGGGACGGTCACGTCGGGCGGCACGGAGTCGGTGCTGCTTGCTGTCCAGGCCGCCCGTGATGCCGTCTCTGTCTCGTCTCCGAACATGGTGATCCCGGCGACCGCGCATGCCGCCTTCCACAAGGCCGCGCACTACTTCGGCGTCCGCGCGATCGTGGTCGACGTCGACCCATTGACGTTCACCCCGCGCCCATCCGACATCGCCGCAGCCATCGACGGCAACACCGTCCTCGTCGTGGCCAGCGCTCCTTCGTACGCCCACGGCGTCATCGACCCGATCCCCGAGATCGCCGCCGCGGCAGCCGAGCGCGGCGTCCGCTGCCATGTCGACGCCTGCATCGGCGGCTGGATCCTGCCCTACCTCCGCCTCGACGGCCGCGCCGTACCGGCCTTCGACTTCGCCGTACCGGGCGTCACGAGCATCTCGGTCGACCTCCACAAGTACGCCTACACCCCCAAGGGCGCGTCCATCCTGCTCCACCACGACCCGGCGCTCCGCCGCCCGCAGTACTTCGCCAGCGCCGCCTGGCCCGGCTACACGATGCTCAACTCGACCATGCAGTCCACGAAATCCGGCGCTCCCCTCGCCGCCGCCTGGGCCGTCGTCAACCACATCGGCGACGAGGGCTACACCCGCCTCGCCCGCACCGCCCACGACGCCACGCTCTCGCTCGCCGCGCGAGCAGCCGAGATCGACGGCCTCACCGTCCTCGCCCCTCCCACGACCACCCTGGTCGCGCTCCGATCCGACGCCCGCGCCGACGTCTTCACCATCGCCGACAAGATGGCCGCCCTCGGCTGGTTCGTCCAGCCCCAGTTGAGTTTCGGCGCCCAACCGCCGTCCCTCCACCTGACGGTCAGCGCAGCCACCGCATCCCGCCTCGACTCCCTCGTCGCTGCTCTCACTACAGCGACTCAGGCAGCCCAGAAGTCCGGCCCCGTCCAGATCTCCCCCGACCTCGCCGCGGCCGCCGTCGCCCTCGACCCGTCGACCCTCGACGACGCCGCCTTCGACGGCCTCCTCTCCATCGCCGGCCTCGGCGACACCGCGTCGTCCGGCACGCTCCCCACCCGAATGGCCCCCGTCAACGCCCTCCTCGACGTAGCTCCCCCACCGCTGCGCGAGGCCCTTCTGATCGCCTTCCTGGACCGCCTGATGCGCCCGTCGTGAGCACCTACGCCACTCGCGCGCATTCGTCGGCTGTCTGATCCGCCCACCCCGCCGCTCCGTCCCGAAACACCCGTCCGGCATCCTGCTGTCCGAACGTCGTACGAACCCCTGAGGAGCCTGTGATGGTGACCGACCCGACCCCTGGTCCGACCGCCTCGACGCGCGCGCTGCCGCAGTCGGTGCTGATGCCGTTGACCGGCTCGGCGATCTTTCTCGTGGTCCGCATCGAGCCCGGCGGCGAGGAGACGGCCCGTGACCTTCTCGAGCGCGTCAGCGGCCTCACCCGCTCGGTCGGTTTCCGCGTCCCGGCCGGCAACCTGTCCTGCGTCACCAGCATCGGCTCCGACGTCTGGGACCGCCTCTTCTCCGGCCCCCGTCCCCGCGCCCTGCACCCCTTCATCGAGCTGAACGGCGGCAAGCACAAGGCCGTCTCCACCCCGGGCGACCTGCTGTTCCACATCCGCGCCGCCCACCTCGACCAGTGCTTCGAGCTGGCCCAGCAGATCATGAAGATCCTCGACGGCGCGGCGACGGTCGTCGACGAGGTGCACGGCTTCAAGTACTTCGAGATGCGCGACCTGCTCGGCTTCGTCGACGGCACCGAGAACCCGACCGGCCGTGACGCCGAGGACGCCGTCCTGGTCGGCCCCGAGGACCCCGACTTCGCCGGCGGCAGCTACGTGATCGTCCAGAAGTACCTGCACGACATGAAGGCCTGGAACGCCCTGACCGTCGAGCAGCAGCAGCTCGTGATCGGCCGCACCAAGCTCGAGGACATCGAGCTCGACGACGACGTCAAGCCGTCCAACTCGCACATCGCCCTCAACGTCATCGAGGACGAGGACGGCAACGAGCTCCAAATCCTCCGCGACAACATGCCGTTCGGATCGATCGGCGAAGCCGAGTTCGGCACCTATTTCATCGGCTACGCCAAGGACCCGGCCGTCACCGAGCTGATGCTGCACCGGATGTTCCTCGGCGAGCCGGAAGGTAACTACGACCGGATCCTCGACTTCTCCACCGCCGCCACCGGCACCCTGTTCTTCACGCCGTCCGCCGACTTCCTGGACGACCTGCCCAAGCTCCCCTGAGCCGGGCCGAAGTCCCGGATTCTGTCGGTGGCATGAGTAAGACTGAACTCATGTTGCTCGCCGACGTGGTTGCCACCTCCACCGCTCTCAGCGGGACCAGGTCACGGCTGGCCAAGGCCGGCTTCATCGCCGAGCTGCTCTCAGCCGTGACCGACCCGGTGGAGACCGAGGTCGTCGTCACCTACCTGTCCGGTGAGCTGCGCCAGCGGCGTACCGGCGTGGGCTGGCGCACGCTCACCGACGTCCCCGCACCGGCCACCGAGCCATCTCTGACCGTGGAGGAGGTCGACCGGGCCTTCGCCGAGCTCTCCGAGATCTCCGGCACCGGTTCCCAGGCCCGCAAACGCGCCGCGGTCGACGCGCTGTTCTCCCGCGCCACCGAGGCCGAGCAGACGTTCCTCCGCCTCCTCGTCGCCGGCGAGCTTCGGCAGGGCGCCCTCGACGGCGTGATGGCCGACGCCGTCGCGAAAGCCACCGGCATCCCGCTCGACAAGATCCGCGCCGCGACGATGCTCCGCGGTGCCGCCGCGCCCGTCGCGGTCGCCGTACTGACCGAGGGCGAAGCCGGTCTCACCCAGTTCGGCCTGGAGGTCGGCCGGGGTGTGCAGCCGATGCTCGCCCAGTCCGCGACCACCGTCGCCGAGGCGATGACGAAGACCGGCTCGCCTGCCGCGCTGGAGTGGAAGCTCGACGGCATCCGCATCCAGGTCCACCGCAACGGCCCGGATGTCGTCGTGTACACCCGCACCCTCGACGACATCACCAGCCGCGTGCCCGAGGTCGTCACCGCCACTCTCGAGCTGAAGGCCGACCAGGTCGTCCTCGACGGCGAGCTGATCGCCCTCCGCCCCGACGGCCGCCCGGAGGCCTTCCAGGTCACCGGTTCCCGTACGGCGACCCGCGCCGCGACCGGCCCGGAGACAGTCCCGCTCACGCCGTACTTCTTCGACATCCTGCACCTCGACGGCCAGGACCTGATCGGCCTCGGCGGCGCCGAACGCCACGAGTGGCTGAGCAAACTCGTCCCCGAGCACCGGCGCATCCCCCGGCTCGTCACCGACGATCCCGAGGCCGGCCAGGCCTTCTTCGCCGACGCGGTCAAGCGCGGCCACGAGGGCGTGATGGTCAAGTCGCTGTCGATCCCGTACGAGGCCGGCCGCCGCGGCTCGGGCTGGGTGAAGGTCAAGCAGACCCACACCCTCGACCTGGTCGTCCTCGCCGCCGAGTGGGGCCACGGCCGCCGTACCGGCTGGCTGTCGAACCTGCACCTCGGCGCCCGCGACGAGACCACCGGCGAGTTCGTCATGATGGGCAAAACCTTCAAGGGCCTCACCGACGAGCTCCTCCGCTGGCAGACCGACCGCTTCCAGCAGATCGAAACCAGCCGCGACAACTACACCGTCTACCTCCGCCCCGAGATCGTCGTCGAGATCGCCTTCGACGGCGTCCAGACGTCCCCGCGCTACCCCGCCGGCATGGCCCTCCGCTTCGCCCGCGTCCTCCGCTACCGCGAAGACAAGACCCCCGCCGAAGCAGACACGGTGCAGACCCTCCAGAACATCCACCAACCAGACGAGGCCTCATGACCCCGCAGGACAGCACTTCTCCGGCCCCATCAAAGGCGGACGCTTCGGTCGCGCCGGAGGCGGACGCCGCGGCCTCGCGGGACGGAGACTCCTCTGCCGCCCCGGGCCCGTCGGGCGCGGAATCCCCTGCCGCCTCGACCCCATCGGGCGCGGACTCCTCTGCTGCCTCGATTTCGGCGGGTGCTGCCTCCGACCCGGCGGACGCGGCAACGGGCGCGGACTCCCCGGCTGCCCCAATCCCGCCGGGCGCTGCCTCCGACCCCGCGGGCGCAGCAACGGGCACGCCGGGCGTCGACTCCCCCGGTGCATCGGGTTCGTCGGGCGCCGACTCCGCCGCCTCTCCGGCCTCGCCGGGCGCCGACTCGTCCGCCGCCGCGGGCGCGCCGGACCCGGACGCCGCGTCGCGCCTGCTCGCCCACGAGGCGCTCGAAGCCGACAACCCCACCGGCTGGTTCGAGGAGCTGTACTCCGCCGCGGCCGACGGCCGCGCCGTCATCCCCTGGGACCGCGGCATGGCCCACCCGCTCCTCGCCGACTGGATCTCCACCGCCCAGCCAGACGGCACCGGCAAGCGCGCCCTGATCGTCGGCGCGGGCACCGGCTGGGACGCCGAACTGATCGCCGACCTCGGCTACGACACCATCGCCTTCGACATCTCCCCCACCGCGGTCGCCGCCGCCGAGCAGGCTCACCCCGACTCCAAGGCCCACTACCAAGTGGCCGACCTCCTCAACCCACCCGCCGAGTGGCACCGCGCCTTCGACCTGGTCATCGAGATCTTCACCGTCCAGGCGCTCCCCATCGCGATCCAGCCGGAAGCAACCCACCAGGTCGGCGAACAGGTCCGCCCCGGCGGCACCCTCGTCGTCATCGCCTTCGCCCGCCCCGACGACGTCCCCGACGCCGCCGTCGAAGGCCCACCCTGGCCCCTGACCCGAGCCGGCATCAACGCCTTCGCCGAGAACGACCTCCGCCTGATCCAGCTCGACCAGGCCCCCAGCCCCACCGACCCCACCGCACTCCGCTGGCGAGCCGAGTACCTCCGCGACTGACCGCCGGTCCGCCGGTTACCGATCCAAGTACCACCGCGACCGACCCCCGGTCGACCGACTGCCGATCCGGATACCACCGCGACCGACCCCCGGTCCACCGACTGCCGATCCAAGCACTACCGCGACTGACCAACCACCCACCCGGCCGCATCGACCGCGCGGCCACCGACGCTGCTGTCGCGCAACCCAGGCCAGCTCGCGTTCGCGCGCCGCGAGCTCGGCCCGGGGGTATCCGGCTGATTCGCGCAGCCCGACTAACCCGCGCGGCCCGGCCGATTCACGCAGCCCAACTACTCCGCGCGGCCGCCGACGCTGCCGTCGCGCGACCCGGGCAAGGTCGCGTTTGCGCGCCGCGAGCTCGACCCGGGGTTACCCGGCTAATTCGCGCAGCCCAGCCAATTCACGCAGCCCGACGTCCCCCGCGGCCCAGCCAATTCGCGCGGCCCCGCAGGCTCGCACAACCCCGCACCCCCGCAAGCCCGCGCACCCCCGGCGAACCCCACACCCCCTGCTAGCCCCCCATCCCCGCTAGCCCAGGCAGCCGCGCAAGTTCGTGCAGCCCGCAGGCTCGCGCACCCCGCAAGCCCGCGCAGCCCCGCACCCCCGCGCGCCCGCACCCGCAAGCTCGCGCGCCCCGCGCAGCTCGGCCAGGCGCTCGCCGCGGTCGGCGTCGAGCCGAAGCAGATCGTGCACTCGCCGCGCGGGCACTTCCTGCGTCCAGGCGACACTGCCGCCCAACTAATTCACGCGCCCCCGACGCAGCACACGCCGTACGCTCGCGGGATCGTCCAGCCGCTGGGGAGCCTCATGACGTCCACGATCCGCCCGATGGTCGACACCGACCCCGCCGACCTCTTCGCCGCCTTCGCCGCGGCCGGCTGGGACAAACCGATCACCACGTTCAACCAGTACCTTGCCGACGAGCAGTCCGGCAGCCGCAGCACCTTCATCGCCACCGTCGACGACCAGATCGCCGGCTACGTGACGGTCAACTGGCGATCGCCGTACGAGCCGTTCGGCGGTATGCCGGAGATCCAGGACTTCAACGTGCTGCCCGCGTACCGGCGCCGCGGCATCGGCAGCAGCCTGATGGACGCCGCCGAGGCGTCGGTGGCCGAGCGCTCCGACGTCGTCGGCCTCGGCGTCGGCCTGTACGCCGACTACGGCACCGCGCAGCGCATGTACGTCCGCCGCGGCTACCTCCCCGACGGCCGCGGCGTCATCTACGACCACCGCCAGGTACCGCCCGGCGAGCTTGTCCGGCTCGACGACGACGCCGTGCTCATGTTCACCAAAACGCTGCGCTGACCTCATTCGTCCCACCCGTCACAGATTCCCACCCGACTCGAACATCTGTTCGATCTTCCTGTAAACTGGCTGCATGGCCGGGCGGAACGAGCCGGGGCCGACGGCCCTGCGCATCATGCTGGGCGCGCACCTGCGGCGACTGCGGGAGCGCGCCGCGGTCAGTCGCGCCGACGCCGGCTGGGCGATCCGCGGCTCGGAGTCGAAGATCAGCCGCCTCGAGCTCGGCCGCGTCGGATTCAAGGAACGCGATGTCCTCGACCTCCTCACTCTGTACGACGTCCGCGACGAAGCCGAACGCGACCGCCTGGTCCAGCTGGCCCGCGACGCGAACAACCCCGGCTGGTGGCACCAGTACGGCGACGTCACCCCCGACTGGTTCGACGCCTACCTGGGCCTGGAGGCCGCGGCCGAGCTGATCCGCACGTACGAGATCCAGTACGTTCCCGGCCTGCTGCAGATCCCGGAGTACACGCGAGCCGTCGCCCAGCTCACCGCAACCGGCGACCGCACCGAGTCAGAGATCGAGCAGTTCGTCGCCCTGCGCCGCACTCGCCAGGTCATGTTCGACCGCGAACCGCCGCTGAAGCTCTGGGCGATCGTCGAGGAATCCGCCCTGCAACGCCCGATCGGCGGTCCTGACGTCCTCCGCGCCCAGTTGAACGCTCTCCTCGACGCGATCCAGCGCCCGAACATCACCCTTCAGATCATCCCCACCAGCAGCGCCGGCCACGCAGCCTCCGGCGGCGCCTTCACAGTCCTGCGCTTTCCCAAGCCGGACCTCCCGGACGTGGTCTATCTGGAGCACCTCACCAGCGCGCTGTACCTGGACAAGCGCGACGACGTCGACGCCTACACCAAGATCCTCGACACCCTCGCCGCGACCATTCCACCGCCGCAGGAAACGCCGGCGCTGCTCAAGAGCCTGATCCGCAAGACCCGCCGACCGAAGACGGGGCCGCCTCCGCAGCCCGAGTGACTACCTGTCCTGGCGCCGATCGACACGGATGCACCCGTCCCCGGCCCGGGCACGAGCCGAAGCAGGGCCGGCTGGACTTCACCGGGCGCGACGACCCACGGCTCGCCGAGCCATCGACCGGTACGGCGTATGCATCCCATTCCGCCCAGCGTGTCCGCTGGTCACCTCGGCAGGGCTGGGTCGCGTACGTCCACGACCCAGGAGGTCAGGTCGGCCAGGTTGGCAGGGCCGGGTCGCACACCTCGGCGACTCAGATGGTCAGGTCGACCAGTTCGGCAGGGCCGGGTCGCACACGTCGGCAACTCAGGAGGTCAGGTCGGCCGGGTTGGCAGGGCCGGGTCGCGCACGTCGGCGGCTCAGGAGGTCAGGTCGGCCGGGTTGGCAGGGCCGGGTCGCACACCTCGGCGACTCAGGTGGTCAGGTCGGCCAGTTCGGCGAGGGTCGATCGCAGCACCTTCTCCAGGTCGCCCTCCGGTCCGTCAACCCAGCGCTCGAACGCCACCCGGAAGATCGTGACGCCCAGTTCCGCCGCGAGAGCCGCGCGGGGTGCGGGCACCCCGCGGGCCTGCAGGGCCGCGGTGAAGGCCGTAGCCAGCGCAGCCATTTTGATGAACTCGCGCTCCCGTAGTTCCGGGGTCGCCACGATCAGCGCCTGACGCCGGCGCGCGTGGTCGCGGCGCCCTTCGAAGACCTCGCCCGCCGCGAGGACACCCGCCGCGACCGCGTCCATCGCGCCGGCACCGGCCGGGGCCGCGGCGACCGCCGCGACCATCAAATCCTCCAGCTCCGATGAACCCGCGAACAGCACCTCACGCTTGTCCGCGAAGTGGCGGAAAAACGTGCGCGCGGTCACGCCGGCCCGATCGGCGATCTCCGCGACGGTCGTGCCGTCGTAGCCCTGTTCGGCATACAGGGCCATCGCGGCCTCGCGGAGTCGACCCGCAGCGTCCGGTTCCCAGCGCACCATGAGGCCGATCCTATGCGATGTCATCGAGTGACATCACGGGTGTAGGCTCGGTGATGTCACTCAATGACATCACTGGAAGGACACCACCGTGCGCGTCTTCGTCACCGGAGCCACCGGCCACCTCGGCTCCGCCCTCGTCCCCGAACTCCAGCGGCACGGCCACCAGGCCGTCGGGCTCGCCCGGTCGGATGCCTCCGCCGCACGCCTGGCCGGCTGGGGCGTCGAGGTCGTCCGCGGCGACCTCGACGATCTCGACACCCTGCGCGCCGCAGCTGATGCTGCCGACGGCGTCGTTCATCTCGCGTTCCGCCACGACGCCATGGCGGCCGGCGACCTCACCGGCGCCGCCGACTCCGACCTCACCGCCGTCCGCGCGATCGCCGACGTCCTGGCCGGCACCGGCAAACCGTTCGTCGGTACGTCGGGCACCGGCCTGCTCGCCGGGGCCGGGCTCGACCGCCCGGGCACCGAGGACGACACCCTGCCCGGCGGCTACCGCATCGACGCCGAGAACCTCGTCGTCGACCTGGCCGCCAAGCAGATCCGCTCGTCGGTCGTCCGGCTGCCGATCGTGCACGGACCGCTCGACACCGGGTTCATCCGGTCGCTGATCGAGTTCGCCCGCCGCAACGGCTTCTCGGCGTACGTCGGCAGCGGCGTGAACCGCTGGTCGTCGGTGCACACCCTCGACGCGGCCCGCCTGTACCGGCTGGCGCTCGAGTCGGCACCGGCGGGTGCGCGACTGCACGCAGTGCACGACGGAGGGGTCGAGTTCCGGCAGATCGCCGAAGCACTGGGCCGCGGCCTCGGCCTCCCGGCTCGCTCGATCAGCAAGGACCAGGCACCGGAGTACGTCGGCTACCTCGCCCACTTCGTCGCGATCGACAACCCGACGACCGCGACCCGGACCCGCGAACTGCTCGGCTGGGAGCCCACCGAGATCGGTCTCCTCGAAGATCTTGCCCAGAGCCACTACTTCGGCTGATCGGCAGCGCGGGGCCCGGACGCGCAGGGGCGGGTGGCGCGGGGCCGCTGGCGCGGAGGCCGATGGCGAGCGGACCGGTGGCGGAGGGGGCAGGTAGCGGAGGGGACCGGTGGCGCGGAGACCGGTCGCACGTGGTCGGTCGCGAGGAGGCCGGTCACGAGGGGACCGGCGGCGCAGGAACCGGCGGCGCAGGAACCGGCGGCGCAGGAACCGGCGGCGCAGGGATCGGACGCGCGGGGGCGGGTGGCGCGGAGGCCGATGGCGAGCGGACCGGTGGCGGAGGGGCAGGTGGCGGAGGGCACCGGCGGCACGGGGACCGGCAGCGCGAGGACCGGCGGGGGGGGGGGGGGGGGGGGGGGGGGGGGGGGGGGGGGGGGGGGGGGGGGGGGGGGGGGGGGGGGGGGGGGGGGGGGGGGGGGGGGGGGGGGGG
>NZ_JBVJNV010000001.1:1919357-2058198 GCF_055583505.1 Kribbella sp. NPDC104740 | reverse complement strand
CGATATGGACACGTCGACTCCCCACACCCCCCCCCCCCCCCCCCCCCCCTCCCCCCCTCCCCTCCCTCTTCTTCCTCCCCCCCCCCCCCCCCCTCCCCCTCGCCCCCCCCCCCCCCCCCCCCCCCCCCCCCCCGCGCCCCCAGACTCTCGCCCCTCCCCTGACGGGCGAGCGCTCCTCCCTCGGAACCCGGTGAGCGGCCGGTCACGACCTCGGCTGCTCGTCCGGCGAGCATGACGGTTGGCGCATTCATGACGCTTTCGTGGCGCTTTCACGCCCGTCGGGGGGCCACAATGGCGCCATGGAATTCCGGCTGCTCGGTCCGGTGGAGGTCCTCGACGACTCCGGCCGGCGGATCGAGCTGGCCGCGAACCGCCTCCGGGTCCTGCTGGCGACCCTCCTCCTGCAGCCGAACCGCGTGGTCGCGGGCCAGGAGCTGATGGACACGCTGTGGGAGGAGGACCTCCCCGCCAGGCCTCGGGCGGCCCTCCAGACCTACATGTCCCGCCTGCGCACTCTCCTGGGCCGTCCGCTGATCCGCACCGAGGCCGCGGGCTACGTGATCACCGTCGACCCGGCGGAGATCGACCTGACCCGCTTCCGCGACCTTGTCGAGGCCAGTACGACGACCGCCGACCCGGACGAGCGCATACGGCTGCTGACCGAGTCGCTGGCTCTCTGGCGCGGGGAGCCGCTCGCCGGCCTCGCCGCCGGGGCGCTGATCCGGGATGCGGTCCCTGCTCTCACCGAGGAGCGCCTGCACGCCACCGAGCTGCTCCTGGCTGCCAAGCTCGAGCACGGCGACCAGGTGGGCGCCGAGCTACGCAGCCTGACCCGCCGCTACCCGCTGCGCGAGTCCCTGTGGGCGCTGCTCATGCAGAGCCAGATCGCCGCCGGTCAGCCCGCTGACGCGCTGGCGACGTACAGCGAGGCCTCCCGGCACCTGGCCGACGAGCTGGGGCTCGACCCGGGCCCAGCGCTCCGCCGCCTCCACCAGGCCGTGCTGGCGACGGACGCCCGCGCAGCAGCCGCTCGTACGAGTCACCAGACCGTCCCGCACCAGCTGCCGGCAGTCGGGCGTACCTTCATCGGCCGCACGCAGGAGCTGGAGGCGCTCGACCGAGCCCTACTGAGTCCGACCGGCTCGATAGCGGTCGTCTCCGGTACGGCGGGAGTCGGCAAGACCTCGCTGGCGGTCCAGTGGGCTGAGCGCGCCGACTTCCCCGACGGCCAGCTCTACGTCAACCTGCGCGGCTTCGACCCCTCCGGCGAGCTGGTCGACCCTGCTGACGCCGTCCGCGGCTTCCTCGACGCGCTGCAGTCCATGCCCGGCCGGATCCCCGCCGGTGAGGCAGCGCAGTCCGCGCTGTACCGGACGCTGCTCAAGGACCGCCGGATGCTGATCGTCCTCGACAACGCCCGCAGCGCCGCGCAGGTCCGGCCGCTGCTCCCCGGCGGCAACACCTGCCGAGTGCTGGTCACCAGCCGCGACGCCCTGCCTGGCCTGCTCGCCACAGAGGGCGCTACCCCGGTCAACCTCGACCTGATGGACTGGGACCAGGCTGCAGCCCTCCTGACCGGCGCAGTCGGCAGCGACCGGGTGCAGGCCGAGCCGGACGCTGTAGAGGACCTCATCGAGCTCGCTGCCCGCCTCCCCCTGGCTCTGTCGCTGGTCGCCGCCCACGCCGCGGCACACCCAACCTGGTCGCTCACCGCGGTCGCCACCGACCTACGGCGTACCAGGCAAGGGCTGGACGCGTTCGCCGGCGAGGACGAGGCCACTGACCTCCGCGCTGTCTTCTCCTGGTCGTACCAGCTCGTCAAGGCAACCTCGGCGCAGGTCTTCAGGCTCTACGGCGCTCATCCCGGCCCGGACCTCTCCGTCGATGCAGCAGCTGCTTTGGCCGGTACAACCCCCGACCGCATCGCACCGGCCCTCGCCGAGCTGGAGCGAGCCCACCTCCTCACCCAGCACTCCCCCGGCCGCTACACCGCCCACGACCTCCTCCGCACCTACGCAGCCGAGCTCGCCGCCGAGGACGGGCCGCCGCTGCACCGCCTGCTCGACCACTACCTCCGTACGGCGGACGCCGGGGACCAGTGGCTCCGCCCGCACCGCGACCCCGACGAGCTGCCCGCACCCGCCGGTACGCCGTACGCGCTGAGCTTCGGCGGCTACCAGGAGGCGTTCGACTGGTTCGAGCAGGAGTGCCCGAACCTGGTTGCGCTCGTCGAGCACGCCGTACGCCGAGGCTTCGACGGCCACGCCACCCACCTGGCCCGCACCATGACCGGCTACCTGGAGCGCCGCGGCCTCTGGAGCACCTGGGTCGACGTGATGGGTACGGCGGTCTACGCCTGCGAGCGCTCCGGCGACGCAGCAGCGCAGGTGATGGCCCGCCGCTACCGCGCCCACGCCCTGGCCCGGCAGCAGCGCCTCCCCGAAGCGCAGTCGGAGGCTGAGCGAGCACTGGAGCTGGCCAAGGGTGACCCGGTGGCGCAGGCGTGGTGCGAACGCATGCTGGCGTTCGTACTGGCCGAGCAGGACCGTCTGAAGGAGTCGTACGAGCACGACCTCGTCGCGTCCGACCTGTTCAAGGCAGCCGGGCACCGGACCGGCCAGGCCCTCGCGCTGAACTCGCTGGGCCTGCTGCACGCCAACACCTTCGGCGAGTACGAGCTGGCGCTGCAGTACTGCCAGCAGGCGCAGCGCCTCTACCAGCAGGTCGACCACAAGCTGGGCGAGGCAGCGACCTGGGACCACCTCGGCTACGCCTACCGCTGCCAGTCGGCGTACGGCGAAGCCATCGCCTGCTACCGCAAGGCCCTGTCGCTCTACCGCGAGCTGAACGACCTCTACTACCAGGCCCTGATGCTGCAGAACCTCGGCGACGTCCACCAGGAGCTGGGCGACCAGCCGGCCGCCCGCAGCTCGTGGCAGTCGGCCCTGACCCTGCTGACCGACCTGGACCACCCCACTGCCGACGACCTGCAGGCTCGGCTCGGCTGACGCAACTTCTTCGCTCCCCAAGGCATCTAGGGCACTAGAGGCGTCCTCGGACGGCGTACGTCCGTATCTAGTGGTGCCGTAGCTGCTTTCGACCTGGGGGGAGATCAGCCTTGTCCTTCGCCGCGCCACTGTTCCTGTGGTACTTCCTGCCCGCGGTGCTGCTGGCCAGCTGGATCCTGCCGCACCGCGCCCGCAATGGTGTGCTCGCGGTGTTCTCGCTCGGCTTCTACGCCGTCGGTGGCAAGGAGTTCGTGCTGCTCCTGCTGGCGCTGATCGCGGTCAACTACGCCGCGGGGCTGGCGATCGGCGCGCTCCCGATCCGGCGCCGCAAGGCCGTCGTCGTCGCGACCGTCGCCGCGGACCTCGCCGTCCTGGCGGTCTGGAAGTACGCCGGCTTCGCGTCCACCGCGGTGCACTCGATCGCGCAGGGACTCGGCCTCGGCGACACCCGGATCGTCAGCCTGGCGCTGCCGATCGGGATCAGCTTCTTCACCTTCCACCACCTGTCGTACGTCGTCGACGTCTACCGCGGCGTCCGGCTGCCGATGCGCAACCCGCTCACCTTCGTCACCTACATCGCGATGTTCCCGCAGCTGGTCGCCGGCCCGATCGTGCGCTACCACGAGATCGCCGACCAGCTCCGCGACTCGCGCCGGGACCGGTTCGCCGACTTCGCCGAGGGCTTCCCGCGGTTCGCCTGGGGCCTGTTCAAGAAGGTGGTGATCGCGGACTCGCTGGCTCCGCTGGCCGACGCGGCCTTCGCCTCCGAGGACCCGTCGACGGCGACCGCGTGGATCGGCGCGCTCGCCTATGCCGGGCAGATCTACTTCGACTTCTCCGGGTACTCCGACATGGCGATCGGCCTCGGGATGATGTTCGGCCTGCGGCTGCCGGAAAACTTCGAGCGCCCGTACTCCGCGATCTCGGTGACCGACTTCTGGCGGCGCTGGCACCAGTCGCTGTCGCGCTGGTTCCGCGACTACCTGTACGTGCCGCTCGGCGGCAACCGCGGCGGTACCTTCCGCACGTACCGGAACCTCAGCATCGTCTTCCTGGTCACCGGGCTGTGGCACGGCGCCGCCTGGACGTTCGTGGTCTGGGGCGCCTTCCACGGCGTGCTGCTGATCATCGAACGCGCCACCGGGCTCGGCCGCTCGGACCGCTGGGCCTGGCCGCGGCGGGTCATCACGTTCGTGCTGGTCGTCTTCGGCTGGGTGTTGTTCCGGGCCGAGTCGCTGCCGGCCGCCGGAAAGATGCTGCAGGCAATGATCATGCCGTGGCACGGCTGGTCGGTCGCGCCGGACGTCGCGGTGCTGCTGTCCGGGCACCGGGTCGCGCTGCTCGTGCTCGTCCTGGCGACGGTGTTGCTCCCGGCAACGTGGGTGACCGGCCGGGTGATCGACGGGCTGCAGGAGACACCGCGCTGGGCGCGCCGGTCGCTGAAGGCCGCCGCGCTCGTGCTCTCGCCGTACGCCGCGATGGTGGCGGTGGCCGGGACGTTCAGCCCGTTCTTGTACTTCCAGTTCTGACAGGGGGATGTGGTGAGACGAGGTCAGGTCGTCGCCGGGGTGGTCGCGTTCGTGTTCGTGTTCGGGCCGGCCTTCGGGTACGCCGTGGGCTTTCGGCAGGCGCCGGTCGACAACCGGGCGATCGCGCCCGCGCCCAAGGCGTCGGCGGGCTGGGACGCGCTGGACGCGGTCGGCCCGTGGGCGTCGGACCGGCTGGCGGGGCGCTCGACCGCCGTCCGGGCGAAGTCGTGGTTCGACTTCAACGTGCTGCGGGAGCCGCCGGCGTCGGGGAAGGTCGTGCGCGGGGACGACGGGTACCTGTTCCTCGGCGAGGACTTCACGAAGGCGTGCAAGCAGACGCCGGGGTTCCAGGCCGGGCTGGACGGGATGGCCGCGCTGAGCGAGGTGATCCAGCGGTCGGGGCGGCGCGTGGTGTTCTCCCTCGGGCCGAACAAGTCGTCGGTGGTGGAGCCGCCGGACGTCGTACCGGGCGGGCAGTGCGCGCTGGACGGGATCGCTGAGCAGAACCGGATCCTCGACTCGTACCAGCACCCGAACTGGCTGGCGCTGCGGTCAGCGATGACCAGGTCGCAGACCTACTGGCGGACGGACTCCCACTGGTCAGGTGCCGGGGCTGCTGTGTTTGCCAAGAGGCTGGCGGAGAAGCTGGGGCTGCGGGCGCGTCTGACGACTACACCCGATCAGGTGACCAAGACGGCAGACCTCAACGTGCTGCTCGGGCTGACGGCTACCGAGACGCCGCCGTCGGTACAGCTGTCCACCGGTACGACGGTGACGCCGCAGCCGGGCTACGCGGCGTTCGACGCCACCAAGGTGCTGTACGGCGTGGAGAAGTGGAAGACGACGCCGGCTACCGGGCTGGTCGGTGGCAAGTCGGTGCTGATCGGTGACTCGTTCAGCTACTTCGCGCTGGGCAACCTGCGGCCGCTGTTCGCCGACGGAACCTTCCTGTGGACCGGGCACGTCAGCGAGGAGGAGCTGATGGCCGGGATCAAGGAGGCGGACACGGTGGTGATCCAGCTCGTGCAGCGGTCGCTCACGCCGGGACATGTGTTCGCGACGAAGGCGTTCCGGGACAAGGTCGCTGCGGCGCTGAAATGAGTTCCGGCCCCGGTGCGGACCATGAGGGCGGTCGCACCGGGGCCGGGCGGGTACGGCGTACGGACTACGGCAGGTCCGGGAACCAGATCTTGATCTCGCGCTCGGCCGACTCCGGGGAGTCCGAGCCGTGCACCAGGTTCTCGCGGTTGGACAGCGAGTGGTCGCCGCGGATGGTGCCGGGCAGCGCCTTGCGGCCGTCGGTGGCGCCGTTCAGCGCGCGGACGACCTCGATCGCCTCGTCGCCCTCGAGCACCAGCGCGACCAGCGGGCCGCTGGTGACGAACGTGCGCAGCGGCGGGTAGAAGTCGCGCTCGACGTGCTCGGCGTAGTGCTGGTCGGCGGTCTCGCCGTCGATCGTGCGCAGCTCCATCGCCACGATCGACAGCCCCTTGGACTCGAACCGGCCGAGGATCTCCCCGACCAGGCCGCGGCGTACGGTGTCGGGCTTCAGCAGGACCAGGGTGCGCTGCGACATGTCACATCTCTTTCTCGAAGGCTTTGACGAAAAGTCTCGGGGCGGCGAGCCTAACCGGCGGCCGCGGCCTGGGCCGCCTTGGCCTCGTCGATCCGGCGGCCGAGCACGATCGCCATCACCCAGAACGCCGCGAAGGCCAGGCCGAGCACGAACATCACCGGGACGACGAAACCGAGCCCGACCGCGCCGAGCTGGACCACCCAGCCGAGCGCGTAGCCGACCTTGGTCCGCAGCAGACCGGCGGCGACGATGGCCAGCAGGGCGAGGCCGAGGCACACGCCCAGCGCCGTACCGGTGGAGACGTCGGCGACCGAGATCATCACGATCGTGGACAGCATCAGCACGATCGACTCGAAGCCGAGCACGATCGACGCCAGGGACCTCATCGGTTCGCTTCCTTCGGCTTGCGGACCAGCAGCGTACGGGCCTCTCCGGCGGTGATGACCGAGCCGGTGATCAGGACGCCGCCGCTGCCGAACGCGATCGCGTTCTGCTCGGCCAGCCGCAGCGCCTCGTCGATCGCGTCGACCAGGTGCGGCTTGACCACGACCCGGTCCTCGCCGAACACCTCGGCGGCGATCTCCCCGAGCTCCTCGGCCGGCATCGAGCGGTCGAACGAGTTCCGGGTGACGACGACGGTCTCCATGATCGGCTCGTAGGCCTCCAGTACGCCGTACACGTCCTTGTCCTTCATCACGCCGACCACGCCGATCAGCGGGTTGAACGCGAACGCCTCCGACACCGTCGCCGCGGTCGCCTCCGCGCCGTGCGGGTTGTGCGCGGCGTCGACGATCACGGTCGGGCCGGTCCGGACGACCTCCATCCGGCCCGGCGAGGTCACCTCGGCGAAACCGGCCTGGACCAGCTCGGTGGTGACCCGGCCCTCGGTCTGCTCGGTCGCGCCCAGCAGCGCCTCGACGGCGGCCAGCGCGGTCGCGGCGTTGTGCGCCTGGTACTCGCCGTGCAGCGGAAGGAAGATGTCCTCGTACTCCGCCGCCAGGCCCTTGATCGAGATCAGCTGACCGCCGACCGCGACCGTCCGGCTGGTGACGCCGAACTCGAGGCCCTCGCGGGCGACCTGCGCGCCGACCTGCGTCGCGCGGCGCTGCAGCACCTCCAGCACGTCGAAGCTCTGCTGCCCGATCACCGCCGTACCGCCGGGCTTGATGATCCCGGACTTCTCGCCCGCGATCGTGACCGGGTCGGCGCCCAGGATGTGCGCGTGGTCGACCGCGACCGGGGTGATCACCGAGACGACGCCGTCGGCGACGTTGGTGGCGTCCCAGGTGCCGCCCAGGCCGACCTCGATGATCGCGACGTCGACGGGGGCGTCGGCGAAGACCGAGTAGCCCATCGCGACGATCACCTCGAAGAACGACAGCGGGTGCTCCTGCTCGGCGTCCACGACGTCCAGGTACGGCGCGATCTCGGCGTACGCCTCGACGAAGCGCTCCTCGCTGATCGGCTCGCCGTTCAGCGTGATCCGCTCCCGGACCGTCTCCAGGTGCGGGCTGGTGAACCGGCCGGTCCGCAGCCCCGCCTCGCGCAGCAGCGTGTCGATGATCCGGGCGGTCGAGGTCTTGCCGTTGGTCCCGGTCAGGTGCACCACCGGGTACGCCTTCTGCGGGTCGCCGAGCAGCTCGGTGAGCCGCTGGATGCGCTCCAGCGAGGGATCCATCTTGGTCTCCGGCCAGCGGGCCTGGAGTTTCGCCGACACTTCGGCGTACGTGAGGTCGCTCATCAGGACCCCAGTCTAGGACGCTGTGGATATCCGGTCGGAGCATCCCTTGACAACCACTACGATTGTGCGCATGACCGAGATCTCCCGCGTTCCCGACAAGCCCACCCTCGAAGGCCTCGAGGAGAAGTGGGCGGCTGTATGGCGCGAGGAGGAGACCTACGCGTTCGACCGGACGGCCGAGCGGGCCGACGTCTACTCGATCGACACCCCGCCGCCGACCGTCTCGGGCAAGCTCCACGTCGGTCACATCTTCAGCTACACGCATACGGATCTGATCGCCCGCTTCCAGCGGATGCGGGGCAAGAAGGTCTTCTATCCCATCGGCTGGGACGACAACGGGCTTCCGACCGAGCGCCGCGTCCAGAACTACTACGGCGTCCGCTGCGACCCGACGCTGCCGTACGACGCGTCGTTCGAGCCGCCGGAGAAGCCGGACCCGAAGAAGCAGCTGCCGGTCAGCCGGCAGAACTTCGTCGAGCTGTGCGGCGAGCTGACCCACATCGACGAGCAGGCGTTCGAGGCGATGTGGCGCCAGGTCGGCCTGAGCGTCGACTGGTCGTACCTGTACACCACGATCTCCGACGACTCCCGCCGGACATCGCAGCGGGCGTTCCTGCGCAACTACGCGCGCGGTGAGGCGTACCTGTCCGAGGCGCCGACGCTGTGGGACGTCACCTTCCAGACCGCTGTCGCCCAGGCCGAGCTGGAAGCCCGGGAGTACCCGGGGGCCTACCACAAGATCGCCTTCCACGGCCCGAACGGCCCGATCTACATCGAGACCACCCGGCCCGAGCTGATCCCGGCCTGCGTCGCGCTGATCGCGCACCCGTCCGACGAGCGCTACAAGAACCTGTTCGGTACGACGGTCCGCTCGCCGCTGTTCGACGTCGAGGTCCCGGTCCTGGCCCACGAGGCCGCCGAGCCCGACAAGGGCGCCGGCATCGCGATGTGCTGCACGTTCGGCGACCTGACCGACGTCCAGTGGTGGCGCGAGCTGCAGCTCCCGGTCCGCACGGTGATCGGCCGCGACGGCCGGCTGCTGCGCGACACGCCGGAGTGGCTCGAGGGCTCGGAGCTCTACGCCGAGCTGGCCGGCAAGACGATCTTCAGCGCGCGCGAGCTGACCGTTCAGAAGCTGCGCGAGAGCGGCGACCTGGACGGCGAGCCGACCAAGACGACCCGGATGACGAACTTCTTCGAGAAGGGCGACAAGCCGCTCGAGATCGTCTCCACCCGCCAGTGGTACATCACGAACGGCGGCCGCAGCGAGGACCTGCGACAGGAGTTCGTCGACCTCGGCAAGGAAGAGGAGTGGGTCCCGGAGCACATGCGGCACCGCTACCAGAACTGGGTCGAGGGCCTGAACGGTGACTGGCTGATCTCCCGCCAGCGCTTCTTCGGCGTCCCGTTCCCGGTCTGGTACCCGATCGGCCAGGACGGCGAGCCGGACTACGACCACCCGCTGCTGCCGCGCGAGGAGCAGCTGCCGATCGACCCGACCTCGCAAGTCCCGTCCGGGTACGACGAGTCCCAGCGCGGCAAGCCGGGCGGCTTCCAGGCCGACCCCGACGTGATGGACACCTGGGCGACGTCCTCGCTGACCCCGCAGATCGTCTGCGGGTGGGAGCGTGACGCGGACCTGTTCGCGCGCACCTTCCCGATGGACCTGAACACGCACGCCCACGACATCATCCGGACCTGGCTGTTCTCCCGCGTCGTCCGCGCGCAGTTCGAGAACGGCACACTGCCGTGGAAGCGCTCGATGATCTCCGGCTTCGTCGTCGACCCGGACCGCAAGAAGTTCAGCAAGTCCAAGGGCAACGCGGCACTGCCGGACGATATCCTCAACAAGTTCGGCTCCGACGCCGTCCGCTGGCGCGCGGCGATGGCCCGGCCGGGTCTGGACTCGCCGTTCGACGAGTCGCAGATGAAGGTCGGCCGCCGGCTGGCGATCAAGGTCCTGAACGCGTCGAAGTTCGTGCTCGGCTTCGGGGCGACGTCCGCGGACGCCGCCGCCGTCACCGAGCCGGTCGACCTGGCGATGCTGCACAAGCTGCGCCAGACCGTTCTCGAAGCCACCGCGGCGTTCGAGCGCTACGACTACACGGGTGCGCTCGAGGTCACCGAGCGGTTCTTCTGGACCTTCTGCGACGACTACGTCGAGCTGGTCAAGGAGCGCGCGTACGGCGGCCAGGGCGACGGCCCGGCCGCGTCGGCGAAGGCGGCCCTGGCCGTCGCGCTGTCGGTCCAGCTGCGGCTGCTCGCGCCGTACCTGCCGTTCGCGACCGAGGAGGTCTGGTCGTGGTGGCAGGAAGGCTCGATCCACACCTCCAGCTGGCCGGTCGCCGACGTCGACATCGCGGTCGCCGACCAGGACCCGGCCGTCCTGGACGCCGTCAGCGAGGTCCTGACCGGGATCCGCGGCGCCAAGTCCACCGCCCAGGTCTCGATGAAGACCGAGGTCTCCAAGGTCGAGGTGACCGGCCCCGCCGCCCGCCTCACCCTCGCCGAGCAGGCCGAGAACGACCTGCGCGCCGCCGGCCGCATCACCGGCGAGATCCTCTGGAGCCCCGAAAACACCGCCGACGCCGTCACCGTCGTCGCAACCCTCTGAGAGGTTCCCGTACGCCGCTGACGCCCGCCTTCGCTCTCGGAGGCGGGCGTCACGTCTTTCACCCCAACGACGTCACGTCTTTCTTCCCAACGTCTACGCTGCTTTCACCCCAACGACTTCCTGCAAACGAACCGGCGGACGTTGGTTAAACCTGTCTGCTCAGCTAGCGCGAGATCGTCACCACCTGCGACGACGATGTCGGCGCGGCCGAGCCGGACCTGGTCGGCGGCCGCCTGCGCAAGGGGCCGGCACAGGACCGCACGCGTGACGACCACTCCGACCGCGTTGGGGGCGATCCCGTTCGCCGAGCCTGTTTGTCTCCACAGTCCTCGACCCCGGCCTCGATTGCGGACTCCGACGTTCTGTTGCCGGCCTCATCGCCGCGGGCCCGGCGCATTCGTGCGAGTCCGGAAAAACCAGGCTGGTCTCCGGCGCTCCTCCATCTCGCCGCAACCGAGCGGTGCGGGACCCGGTCGAGTGGTCCCGGTACCAACCCCAGGACGAACGAGCACGGTGCGCCGCGGCGACTCGCCGCGGATGCTGTCCACGGGCCGCGGCCACCCAATCGTAGGCGGCAAGAACTCGCATCGAGGCGATTCCGCACCGGCCACGATCGAATGCGCCCCGCCACATCCGAGGACTGCGAATCAGCATCGATCGAATCCAGGCTTCTCGCCCGCCGAGACTCTCGGCGCGCTATTCACCGGCACTGCCGATATAGTGAAGATCGCCCGACTCCCCGAGACGGAAGGCGTCGGCGTGATGAGCGTAACGACTCCCAGCATGATTGACAGTAGGCACGTTGTTGTGACCGGTGGCGCAGGCTTCCTCGGAAGCCACTTGTGCGAACGACTGCTCGCCGACGGATGCCAGGTCACCTGTATTGACAATTTCGCGACGGGATCCGCGGACAACATTGCCCATCTTGTCGACCGACCAGACTTCCTGTGCATTCGATCCGATCTCACCGCCGGAATTCGGGTCGACGGGAGCGTCGACCTCGTTCTGCATTTCGCCAGCCCGGCGTCTCCTGTTGATTATCTGCGCTTACCAATCGAAACTCTCAAGGTCGGGTCGATCGGCACTCTGAATGCTCTCGATCTTGCCGAGGCCAAGCAGGCCCGATTCGTCATGGCCAGCACTTCCGAAATCTATGGAGATCCCCAGGTCCACCCCCAGCACGAAGACTACTGGGGGCACGTCAATTCCGTTGGACCACGGGCCGTCTACGACGAATCGAAACGATTCTCCGAAGCACTCACCACCGCATACCGTTCCGATCGCGGCGTCGACACCGCGATCGTTCGGATCTTCAACACCTATGGACCGCGGATGCGACCGTACGACGGCAGGGCAATTCCGACGTTTATCCGTCAAGCGATTGCGGGCGACGCCCTCACGGTGACCGGCGATGGCAGTCAGACCCGATCGTTGTGCCACGTCGACGACACCGTCAACGGTATTCGGAGCCTCGCGTTCAGCAAACACTCCGGGCCGGTGAACATCGGCAATCCCGAAGAACAGACGGTGCTGAAGATCGCTTACGACGTGATCGAAGCGACGGGTTCGCGATCACGTGTCAGATTCGTCGATCGGCCGATCGACGACCCCAGTGTCCGCAGCCCGGACACCGCGCTGGCCCAGCGGATTCTCGGCTGGAAGCCGGAGATCTCTTGGCCTGAAGGGCTCCGCAGTACAGTTGCCTGGTTCCGCGGCGCGCTCCAGGACTGAACCGTCGACACCCCCGGGCGTCGAGGTCCCGGCGGTCCAGCGACCCGATCCACACGTCGGCGAGGAGAGGAGACCACGATCGACGGGACAGGAATCCGCAGCGGCACGACGGCGACACAGCACCCGGAGAAGATTGATGACACCGATACCGTACGGAACGACTGTACAACGTCCTGAATGGCATTCCCTGCCGCACAGCGTTCGCGCCGCGATCGAAGCGGTCGCCGACGGAAAGGCCGTCACCGCGTCAAGCAGCACCAGCGGGTACACACCGGGATTCGCCTCCACCCTCGACTTCGAGAACGGTGACCGGTATTTCGTCAAAGCGTCCGGCACCGACGAGCGCTGGATGTTCGACTCCTACCGCTACGAAGCTGTCGTCAACGCCTGCTTGCCCATCGGATTTCACGTCCCGCGATTGATACAGTCGATGACAGTCTCCGCGCTTTCCGAAAGCTGGGTCGTATTGATTTTCCAGGCAGTCGACGGGCGCACAGCATTACGTCCGTGGACTCCGGAGCGACTTCAGATCTGCTTTGAGATAATTCGCCGACATTCTCTCGGGCAGCCTATCGGGCCGCACGTGATCCAGCGCGCGGACTTCTCGCAAGTACCTGCACTACGCGATGAACATTCCGCCTTCGATAACAAGGCGAGAGCGCTCGCAGAAGGCGCCCATAACGCCTGCCGCGGCGAGGCGCTGCAGCACATGGATATTCGCGACGACAATTTCATCGTCGCTTCCGATGAAACCGTGTCTGTCTGCGACTGGTCGGAGGCACGCACTGCCGCGCCGTGGATCGACAGCGTCGATCTCGTCGTCGCCGCACTCGCGGATCTTGCCTACACGGAAGTTCCCGACGATCTCCAGAGATACATTGAGATGATTCCACAGGCAGCTCTCGATGCGTATCTGGCATACCGGTACCTCAATTACTCGAAGTCGGCCGAAAAGGCGCCGAATCCGAAATCTCCGCATCTGCGCGCGATTCAGCTGGAGTTCGCGACGACCACCCGCGACTGGCTGCTGCAACGATGGCAGCGGGAACTCAGCTCATGAGGATTTCGAAAGCCCTCCGCACTGGATCTTCAACCGCGCAGACATCGATGTAGGGCACGTCCGCCGCCTCACACGATCGGCGCCATCGCACACTAGCTCCGATGATCTGGTCGAGCGCGACCTTACGGTCGCCGTGTTCCAATCCCGCCAGCCAGCCGGGATCGATGTCGAAGTACGACGACGACGCGGTGGTGGCGATCAACATCACAGCCTTCACCGGGCGTCGGCGCCGTAGTGCCTCGACGAGGGGCACGTCCACCGCGTCGCCCTCGACGACCACGGGACGCGACCGGGACACCGCGCGGGTGTAACCGTCGATGACGGCACGAAGTCGTGGGTCCACGGATCCGCTCCGCCAGGTCGGACGAGACACTGCCGAGTCGAGCGGTCCGACCGCCTCCCGAAGATCGTCCGTGCACACCCCGCCCAGACGGAGTCTTCTTCTCACGTGCTCGGCCAGCCGGCTCTTGCCCAGCCGAGGTGGGCCACCGATCAAGAACACCGTCTCTACGCCTGCAGTCCGTGTCATGAGCTGGCGACCTCGAGCAAACTGTGGACGTTGTGGTCGGAGCGCTCGGGCAGAACCACGAGCGGCACGGCACGCAGAGCGTCGGCCCAACTGCCGTGGGCACCGGGATTGTTCCGCCTGCGGACCAGCCATTCGCGGCACTCGAAGTCGGAGGCGACATGATGCTTGATGACCTGTTCGACGCGCCCGTACCCACCGTCTACCGACCCTCCCAGAAGTACCACGACCGACAACCGGGTGGACGACAGAATCGTTGTGCCAAACACGTCCGCAATGGTCCTCGGGGAGATCACCAACCGTCTCGAGGCGGTGTGCGAACCTGATAAGGACCGAACCAAATCGGGACTGGCCAGCAATGATCGGCCACCATCCGCCGTACCGACAGAACACCGCAGGTCGCTTGCGCTGATCCTCGACCACAGCCTGTCGCACCTCAGGAGCGTCCCCTGACGGAGCGAAATCTGGTGTGGGACGTTGTACAACCGCAGCGCCTCCCGACCTTCTCTGACCACGAAGACTCGTGAGTTCGCCACGAACTTGGTGCCCGGGATCTCCAGCAGCTCCGTCATCAGTGACGTCTTGCCTGAGCCCTTGTCCCCGAGAAGGAGGACGCCGGTTCCCTCGAGATCGACTACGGCGCCGTGCAGCATCACTCCCCCCAGCTCCTCCAGCGTGCGGATGCACATTTCACGCACTCCCCGGTAGGCCAGCAGATCCGGCTCCGGGTCGGCTCCCTCGGCGACGGACCATCGCCCCACCGAGCGTTGTTCTGAGGGCCAGTGCCGATAGCTCCACGGCGAAGCGCTCAGATATCCGTTCGGCGCCTCGACGATTCGATGCTCGTGTTCCTGCCGTACCTGGAAGACCGAACCGGCTTCACGCCTCACCGACCGACAGCCACCCAGCGCCGTCGCCCAGGGCAGATAGTCGCCACGGCAGGACACCTCGTACAGATGACAATCTCGCCCGGTCTCCACCGCGGACGCGCTGAACTCACGCAGAACGGTGTCGACGGACGCCGATCCGTCCGTACTGACGACAATTCCTCCGAAGGCGAAGACGGTCATGCCTGTCTCCGTCCGACGGTCTGCATCGACAGTCTCAGCAACACTCCTAGGCAGTCCACGACGTACGGCTTCACCTGTGAGGAGAGCGGGCCGATGTAGTGCCGGGAGATCAGCGCGTCGGGTCGCGGACGCGCGTAGCAGTAGTAGCCGGACGGCAGTCGCGCGCTGGCGCTCCCGGTCCCCAGCGTCAGTGCCAGCAGCGCCTGGTCGTAGAAGTCGAACCCGAACTCCGCCCCGCCGTACCCGAGCTGCCGCATGCCTTCGGCAATCGTGTTCATCAGGTCGAAATCGACGCTGCCGGCTCGGCATGCCAGCAGCCCGGCATTGAGGTCGGGCGCCACTCGGAGCGTCTTCAGACCGGTCGTTTCGCGCAGAGCGACGATCTCAGACTCCTCGTAGACTCCTGCCACCTCGCCATCGGCGGACCTGCGGCGCGGCTGGAAGACACCACCTCGGACCGGCGCGTCGGGTCTTCTGCGATCCAGCTCCACGTTGTAGCGGACATCCGCTCCGGCTCCGCCGGACCAGTTCCGAAGCACCCGCGGGCCGGCGAAGAAGAGCACATCCGCATCGATCAGCAGATGATCTCGCTGCCGTGCATGGTGCAGCACAGTGAGTTTCCTGAGGATCTTCGCGCGCTCTGCGATCTCCGCAACCAGGGGTGCTTTGGATCCGAGCAACTCGTTGGCCCGTAGGAGATCCCGTTCGTCATGAATCTCCACCCCTGGAACCTTCCTTCTCAACAACCGCTGATCCTCACCGTTCAGCGTGCCGTCGCTCCACACGTGGACGTTCCAGCCCTGCTGCGCTTCCGCGAAGCGCAGCAGGCTGAGCAAAGCCAGAACTGCCCTTCCCGCATCGCGATGACCGCACATGAGGTGAAGCTCGACCTGTCCGGTTGATGGCCGACTCTCACATCGGGGACTCATCCATGCCATGGCCCGAACCATGGTGTCCACCGTCACCGTGCCCATCAGGCGGCCTCCAGGAGATACAACGCCAGATGTTCGCGTGGTCCGCGATCGAGATCGTGTCCAAGGCGCTCGGCCGCCGCGCAGTCCGCACATCTGTCCTGACACCGATCCGCTAAGGCCGTCACAGCTCGCACCAGATCGGGAACCCGGTTCGTCCTCACCACCCTCGACGCCGGGCAGCCCCGCACCAGCGCGGGAAGATGGCCGGAGCCGCTCACCACTATCGGCACACCGCTCAGCACGCATTGCGCCGCGGCGATCGAGAACGGCTCACCGCCGATGCCCGCACCCGTCGTCGGGTGGATCGCGACGTCCGCCGAAGCCATCTTGTCGAGTGCTTGTGGCGAAGTCAGCGAAGCGAACCTGACGACGCCGCTGTCCACCAGATCCTCGACCTCCCTCAATTGTCGTTCGTCTCCACCGTTGCGCCGCCACTTGTCGCGGACCTCGCCCCAGGTGGCTCCCAGGTGGGTGAACTCCACCCGGACACCGCGATCGTGCAGTATCTTCGTCACGCGCAGCGATGCGAGTGACCCCTTCCAAGCGCTGAACCTGGTGGGTTGCAGGAGACGAACCGTGGACGTGTCGCTGTCAGCCTGCGCGGTCCGAATCGGCCGGGGAAAAACGCATGGCACCACCGTGGTCTCGAGGCCGTACCGCACCGACACGACATCGCGCATGAACGCCGAGTGGACGATGAACTGATCGACGTGACGCAACGAAATCCGACGCTGACTCGACGACAGGTTGTGGAGACTCGCGATCGTTCGCGCGGTGGGCCATCGTCGTCGTACGAAGTCGGTGAACGCCGCCATCCGTCGCGGGGCCACCAGGTGCGGGTTGTGCAGGTGGATCACCACAGCGGACTCGTCCAGGACCGACTCAGGCCAGTTTGTCCAATTGGGTTCCACGTCATCGGCACCCAACGACGACTCGCGGATGTCCGAGTCGAAGGTCGCCGCATCTGGTGAGACGTAGACGCTCCGCACTCCGATGGACTCCAAGCGCGAGATGAGGGAGTCGACATACACCTCCACACCACCGACGCGCCGTCGGCCACGCCAGAACACATGAACGATCATCCGCGCACCTCCGGACCGCTACGGAATCGGACGCCGGATCCTTCGCCGTGCAGCAAAGCCGGCTCGTCGGTGCCGAACATCCGGACCCGGCCCGGCCGGACATCGATAACGATGCGGTCGCCAGGTCGCAAGGTCCCTTGGAGCAGGCGATTCCACGACAGCAGCAGACCGCCGGCACCGCAGCGGTAGACAGCGGGAAAGTACAGCGCGTGCCTGTCGTCCGAGATCTGCAGCTGCGTGGTGAGCGAGCCCTCTTCGATAGACCAATCAGTGCAGATCCGGTCTCCACCGGACTCGTACTGCGGGATCACATCGAGGAACAGTCCGGCGAAGGACACCTTCCGCCACCCGTCGCGCTCGGCGAACGCGACAAGGTCGGACAACGCCATGCTGCGGTAGAAGGCCGCGAGCTTGGATCGGTCCGCGCCATGCCTTGGTGTTGACGCCGAAGATCGCGACCGAAGCACTTTGCAGGCCTCGACACTTCTGACCAGCAGGTCCACGTCATTCGGGTTCCTGGTGGTTCGGAAGAGACTCGACCCGGTCACGAACAGGTCCGGCTCCTCGACTCCGAGCCGTTCGGGGATCCCGGACCAGCCTGGCCGCCGGCGACGATCCTGCCGCTCCAACCACTGGCCGAACGGAACCTCGAGCGGGTGAACCCGCCTCGCACTCACCGACGCGGCGCCGACCATCAACTGCTCGTTCCATGGCTCGCCCCCGGTCACCTCGCCCAGGGTCTCACGCTGCTCGGACGACAGCCGCGAGTCGTGCTGGTACCGCAGCCGCGGGTGAACAGCCTGCTCGCCGTCCCGCAGTCGCCAGACCCGCAACGGAATCCGGGGGCTGTGAACCGCGGGGTAGCCCTGAACGATCCCGAAGCATCGGCCGGCGCTCACGACGTCGTTGTCACGAAACAGCACGCTGTGCCACCCTCCAGAACAATTCGATCATCTTCAGGCTCTCGGCGGCGCTGTCGCTGGTGTGGAACGCGTTGAAGACGGCTCGCCCCGGAACCGCACGTCGTACCTGCTGCTTAACCGCGGGCAACCGCCCATGGAGTCCGGGGGTGCCCGACGTGATGGCCAGAGCAATCGCGCTTCCGGAGGTCAAGTAGCTCACATGTTTGCGCCACAGATCCGGTCGTGTGCAGCGCAAGGAGCACGCGAGCTCGGGATAGATCAACTCGACCGAGTCCGGTATCAGATCCACGACCTGGCCGCTGACGACCTCGAGACCGTGCTGCTCCAGAATCCCGATGATCACCTTCGCGCGAGAAAATCCGCCCGGCTTGATCAGACCGAAGGCGATGGCCCGCGGTGGATCGTCTGTCGTGGACGACGGCATGAGATCACCTACTCAGTCCTGCGGCTCGTGCGATCGCCGGCAGTGGCCGCCAGTCGAGGGCCAGCAAGGCCGCGACCCGCGAGCATGCGGCCAACACTGCGGAATCTAGTCGAAACGTCGCCTCACAGGCCTCCAGAAACGCTTCGGGATTCTCCGGGAAAACCTGGAACGCGGCCCGCGCGACGTGCATCTCGAGGGGGGCCAGGGCCGGCAGGAGATCGACCGCCATCACCCGCGACGTACGGTCGTCGACGATGAAGTTCGTCGTACTCGGATCGCCGTGGCCGATGGCCAGGTTCAGCGGGCCGATCTGGTCCAGACCGGCCGCGGCCAGGCGCCGCAACGTCGGTGCCTCGAGCCAGTCGAGCCACTCGTCCTTGAGCTCGTCCCACGACAGTTCGTGCGAGAACTCCTCGGTCCGGGTGTTCTCGACCGACTCCGCCATCCACGCGGCCAGGCTCGTCGCAAGGTCAGGCCGTTCCGGTTTCGGAACGTCGGCCAATCGGCGCCCCGACAGGTAGGTCATGGCCAGGCATCGGCCGTGCGAGCCGAGCAAGCGAGGAGCCAGGCCGACGGGCCACTTCGCCAGCCCCTCGACCTGCGCGTCGGCATGACGTGTCCGGGCGTCCTGTTTTACGACGATTTCTGGCACTTCGGTCGCCAGCCGGAATACCGACCCGTGGCGCGACGGAAGCTCCACGGCACCAGCCAGGGACCAGCCGCAAGTGTGGACGAAAGCGCGCAGTTCGCTTTCTTCGGCATCTCGTACCAGTCTGTCCATCGCGCTACCGCTCACTGCGGAACTGAAAGCGTTCGTCGACACGGAACACGGACGCCCGGCCACGACTGCCGCGGTCGAGCTTTCCGACCTCGTATCTCAATCCGAGGACGTAGGCCAGGTCGTAGACGATCGCCACGAACCTGACGGTCCACGGGCTGTCCGACCGCAACCGGATCCGCGAAGCGCGGTGGACGCGCATTTCGGGGTAGCGGCGCATCAGCTCGCTCTCCGCCCGTCCGTACCTGATCGCGCGACCCACGTTCGCGCGCAGTCCTATCCAGGTGTCGGACCGGTGGATCACCACAGCGTCAGCGCAGGGCACACACTCCCAGCGACTTGCTTCGAGCCGAAGGCCCAGGTCGACGTCCTCGCCGCCGGCGCCGTTCGCGAAGGCACCGGGGGGAAACGCGCCGACCGACAGTCCCGCCGTACGCCGCAGGGCGATCAGCGCCGACGGCCCCCAGCGAAACCTGCCACCTGCCGCGACGTTCCACGACAGCCCTCGGTCGAGGCCCACCACCGACGCCGCTCGGAAAGCGATCGAATCTCTCGATGCGAGTTCCACCAGTGGGAAGATGGCCGCGATCGACGGTGGGGCTGCTGCTGTCTGCTGGAGGACAAGGTCCAGACAGATCTCGGTCACGAGGATGTCGTCGTCCAGGAACAGCACCCACTCGGACGGACTCGTGTCCAGCGCATGCCGGCGTTTGTCGTTCGCGGACTTCAGTGCTGGAACGTGATCGACGACGGCTCCGTCGACCACCACCGGCAACTGTGACGAGTCGACGATGCGAAGTCCTATCCGTCGAGCGGCCAGTAGCGGCAGTAAGGACCGGGCCAGATCCTGGGCCAGCTCTGTTCGCCCGTGCGTGATCATGACCGCTTCTGCGGCTACCACTGCGACCCGTCCTTCTGCATGTCGCGGACCAGGAGATGGGGGATCCTCTCGCGAGCCGACTCGATGACGAACCCGATGAACTCCTCGTCGACCGACGGTGGATGCCACCACTGGCCTTCTTCGAAACAGTCCCACGGATACCCCAGATGCGGGGGGGCGACGTCGTACCGAATGCCCTCCAGAACCGAGCGGGCGGTGCGTCTCAAAGCGATCGGAGTTCCGACGTGCAGCGAGAGCAGGCTCATGCTCACGCATTCCAGGAGATCGGAAACGCCCGCGAGTTCGGCGACGAAGTCGAGGGTTCGAAGGACACTGTCCCGGGTTTCCCCAGGGAGTCCGAAGAGCAGCGAAACGCCCAGATGCATGCCGCTGTCGGCCAACAGACCCGCTGAGCGCCGGATGTCCTGCTCGGCCTGGCCTTTGCCGACCGACCGCAGCACCGAGTCGTCGAGTTGCTCGATCGAGCAGTACTGGTACACGAACCCCGCGTCGCGGAGGAGTTCGACAGTCTCCGGGCGAACGAGCTGGTCGAATCGATTCAACGACGCGAACCTCAGCCCTGATTCGTGCAGCAACGGCTGAACCTTCTCGAGATCCTGGTCCCCCAGCGTGCTGTCGTCGAAGAAGACACCGCGGTAGCCCTGCCGCCGCAACGACTCGAGCTCGTCCGCGACCTGTGCCGGCGTGCGCTCGTCGTAGCCGCCACGTTCGGAGCAAAATGTGCAGTGCGCACGGCAGCCACGATGGAGCAGCGTCGATGTCGACTGCAGCAGTCTCCGCTCATCACCGACATCGTCGTAGAAGCAGCTGAAGCCATACTGATCCATGTCGCGTGCGAACATAGATCGGTCGACACTCGGCAGTTCACCGATCGGAAGCGCCAACATGCCAGTGGCCACGGGCACGTCACCGCCCGAACGATTGAAGACCTGCCAGCGTCCTGGCGATGTCGCGACAGCTTCGGCGAGGTTCGATCCGGTCGCGAGCCAGTCCGCTCGACCGTAGTCGATCTCGCTCAACGCCTCGACTATGTCCAGGAGCACGAGTTCCCCGTCGCCGCTGACGAGTACGTCGAACGGGTTCAGGTCTTCGTTCATCGGATGAACCTGACTGACGATCCGCCGAACCAGCGGCGCACAGACTTCGTCCACGTGCGGGCCGCCGTAGATCACCACGACATCGGGATTGGTGCGCCGTGCAGTCCGAGCCAGCTCCCGCGCCTGCTGATGGGAGTCGTAGGTGCTGGAGATTAGGAGGACGTCGGGCGCCTCGGTCGTGATGTAGTCGTAGGTCTGAGCAGCGACACCAGGTCCGATTCTCAGCGGGTCGAAAATGGTCGCCGCGATCTCGCACCGCGGCAGCGCGCCGGTGCGCACGGCGGCAACCAGCGGCGCGATCGCCCAGGCCAGACTCATCGGCGTCGTACTGAAGAAGCGGTCCCGCCGGTCCTGCGACGGCGCGAACGCCGCGGCGACCTTCATTGACGCACCGTTCTGCGGATCTTCCCCCGATGGCGCCACTTCCATCCGATCAGGGCGCCACAGTAGACCCAGTTGTAGCCGGCGTAGCGAATCTTCTCCAGGAGTCCCATCGGCGCCGCGAAGGAGTGCTTCGACCACCTGCGGAGGATCTCGATGTCCGCCCCGTACTCGGCGTCCGCCCAGTCGTGCCCGATCGACATCTCCCGCACGTAGGCCACTCCGAATCCGTGCTTGCGCTTGCGACGGATCTCAGACCTGAAGAACGTGGGATAGGTGACGTCGACAACGATCTGCGGCGCGAACCGGATCGGAACGCCGTCGCCCACCAGGCGCAGTGAGAGATCGACGTCCTCCGCGGTGTTGTACGGGGAGTTGGAGTAGATGGGGTCCGGGGTCACGGCTCGTCGCATCCCCATGTTCGGAAAACTGACGAACTTCGTCCGGCCGTCCGTGGTCTCCGACTGGGTCCGAATCGCATCGGTGTACTCCTCGGAACGCGACACGAAGTTGCCCGGGTCCCGGGTGCGGAGGGCACCCGTCACGACCGGGTCGTGCTCCAGAGCCGCCGCCATGTCACGCACCCAACTCTCCGGCACAAGGCAATCGTCGTCCGTGAACAGGATCCGATCGGCTTTTTCGGCCGCTTCGAAGGCCGACAAGCGAGCCTGCGCCGATCCTGTGAGTGTCCCTACCTCGACCAGCGTGACGAGTCCGGGATGCTGGTCCACGAAATCGTGGTCGGCGGGCAGTGCCGGCCGATCCAGGCCGATGACCAGTTCGGCGTCCAGTGCGCTCTCGGTGATGGACCGGCAGACGCTGTCCCACGCCGGATGCGAGACATGGGGTGGGCGGATACTCGGCATGACGACGACGATTGATCTCATACGACCTCGGGTCTCCTTGATCCTTCTCGGGCTGTTCTGCACAAAGTCACGAAAACTGCGGCACTGACGATCGTCGAAGCGTAGAACTCGTCCCAGCTGTCGCCAGGAGGTTGCCGGAACCTACGCACTCCGACCACGACGTTGAGACCGTCTTCGGAGACTTCTCCGACCAGATCCGGCGGGATCAGCACGGTGACCTTCCAACCGTCACCTGACCTCGACCAGTTCGCGAGATCGAGCAGATCGGGATGGGAGACTCGAACGGCCTGCTCGGTCTGGGAAAAGCCGGTACCGAGGCGAAAGTGCGGAAACGTGAGATCGAGTTCGTCGAGCCACCCGGACGGTCCGTGAATGTTCGCCTCGAAGCTGAGGCCGTCGCCGGTCAGTGCGAACGTGACGTTGAAAGACAAATCACCACTCACCCAGTTCGTGAGCACAGGGCCGGTGTCTAACTCCGGTCCGAATGCCACCACGTCATTGCTCGCGCTGTCCGCCGGCAGTTCCAGTGTTGTCGATCCCAGTGAGCTGACGAGTTCGTCGACCGGCGCCCCGGTGGCGAACAACGCCCCAGGTGGACGGTGGGCCTCCACATTGATCCCCCAGCAGAGCTCCGTGGCAGGAAGGGAACGACTCGCCCGGCAGGCGGCGTCTCCGACGAAAGGGTGTCCGAAAACTTCCTGGAACAGCACATCGACCAGACGCACGCACTGCTCCGCCTGGACTCGATGCACTCTGGCCATGAACTCGGTCATCTCGAATTCGTCGTGCCCCGACAACTCGAGAATTTCGGCCAGCTCGAAGAGCCGGAGCTTCGGGCCGGGTTTGAGGTAGGGCCCCTCGCAGTAGTCGTGCATGATGTGTGCACATCTGATCAGCACACAGTCGATGACATCGGGAACCAGGGTTTTCCCGTGCGCGACGCCGTACTCGTTCCGGGCACCGGAACGAAGTGCCGCATAGCCGAGACCGGTGTCGCACGCGATCACCACCTCGTTCGGAACGTGCCGGGGGCGGGACGAGAGACGCCCTGGCTGGACTTTCTCGTGGCGCCAGACCGGGAAATGTCCGTGCAGATCGATGCTGAACGACTCCGCGATGGTGAAGTTTCCGTACTCGTGGGGCATTCGGTTGGGATTCCGCACGTACCCTTCCCGCGTGAGCAGCTTCGCCAGGTCCTCCGGCTGTCGGGCGAGGAGATCGATGTCTCCCGTTTGAACCACCTGCCCGACCATCCCGGTGTGTGCCCACGCGGACTCCCCCTTGATCAGCAACACCTCCTCCAGGCCGGCGTCTGCAAGAACCTGATCAAGGCGCGCGATCTCTCGTAGGTAGCGGTTCTTCGCCTGATCACAGAGTTCGCGGCGCGCATCGACCAGGTCCAGGAGTTCGCGCGTGACCCACTCGGGCCTCTCGATTTCGTACCGGCTCAGGAAACGACTGCTGAGGCGGTGGTGGTGCACGGCACTGGCCAGCGCCGCCGCTCCGGTCATCTCAGGAGCGGGGCCGGTCCCGGATGATCCGGCCGCCCAGTAGAGGATGTCGAGCATCGGCGTTCATCTCCTCCAGTTGGGTAAACAGGTTGCGGTCGGTGGTCCCGGCACGGTCACGGATCGGGTGCCCTCGGCGGGTCGTCCGGTTCGAAGGCGGCCGGAGCGCCCTGGAATGCGATGCGGCCACCGTTCATCACGACGAGTTGGTCGGCTCGACGCACCAGGTGCGGTCGATTCGACACGACGATGGCAGTGCGCTTCGGCCGTACGTCCAAAATGCGCTGCCAGAGCAGGCTTTCGGTCGTGATGTCGAGCGCTGCGGAAAGGTCGTCGATGACGAGCAGATCCGCGTCCTGGACGAGCATCCGGGCCGCCGCGAGGCGTTGCAGTTGGCCGCCGGACAGACGACGGCCGCTCGGGCCGACCTGCGTCGACACGCCATCGGGAAAGCGGGAAACATCGATGTCGAGAACGGCGGCGACCAAGGCCGGCCGGAGCTTGGCGTCGGCCGCGCCGAGGAGGATGTTCTCCTGGAGGCTCTCGCTGACAGCGATGGGAGCCTGAGGCGTGTAGCTGGCCCGCGGAGGCCGGACCGGACCGGTGACCGCTTTGCCATTCCATCGGATCTCGCCTTGACCGTGATGGAGCAGGCCGAGAACGGCACGGACGAGAGTGGATTTTCCGGACCCGTTGCGTCCGGCGATGACGAGAAGCTGCCCTCGGTGAAGAGTGAGGTTGATGTCGCGGAGGCCGATCGAGCCGTCAGGGTGGTTGTAGTGCACACGGTCGAGGTCCAGCCGGCGGAAGCTCCCGGCGGCGACCTCGGGACCGGAGCGGGGATCATCCATCTCGTTTGCAGCGCGATCGGCTTCGGTCAGCTCGGCGAGCCGCTCACGGGAGATGTCCAGGCGCTGGTAACGGCTGATGAACGTGCCGAGCGCGTTGACGGTCGTCCCCATGATCGAGAGGTTGTAGACAAAGAGGGCGAAGTCACCGACTTCGAAGGAACCACGGCTCATGGCGGCACCTGCGACCAGCATGACGAGGCCGGTGCCGACCACGAGGACAGCGCCGTTGGCAGATTGCAGAGCAGCCCCGAACGCGCCGTCCCGTACCGAGGCCCGGCCGCGGGTCTCGTTCGAGCTCCGCAATCGTCCGGTCACCGCCTCTGCGGTCCCCGCGAGCTTGATCGCCTCGACACTGACGAACACCTCGCGCAACAGGCCCGACACGCGGCCGGCCGATGCCCGGTTGTCCGCGCGCAGTCGTTTGACTCGCTTCCCTGTGAGAAACGCGACAACGGCTACGACGGAGGTGGGCACCACCGCGAGAAGGGTGACTCGCACATCGATGCTCAGCATGACCACCAGTGCTCCAGTTGCCATCACGATGGCCGAGGTCAGGAGCTGGAGACCGCGCTTGCCCAGGATCTCCGCGAACTCCGTGGCGTCGTCGCGCACCCTCGAGAGCACATCGCCCGCCGGACAGGGCAGCGCCGTGGCGCCGGGGCGCCGGAGGAGTTCGGCCATCAGGACGGTGCGCACCTGCGTGGTCACGCGGAACCGGAAGACGGTGTCGACAGCCATCCACAGCGCGGCCAGTAGGCCGTGCAGCACCTTGAGTCCGAGGTACGCGGTCAGGGCCGCGATCGGTATCGCCAAGGCCGGCCCCAGCTCGACTGCGTTGAAGTAATGGCGGATGGCGAGCGCCGGGAAGACGTTGACGACGAAAAAGACGGACCCGATCACGATGTCCACGGCGAACAGCCACCGATTCGCCCTGGCCAGATGCCACAGCATTACAAGGCGCCCCTGAGCTGGGATCATCGGGCGGCCTCCAGCAGCGCGCTGAAACGGCTCCTGTGGTCAGCCACGAGTTCTTCACGGGAGCCGTGCTCGACCACTGCGCCCTCGGCCAGGACGAGGATCTGATCGACCCAGCTCAGGCTCGACAGACGGTGGGCGATGACGATGACCGTGCGGTTGCGCAGCAGCGGTTCGAGCGCCCGGTCGAGGAGGGCCTCGGTGTGCGGGTCGAGGCGGGCCGTCGCTTCGTCGAGGATGACGACCCCCTGGTCGCGGACGAGGACGCGGGTGATCGCCAGGAGCTGCGCCTGACCGGCGGACAGCGGGGATTTGTCTCCTCCGACCTGCGTGTCCAGTCCGTCAGGTAGCGCGTCGAGCCACACCCGGAGCCCGAGTTCGTCGAGCGCGGCGACAATCCTCGCGTCGGTCACGCTCTCGTCGAAGAGCGTCACGTTGTCGCGCACGGTCCCGGTCAGGACCCGGACCTCTTGCGTGACCAGCGCGATGCGCGATCGCAGTGAAGTCAGTTCGATGTTCTCCAGGCTTTGCTCCCCGACTTGAATGCGGCCGGATTGATGATGGTGAAGCCGGAGTAACAATCGAGCGATCGTGGTCTTACCACTTCCGGTGTGGCCGACGATTCCCAGACTTCCGCCGGCCGGCACCATGAACGAAACGTCGGAAAGAGTACGGGAGTTCGACCCGTAGGCGAAATCGACCTGATCGAAGCGCACCGGCAACGGCCCGGAGGATGGTAATTCATGGACTCCACTCGAGTCCTCGGCGGCGTGTTCCAGCAATTCGCGAACGCGGGTCAGGCCTGCCATCGCGCGCTGGTAGTCCTGCATCTGCTGGGACAAGGTGATCAGCGGTTCCTGCATTCGCTGGGTGTAAGCGAAGACGAGGTAGACGGTGCCCAGCGTCACAGCGTGCGCGCCGGCCAGCGACGCCGCGATCAGCAGCGCGACACAGGTGGCCACAGCCGTGAACAGAGATGCCGACACCCAGATCAGGCTCGATCCCGTCAAGGCCGCTCGCAGGTCCTTCCGCAGCAGGACGCGCTGGGTCGCCGCGAACCGGCGCAGCGTGTGCGGCTCCGCGCCGACGCCCTGCAGATCCTCACGCGCGGCGAGTCTCTCCTCCACGAATCCCATCAGGCGGGCGACTGCCTGCCGGTACGACGCGTACGCGGCACGTCCCCAGCCCGCCTCCTTCCGCATCGTGAGCGCTCCGGCGACGAGCACCACGGCCAGCGCCAGACCGATCCGCCACTGGACCACTGTCAGGGCGGTCAGCATCCCGACCATCACCAGCACCTGGCCAGCCACGTTCACGACGAATCGGGAGAATAGGTTGGAGAGCAGAGATACGTCACCGTCCACACGCTCGACCAGCTCGCCAGCTGTGTGAGCATGATGGAACGTCATGTCCAACTGCAGGGCGTGCGTGACCATGTCGAGCCTGAGTTGGTTCGTCGAACGCCAGGCCACGGACGCGGCCACCGCGATCTCCAGCGCGGCGAGGCCCTGCGCGACCAGTCCACCAGCAACGTAGGCACCCGCGAACAACAGCGCGCCGGACCCCAGCGAACCGATGGCCACAGCGTCGATGAACCGCTGCAGGACGAGCGGTACGACAACAGTCAGTGTCGTTCCGGCCAGCAGTGCGCCCGTCAGCGTGATCATTCCCAGCGGTTGCCGACGCAAGTAGGTCCACAGAAACGCCCAGTCACCCGGGCGGTCCCTGGAACCTGCGGACTTCGACACGATCAGAATGGCCGGCCGCCTGCGCCCGCCGCCGATGCTCGGCGCGGCACGACGGGTTGAGGCGGCCAGGCCTTTCCGATCGACCCCCTCGTCGTTTCCGAGAAATCGCCCGGAAACCCTTTTAACAATCGGGGAAACTTGTCGTGATAGCTGAGATCTATTGCCGGTGATCGAAAGTTTCGAGCTCTTGGACGACGCCCGCTGCTCGCGGGCCAAAACACATCTAAAATCCCCTGCATTGACGCTCCAGCGGTCTCGATGTCACACCACGACAGACACAACGCTTCATTCGTCATATGGTCACCTCAGGTTAGTGAACGATCACTATTTAGTCAAGATGCCAATGTAATGTTCCGGCCCACGGAACCGGTCGGGTTCCCTGGTCCACTCCGGGTTCGCGGTGCGGTCTCGCGGAATGGTGCGTGAGACCGTTCCGCTGGAACGGCTACGCTGCGAAGCCAGTCACCCTGATGTGAAACCATCGGCCCGACCCCCGGCCAGTCCGAAGGAGCACCCGTGAGCGACGAGAACCAGCCCCCCATCCCGGCTGCCTCCACCCCCGCGGACCAGCCCTCGCAGAAGCCCGCGCGCCGAACCACGAAAAAGAGCACCCCCCGAGCCGCGAAGAAGCCGTCCCCGGAGTCACCCGAACTACCTTTCGACGGCCCTGCTACTGGATCAACGCCAAGAAAGTCGACCCCGGCAAGGCCCCGCAACCCCGCCTCCACCCGAGCCCCAGCCACCCCGCAGCCGCCGGCCACCTCGCCGGTGGTCGTGGACTCCTCAGCCGTGGACTCCGCAAAGCCGTCCCCTGCTGGATCTCCCCCACAGCCTGCAAGCACAATGCCGCCGTCAGACTCACCAGCCGCAGCACCTTCAGCCCCGGCGACTTCCACGAGCCCAGCAACTCCGGCGACCCCGGCGGGCCCGGCAAGCCCGGCGGGCCCGGCAAGCCCGGCGGCCAAGCCTGCTGCGTCGAGGGCCGGGCAAACGCCGATGCCGGCGCAGACTCCGATGCTTACTCAGACGCCGATGCCTCCGCAGACTCCCCTACGCCCGCAGTCGGCAACGCCTGCTGACAAATCCTCCACATTGGCCGAAGCTCTCGCGAAGCCGCCGGACGCGACCGCCACCGCCCCGGCATCCAGCAGGCCTTCCGCTGACCCCGCGGGACGTTCCACTGCCGGTGCGACCGGAACCCCCACTGCATCTCCCGCAAGCTCCGGCGCCGCCGAGGCAACGCCTTCCGCTGGTGCAGCAGGTACAACGCTCGCCGGTACACCAGGGGCGACACCACCTGCAGGTACCCCCAACACAGGCGCCATCAGGCGTTCACCGGTGGCGACACCAGCCTCAACCGCATCTGCACCGCCGTCAGGTGCGTCTGACCGGCCGGCGGGATCAGCCCCGGCACCAGCCGCCTCGACGCCGACATCGAGTGCGTCTGCACCTGCGTCGGGTTCGTCCGATCGGTCATCCGCGGAGTCACCACCTGCGTCAGGGGCAGATACGCCGCCTGCGAAGGCGGTTGCCAGCTCCACGGGAACCACGTCCGCTGGTGGGACGGGGGCAACTAGTTCCGCTGGTACGTCGCTTGCTGGTGGAGTTACGGCGACGCCGCCTGCGGGTTCATCGGATGCGGGGGCTATCCGGCGTCCGCCTGTCGCGGCACCGGTGTCCGGGGGCTCCACCTCCGACCGGCGTACGACGCCCGCCTCTCCTGGTGCGACGGGTTCCACGGGCACGACGCTCGCTGGTGGGCCTGGGGCTACGCCTCCGACTGATGGAGATACGAAGAAGGCAGACGCACCTGGGGCGGCTGGTGCAGGGACTGCGGCTGGTGCAGGCGCCGCCGCAGGTGCAGCTGGTACGGGCAGTACCGGTGCAGGCAGCCCAGCGGGTGCTGCAAGCGCGGGTGCGGGCGCGAGCGCAGGTGCGAGCGCAGGCGCAGGTGCAGGCGCAGGCGCAGGCGCCGAGACCGGGACGGGTAGTGCGGCCGGCCCTGGAGCTGGCGGAGCGCGGCTGGCTGAGGCTTCTACTCCCGTCGCGCCTGCAGCGGCTGGTGGCGGTGGGGCGGGTTCAACTGCTGGTCGTGGCGCTGGGGCAGGTACACCTGCTGCCGGCGGCAACGGTGAGCGCGCAACGTCTGGTGGTGGCACTGGCGCGGGTACACCTGCTGCTGGCGGCGCCGGTGAGCGTGCAGCTGCTGGTGGTGGCGCTAGGGCGGGTACATCTACTGCCGGCGAGCGTGCAGCTGCTGGTGGTGGCACAGCGGCAAGCGCAGCTAGTGGTGGGACCCCGGCGGGTGCGACTGAGGCAGGTGCCGGTGCGAAGTCGGGTGGCGGCGGAGCAGCTGTGGACGCAAAGCCCGGTACAGGAACCGCTGCTAGCGGAGCAGCAGGTAGTGGTGCTGCTGCGAGCCCAGCGGCGCGTGCTGGGACTACCGCGGGCGGCCCGGCGGCTGGTGCGGGTGGCCCGGCGGCTGGTGCGGGCGGAGCGGCTGCCGGTACCGGCGAAGCGGCTGGAGCTGGAATTGCTGCAGCTAAGGCTGATGGGAAGAAGGCCGCTCAGCCGTCTGCCAAGAAGACCGGCGGCGGCAAGAAGCCCCCGAGCAACGGGCCCAAGCGCTCATGGCGGCGGAATCCTTGGGTGACCGTCGGTGGCGTGCTCGTGGTGCTGCTGGTGATTGCGCTCTTCGGGTACTTCGGGGGCCTCGGGCCGATGAGTCGGCTCAACACCGCGAGGGGGATCACGCCGCCGACCGCGTTGGCCGGGCTGGATCGGATTACTGATCCAGAGCTCCGCGAGCAGTTGAAGCTGGATCAGACGCGGGAGGCGTTGAGTCGGATCAACGACGGGAAGCAGGCGACGGTCGAGGCGTATGGAGATCTCGACGGGGATCGGATGTACGTCGTGATCGCGTTGCGGGGGAAGGTCGACATCGACAAGACGATCAGTGACTCGGGGGCGAAGGCTGAGCAGGTGAAGCAGGTGGGGGCTTCGACTTGTGTCGCATCGACGGATGCGTTGCCGACGCAGTGTTATCGCGGGTCGAACACGTTGACGGTGATCGTGCAGGCGGCCAACGACGGGGTGAGTGTGGATGATGTCGGGCCGGTGTCGGACGAGGCGTTCACGGCGATGAAGTGACTTGAGGGAGAAGAAGACCGCCGGTCCCCGCGCAAGGGGGGACCGGCGGTCTTTGGGTCAGGACGTGAAGGCCGCCAGGTCCAGGGCGGAGTCCGCGGCGGCTGCGCGGGACTTGGTGAGTGGGGTGAAGGGCTTGTGGTCCTGGGTGCAGGTCGAGTTGTCGGCCGGGGCCTTCAGGCGCACCAGGTAGTTGGTGATCTTCTGGTCGACGCAGGCGCTGAGGCCGATGGTGGCGTGGCCGAAGCCCTCGACGGTGACCATGCGCGCGTCCGGGTACAGGTCGGCGTACGGGCGGGTGGCCTGGTACGGCGTCGCCGGGTCGTGGCGGGTGCCGAAGACGAGGACCGGGGACTTCACCGACAGGTTCCACGGGCCGCGGAAGGCGTCGGTGTCGCGGACCGGCATGAACTCGCACGGCAGGCCGACCCAGGCGCGCAGCGCGCCGAAGTGCGGGGCGCGGCGATTCGCGTCGGCGGCGAACTGCGGGTACGCGAGCGGGCGGCCGGACTGGGCCGCTTCGATGCACGGCTGCAGGGCGGCGCCGAGACCGCTGTACTCCTCCTGGCGACGGTTCCACTCGCCCAGCACCTTCGCCGCGACCGGCGACGCCGCGGTCCGTGCTGCGGGAGCGGGAGTCACGAGCGAGGCGAGCGTCGCGGCGAGGTCGGTCCAGGCGAGCGGCGAGTACAGGTTCTGGAAGATCACGAACAGCGCCGTCTGGTAGTCGACCGTCAGCGTCGTACCGTCCGGCAGCGGGACCTCGACCGGCTTCGCCTTCAGCTGCTGCAGGAGCTTCTCGGACACCGTTGCCGGGTCACCCAATGCCGCGAGCGCGCACTTCGCGGCGCCCGCCTTCTTGCACTCGGCAAGGAACTGCTGGTACGTGTCGTACGAGCCCTCCCCCTGCCGCAGTCGTACGCCGAGCGGCCGGCGGTCGCCGTCGGAGCCCGAGTACCACTCAGGGGACAGTGTGCCGTCGAGCACCAGCGCGCGGACGTTGCCGGGGAACAGCTTGGCGTACGTCGCACCGAGGTAGGTGCCGTACGAGTAGCCGACGTACGAGAGCTTGCTGTCGCCGACCGCGCGGCGAAGCAGATCCATGTCGCGGGCAACGTTCGCCGTCGAGTAGTGCGTGAGCCGGTCCGGGGACGTGGTCATGCAGCCGACGGCGGCGCGCAGCATCACGCGGGTGAAGGTCTTGGTCTGCTCGGCGCCGACCGGGAACGGCGGGACGCCGGCGAACGCGGCGTTCTCCTCGGCCGCGGTCGGGAAGCAGGTCACCGGGTCGGACTCACCGACGCCGCGCGGGTCGAACCCGATGATGTCGAACTTGGCGCGGACCTCGGGCGTGTACGCGATCTCGGCGGCCTGCTGGACGAAGCTGACGCCGGGGCCGCCCGGGCCGCCGGGGTTCGTGAACAGGCTGCCGATGCGCTGACCGGACGCCGGCAGGCGGGTGAGCGCGATCGTGGTGGTCGCGCCGCGCGGCCGGTCGTAGTCGGTCGGCACCTCGACCGAGGTGCACTGGAACTTGGCGAGCGCCGGGTCGGTCCCGCAGCTCTTCCACGCGAGCTTCGGTACGGCGACCCGCGCGGCCTTCGCCGCTTCGCGCCGGACGAGCGCCGCGTCGGCCGCCGAGCCCGACGCGGCGTTCGCCGTACCGGCGGACGAAGCGGAAGCGCCGGCGGTCGCACCGGCAGCGGTGACGCCGGCTGCAGCGACGCCAGCCGAAGCCGAAGCACCCGAAGCGGGCGCAGCGACAGCCGGCGCGAAGGCTGCCGGTACGGCGAGCGTCGCGGCGACGGCCAGGGTCAGAGTGGTCCTCGTGGTTCTTCGCACGGTTCTCCCTCACTCGTGGAACGGGCGCGAGCGGCACCCTGCCCACGACGCTAGGCAACCACCGCGTCCGTCCGCGTCCCCCAGGAGTCTTGAAGCTCGCATCCACTCGGAGGAGGAGGCGCAACGAAAACCGGTGGCCCGCTGCGATCAGCGGACCACCGGTTCGGCGTACGAGAACTCAGGCGGTCTTCTCGCGACGCTCGCGCTTGCGCTCGATCTGGTCGCGCGGGATCAGCGTCGGGTTGACGTTCTCCAGCACGACCTCGCCGGTGACGACGACCTTGGCCACGTCCTCGCGGCTCGGGACCTCGTACATCACGTTGAGCAGGACCTCTTCCATGATCGCCCGCAGCCCACGCGCGCCGGTCCCGCGCAGCAGCGCCTGGTCGGCGATCGCCTCGACCGCGTCCTCGCTGAACTCCAGCTCGACGTTGTCGATCTCGAACAGCCGCCGGTACTGCTTGACCAGCGCGTTCTTCGGCTCGGACAGGATCTTGATCAGCGCCTCGCGGTCCAGCGGCGAGACGGTGGTGATCACCGGGAGCCGGCCGATGAACTCGGGGATCAGGCCGAACTTCAGCAGGTCCTCGGGCATCACGTCGGCGTAGCCACCGGCTTCGCGCGGCGCCTCGGCCTCGTTACTCATGCTGAAGCCGAGGGTCTTCTTGCCGACCCGCTGCTCGACCATGTGCTCCAGGCCGGCGAACGCGCCACCGACGATGAACAGCACGTTGGTGGTGTCGATCTGGATGAACTCCTGGTGCGGGTGCTTGCGCCCGCCCTGCGGAGGCACCGACGCCGTCGTCCCCTCGAGGATCTTCAGCAGCGCCTGCTGAACCCCCTCGCCGGAGACGTCGCGGGTGATCGACGGGTTCTCGCTCTTGCGGGCGATCTTGTCGACCTCGTCGATGTAGATGATCCCGGTCTCGGCCTTCTTGACGTCGTAGTCGGCCGCCTGGATCAGCTTCAGCAGGATGTTCTCGACGTCCTCGCCGACGTACCCGGCCTCGGTCAGCGCCGTGGCGTCCGCGATCGCGAACGGCACGTTCAGCATCCGGGCCAGCGTCTGCGCGAGATAGGTCTTGCCGCAGCCGGTCGGGCCGATCAAGAGGATGTTCGACTTGGCCAGCTCGACGGCCTCGTCCTTCGCGTGCCGGCCGGCGCTCGAGGAGCCCTGACCGTCGCGGACCCGCTTGTAGTGGTTGTACACCGCTACCGCGAGCGCCTTCTTCGCCACGTCCTGTCCGACGACGTACGCGTTGAGGAAGTCATAGATCTCACGGGGCTTGGGCAGCTCCGTCAGACCGACCTCGGAGCCCTCGTTGAGCTCCTCCTCGATGATCTCGTTGCAGAGATCGATGCATTCGTCGCAGATGTAGACGCCGGGACCGGCGATGAGCTTCTTGACCTGCTTCTGGCTCTTCCCGCAGAACGAGCACTTGAGCAGGTCGCCGCCGTCACCTATGCGTGCCACCGGGACAGATCCCTTCTCTCACTAGCTGAGGACGGCCGAGCGCAGGAGCGGTCTCGGACCTTCATCCGACGGTACCCCGCTCCGAGCCCAACCGCTGCTCTGTCCACAGCGTCGCGAGTACGCCTGTGGCGAACGGGGGGCCCTTGACGAGACGTCCGGCGGATCCTAGGGTGCCGCGCCGGACGTCCCGGGCCCCGCGAACGGGACCCGGGAGGCCGTCGTACGGGCTCAGGCGCCGACCGGCACCGGGGCCTTGCGCGACTCCAGGACGGAGTCGATCAGGCCGTACTCGACCGCCTGCTCGGCGGTCAGGAACTTGTCCCGCTCGATGTCGCGGGAAACCTCTTCGATGTCCTTGCCGCTGGCGTCGGCGAGCATCTTCTCCAGCAGCGAGCGCAGGCGCAGGATCTCGTTGGCCTGGATCTCGATGTCGCTGGACTGCCCGTAGGTGCCCTCGGTGGCCGGCTGGTGGATGATGATCCGGCTGTTCGGCAGCGCCATCCGCTTACCCGGCGTACCGGCGGCGAGCAGCACGGCCGCGGCGGAGGCCGCCTGGCCGAGGCAGACCGTCTGGACGTCGGACTTGATGTAGCGGATCGTGTCGTAGATCGCGGTCAGCGCCGTGAACGAGCCGCCCGGGGAGTTGATGTAGATGCTGATGTCGCGGTCGGCGTCCATCGACTCCAGGCACAGCAGCTGCGCCATCACGGCGTTCGCGATCTCGTCGGTGATCGGCGTGCCGAGGAAGATCGTGCGCTCCTCGAACAGCTTGGTGTAGGGGTCGACCCGGCGCATGCCGTACGACGTGCGCTCCTCCCACTGCGGGATGAAGTAGTTCATGCGGTGTCCTTAAGAACGAAGTGGGGGAAGATCAGGAGTTCGGGCTGCCGCTGGTCAGCTGGGCAGCGCTGGCCACGACGTGGTCGATGAAGCCGTACTCCTTGGCCTGGTCCGCGGTGAACCAGCGGTCCCGGTCGGCATCGGTCTCGACCTGCTCCAGCGGCTGGCCGGTGTGCTCGGCGATCAGCTTGAACAGCTGCGCCTTGATGTGCAGCGACTGCTGGGCCTGGATCTTGATGTCGGAGGCCGTACCACCCATGCCGCCGGACGGCTGGTGCATCATGATCCGCGCGTGCGGCAGGGCGAAGCGCTTGTTCTTCGCGCCGGCGCAGAGCAGGAACTGGCCCATCGAGGCGGCCAGGCCCATCCCGACGGTGGCGACGTCGTTGGAGATCCACTGCATGGTGTCGTAGATCGCCATGCCGGAGTCCACCGAACCACCGGGGGAGTTGATGTACAGCCAGATGTCCTTGTTGGGGTCCTCGGCGTTGAGGAGCAGCATCTGGGCGCAGATCGCGTTCGCGTTGTCGTCGCGGACCTCGGACCCCAGGAAGATGATCCGGTTGCTCAGCAGGCGCTGGTAGATGTGGTCGTCGAGTCCGCCGGATCCGTTGCCGCCCGCGGCGGTGGGGCTGGCTGCAAGTGTCTCGTTCACGAAGCCGACATTACTGGGCGAGGGCGACAGAGCTAAGGCCGGTGGGCAGGTGTTCGCTCACGGCGCACCGTGTCTGCTGTGAGCGAATGTGGCGGACGGGTCGGGAGAGTCGGCTGCTCCTGCTGCAACACACGCGAACGCCCCGGACCCGCAGTGGGGTCCGGGGCGTTCAGCGGTACGGCGTACTCAGGCCTTCGCGGGCTCCTCGGCCGGGGTCTCCTCGGCCGTCTCGGCGTCGGCGGTCTCCGCCTCGGCCTCGGCGTACGAGCCGTCCGGGAGCAGGGTCTTCAGCTCGACCTCGTTGCCGGAGGCGTCCGTGACCTTGGCGTTCTCGACCAGGTGCGCGAGCGCCTTGCCTCGGACGACCTCGGAGACCAGGCTCGGGACCAGGTTGTTCTCGACCGCGTGCTGGGCGAACTGGTCCGGGCTGACGCCGGAACGCTGCGCGTGCCGGACGATGTGCTCGGTCAGCTCCTGGTCGTTGACGTTCAGGCCCTGCTGCTCGGCGACCAGGTCCAGCACGAACTGGGCCTTGATGGCGTCCTCGGAGCGCTTCTTCAGGTCCTCGTCGAACTCGTCGGAGGTCTGCTCCTCGCCCTCGAGGAACTGCTCGAAGGTCATCCCGGAGTACCCGAGCTGCTGCTCGAGGTTCTCCCGGCGGGCGGCGACCTCGTCGGTCAGCAGACCGTCCGGCACCGGCACCTCGACCAGGGTCAGGATCTTCTCCAGCACGGCGTCCCGCGCGTCGCCGGCCTGCTCGAGGCGCTTGCCCCGCTCCAGCCGGGTCCGGACGTCGGCCTTGAGCTCCTCGGCGGTGTCGAACTCCGACGCGGTCTGCGCGAAGTCGTCGTCGAACTCCGGCAGCTCCTGCTCCTTCACCGCGGTCACGGTGACGGCCACGTCGACGTCCTCGCCCTTGAGCGCGCCGCCGACCAGCTGGGTGACGAAGGTCTTCGACTCGCCGGCGTTCAGGCCGAGCACCGCGTCGTCGAGGCCGTCCAGCAGCTGACCGCTGCCGACCTGGTACGACAGGCCGGTCGCCTGCGCCTCCTCGATCTTCTCGCCGTCCTTGGTGGCCGACAGGTCGAGGGTGATGTAGTCCTTGTCGGCGACCGCGCGCTCGACCGGGTTCAGCGAACCGAACCGCTGGCGCAGCGACTCGATCTGCTCGTCGATCTCCTCGTCGGAGATCGCGATGTCCTCGACGGAGGCCTCGAGACCGGTCAGGTCCGGCAGCTCGATCTCCGGGCGGACCTCGACCTCGGCGGAGAACTGCAGGCTCTCCTTGTCGTTGAACTCGGTCACGTCGACCTCGGGCCGGCCGATCGCCTTGACCTGGTTGTCCTGGACGGCCTGCGAGTACAGCTTCGGCAGCGCGTCGTTGATCGCCTCCTCGAGCACCGGCCCGCGGCCGACCCGCTGGTCGATGACCTGCGGCGGGATCTTGCCCTTGCGGAAGCCCGGGACGACGATCTGCTGACCGATGCTCTTGTACGCCGCGTCGAGGCTCGGCTTGAGCTCCTCGAACGGCACCTCGACGATGAGCTTGACCTTGGTCGGGCTCAAGGACTCGACGGTGCTCTTCACGGTGGCGGTTCTCCTTGGTCGATGACGATCGCGGCACGCCCGGACAGGCCGCACCGCAGGTGCTGCAGGGGTTTGTCGGGGCGACAGGACTCGAACCTGCGGTCTCCTGCTCCCAAAGCAGGCGCGCTAGCCACTACGCTACGCCCCGCAGTGACCGAACGAGTCTAGTGGACGCGGAGGCATGCTCGCGCCCCTACCCCTGTTCCGAGGCTACCGACCGCGATCAACAACCCATTTTGAGCCGCCCACGAGGATGTGGAATCATGTGCAGCGCACCCGGAAACGGGCGCACGCGGGTGTAGCTCAATGGTAGAGCCCCAGTCTTCCAAACTGACTACGCGAGTTCGATTCTCGTCACCCGCTCAGCCCAGAGGGCCCGGTTCCTGCGAACCGGGCCCTCTGCTGTTCTCAGGCCGGATCGATGATCAGCATGTGGGCCGGAGGCAGCTCGGCCGGGACGGGGTCGCCGGTGCACATCCACTCGATACCGCCGAGCGCTTCGGGCTCACCCACGGTGTAGAGGAACATCCCGTCCACCGAGCCCCGGACACCGGCGTTCACCCGCACGGTCATCCCCTCGCCCTGCCCGAAGTCCACGGAGGGGCAGCCGCAGCCACATCCCCCGACCACGAGCACCTCGGCGGCCTGCCTCCGCAGCCGGTCGACTCCCGGGAAGTCGACGGTCAGCAGCGCGTCCAGCACTTCGCGCTCACGCACACTCAAGGCCCGGGGCTCCATCGTGCTCGTCCTCCTCGGATCTCAGCGACGCTCAGGACGTCTGTACGGCGTCCAGGCGGGCGAGGACCTCGTCAGGCGTGAAGTCGTAGCCCGTCGCGCGGGGGCCGGTCCAGTTGATGCCGACGAGGAACCCGTCTCGCCGCAGCCCGGGTAGCCAACGGGCGCGCCAGCCTGCGAGGTCGAGCTCGTCGGGCGTGAAACCGGCGTACGCCGGGACGTTCGCGATCAGCCGCCGCACCCGCGCCTCGCTCGACCAGAACGGCGCCGACCTCCGCCCGTCGGCGTCCATGGGCGCTGGATATCCGCCGTCGTCACGCACGGTCCACAGCCGGCCGGTCGCGGCGACCTCCCTGAAGAAGGCAGCGGCTTGAGAAGCGCTCTGGGACATGCGTCCATCCTCCGGCATCTACGCGAGCGGCAGCCACCGGCGGTCGCTGCACCGGGCCTGGATCTCCGCGGGGGTCAGCCAGGCGGCCTCCGAGCACTCGGAGTCAGGCTCGGGAGTGGTGGGGCGGCCGAGTTCTGTGAGGTGGGTGGTGAAGTAGGCGAGATAGCCGATTGGGTGCGGGTAGCGGAAGCCCTCGGGCTTCGGGCCGGCGAGGGTGATCCGGTTCCAGCCGAGGACGGTGAGGTCGGTCTCGGCAGCGCGCCATCCGGTCTCCTCCCGCAGCTCGCGTACGGCGGTCTGCTGCAGGGTCTCCCCCGGTTCGACGTGCCCACCCGGCAGATCCCAGCCCCCACGAGCCGGCAACTCGGCGTACCGCAGCAGCAGCCGCCCCAGGCTGTCGAACACGAGCACGAACGCCGAGCTCACCAACTCGTACGCCGGCAGCTCGTCGGAGAGAAACAGCTCGCTGCGATGCAGCAGCCCCAGATCAGGCAGCGTGCCGGACCAGAGGAGTTGAGTCATCCCCTCATCCAGCCGAGGCGACGCCGGCGCCGGCATCGGCGTCCAGGTCCCCGTCGCTGTCCTCCGCCTCATCCTCGTCCTCGTCCTCGTCCGAGAAGACGATCGTGAAGACTCCACGGGTGACGCCATCGGACTCGAGGACAGCCTCGAACCCGATCGTGAGCATGTCCTCCATGCTGATCGGCTCGTGCTCGGCCAACGCCCTCCCGACGTGCTGGAACAGCGCGGTCAGCGACTGATCCTCATCAGCGGTCGGAAGACCGATCGAGAACGACTTGCACGGATATCCCAGGGTCATCCGTGGATGGTTCCACAAACCAGGCGCGCGGCGGCGGCACGAGGTCATACGCTGCCGCCATGTTGGTGGTGGAAGTGTGGCCGCGGTTGACCGGCCAGCTGCGGGATGCGCTGGTTCGCGACGGGGAGCTGGAGCTGGCGGCGCAGGTGGACGGACTCCGGATGGTGCAGGCCTGCGGGTGCGGCGACGACTTCTGCCAGAGCTTCTACACCGCGCCGCCGATGGACGGCGGAATCCCCAGAGAGCGGCATCGGAACTGGTACCCCGACGACTCCCCCGGCTGGGACGGCGAGCTGATCCTCGACGTCGTCGACAGCCAGATCGTCTTCGTGGAGGTGCTCGACCGAGAGCCCCTCGACTAGTACGACCAGCTGTCGTCACTGAGGTCGAAGGACCACTCGGTGCGCGCCGCTTCGGTCAGGTACGCGACCGCAGGCGCGCTGAGCGGCGGGTACGGAACAGCGCTCAACTGCGCAACCGCCTCAGCAATCGAGAACCACCGAACCTCCAGCACCGACCCATCAGGATCGTCCGGCGCAAAGCCCGGGTCACTGACCTCAGCCGTGTAGTTGAAGGACCGGTTGACCAACACCCCGTCGTGGCTAACGACAGTGCTCCACACCTGCGCGAGCGCCGATGCAGCGACCTGCAGCCCCGTCTCCTCCCGCAACTCCCGAACAGCAGCGCTCACCGGGTCCTCACCAGCCTCCACAGCCCCACTAGGCAGATTCCAGTGCTCCCGCTCCCACGTCGGATACTGCTCACGCACCAGCGCCACCCGATCGCCGTACCGCGCCACAACCCCCACGTACTCCCGCATCCCGCGACCCTACGACCCCTCAGGTCCGCAACCGCAGCGAACTCAACGCCGCGTACTGCGCATCAGTAAGCCGTACGACGATCACCCGAGCCTCATCAGCCAGCGACACGATCTCCTCGTACGACGAGTTCCGAACCGTCGCGTCGTACGCGTACGGCGCGAACGCCGGCCACAGCTCCATCCGGCACACAGCGACCTCGTCCACCCCATCGGTGTCGACGACGTACCGCTTCACGCGTCCCCCTTCAGCACGAACCAGTAGTTCACCGTCGGCCCTTGCTCAGCGAGCCCACCCCCGAGCGAGTCGTACAGGGCACGCGCAGGCGCGTTGTCGGCGCCAGTGGTGAGGAACATCCTGGTCGCACCCGCCGCAACCCCGCCGGCCATGAACGCGCGAACGAGGTCGCGGCCAACACCCAATCGCCGGTGGGGCTCAGCAACCGCAAGCTGGTGCACGTAGAGCATCGACGCACCATCAGGACGCGGCAGGTGATACCCCCAGCACCACCCAACGACCTCACCCAAACCAGTCACGGCCACGAACGCCAGCGACGTGGAGCTGCGCTGGTAGGTCTCAACCGACGCCCGCCCCAGGAACAGCTCCGCCGCCATCCTGAGCTGCTCATTGCTAGCAGCAACGATCTCGACCAGCTCGCCAACAGCGACCCGGAACTCGCTCAGACCGTCCGCAGTCGCGACGCCCTGCGGCGACTCAGTACTGACGACCACCTCGTCACCGTCGGCCCGGACCAGCTCGCATGCGACCGAAACACCCACCGGCAACTCCGCACCAGGTGTCAGCGCACCACCGAAGATCGAGACCTTGTCCACCAGCAGCCGCCGCAAACCAGCAGCATCGGTGAACGCAACCTCGACCACCCCAGGGAACGCCTCGTCAACCCACCGCACAGCCTCACACCGCAGCAACACGCGAGTCAGTCTCCTCTACTGGATCCGAAACACCGGCCCCCGCGCAGTGAACGGCAGCGTCGCCCCCGACGGGATCAGATACGCATGCTCACGCCGCACCCGCAGCGTGTCGCAGTCGGCGTCCGTGATGATCAGCACCGGCGCCTCCCGTGGGAAGTCGTCTACATGGTCCAACAGGTTCAGCGCAGGCTGCAGCACCGTGCCACCGCGACCACGCAGCTGCACACGCCCAGCGATCTCGTCCACCGGCACGTACCCAGCGTCGTACGGCGCCGCATCGCAATAGACCACCCGAGCAGCCGGCACGTCCCGCGCATGCGAGTACGACGCGATCGCCCCCAGCGCCTTGCCGAGCAGCCGGTGGTCCATCGACGCCGACGTGTCCAGCACCACCCCGTACGTCGGCAGCAGCTCCGGGCGCTCCGGCCGGACCCAACCAGGGCGCGGGATGTCCGGCGTACTGGCCTGGCGGCGCGAAGCCCGAGCGTAGGACCGAGTCGGCACAACCGACGGCACATGCTCCTCGAACCAGCGGGCAAGCTGCGCGTCCCACTCCAGTGGCGGGTGCTCCAGCGCCCGGATCTCCTCCACCAGACCGGCAGGCAGCAGCCCGCGTGACTCGTCGTGGTAGGCCAGGCCCGTGCTCAGTGCTCGCCGGTAGATGTCATCGAGCCCAGCAGCCCGCTGCCCCTCGCCAGGATGCGGCAGGGGCTGGCCGAGCACATCGCCCAGCCCGACACCCCGGAGCGTCGCCAGCTTGCGGTAGCGGCGCAGGTCGCGCGCGATGCGGTCGTAGACCTCTTCCGCGGACAGGCCCTTGAGCTCCGGGTCGTACAGCGCGCCCTCCGGCATCGTGCCGACGCCCATCTCCAGCAGCCAGCCGTTGATGACCAGGTCGGCGGCGACGTTCCACAGATACGGATCGCGACCGCCGACGCGTTCGCCGTGACGCAGTGCGGCGTGCAGCATCTCGTGCGCCATCACGAACCGCCACTCCCCTGGCGTCAGCCCGGCCAGGGGGTTCACGTAGATCTCCCCCGCGACTGCACTCACCGCAGCCACCCGAATGTCCCAGTTGCGCGCCAGCTCCATTTCAGCGACGACAGTCATCGACGCAGCGAGCGCACCCATCAGCGGGTACGACGAAACGAACCACCCCAGTGCAGCCGTCCAGTCGTCCACCCGGCCCTTGGAGTCGGACAGCGACGACCGTACGCCGCCCGCAACGTCCACTGCCGCAGTCGCTGCAGCCGACAGGCCAACAGCGAAGCGAGCAGGCCAGTCAGGCGGCTTGCCCCACCCGGTCCAGGCCGAGTTGGTGACGTCAGCCTCGCCACCGTTGACTCCACACCGCGTGTGCTCGTCCGGTACGCCGCTGGAGCGCCACAGGCGAGCCAGCGCGTCCTCATCGGTCGAAGGCAGCGCAACCGGCAGGTCGACGACCGGGCGACCGAGCTTGAGCGCCTGCAGGAAGCGGTTCACCGCCACGTCGTACGCCGCGGACGCCGCGCGGTCCGGAGCCTGCCGGTCCGGCGAGGCGTGCCCGAGCCCCAGGTGGATCAGCAGGTGCGCGAAGACCCACGCCCACTCGTCGGCGGTCGCCCGTCGCGTCTGGTGGACGAGGATCTCGCGAGCGCTCCCGATTCGCGCCCAGCCGTCGGTGGCGACCGTGTCGCTCCGACGCGGCGGCTGACCGGCCAGCGCGGCGAACAGCGGGTGCTCCGAGACCCGCTGCCAGCCGGCGTGGATCGCCTCCAGCGCTGGATCCTTGCGGGGTGGACGCCGGGGCATCGGTCAGTTCCGCGCCGCGACCAGGCGCGGCAGGTCGCGGGTGACCTCGACCAGGAACCAGGTCGGCAGCACCGCGCGACCGTCCTCGTCAGACGCGATCACGACCTGCGCGATTTCCAGCGAGATCTCCGCCAGCTCGACCAGCAGCGCCTTGCCGCGGTGCGCGAGCTGACGCGACGCCGCGCTGCCGCCGGTCTTGTCCGCGGGCAGCTCCTTCACGAGCCGGGCCCTGAACGTCTCGGCCAGGAAGTACAGCAGATCGCGATCACCCGGAGCGCTCGGCCAGCCGACCTCGCCCTTGAGCACCGCCTCGAGCCCGAACGCGTTGCGGACCGTCTTCACGAACGCACGGAACCCGGACGCGTGCGCGGCCGTGACGGTGCCGAAGGCCAGGACGCGCAGCATCTCGTCGTCGATGTCGTCGCCGTACGAGTGCAGCGCGTCGGACAGCATGTGCCAGCTGCGCGGCGAGGAGAACGGCTCCTCGGTCTTCGGCGGCGCGGTCCACAAGTGATCGGGGCGGTTGCGCAGGTAGTCGAGGATCCACGGGTGGATCCCGGCGCCGCCGGCCCAGGTCAGCCAGTCGCTCGCCGAGGCACGCAGGTGGACGTGCACCAGGCGGTTCAGCAGCGCGGACGCCATCGGGCGGGCCAGCGCGTTGTCGGTGGCCCGGTTGCCGGCGCCGATCACGACCGATCCCTCGGGCAGCTCGTACTCGCCGATCCGGCGGTCCAGGATCAGCGAGTAGAACGCCTTCTGCACCTCCGGCGAGGACGCGTTCAGCTCGTCCAGGAACAGGCAGTACGGCGTCTCCCGCGCGATGCTCATCGGCGGAGCGAAGCGGCTCCGGCCGTCGACGATCTGCGGTACGCCGATCAGGTCCTCCGGCGCGAGCTGGGTCCCGAGCAACGTGACGCACTCCAGGCCGAGCGAGTCCGCGAACGCGCGCACCAAGCTGGACTTGCCGATCCCGGGCGCTCCCCACAGGAAGACCGGGCGGACGACGGCGACGTGCAGCAACACCTCGGGCAACTGCTTCGGCGTCACGGTGACTGCAGCCTGCATCGGGTCCTTTCTCGCGGTTCGGGATTCGAGGGTCCCGCAGCCTGCACAGCCTTGTCACCGGGTTTTCCACAGCGGACAACGAGCACGCAGCGTCACCGCATTCCGACTGCATACTTCCTTTGCTCGTCGAAAACGACTAGCGTGCCGAACTTCGTGAGGGGGCTTGGAGTGAACAGGAATCGACTGGTCGCGGCCGGGATTGCACTGGTTCTGCTGCCGTTGGGCGCCGGGCGAGCGACGGCGGCGGAGCCGCCACCGCATCTCGGCGAGGGGCAGGCTGTCGGAAACCGGGTGGTGGCCGATCCGCCGTACAGGCTACGAGCGGTGACGAGTCGGTACTACGTGACCTCGTACGCCCAACCGGACGACCTGTCACCCGAGCCCTGGGAGATCCAGCGCACGACCGACGGGACGACAGCGCGCACGGTCGAGAGATCGGCGACGCAACTGGATCAGGCGCCGACGCTGCTCGGGCAGTATGCCGTCCAAGTCGGCGCGGGCGTGGTCAGTTTCCGCGATCTGGGGACGGACGCGACGAGCCAGGTGAGCGTGCCCGACGGAGCTGTGTACGAGGGGGTCTATCCCGGCGGCGTGCTGCTGCGCCGCGGGTCGACGATCTCGTTACGGGCGATCGGGAACACCGAGAAGACCGTCACCAACGCGGCCGGCGATCCGACGATCCTGGACAGCGACGACTCCTCGCTGCTGCTCGGGATGTCCGGGCGGCTTGCGATCGTCGACCTCGCGACCGGTGCGGGGACCGCCGTCACAACGCTGCCCGCGAATCCAACATGGGCGCAGCTCACGCCGAACCGAGTGCTGTGGCAGACCGCCGCGACAGACACGACCCGGTCATTGGCTTGGAAACAACGCACGTCGGCAACGACCGGCACGATCCAGGTCCCGTACGGCGAGCCGATCCTGCCGCTCGGCGACGACGTCGCCGTCCGGATCGGGTCGGAGCTGGTGAAGGTCACCGGCGCGGGGACAGTCACCCGCCCGTTCGTCACCGGTGTGCACGATGCCGCGGACCTCACCACCGGCCGGCTGCTCGTCAGCGCGCAGAGCAAGGTCGCGTCGGTCGGTGCGGACGGGGTGCTCCAGACCGTCAAGGCGACTCCCGCGTTCAACGCCCAGGTGCAGTACGTCGGTCTGTCGGGCTCCCGCGTGGTCGTCTCAGACCAGCAGCCTGCACACACGCTGTACGAGACGAGCAACAACGGCACGGCTTGGATGGCGACCGGTGGCAGCAGTTCCGGCAAGCCGTTCCAGCTCGAAGGGTCGAGCCTGCTCACCTTCGACGGGACACAGGCGCACGTCGGCGAGCTGAGCTTCCCCGCGGCCGACGATGTCGTGCTCGGCAAGGGCGGCAAGCTCGGCGCGCACAACGGCGAGATCTACGACGTCGCGACGAAGGCGAAGGTCCTCGACCTGCAACCGCCGTTCGCGCTCGTGGGCAGCACCGCGTGGAAGGTCACCGAGCCCGGCGTACTGCGAGGTCAGGACGTCACCGCGGGGACCAGCAAGACGATCACGGTCGCCAGCGGGTGCATGGTCGGCCCGAACGCGGCGAACGGCCGCTGGGCCCTGCTCACCGGGTGTGCCGGCGGCAACCAGGTCGTCGACATCTCCGGTCCGGAGGCTCCGCGGAGTCTCACCGTCCCCGCCGACGCCCAGCTCGGCAACGGCTTCGTCGCCCAGCTCGTCGACGGCGAGAACACAGGGGGCGGCGCTCCCGCATCGGCCGTCGGTGCAACGAACGCTGCAGTGGCCGCGGCCGGCGCCAAGGATCTGCTCGTCACCGATCTGAACGACCCCGCGCTCGGGCAGCGGCGGTACGGGCCGGTGCTCGGGCAGTTGCACCCGGCAACGTTCCGGGCCGACGGGTCCGGGCAACCGAAGCTCGTGTACGCCGACCCGACCGCGCGGCCCCGGGTGATCACGCTCGACTGGCTGAAGCCCGATCCGCAGCAGCGCCCCGACCAGACCCCGCCGGTGCTGACCGAGGCCAGTGCCGGGGACCGGATCCGCGACTTCACCACCTCGCGCTTCTACTGGACCTTCCGCGACCCGGCCGACGACCCGCACGAGCCGGCGTCCGGCGTCCTGAGCTACGACCTCCGGATCCAGCAGCGCCCGACCCCGACCTCGCCGTACGGCGCCTGGCGGGAGATCGCCGGGTGGCAGGGCATCAAGATCACCGAGGTCAGCCTGACCGCGAACCCGGGGATCGACACCTGCTGGCAGGTCCGGTCCCGCGACTTCGCGCTCAACCTGAGCGCCTGGAGCGCGTCGTACTGCAGCGAGACCGACGGCACCGCCCCCGTGCACGTGAGCAGCCGGCCGGGTGACCGCGTGATCCTCTCCCCGGCGCAGGCGTACAGCTACCAGTTCACCGACAACCTCGACCCGGTCGCGTACGACGTCGCCTACCGCGGCGCCGCGCCCGGTCAGCCGCTCGGCGCCTGGGTGTACCCGGCGGCCTGGCAGGCGCTGCAGGACACCTCGGTCGCCTGGGGCGCGAACGCCGGCTCCGACCGTTGCTTCCAGGTCCGCGCCAGGGACGTGATCGGGAACGTGTCGGGCTGGTCGCCGCAGACCTGCTCGGTGTACCCGCAGGACGACCGGGCGCTGACCTCGACAGGCTCGGTGACCCGCGGCAGCAGCCCGCTCGCGTTCCTCGGCACCACCTCGACGCTGAACGCGAAGGGCGCCGCGCTGACCAAGACCGGCGAGTCCGGGGTCCGGATCGCGCTCGTCACGCTCAACGGACCCGGTCAGGGCTCGGTCGACGTGTTCCACGCGGGCGTCAAGATCGCCACCGTCTCGCTGGCCGCGACCACCCAGACCCGGAAGGTCACCTACCTGCCGGTCACGGCGTACCGGACCGGCGAAGTACGCGTCGTCTCGACCTCAACCGCCCCGGCAACGGTCGACGGGATCGCATTTCTCCGAGCCAATCCATAACGAACCGTAATGACTGTGAGCCCCGTCACCGCGCAGTACCGGGGCCCGGTCATTGCAGGTAGCAGCAGTTACATCACCGGGGAATGGAATTGCCAGGACAAGCGCTGAGCCCTGGGTGATACTGGAAATCGCGCCGTTTTCCGGTTAGCCAACCCCACTCACTGCCGAGCATGTTGGGAAGTGCGCCCCTCCAGATGCCCTCAGAGCACCCTGCCCAAGCGCCGTCGATCGCACCCCCCTCGAACCGAGCCCCCGCCCGCAGTCACAACCTGTGGCGGCTACGGCCCTACCTCCGCCCCCACCGGCACCGCCTGGCGATCATGTTCTCCACGGCCGTCCTCGGTGTCGGCGTCAGCCTCAGCGTTCCCCTCGTCACCCGGGCCATCATCGACGGTCCGGTCACCCGCCGCGAGCTCAGCCTCCTGGTCCCGCTCGCCCTCCTCGCCCTCGGGCTCAGCATCAGCGAGGTCCTGCTGGTCTGGATGCGCCGCTGGGCCCAGTCCCGGACCGTCAGCGACCTCGAAGCGACCCTGCGCCACGACCTGTACGTCCGGCTGCAGACGCTGCCGATGGAGTTCCACAACCGCTGGCAGAGCGGTCAGTTGCTGTCCCGGGTCACCGTCGACCTGTCGACGATCCGCCGGTTCATGGGCTTCGGCCTGCTGTTCCTGGTCATCAACATCCTGCAACTGGTCGTCGTCACCATCCTGCTGCTGCGGCTGTACTGGCCGCTCGGCGTCGTCGTGCTGGCGGCCGCGGTGCCGATCATCATGGTGTCGCTGAAGTTCGAGAAGAAGTACCTGGCGATCTCACGCCGCGTGCAGGACCAGCAGGGCGACCTGGCCACCTCGATCGAGGAGTCCGCGCTCGGCTTCCGGGTGATCAAGGCCTTCGGCCGGCGCGAGCACGTCAAGGCCCAGTTCGACTCGGGCGCGGTCAAGCTCTACGGCACCTCGGTGGAGAAGGTCCGGCTCGCCTCCCGGTTCTGGACCTTCCTCGAAGTCATCCCGAACCTCACGCTGGTGATCGTGCTGCTGCTCGGCGCGCTCGCCGTCGGCCGGGACGCGATCACCCTGGGCACGCTGGTCGCGTTCATCACGCTGATGCTGTCGCTGATCTGGCCGGTCGAGTCGCTCGGCACCATCCTCGCGATGGCGCAGGAAGCGATGACGTCGGCGGACCGGATCAGCGAGATCCTCGACACGAAGTCGACGATCGAGTCCGGGCCCGAGCACCTCGACAACCCGCAGGGGCACCTGCGGTTCGAGAACGTCAGCTTCCGGTTCTCCCCGGACTCCGCCGACGTGCTGCACGACATCAACCTCGACCTCACCCCCGGGACGACGCTGGCCCTGGTCGGCGCCACCGGGTCGGGCAAGACCACGCTCACCGCACTGATCCCCCGGCTGTACGACGTGACCGGGGGCCGGATCACCATCGACGGGCACGACGTCCGCGACCTCGACCTGCGCTCGCTGCGCAGCGCGGTCGCGTCGGCGTTCGACGACCCGACGCTGTTCTCGATGTCGGTCCGGGAGAACATCACCCTCGGCCGGCCGGACGCCAGCGACGCCGACGTCCAGCAGGCGCTGGAGATCGCCCAGGCGACCTTCGCGAACGACCTGCCCTGGGGGCTGGAGACCCGAGTCGGCGAGCAGGGCATGTCCCTGTCCGGCGGTCAGCGGCAGCGCCTGGCCCTGGCCCGCGCGGTGCTCGCCAAGCCCGCCGTGCTGGTGCTCGACGACACGCTGTCCGCGCTCGACGTGCACACCGAGGCCCTGGTCGAGGAGGCGCTGCGCAACGTGCTCTCCGCGACCACCGGCATCGTCGTCGCGCACCGGGCGTCGACGGTGATGCTCGCCGACCAGGTCGCACTGCTCGAGGACGGCACGATCACCCACGTCGGCACTCACCACGAGCTGCTGGCGACCGTACCGGCGTACCGGCAGCTGCTCGCGGCGGAAGAGGAAGAGGTGCACGCATGAGCACGACGCAACAGGCATCTCAGCCTCAGCCGGATCCCGAGGAGACCCGGAACCCCGAACAGATCATCGACCGCGAGGAATCCTGGCGCGGGTACGCCGAGCAGGGCGACGACGAACTGTCCCGGGCCACCACCGTGCGACTCAAGGAGCAGTCCCGCAAGCTGCTCGGCGAGCTGCTCCGCCCGTACCAGAAGCTGATCTGGCTGCTGGTCGCGATCGTCGTCGTCGAGAACGCGGCCCGGCTCGCCGTGCCGTACCTGGTCCACCTCGGCATCGACAAGGGCATCCCGCCGATCCTGGCCGGTGAGGGCAACACGACCCTGCTGACCGTGGTCGCGGCGGTGCTCGCGTCGGCGCTGATCCAGGCGTTCGCGCGGCAGGTGTTCCTGATGCGGTCCGGCCGGCTCGGCCAGACCATCCTGCTCGGGCTGCGCCGCCGGGTCTTCGACCACTTCCAACGGCTCAGCCCGTCGTTCCACGACCGCTACACCTCGGGCCGGGTGATCTCGCGGCTGACGTCCGACGTGGACGTCATCGACGAGATGCTCGAGACCGGGTTCGACGGTCTCGTGACGGCGCTGCTGACCCTGATCGGTACGGCGGTGCTGCTGCTCACGCTCGATGTGAAGCTCGGCCTGCTCGCGCTGCTGTCGTTCCCCGTGCTGTTCTTCCTGACCACCTGGTTCCGGCGCCGGTCGCAGCTGGTCTACAGGCGCAGCCGCGAAGCCGTCGCGCTGGTCATCGTGCACTTCGTCGAGTCGATGACCGGGATCCGCGCGGTCCAGGCGTTCCGCCGCGAACCGCGCAACGAGGAGATCTTCCACGGGGTCAACGACCGCTACCGGGAAGCGAACCTGGAGTCGTTCCGGATCAACGCGATCTTCATGCCGTCGATCAAGGGCGTCGGCAACATCACCATCGTCGCGATCCTCGCCTACGGCGGCTGGCAGGCCTACCACGGGCACGTCACCGTCGGGGTACTGACGGCGTTCCTGCTCTACCTGCGGCAGTTCTTCGAGCCGCTGCAGGACATCTCGCAGTTCTACAACACGTTCCTGTCCGCGAGCGCCGCGCTGGAGAAGCTGTCCGGCGTGCTCAACGAGTCTCCCGACGTCCCCGAGCCGAAGGACCCGGCCAAGCCGGCCCGCAAGGCGAGCGGACACCTGGAGCTGCGGGACGTGAAGTTCTCGTACGTCGACGGTGTGGCGGTCCTGCCCGGCCTCGACCTCGACGTACCGGCCGGGCAGACCCTCGCCCTGGTCGGTACGACAGGCGCCGGCAAGACGACGATCGCCAAGCTGGTCGCCCGGTTCTACGACCCGACCGGCGGCCAGGTCGTGCTCGACGGCATCGACCTGCGCAAACTCACCGAGGACGACCTGCGCGAGCGGGTGGTGATGGTGACCCAGGAGAACTTCCTGTTCACCGGCACAGTCGCCGACAACATCCGCTTCGGCAAACCGGACGCGACCATGGACGAGATCGTCGAGGCCGCCAAGGTGATCGGTGCGCACGACTTCATCGTGCGGCTGCCGAACGGGTACGAGACAGCGGTCGAGAAGCGTGGCTCGCGGTTGTCGGCCGGTCAGCGACAGCTGGTCGCCTTCGCCCGGGCGTTCCTGGCCGACCCGGCGGTGCTGATCCTGGACGAGGCGACGTCGAGCCTCGACATCCCCAGCGAGCGGCTGATCCAGCGCGCGCTGCGCACGATCCTCGCCGACCGCACGGCGATCGTGATCGCGCACCGGTTGTCCACGGTGGAAACCGCGGACCGGGTGATCGTGCTGGAGCACGGGCGCATCATCGAGGACGGCTCACCGGACTCGCTGATCACGCACGGCGGGCACTACGCGGGTCTGCACCAGGCTTGGGAGGACTCGCTGGCCTGAGGACTCGCTGGCCTGAGCAGGTGAAGGTCGAGGCGCTGGCGCCGGCCTGAGCAGGTGCAGGCCGAGGCGCTGGCGCTGGCCCGAGCAGGTGCAGGCCGAGGCGCTGGCCTGAGCAGGTGCAGGTCGAGGCGCTGGCGCCGGCCCGAACAAGTGAAGGTCGAGACGCTGGCGCCGGCCGGCGAGGTCGTCGTGATGGTCGGACGACGACCTCGCCGCCGGCGGCGCGGTCGAGGCCTGTCTGCGGCTGATCCGGCGCTGCGGGCCGGCGGAGACCGTCGGATGCTCGATGGGCTTGCGGCCAAGGTTGATCGGTGTCGCCGGCGGGCGCCGCCGGGCCCCTGGCCCAGCTGCCGGGGACCTTGCTGAGGCAGGGCGCGAAGGCCGGTTCGCGGCTGAGACTGGTTGTTTCCGGCAGGGCCTCTTCCACCTCGGTGGAAGAGGCCCTGTTCGTTGCGCAGGGCTAGCTGGTGTGCCAGGCCTCGACGGCCTGCTGGACGCGGTACGCCGAGGCGAAGTCGGCGAGGTTCGCCGGATGGTTGCCCCGGACGGCCTCGGCGAACAGCGACAACCGCGAGGCGTCACCGCTTCGCTCCTCCGGCAGGTCGACCCGCTCCCATTCATTGCCATCAGCAACAAACAGGTCGGTCCAGTCGCGCAGCAGGTAGGAGCGCTCGGTCCCGCGCACGATCCACTCGTACGTCGTCGGCCCGGCGACCACACCGCTCACCTGCACGGGGACGTCACCGGCCCGGTACAACCCGAACGCCGCGACCTCGGCGCCGGGACCGCGATGGTCGAGCACCAGGTCGACAGGGGTCAGCGGGCCGATCAGGCGGTCGGTCAGGTAGGCGAAGTGCGAGAACACCTCGCGGATGAATCCACCCTGGGCCCGCTCGCCCAACCAAGCGGCCGAGGCCTGGAACGGCCGGGGCCAGTGCGGAAAGGCCAGCCGGATCTCGACGGCGCGGATCTCACCGGCGGCGCCGAGGACTTCTTCGAGGTGGCGCGTCGCCGGTTGGTCCGACAGCGCGAAGTTGACCGCGGCGGCGGTTCCTGCGCCGGCGGCCGCCTCGACCATCCGATGCCCGTCGGCCAGACTGACCGCGAGCGGCTTCTCGCAGAACACCGCCCGCCCCGCCGCGAAGGCCGCCACGGTGAGGTCCGCGTGGGTGGCGGGCGGGGTGGCGACGTAGAGGGCGTCGATGTCGGCGGCGACGACGACCTCTGAGGGGCTGGCGGTGAAGCGGATCGCCGGGAACTCCCCGGCCCACCGCGCGACCGCCGTCGGGTCAAGGTCGGCGGCGGCGACCACCTCGTAGTCGGGGTGAGACTGAGCGATCTGGAGGACTCGCCCGCCCATCGCTCCGAGACCGACGATTCCCAGGCGTACCGCACGCGTGATCACCTGGTCGAGTCTGCACCCTGAGTGTGTCTCTACGCTTCCCGGATGCGGGACGGCAGATGAGTTGAAGGAACGGTGGATCGCTGAGATCTCGGTGATGGTGCTGCGGACCGGCATGTTCGTGTCGACCGAGAGCGAAGCCGAGGTGCTGTGCGGGCAACTGGTCGAGGACGTGTGCTTCCTGGAGGAGGTTGACTAAGACTTCGTCGACGACGGTCGGCGGGGGTATGGGGTCGAGTGGGGCCCGCTTGCTGAGGCGGCTCGGGCTGGGCTGGGAGATCTGCGGCGGAGTGAGCTCGAGGGCCTGTACGGCGAGCCGAGTCTGGTCGTGGACGGGCGGGTCGGGTGCTACGTGTCGGGTGACGGGTGGTTGTACGTGGACTACCACGGGCCTGAGCTGCTCGGGCCGCAGGAGTTGGTGCGGGACATGCGGGTGCCGGCGGGGAGCGGATTCCAGCTCGACGGGCGGCCGGGCGGTGGGCGATCAGCCCTTGGCAGCTTTGACGACGGGGTCTGCTGGACGTCGTACGGGCGGCAGCTTGTCGGTGGGGGTTTGTAGCTTGGCGGCATGCTCACGACGTTGGCGGTGGAGAGTTATCGGTCGTTGCGGCGGGTGGTGGTGCCGTTGGGGCGGGTGAATGTGGTGACGGGGGCCAACGGGAGTGGGAAGTCTTCGTTGTACCGGGCGCTGCGGTTGCTGGCGGATGCTTCCCGGAACGGGGCGGTGGCGGCGTTGGCTCGGGAGGGTGGGTTGCAGAGCACCTTGTGGGCCGGGCCTGAGGTGGTGGGGAAGGCCGTGCGGCGTGGGGAGTTCGCGGTGCAGGGGACGGTGCGGTCGGGGCCGGTGAGTTTGCGGATGGGGTTCGCGTCCGAGGACTACGGGTACGCCGTGGACTTCGGGCTGCCGCCGATGGGTGGGCCGTTCGGGCAGGATCCGGAGATCAAGCGGGAGGCGCTCTGGGCGGGTCCGTTCTTCCGGCCGGCGTCGTTGCTGGTGGATCGCAAGCACGCGGCGGTGCGGATCCGGGGTGCGGGCGGCGAGTGGGAAGACGGCGGGCATCAGCTGCAGACGTTCGACAGCATGCTGAGCGAGTTCGCGGATCCGCACCGGGCGCCGGAGTTGATGGCGGTGCGGGAGCGGATCCGGGGGTGGCGGTTCTACGACCATCTGCGGACCGACGCCGACGCGCCCGCGCGGCAGGCGCGGGTGGGGACGCGGACACCAGTGCTCGATGCCGAGGGCGCTGATCTGGCGGCGGCGCTGGAGACGATCAACCAGATCGGGGATCGGCGAGCGCTGGATGACGCGGTCGAGCAGGCGTTTCCGGGGAGCTCGGTGGAGGTCGAGAGTCGGGCCGGGCTGTTCGAGCTGGTGTTTCATCAGCACGGGCTGCTGCGGCCGTTGGCTGCGGCGGAGTTGTCGGACGGGACGCTGCGGTATCTGCTGTGGGTCGCCGCGCTGCTGACGCCGCGGCCGCCGGAGTTGCTGGTGCTGAACGAGCCGGAGACGAGCCTGCATCCCGACCTGTTGCCGGCGCTCGCCAACCTCGTGATCACCGCGGCGAAGGAGACGCAGGTGATCCTGGTGACGCACTCGCGGCCGTTCCTCGCCGCGCTGGAGGCGGGCGCGAACGAGACCGGGCAGGACCTGCGGACGATCGAGCTGGTGAAGGAGTTCGGCCAGACCGCTATCGCGGGTCAGGGCCCGCTGGACGAGCCTCCGTGGAAGTGGCCGGCCCGCTAGCCGAAGCCGATCCACCCGCCGAACCGTCGGCCGAGGCCGGACCGCCGCCCGGCGTCGTCTCCTCAGCCGAGTCCTTCACCGATTCGAAGCGGACCAGGATCAGCGCCCCGATCGCCGTCAGCACGAACCCACCGACGGCGGCCACGCCCCAGCCGGGCCGGACCGCATCATGCAGCACGAAAACACCCACCGCAGCCGGCGTGATCGTCTGCAGCGCGATCATCGGTGTCGTCGCCAGCGTGACCGAACCTCTTTGGAGCGCCAGCGAGTACAGGATGAACGCGAGCGCCCCGCTCAACGGCAGCGTGTACGTCGTGAAGCCCTGGAGCAGTTCGCTGATCGAGCCGTCTTCCAGCAGGCGCGCCGAGATCGCCACGCCGGCGTAGCCGAGGCCGGCCAGCAACCCCAAAAGCGCCGTCGCGCCGGCGTGTTCCGAGCGGCTGGCGACCGCGCCGAGGACGATGATCGCGATCAGGCCGAGCAGGATCCCGATCGTGAGGCCGTGGTGCCGGGCGCTCTCCCCCGCATGCCCGGCCGACACGGCCAGTACGCCGAGCCCGACGCACACCGCGATCACCGCGCCCCACTCGACCGCTGACAGGCGATCACCCATCCAGCGCGTCGCGAGCAGCGCGGTGACGACGAGGCTTGCGGCGATGCCCGCCTGGGCGAGGTACAGCGGCAGCAGCCGGAGCGCCACGAAGTGCAGGCCGAAACCGGCCAGGTTCAGCACCAGGGCGGCCAGGAACGGACCCTGGCGCAGCAGCGCCGCGACGAAGGCCGCGAACCGGCGCGGGTCCAGCTCGGAGCCGGTCGGGACCTTGCGGGAGCCGACCGCCTGCAGGATCGCGGCGACTCCGAACAGCACGGCCGCCCCGAGCGCGGCTCCCAGACCGAGCAGCACTCAGACTGCCTTGCGCCGCGGCACCCAGAAGGTCAGGTACAGACTCAGGACGCCGTAGTAGACCAGGTAGGCCAGCGACAGTGCGACGACGGCGGGGTTCGGGTCGGGCATCTGCGCCAGCAGTACGGCGTACGAGCCGAGCCAGATCGCCGTGGTCAACAGGTTCATCGACCGGAAGGCCTTGGTTCGCGAGGGGTACACGTACTTGACCGGGACGAAGACCAGGATCGAGCAGGTCACCAGGATGACGCCGGTCGCGGCCGGGCCGAGGCCGAGCACGACGACGTAGAAGGCGACCACGTTCCAGTAGCTCGGGAAGCCGAGGAAGAAGTGGTCGTCGGTCTTCGCGTCGACCCGGCAGAACTGGTAGCTGGACGCAAGCAACGGCAGCGCCGCCAGCACCGCGCCCCAGGAGCCGGACGGCAGGTACCCGCCGGTCCAGAGCAGCACGATCGGGGCGAACGCGTAGGTCAGGTAGTCGACGATGTTGTCCAGCATCGCGCCGTCGAACCACGGGATGGTCTCCTTGACCCGCAGCCGGCGGGCCAGCATGCCGTCGGTGCCGTCGATCACCAGGGCGGCCAGCATCAGCCAGAGCGCCCGGACGGCGTCACCGTCGATCGCGGCGATCACGATCAGCAGCGCCAGCACGGTGCCGCTCGCGGTGTACGCGTGCAGCGCCAGCCCGGCCAGCCGCAGCCGCGTCGATCCGACGAAAGGTTCGCGCACCGCGTCGTGTGTGGTCAGCAGAACTCCCAGAACTCGGTCGACGCCACGCGTCGGACAGTCTCCTTCAGCGTCTCACAGCGCAGGTGCTGCACCCGGCACCGCATACCCTGCGGCGGTGGATCTGATCACGGACTTTACGGGGATGGCCCGGACGTTCCCGTTGATGCGCGGCGGCGGAGCCCTGCTCGTGCTGGTCGGGCTGGGGATCGTGGTCGGCGGTGCGGGCGGCCGGCGGTGGTTCCTGCCGGGGCTGATCACCGGCGCCGCGCTCGCGGTCGTGGTGATGATGGTCGGCGGGATCACCAAGACGATCTTCGACGGGCTCGGCTACCCGGCGATCCACCAGTACGTCGCCTTCGGCATCGGCGTGGTCGCCGAGGTCGGGCTGGTCAACCTGGTGGTCGCCAAGGTGCCGGACCGGACGTCGCGTGAGTTCTGGCTGTGGATCCTGCTCGTGGTCGGCGTGCACTTCCTGATCCTGGCGTTCTCGCACGGACCGATCTGCGGGCTGCTCGGCCTGCTCTGCATCCTGAACGCCGGCCTCGGCCTGCTCGTCCCGGAGATCCCCTACCGCGCCCTCTGGATCACCGACGGCGTCCTGAAGATCGCCGCCGGGTCCAGCATGGTGTGGCTGAGCTACTAGCTCTTCGGCTCGAGCAGGAAGAGCGGGATCTTGCGCGTGGTCTTCTTCTGGTACTCCGCGTAGTCCGGGTACGCCGCGACCGAGCGCGGCCACCACTCGTCGTACTCGGCACCCTCGATCTCGCGGGCGACGTACTCGCCGGTCTCGGTGCCGTCCTGGAGCTTCACGTTCGGGTCGGCCTTGAGGTTGTAGTACCAGACCGGGTTCTTCGGGGCGCCGCCGAGCGAGGCGACCGCGACGTACACGCCGTCGTGCTCGACCCGCATCACCGGGACCTTGCGGATCTTGCCCGACTTGTTGCCGATCATGGTCATGAGCACGACGCCCATGCCGTTGAAGCCCGCGGCCTCGGTGGACCCGGTGGCGTCGATCTTCTCGACCGCGTTCCGGACCCAGTCGGTCGGGCTGGGGGCGTATTCATTCTGAGATGACATGTCATCCAAGGTACCCCCGAGCCGGTGTCTACACGCTCTCCCGGCGTTCCCGGGCCTGCCGCGCGGCGGCCACCTTGGCAGCCCGCTGGCGCTCCATCCGGCGGCGCGGGTCCTGGGAGTCCGGCAGCGTGGCCGGGCCGGCCACGTGCAGCAGCAGCCAGGTCAGCCGCCACCGGACCCGGTAGAACAGGCTGAGCCCCTCGTTCTTCGCGCTCATCACAGACTCCCTGATGATTGGTGTGGCAATGATTGGTGTACCAAGTGTTAGTGTAGACGAGACCGCACGAAGGAGAAAACCCGTGTCGCAGACCGAAGAGACCGACCTGCTGCAGCTGGACCGCCAGGTCTGCTTCGCGCTCGCCGTCGCGTCCCGCAGCGTGATCGCGCTGTACCGGCCACTGCTGGACCCGATGGGTCTCACCCACCCGCAGTACCTGGTGATGCTCGCGCTGTGGGAGGAGTCGCCGCTGTCGGTGAAGCAGCTCAGCAACCTGCTCGAGCTCGACCCGGGCACGCTGTCGCCGCTGTTGAAGCGGCTGGAGTCCGCGGGTTACCTGACGCGCGGCCGCGACCCGCGGGACGAGCGGTCACTGGCTGTCGAGCTGACGGCGTCCGGGCGGGCGTTGCGTGAGCAGGCGCTGAAGATCCCGCCGGCGATCATCGAGCGGCTGGGGATGACGCTGAAGGAGCTCGAGTCGCTCCACGGCAACCTGACGCGCGTGATCAAGGCCGCGACGAGCTGACCGCCGTACGACTCAGGGCCCGACGCACTCCTGGAGCTGCGCGGCGGTGAGGATCTTGCCCTCGATCCAGCGGCGGCGCAGGAAGTGGGCCTTCACCAACCGGTGCATGCCGTCCAGCACCACCAGCCGGCCGCGGTACGCGACCAGGTGGATCGGGAAGTCCAGGTCGGCGTCCATCACGCGCTCGTAGTGGTCGCGGTAGTTCATCGGTGTCTCGGCGACCTGGCGAGGGGTGACCTTGAAGCGTTCGCCGTTCAGCTCCCACAGCGGCAGGTCGAAGATCCAAACCAGATCGGCGACCTCGACGGGCTCGGTACGCAGCTCCAGCGCCCAGAGCTTGCCGAGCTTCCAGCGCGCGTCCGGGATCACCTCACGGACCGACGCGGGCATCGTCGCGACGAGCTCCTCGAACGACACCTCAGGTACGTCCGCATCCACCTCATCGACCGCCACGAGGGTGCAGATTACGCGATCCGCCGGGCCACCACGACCACGTTGCTGAGGTAGACCTCGCCGTTCCAGTCCTCGCAGGTGACCAGGACCAGACGGCCGGGGACCCGCTGGTCGAAGAGCTTGGTCGACGCGGCTGCGAGTGAGCGTTTTCGGTACGTCGTGGTGGTGTCGACCCGGTAGCGGAGCGGCCCGCGGGTGGTGGCGATGGTGACGGTCGCGCCGGGCTTCAGCTGGTCGAGGTTGTCGAAGGCGCCGCCGCCGTTGTGCACGGTGTGGCCGGTGATGACGGCCGAACCGGCCGCGGCGCCGGGGCGGGCGCCGTCGGCCCACCAACCGACGGTGGAGGGGTCGGAGGGCGGGGTCAGTTCGCCGGTGGTCGTTCGAATCGGTACGACGGGGGCGGTGACGGCCAGTTGCGGGAGGGAGATGCGGGTTGGTTTCGCGGGGCGCGGGAGGAGGCTGGGCGCAGCAGAAGGAACTGCGGATGGGCGCGCGACGGTGGGCAGCGGGTCGGCGCCGAGGGCCGGCGTCGGGGCATCGCCGGCGGGCTGCGGGACGGCACCGACGGCGGGCTGGGCTGGGTCGGTGTTGGCGGTGGCGTCACCGGGGTCTCGCTGGAGGTAGGCGCCGGTGCTGATCACCAGCAGGCCGGCGAGCGCGAGCAGGCCGCCCCTGCGAAGAGGGGCGGGCCTGCCGCGTCGTTTACCGGAGGTCACGTCAGAGGCTGTGCTTTCCGCGGCGGCGGAGCGCGGCCGCGCTTCCGCCGGCCAGCATCAGAGCGCCCGCGGCGATGAGGATGCCGCTGACGAGGTTGAAGCCGGTCGGACCGCTGCCGGTGGAGGTCAGACCTGCGTCGACGGCCGTCGGTACGGCGGGAGCCGGTGAGGTCGTGGTGCCCGAGGTGGGTGCACCTGGCGTGCTCGGCTGGTCCGAAGGAGGTGGCTCAGTGGACTGGCTGCCGGGTGGCACCGTCGGCGGCGTGGCCGGAGGAGGACCAGGCGGGGTACCAGGCGGTGTCGCGGGAGGAGTCCCCGGCGGGGTGGCGGGCGGCGTCGCAGGCGGTGTGGCCGGCGGCGTCGCAGGCGGAGTAGCCGGAGGCGTCGCAGGCGGAGTAGCCGGAGGCGTGGCGGGCGGAGTAGCGGGCGGCGTCACCGGCGGCGTGCAGCCCTCGACCCAGAAGACCTTGTGCTTCGTGTCGTTCCCGATCGAGCCGTCCGCGTGCACCGTGATCTTCACGTGGTACCCCTGCTGCGGATGCGGTGGCCCGGTGAACTTCAGCGTGTAGGTCTCCTTCGCATCCAGGTCGTTCCCACCACCGGCGGCATCCCCGCCGATGAACAGGTCCTGGCTGCCGGACACCACCTGCAGGCCGCCGTCAGCAGTCGGCGCCTGGTCGGCGAAACTCACCTCGGCGCGCAGGTCGTCGCCCTGGTCGTAGTTGTAGAACTCGACGACGAACGTGCAGCCCTGGTGCGGGTTGTTGTCCGGTGGGCCGCTCTGGACGTCGACGCCCTCGATCTTGATCGTGCCGTTGTTGCCCGGCGGCGCGGCCTGCACCGCGGCAGGCAGGCTCGCCGACGCCACCGGAACCGCGGCCAGTACGGCCGCGCCCAGCAGCAGTGTGATCGCTCCGGCCGCGGCGACAGCGCTCGCGGCCCGTGCAGAAACCCCGGTTGTGCTCATCTGACCGGTCCCGTCCCCAGGCTGAATCCCCGTGATGGTTGCCAAGCTCAACCACTTGGCCACCACATTCCTTTGCAGTATGAGCTTTTCGGGCAGTCAGTCAATGACCTACGGTGACGAAACGATGCGCAAGGCAACTGCCGCGGCGGTTCAGGCGGGGCGTGAGCGGCCGGCCAGGGCCTGGCGGAAGACGGCGTGGCGGTTGCGGCGGGAGCTGCCGGACTGGGCCGTGCGGCCGGTTCCGGGGCAGGCGTCGGCGGCGGCTTCCGACGGGTGGGTCTGGCGGTGGATGACGACGATCGCGGAGTCGTCGCCGGGGCCGCCGATCTCGACGACGAGCTCCTCGGCGGCGCCGTCGAAGCCCTTGGCGACCAGGCGCTCGGCGTGGCCGGCGAGGCGGTCGGTGCCGAGGCCGATGTCGCGGCGCGGGGTCTCGACCATGCCGTCGCTGTAGAGGAAGAGCGCGTCGCCGAGTTTGAGCTGACCCTTGTTCACCGCGAACTCCGGCGTCTCGACCAGCCCGAGCAGCGGGCCGTCGGCGTCGCGCGTCGACCAGCGGCCCGACCACGCGTCGAACTGGATCGCGGGCGGGTGGCCCGCCGTACGGACCTCGAACTCGCCGGTGCGCAGATCAACGGCGACGTGCACGACGGTGGCGAAGTCGTCGTCCCAGTCCTGGCGGCGGGCGTAGTGGTTCGCGGCCGGGAGGAACTCCTCCACCGGTACGACGCCGAGCAGTCCGCCGAACGCTCCGGACAGCAGCAGCGCCCGCGTCCCGGCGTCGATACCCTTGCCGGAGACATCGACCAGCGCGACCTCGAGCTGGTCCTCGCCGCGGGTCGCGGAGACCACGAAGTCACCCGAGAACGACTGGCCGCCGGCCGACCGGATCGCACTCTCGGCCTTCCACCCGGCCGGCAGCCGCGGGAACTCGCCCTGGGCGGTCAGCAGGTCGCGCAGCTCGATCAGCATCGACTCGCCGCGGCTGCCCTGGACGCCGAGCCGGCTGCGCACCTTGGCGCCGGTCAGCACGATCCAGCCGACCACGCCGAGCGTCACCACGAAGCCGATCTTCGGCAGCCCGGCCGCGCGCTCCGACATCACGAACGACCCGAGCACCAGCGCGACGAACGTCAGCACCACCAGGGGTTTGAAGCGCAACAGCAACCCGCCGAGCAGCAGCGGAATAGTCAGCGCCGCAGTGGGTATCAATGACGGCAGCAGCAGCGACGCCGTGCTGATCGCGACCGTGACGAAGAGCAGCATGATCAGCGTCAGCGGGTGCGACTTGCGGGCACGACGGACCAGCGTCCGGGCAGCCCTCAGGCCGGCCCGTCGCAGACGCGCGTAACCGCCGCGGGCGCTCATGGTGAGACGAAGATAACGGCACCGACCGGTCCGCGCATCAGATCGTCACTACTTCTTGACCGACGGCTTCCGGGTCAGGCCCGTGCGCTGGCACTTCGGGCACCAGAACAGGTTGCGTCCGGCCAGGATCTCGGTCCGCACGACCGAGTCGCAGACCAGGCAGTGCTGGCCCTGACGGCGGTACACGTAGACCTCACCGCCGTGGTCGTCCTGGCGCGGGTCGCGGCCCATCGCCTCCGGGGTGTGGTCGTCGGCGACGGTGTCGATGCGGCCCGTCTCCACGCCGTACTTCATCAGCTCGAGCAGGTCGCTCCACATGCCCTGCCACTCGCGCTTCTTGACCAGGTTGCCCGGGGTCATCGGGTGCAGCTTGGCGCGGAACAGCACCTCGGCGCGGTAGACGTTGCCGACGCCGCTGAGCACCTGCTGGTCCATCAGCAGCTGGCCGATCGGGAGCTTGCTGCGCTGGATCCGCTTCCAGGCCAGGTCGGGGTCGGCGTCGTCGCGCAGCGGGTCCGGGCCCAGCCGGGAGATCAGCGTCTCGCGCTCGCCGTCGGAGATCACCTCGCAGACCGTCGCGCCGCGCAGGTCGGCGTACGCCGCGTCGTTCTGCAGCCGGAGCCGGACCTGGCCGACCGGCTCCGGGATCGGCGCGGCGCCGAAGTCGACCTTGCCGATCAGGCCGAGGTGGATGTGCAGCCAGCGGCCGCCGTCGAACTCGGCCAGGAAGTGTTTGCCGTGGGCCTCGGTGTGCCGCAGCACCCGGCCGTCGAGCAGCGCGGCTCCGTCGACGAACCGGCCCTGCGGGCTGGACGCGCGGACGACCCGGCCGCCGAACGCGTCCCAGACGTCGTTCGCCAGCCGGTGCAGGGTGTGGCCTTCGGGCATGATTCCCCTATGGGTACGACGTCAGCAGGTGGTGCGGGCCGGAGCAGGGGTGCGCCGACGCCCGCGGTGATCGGGACCGGTCGGTCGATGCGCGCCCGGGACGTGTCCCGGCCGCGCCCTCCCGCCCGTGATCAACAACAGCCGAGAAGTCAGGACGATTCCGGCAGCGGCGGCAGCTCGCCGGTCTCCTCGTAGCCGGACAGCATCTCGATCCGGCGGGTGTGCCGCTCCTCGCCGGAGTAGTCCGTGGCCAGGAAGATGTCGACGAAACCGGTCGACTCCTCGGTGCTGTGCATCCGGGCGCCGACGCTGATCACGTTCGCGTTGTTGTGCTCGCGGCCGAGCTTCGCGGTCTCGGTGCTCCAGGCCAGCGCGGCCCGGACGCCCTTCACCTTGTTCGCGGCGATCTGCTCGCCGTTGCCGGAACCGCCGATCACGATGCCCAGGCTGCCGCCGTCCTGGACCACCGCCTCGGCCGTCCGCAGGCAGTACGGCGGGTAGTCGTCCACCGCGTCGTACACGGCCGGGCCGTGGTCGACGACGTCGTGCCCGGCAGCCGTGAGGTGCTGCACCAGGTGGTTCTTCAGTTCGAAGCCGGCGTGGTCAGAGCCGATGTGCACTCGCATGGGCATGAGTTTCGCAGCTCTACTCGGCGCCCGGGACGCCGGGGACGTCCAGGGCGCGGACCAGCTCGGTGACGTCGGCGTAGGCCTTGTCGTACGGCGTACCCGACGGGTGCAGCGTGTAGACCGCGACGATCGTCCGGTCCCCCGGGCCGACCGTGCCCGTGGTGTGCAGCGCGTCGCTGGTCAGGTCGAGCTCCTGCACCGGCGAGGCCGAGCGCCCGTTGCCGCGGAAACCCGACCAGCCCTGCTTGATGCTGAAGTCGCCGCCGAACACCGACGGGATCCCGAAGAACTGGTCGAAGCCGTCGGTCCCGTACCGGGTCGGCCGGTGCAGGTTCCCCATCACGAACTCGCGGACCGGCGCCGGCGCCTCGTCGAGCAGGTACCGGTAGATCCGGACGGTGTCCGCCGCGGTGATCGCGACGTACCCCCAGAACCCTGGGTGCGTCGCCGGCGGCCGGGTGGTGTGGGTCAGCCCGAGCCGCCGCACCATCCGGTCGACGATGGCGCCGCCACCCAGCTCGTCCCAGTAGTAGCTGGCGGCGTCGTCGTCGCTGCTGCGCAGCATCACCTCGAGCCGCTCCCGGTCCTCGACCGGCAACTCGTACGCCGGGCCGCGGTCCCACAGGAAGTCGAGCACCACCAGCAGCTTCACCACGGACGCGGACCGGAAGCACAGGTCCGGGTTGAGCTGCTCGGTGATCCGCCCGGTGTCGCGGTCGAAGACGGTCACTCCGGCCGTCGGCAACGCGGACGGACCCACCGGCAGAGCGTTCACAGGCAACCACCAACCGTCGACGGAAAGACTTGGTCGACAACTTTCATGCCTGACGGTCGTGGGTTCAACCCCTGTACGACAGACCGAAGGTCTCAGTCGAAGACGGGGCTGCGGTCGCGGGTGCGCTTGAGCTCGAAGAAGCCGTCGGTGCCGGCGACCAGGCGGACGCCGTCCCAGAGCTTGCCGGCCGCCTCGCCCTTCGGGGCCGGGGTGACGACCGGGCCGAAGAAGGCGACGCCCTCGACCGCGATCACCGGCGTACCGACCTCCATGCCGACCAGTTCCATCCCGGCGTTGTGCGACTTGCGCAGCGCGTCGTCGTACTTGTCGGAGTCGGCGGCCTCGAGCAGCGCGGCCGGCAGGCCGACCTCGGCGAGCGCCTCGGCCAGCACGTCGCCGTCGGACCCGCGGGTGCCGCGGCCCTGGTTGTGGATCCGCTCACCGAGCGCGGTGTACAGCGGCAGGAGCACCTCGTTGCCGTGCGCCTGCTCGGCGGCGATCAGGACCCGGACGATGCCGAGCTTGCGCTGCCAGTTCTCGTCGTGGTCGTCACGTTCCTCGTTCAGGACGGCCAGGCTCATCACGTGCCAGGTCGTCTTCACGTCGCGGACCTGCTCGACCTCGAGCATCCAGCGAGACGTCATCCAGGCCCAGGGGCAGGCCGGGTCGAACCAGAATTCAGCGGGGGCAGTCATAGCCAAATAATACAAAGATAAATAAAAAGAGTGAGGTCTGGGGGAAACCCTCACCGTAGTGGCTGGTCAGCTGCATAGGATGCCGATATGCCTGGAACCAACCTGACCCGCGACGAAGCGCGGACCCGCGCCGGCCTGCTCCGTGACGTGAGCTACGCGATCGAGCTCGACCTGAGCACGGCCGCCGCCGGCGCACCGACGTTCGCGTCGACGACGACGCTCACCTTCGGCGCCGAGGACGGCGCGAGCACGTTCGCCGACCTGATCGCCGCCACCGTCCGGGAGATCACCCTGAACGGCCGCGCGCTCGACCCGGACAGCGTCTACGACGGTGCCCGGATCCAGCTGGACGGGCTCGCCGAGCGCAACGAGCTGCGCGTGGTCGCGGACTGCATCTACTCGCGCACCGGTGAAGGGCTGCACCGCTCGGTCGACCCGGCCGACAAGGAGACCTACCTCTACACCCAGTTCGAGGTGCCGGACGCGCGCCGGGTCTTCACGACCTTCGAGCAGCCCGACCTGAAGGCACCGTTCACGTTCACCGTCTCCGCCCCGGCCCGCTGGGTCGTCATCTCCAACGCTGCCACGCCCGAACCGACGCCGTACACCGGCGAGAACGGTGAGGAGCTGGCCCGCTGGGAGTTCGCTCCGACGGTGCCGATGTCGACGTACATCACGGCGGTCGTCGCGGGTCCGTACCACGTCGTCACCGACGTCTACGAGGGCCCGAACGGGAGCTACCCGCTGGCGCTGCTGTGCCGGCCGTCGCTGGCCGACCACCTGGACACCGAGGACCTGTTCGAGGTCACCAAGCAGGGCTTCGAGCTGTTCGAGCGCGCCTTCGGTACGCCGTACCCGTTCGGCAAGTACGACCAGGCGTTCGTGCCGGAGTACAACATGGGCGCGATGGAGAACGCGGGCTGCGTGACCATCCGCGACGAGTACATCTACCGCAGCCGGACCACGCACGCCGAGCTGGAGAGCCGCGCGAACACCGTGCTGCACGAGCTGGCGCACATGTGGTTCGGCGACCTGGTCACGATGACCTGGTGGGACGACCTGTGGCTGAACGAGTCGTTCGCCGAGTGGGCCAGCCACTGGGCCCAGGCGACCGCGACCACCAAGTACGCCGACGCCTGGACGACGTTCTGCAACGCCCGCAAGACCTGGGCCTACCGCCAGGACCAGCTGCCCTCGACGCACCCGATCGCCGCGGACATGGTCGACTTCCACGCGGTCGAGGTGAACTTCGACGGCATCACCTACGCCAAGGGCGCCTCGACGCTGCGGCAGCTGGTCGCGTTCGTCGGTGAGGACACCTTCATCTCGGCGCTCAAGGAGTACTTCGCCGACCACGCGTTCGGCAACACCGAGCTGGCCGACCTGCTGAAGCCGCTGGAGAAGGCGTCCGGGCGCGACCTGGACGACTGGACCGAGCGCTGGCTGCGGACCGCGGGCGTCAACACGCTGCGCGCCGACTTCACCGTCGACGCCGAGGGCGCGTTCACCTCGTTCGCGATCGAGCAGACCGCGGCGGCCGACTTCCCGGTCCTGCGGCCGCACCGGCTCGCCGTCGGGCTCTACCGCCGGACCGAGGCCGGTCTGGTCCGCACCGAGCGGTTCGAGGTCGACATCGACGGCGCGCGCACCGAGCTCGCCGAGCTGGTCGGCGCCACCCAGCCGGATCTGGTGCTGCTGAACGACGACGACCTGACCTACGCCAAGATCCGGCTCGACGAGCGTTCCCGGGCGACCCTGGTCGAGTCGATCGACCAGCTGGCCGAGTCGCTGCCGCGGGCGCTGGCCTGGGGTGCGACGTGGGACATGACCCGCGACGCCGAGATGCCGGCTTCGCAGTACGTCGGCATCGTGCTCAAGGGGATCCGCGCCGAGACCGACCTGACCGGTGTCCGGTCGCTGCTCGGCCAGGCGACCACGGCGATCAACAACTACGCCGTACTGGAGAACCGGGCCGCGCTGCGGGCGCAGTACGAGGAGGCGCTGGCCGGGCTGCTGGCCGACGCCGCTGCCGGTAGCGACCACCAGCTCGCGTTCGCCCGGGCCTACATCGGCGGTGTCTTCTCCGACGCCGGCGCTGATCGCCTGGCCGGCTGGCTCGACGGCAACGACCTGCCGGACGGTCTGGTCGTCGACACCGACCTGCGCTGGACGCTGATCGTCGCGCTGGCCCGCCTCGGCCGGGTCGACGGCGACGCGATCGAGGACGAGCTGACCCGCGACACCACCATCACCGGGCAGGAGCGGGCCGCGCAGGCTCGGGCCGCCCGGCCGACCGCGGAGGCCAAGGAAGCGGCCTGGCGGATCGCGGTGGAGTCCGAGGACACCCCGAACGAGACGCAGTTCCGGACCATCCTGGGCTTCCAGCAGCCGGGCCAGGAGGAGCTGCTGCGCCCGTACGTCGGCAAGTACCTGTCGGCGGCCAAGGACGTCTACACCCGGCTCGGCTCCTCGATGGGTGAGAACGTCCTGGTCTACCTGTCCCCGCGCAACCTGGCGGAGGAGTCCACGCTGGAGGCGCTGACCGGCTGGCTGGACAGCGAGGCCGAAGCGGTCGACGCTCCGACCCTGCGGTACGTCGGAGAGGCCCGGGCCGACCTGGTCCGCGCTCTGTCCGCGCAGCGTCGCGACGCCGAGGGCTGACCGGCGTAGAGAGCTGACACGGCTGCCCCACCCACGGAGTCCGTGGGTGGGGCAGACTGTCGCGGTGGCTTCCCCTGATCCCGCCCTTGCCGGTGCAGCTGCCGTAGCTCTGACTGGTCTCGCCGAGGCGTACCGGCCTCGACCGGTCACGCCGCTGATGCCCTGGCGCTTCCCGCACCGCCTGGTGAAGCCGTACGTCGTGACCGCGCGCGGCCGGGCCTGGGACGACGAGATGGTCGCCGCCGCCCGCACCACCGCGACCCGTCAGCTCGACTTCGACGACGTGATGGGCGGGCTGGGTCTCGGGGTCGTCGTCCTGCACCTGTCCGAGGAGGGCATCTCGCTGGTGGTGCAGACGTGGGCCAAGGACTTCCAGTCCCGGCTCAGCCTGTTCAGCGGCCTCGACGTCGACGACCTGCGCCCGGCCCCGATCGGGGTCGCGCCGACGGTCTGGGAGCTGGAGGTGCTCACGCACGAGCGGTCGTCGTACGTGCACCACATCCTGAACGCCGACGTGGACGTCGAGGCCTGGCTCGACGACGCGCTCGACACCCGGCCGGCGCCGAAGCTCGACGGCATCCCGTCGGGCACCTAGCTCGCGCAGATCGCCCGGTCGATCAGCCGGGTCGCCGCCTTGTCCTGCGCGAAGACGATCTCCGCCGAGTCGTACAGCTGCGTCGACATCGACACCACCGCGCTGCGCTTGCCGTCAGCAGTGACTCCCAGCCGGGTCCGGTACCCGAGCTGGTCCCCGCCGGGGATCCAGAGCGTGCCGCCGCACGCCAGGTCCCGCGAGAAGATCCCCAGCCCGTAGCGAGCGCCAGGCCAGAGCTCCGCCGCCTGCCCACCGACAGGGATCGTCCGGGTCATCTCCCGCAGCTGGGCCTTCCGCAGCAGCTCGCCACCGAACAACGCGCGCTGGAAACGATCCAGGTCGGCCAGCGTGGAGATGTAGCCGCCGGAGGCGTCCACGTCGATCAGCTCGGTGGTGTCCGTGTACGACTCCCCCGCCGCGAACCTGGTGTAGCCGCGCGCGTGCGGCCAGGCGATGCGCGGGTTGGTCCCCGGCCAGTACGTGTGCCGCAGCCCGAGCGGCCGGACGATCCGCCGCTGCACCTCGTCGTACCAGGGCCGACCGGTGACCGCCTTGATCACCAGCCCGACCAGGTCGTACCCGGTGTTGGAGTACTGCCACCCGGTCCCCGGTGCGAAGTCCGGCGCGTGGCTCAGCCCGGCGCGGACGATCTCCTCCTCAGTCCGTACGACGTACCGCTGCTGGTGGTACTGCTCGGCGTTGTCCATCACCGGGAAGTTGCCGTCGTAGATCCCGGCGGTGTGCTGCAGCAACTGCCGCACGGTGATCAGCCGGCCGTCGTTCCCGTGGCCGCGGACGAACCCGGGCAGCCACTTCTCGACGGTTTCGTCCAGCCCCATCCGGCCCTCGCCGACCAGCTGCAGCACGACCGTCGCGACCAGTGTCTTGTTGGTGCTCCCGATCCGGAAGTACCCGTCGGCCCGCGGCCGCCCGGGAGCGTCGACGGACGCGACCCCACCGACCGCCGTTCGCGAGCGCCCGGACGGCGCTGTGGTCCGGGCCAGTACGCCGGTGACGCCGACCGCCGTGATCCGGTTCACGTCCCGTTGCAGCGGGTCGGTCCGGGTCGCCACGGCCGGTGCCACCGGGATCACGGACAGTACGAGGACGGTGAGCAGCATTCTCCTGAGACCCATGGATTTCCTTCGAATTCGGTGACTGTGTTTCCGCCAGCCTGGTGATCGAAGGAATTCGGTGCCATCGCCTGAAAACCCGGACAGTGGTAGCGCGTGCGCTACCGGTGACTGTCAAACGATTGTTTCTCGGCGCACTGTCGTGACGTGATTCCGGACCGCGATCGCCTGCGGGTAAAGGAGATTTCCGGCACCTGAGGAGTACTCACTTACCGGCGGGTTCAGGCTTAAGCTGATCCGGAAAATCCGACGGAAAGGACTTGGGGAGGACCTTTGCCGTGACATCCCTGGACCACCGGAATCCGCCCACCGACCTCTGGTCGGGTCCGGCTGCCGATCTGGCTGCTGCCGCGGGTGCGTCGTTCGCGCCCGCACCGGCCGCCGAACCCGCCCACCCCGAACCGGCCCACCACGCCCGGGCCGAGCCCGCGCGGCCGCAGCCGCCGACCGACCGGATCGCTCCGGCGCCGTTCGACGAGCTGATCGACACCGAGCCGTCGCGGCACGTCGCCGCGGCGCACGCGACGTCGTACGGCGGGGTGGAGAACCTGCCGGACGACTACGCCTACTACCCGCCCGTCGACGGCGCGCACAGCGCACCCGGCCGGCGGACCAACCGCGACACCCGGACCACGTCCTCGGCCGAGCGCCGGGCCGCGGCCCACGACCACGCGCCCGCCACCGCGACCGGCTCGTCCGGTGACCGCGGCGACAGCGGCACCAACCGCCGCGGTACCGGCGGCAAGGGCCGGCCGAGGCGGTCGCGCGCAGCCATCGGCGCCGCCGTCGTCGCCGGTACGGCGATGGCCGGCACCTTCGCGTTCATCCTCACCAACGGCAGTTCACCGGATCCCCAGGCGGGCGGCAGCGCCGACACCGGCCGGGACTCCGTCGTCACCTCCGCGGCGCCGTCGAACCCACCGGTTCCGGCCGCCCCCAGCACGGCGAAGGCGGACCGCAAACCGGCCGCGCCGAAGCCGTCCACCCAGAAGACGACCGTGACGAAGACGCCGAACACCGGATCGGCCTCGCCGAAGTTCCGCAGCGGCCAGTGGATCGCCGTGATCGACACCTACCCGACCGACGCCGGGATGGCCGCCGACCAGCTCGCGAAGGAGCTGGCGGGCAAGCTGATCAACGCCGGTGTCGCGGCGCGGGCGATGCTCGCCGACGGCCAGTACCCGGGCATCGTCGACGGCGGCGAGCCGACCACGGCGACCTGGATCGTGTACGTCGGCCCGGCGACCTCGTCGGTGAACGCGATGAACGCCTGCATCTCGCCGAAGGTCCAGAAGATCCACGAGAACAACGCCTGCCCGACGTACGAGCCGGCCACGTCGCTCGACTAGGACATCTGCAAGCCCGGGTCGGTCGCGAGCCGGGCATGCAGGTGCGAGTCGTGGCGGCGGCCGGTCGGCTCGACGTAGTAGTCCCGCATGACGCCTTCCAGCTGGAAGCCGGCGGCCGTGGCCACGCGACAGGAGCCCTCGTTGACCAGCGCGTGGTCCAGCGAGATCCGGTGCAGGCCAGGCTTCTCGTAGCCCCAGCGGCTGGCCGCGTCGAGCGCCCGGGCGCCCACCCGGCGTCCCCGCGCGGCCGGGGTCACCCAGTACGCCGCGAGCGCCTGGTCCGGGATCCGGTGCACGTCCCGCAGCGTCACTGAGCCGAGCAGCTCACCGCTGCTGAGGTCGGCGACGGCGAAGACCGCGTTGCCGAGCGCCCAGCTGCGCACCCGCGGCTCCAGCCACGCAAGGGCGCGCTGGGCCGCCGGGAGCTGGATCACGGCGTTGCCCGCCGTCCAGCGCAGGATGCCCGGGTCGGCCAGCGCAACGGCGACCGCCTGCTCGTCGGACAGCGTGAACGGACGTAGCAGGAGGTCGCCGGCCTGGATCTCGGTCGGCTCGAGGCGTGTGGTGCTCATCAGGTCTTTCTACCCGAGCAACCGGCCCCGCAGCAGCTGGGTTTACTGCTTGTGCGGCTCGTCGGCGTGGTGCAGCAGCGGCGCCTGGTGCGCGTGGTCGCCGAGCTGCTGGACGCCGGTGACCAGACCGCCGGTCAGGTCGCCGGTGGCGAACGACGTCTGCATGGTCAGCGCGGCGAGACCGGCCGAGTGGTCCGACAGCTGCCGCTTGGCGGTGGCGCCGGTGACGATCTCCAGCCGGCGGCCGGCCGGGTCGACGTAGACCAGCACGGTGCGGTCCGGGTCGGGCAGCTCGTTCAGCAGCTCGAGGGCGAACGGCCGGGTCTCGGAGTCGGCGCCGCCGACGTACACCGAGAAGTGCAGGCCGGACGCGGCCTCCGCGTGCCGGACCGCGCGCTCGAGGTCGAGCAGCTGGTCGTGGGTGAAAGCGTCACCAGCTGGCACTTGCGCCTCCGGTCGTTCGGGCGACGCCGCCGGCGGTCGCGGTCGGGGTGCTGCCGGCGGGGAGCTCGGGCAGGTTGGCCGGGTCCGGCTTGGTCGCCACCGGGCCGTTGATCCAGACCGGCGGGGCCCACCAGGACAGGCCCGGGCGGTAGCGCGGGCCCTGCGCGATCGTGGACGCGAAGACCAGCAGGGCGACCACCGCGATCACCAGCGCCGGGATGCCGACGAACACCAGCAAGGTGTGGCCGGAGAGCAAAGGAGTCACGGCTCGAAGCCTAGGCCATCGTGGTCCCGCGGGTGCGACCGGCTCCGGCTGCACGCAATACAGCCGGAGCCGGGCTCAGGGGGTCAGCAGCCGCCGCAGTTGTAGTAGGTGATGTCCCAGTGGTTGCCCTCGTTGGCGTAGACGTTGCCGGCGCCGGACTGCCACTGCGGAGCACCGTCGCCGCGGTTGGCGATCCGGGTGAAGGTGCCCTTCACGTAGCCGTCGACGCAGCCGCTGACCGCGACGTCGACCTTGTAGCCGTTCCAGTGGCTGTAGGTGCCGCCGGCGTGGCCGGTCTCGGTGCCGCCGGTGACCCGGACGGCGCACCCGCTGGCCTGCTTGAGGGTGATCGTGCCCTGCACGGTCGCCAGGTTGATCTGGTCGAACGACGTACAGGTCGGGTTGGTGCGGCTGGAGCAGCCGCCGCTGGACGACCAGGTGACGCCGGCGGCGCTGAAGCGGCTGGTGGCCTGGCTGTGGGTGAGCTTGGTGACGGCGGAGGCCTGCTGGACGGCGACGACCCCGGGCGTCAGCCCGGCGACGAGAGCGACCGCGGTCACCAGCGCACGGCGTACGGAGGTTTTCATGGGGACACTCCTTGAAACAGTGGGGCGGACAGTTTCAAGGAGTGCCTTGCCCAGGAAAGTTAGTTACCAAACGCCGGTGGTCAGAACCTGACGTCCGAGCACTGGTAGAACGCGTTGCCGGTGTCGGCGATGGTCCAGACCGCGAGGATCATGTGCCGGCCGCTCTTGTTCGGCAGCTGACCGGAGTGGGTGACCGTCATCCCCGGGCGGGCGCCGTTGAACGGCACGGTCAGGAACGGCTGCAGCTGCAGAGCGGACCGGGTCAGCGGAGCGTTCTGGTTCCAGCCGTCCTTGGTGATGTAGTACTTGAAGTCCGTGGTCGCGTGGGCGGCGGTCAGCGTCCACCTGAACGTGTAGAGCGACCCGGAGCTGAGCTGGGTGGTCGGCCAGGCGCCACCGCGCTGGTCGTTGAGCTGGTCGAAGGCACCGATGCCGGCCGAGCAGAGCTTGCCGTCGGCGGGACCGCCGCCGGGGAAGCCCTTCGGGCCCTCGGTGCTCTGCGGCTCCCACTGGATGTTGCCGCAGTTCTGGACGGTGCCGTTGGCGCAGTGCTTGGCCCGGCTGGTCGGGGACGTGGTGTAGCCGTGGCCGTAGGCGGTCGGGACGGCCAGACCGGTCAGTGCGAGAGCACCGAGCGCGATCCCGGCCAGGGTCTTCCTGTGTGCTCGCATGCGAACACATCCTTTCCGTCAAGGGGGGCGGTACGGAAAGGACAATAGATAGCAACCGTTCGATTTTATTGTCAACAGCTCGTGAGCGTCCCCTGACGGATAGTTATCTGAGGACGCCGACCAGCCGCCGCAGCCGGGTGTTGTTGGGCAGATCCTCGATCAGCACCGGCATGCCGTCCGGCCCGCCCAGCGGGACCCGCCAGTTCGGGTACTCGTCGGTCGTACCCGGCTGGTTCTGCGTACGCCGCTCGCCCACCGCGTCGGCCAGCGCGACGCCGATCAGCTTGGCCGGCGTGTGCGCGACGTACCGGTGCAGCGCCTCGACGATCCGCTCGACCTCACCCTCGTGGCCGGACAGCAGGTGGCGCTCGCGGAGCGCTGCGAGCCAGGCGTCCCGGTCCGCCTCGTCTACCGCGAGCTCCTCGGCCACCGGTCGCGTCAGCAGGCCCAGCCGGTCCCGCAGCTCGACGTGGTCACCGGCCAGGTAGCCGGCCGTCGGAGGCAGGTCGTGGGTCGTCACCGTGGCCAGGCAGAGCTCCCGCCACCGCTCCGGCGCCAGCGGCTTGCCGTCGGCGTCCCGCTCGAACCAGAGCACCGACGTACCGAGTACGCCGCGCTCGGTGAGGTAGTCGCGGACCCACGGCTCGACAGTCCCGAGGTCCTCCCCCACCACGACGACACCGGCCCGCGCGGCCTCCAGCACCAGGATGCCGATCAGCGCCTCGTGGTCGTAGCGCACGTAGGTGCCCTGCGTCGGGCTCTCCTCCGAGGTCACCCACCAGAGCCGGAACATACCGAGGATGTGGTCGATCCGCAGGCCGCCGCCGTGCCGCAGCTGCGCCTTCACCAGCTCCCGCCAGGCGGCGTACCCGGTCTCGGCCAGCGCGTCCGGCCGCCACGGCGGCTGCGACCAGTCCTGGCCCTGCTGGTTGAACGCGTCCGGCGGCGCGCCGACGTGGATCCCGGCCGCGAGCACCTTCTGCAGCGCCCACGCGTCGGCACCATCAGGGTGTACGCCGACCGCCAGGTCGTGCACGACGCCGAGCTGCATGCCCGCGTTCTTCGCGCGGGCCTGGGTCCGGGCCAGCTGCTCGTCGAGCTGCCACTGCAGCCAGCAGTGGAACTCCACCGCGTCCGGGTTTTCGTTGCGGAAGGCAACAACAGCCGGGGCGGCCGGGTCGCGCAGCTCCTCCGGCCACTTGCTCCACTCCGGGCCGTGCACGTCGGCGATCGCCGCCCAGGTGGCGAAGTCGATCAGTCCCTGGCCCTCGCGGTCGCAGTACGCGCCGTACTCGGCGATCCGGCCGATCGACGGGCGGACACCGAACAGCAGCTGCAGCGCCTCCCGCTTGGCCGCCCAGACGGTGTCGCGGTCGAGCCAGTCGACGTCCTCGTTCAGCGCCCGGCTCTGCAGGCCCAGCGTGCGGACCCGGTCCCGCTCGGCCGGCGCCAGGTCGCCGTACTCGTCGATGTCCTCGATCCGCAGGTAGATCGGGTTGGCGAACCGGCGCGAGGCCGGCAGGTACGGCGACGGCTCCATCCGGCCCGCGGTCTCCGCCGCGTGCAGCGGGTTGATCAGCACGAACCCGGCGCCCAGGTCCCCGGCCGACCAGGCAGCCAGGTCGGCGAGGTCGTGCAGGTCACCGATCCCCCAGGAGCGTCGGGAGCGGACCGAGTAGAGCTGCAGCACCCAGCCCCAGGTGCGGTCCAGCCGCTGCGGCTCGAGGCGCTGCGGCGTGACGATCACCGTGCCGGTGAACACCTCCGGGCTGCTGCCGATCCGTGCGCACAGCCGGTGGTAGCCGAGTGGCAGGTCCCCCGGCAGCTGGAACGTCGCCTCACCGACCTGGACACCGTCCACCCAGACCGGCTCGACCCACTTCTCCTGCTGCGGTACGTCGCGACGCTGCCCGCCGTCCTCCAGGTCGACCCACACCTCGGCGGTCGACCCGTGCGGCACGTGCAGCGGGAACCAGGGCGTCCAGCCCTCGCGCATCACCAGCGTGGCGGGCAGCACCCGGCGCCAGCGGTCCAACTGGTGCTGGTCGAGTGCCTCGGCGGCCTTGGCCGGCGTCGACGCGTCCACGCCCAGTGCGGCGAGCACGGCCGACACCACCTCGCTGGACACGAGCACATGTCTGCCCTGCCAGTCCCAGTACTCCGTCGCCACGCCATGGGCTACCGCTAGCTCGACAAGGGCCGGAGTGGGTGCAGTCACGCGTGCGAGTCTGCCGCATGACCGGCCCCTGAGCAGAACGCAGCGCGCCGCAGAAGTTGGTCAAGCTCGGGGAACAGCCTGTGCCGGCAGGCTCCGCAGCATCTACTCTGCCGGTGGCAGAGCGGCAGCGGGGGCCTGTGCCGCCGGGAGGACACGCATGGAGATCACACGTCGTACGACGCTGGGCTGGTTGGGCGCACTGGCTGTAGGTGCGGTCGCTACTGGCTGTCGCGGCGCGGACGCGGCGGACCTGGGCTCGTCGGAGCCCGGCGGACTCACGCTGGACGACTGGGCCGCCGACCGCGGCGACAAGTACCTGGTCGCGCACCGCGGCATCGGCGACGTGTTCCCCGAGCACAGCATGGAGTCGTACCAGGCGGCGTACGACGCTGGTGCCCGCGCGATGGAGATCAGCGTCGGGCTCACCTCCGACAACGTGCTGGTCTGCCTGCACGACCAGAGCCTCGACCGGACCACCAACCTGGCCGGCAAGCTCAGCGGCATCAGCTACGCCGACCTGCAGAAGGGCTGGATCGACGTCGCCCGGCTGGGCCCGTACTGGCAGAGCACGAAGGCCCGGGTGCCGCTGTTCGAGGACGTGCTCAAACGCTTCGGCGGCCGGGCGATCCTCTGCGTCGAGGCCAAGGACGACCGGGCGCACGCGCCGATGATGGCGATGATCGCCAAGCACCGGCTGGAGATGTCGGTGATGCTCAAGGCCTACTACCGCAGCAAGCGGATCACCGAGGCCAAGAGCCAGGGACTGGGCGTGTTCGCGTACTACACGACACCGGCGGAGATGACCGCCGAGTCGGTGCAGACCGTGGCCAGCCTGCTGTCGCCACGCACCGACGCGATCGTCGTACCGAACTCCGGGCCCGGCGGCTACCTGGCGCCGTCGCTGGTCGAGGAGGCCGTCGCCACCGGGATGACCATCTGGCCGTACCCGCTGCACCGCCGCTCCGACCTGACCCACTACAACGCGGTCGGCATGACCGGTGCGGTCACCTCGAACATCGCCTACCTGCTCGGCAAGACAGAGGTCGGTGTGGCCGACCAGTGGTCACGCGGCCTCGCGGTAGCGGGTGAACTGACCAGAGACCCGTACGACGACCGCTTCGCGCTGCAGTGGGGACCGGGCGGCTCTGTGCGGCTCGCCGCCAGCAAGGCGCAGCACTTCCTGACGCTGGGGAACCTCGGGCCGATCACCGCACCGGCGTACACGATCGAGTTCGAGGCGTCGTACGACGTGCTGCCGGAGGACCCGGCGGCGAACCTCACGCTGGCGTTCGCGCACACCGACGACCGCTACTACGAGCACCGGCTCGGCGTCTCCGACGGCTACCACGCGATCCTGCAGCGCGACGGCGAGCTCGGCCTGTACGAGCACCGGGTCGGCAAGGGGTCGGGGACGCTGCTCGGCTCGGAGGTGACAGCCGAGCCGGTCCGCGGGCGGTGGATGAAGTTCCGGCTGGAGGTGACCCCGACCAAGCTGGTCTGGAGCCGCCTGGACAAGCCGGCGCGGATCACCGTGAACGACACGGCGTTCCGGGGCGGATACCTGCACCTGGGCCGCGGCTCGCTCGACGGGACGCTGTCGCTGCGCGGCCTGAAGGTCACACGAGGCTGACCGCGTCCTGAGCGCAGCCCCAGCCCAGGGTGATGCCGCTGCCGCCGTGGCCGTAGTTGTGGACCACGGGGACGCCAGGGACGAACTGCTCGTCCCGCTCCAGCCGCACCTCGGACCGGCCGGGGCGGAGACCGACCAGCGCCTCGATCACCTCGGCATCGGCCAGTGCGGGGACCAGATCCGTGCAGCGCTGGACGATCGAGGCGGTGGTCGCGTCGTCGACGGTGGTGTCCCAGCTGCCCTGGTCGAGCGTGCCGCCGAGGATGCAGTCGTCGGTGCGCGGGTGGATGTACGCGCGGCCCGCCGGGTGGTGCTCGTCGCGGACCGACAGCGTCAGGCCGGGATTGCGGACACGGACGATCTGGCCGCGGATCGGGTACGTCGTACGGTCGCCGACGAGCTGGCCTGCGGCCAGGCCCGCGCAGTTGACGATGACGTCGGGCTGGAGGTCGAGGAGGTCGGTGAGCGCGGCTGCTCGGCGTACGAGGTGGTGGCCGCCGGTGTCGAGATAGCGCTGGTGCAGGCGGGGCAGGTAGGTGGGCATCTCGACCAGAGGGACGGCGAAGCGCAGGCCATGGGAGTACCCGGCGGGGAGCTCGTCTGGCGTTGCTGGTCTCACGTCGCCCACTGCAGCAGCCCAGGGCTGCGGGCCGGGCTCCTCGCGGTAGACGACGAGTGACTCGCGCATCACCACGCCGGGCACCTGGTCGGCGGCTTCGCGCGCCAGTACGTCGTACGTCGTACTGCCCCAGGAGGCGACCTTCTCGGCCGGGCCAGCTGAGGTGGGGAACCACACCGCCGCAGCCAGGTGGGAGGTGGTCGCCTCGGTGGCGTCGGCGCTCACCACGACGACCTCGTCGCCGCGCTCGCGCAGGAGGAGGGCAGTGGAGAGCCCACTGATCCCTGCGCCGAGGACGACGACCTTCACGCGGCCCGCCGCTGGCGACGCGACAGCACGAGTACGGCGACCAGGAGCCCGGCGCTGGCGACCACCAGGCCGATGGCCACGCCCGCCACGTTGTCGGTCAGCTGGTAGAGCGCGGTCGGCCAGATCACCAGCAGGATCGAGCAGCCGACCACGGCGTACGCCGACGCGTGCACCCGGCCGTACGCGACCAGCAGCGCCGCCGGGCCCGCCGTACCGACGGCGAGCGCCATGATCTCGCCGCGCTCCTGGATCAGCCAGCAGATCGACGAGCTGAACATCGCCGCGCCCGCCAGCGACCAGGAGGTCACCTGGTCGCGGACCAGGCCGACCATGGCCAGCACGAAGGCGACCAGGATGAAGCCGGTCCCGGCGATGCCCGCGCTGTTGGTGTGCACGCTGTCCGCGGGGGTCAGCACGTCGGAGGTGATCACCAGCACGCCGACGGCGAGGATGCCGAACATCGCCACCAGCAGCGACGAGCCCTGCAACCACCAGACACCGGCCACGGCCAGCGCGAGAGCGACCGCGACGCCGACGATCCGGCCGGTCTCCCCCTCGATCGCGACGTACGTGGCGAAGCCGGCGACGCAGCAGCCGAGCGAAGCGAGCGCTGAGCTCAGCTGCTCACGGCGACGGAACAGGCCGAGCACGACGGCTGCCGCGAGGAGGAGGACGGCTGCGCTCGTACCGGTGGTGATGCGGGCCGCGCGGCCCATCTCACCCCAGTTGGCGACCGTGAGAAGGGCCACGGCGCCGAGGAGGAGCGCACCGCCGATGTAGCCGAGCACCTCCATCAGCGCGGAGCTGTGCGGAGGAGCCGGGCGGGGCTGCTTCGGAGCGGGCGTCTCAGGCTGCTCGGCCGTCGGCTCCGCACTGTCCGCGTCGGCCGCGTCGCGCAGCGCGTCCGCCTGGTACTGGCGGAGCACCCCCGCACTCACCAGACGCAAGAGCTCGTCATCCAGCCTGCTCGGCATAGACCGTCTTTTCTCCTCGAGTGTGTGGTTCGTGAGTTCAGGCGGTGGTCACTACAGTAGGGCGGCGAGATGCCTATTCTGCTCAGCTACCCCGTGTCCCTGCTCAGTCACCCCCTGCTTTCGCTGCCTGAACAGTTCCCGGCCTTCTTCCGTCGCGGCAACGACGGGAAGCTCGAAGTGACCGACCAGATCGTCATGGTCCCGGCCCGGATCGCCGGGCTGATCGTGGCGTTCTTCGTGCTGCGCTGGCTGCTGCACAAGGCGATCCGGCGGTTCGCCCGGCGGACCGGGAACGGCGCCGTCGCCGGTGTCCTGGCCCGGTCGAAACGGGGCCAGGAGTTCGTCGAGAACACGCTCGCCAACGAACGGCGGGCCCAGCGCGCCGAGACGATCGCGTCGCTGCTGTGCAGCACGGTGACGATCGTGCTGACCGCCGTCACGGTGGTGATGGTGCTGGCCGAGCTCGGCTTCAACATCCTGCCGGTGGTCGCGTCGGCCTCGATCATCGGCGTCGCGCTCGGCTTCGGCGCCCAGACGCTGGTCAAGGACTTCCTGGCCGGCATCTTCATGATCTTCGAAGACCAGTACGGCGTCGGCGACCTGATCGACATGGAGAAGGCCACCGGCGTCGTCGAGGCCGTCGGCCTGCGCGTCACCCGCCTGCGCGGCGAGGACGGCACCATCTGGTACGTCCGCAACGGCGAGGTCCTCCGCATCGGCAACCTCACCAACCGCGACCCCGAAGGCGGCCCGTCCGGCGTCGGCTCGGCGACGGAACGCGAGGAAGAGCAACAGGTGGTCGAGGCTCCGGAGGAGCCACCGCCACCAGCCGAAGCCAACGCCCGCCCCTCGGGCGGCCACACCCCGCCGGACTGACCGCACCTGCCCAAACTCCCGCCCGCTCGGGCTGGGCACGCGAGCAAGCTCGCAGAAAGATCCAAGCCGAGCAGCGGTCTGGCCTGCGGCAGCTCAGCGGGCTCCGGCCGAGCGGGCGCTGGGCCAGCGGGCACCAGCTCGGCGGGCACCAGCTCGGCGGGCACCAGCTCGGCGGGCGCGGAGCGCCCTGCCCCGCCGGACGGGCCCGGCTCGCGGATACTCCGCTTTCCTTCCCTCAAACCGCCGACGGCGCCGACCCCCGCAGGGGTCGCCGCCGTCGGTTCGTGTGGAGGTCAGGCCGTGAAGGTGACGTCCAGGGTGATGTTCACCGCGGCCAGCGCCTGGGAGACCGGGCAGTTCTTCTTGGCCTGCTCGGCGAACTCGGCGAACTGGTCGGCGGTCAGGCCGGGGACCTTGCCGTTGACCGAGAGCTTGATGCCGGTGATGCCCTCGCCGGGCTGGAACGTGACGTCGGCGGTGGTGTCGATCGACTCCGGCGCGTTGCCGGCGCCGGCCAGCGCGTGCGACAGCGCCATCGAGAAGCAGGTCGAGTGCGCGGCGGCGATCAGCTCCTCGGGGCTGGTCTTGCCGTTCGCGTCGTTGGCCCGCGAGGCCCAGGACACGTCGTACGTGCCGATCCCGGACGACTCGAGGGCGACCTGGCCGGCGCCCTCCATCAGCGAGCCTTCCCAGTGGGCCTTGGCAGTGCGAACTGTTGCCATGCTCGTGTGTCTCCCTAGTTCTGGTTCTCGGACACGTCGATCGCGCCCGGGTACGTCGGTTCGTCGGTGTTCACCATGCTGTGCGCGGCCATCACCATGTACTTCCAGATCTCCTCGTCCCGCTCCGGGGACAGGGCGATCTCGTCCAGGGCGGCCCGCATGTGACCCAGCCAGCGGTCCCGTGCGCTCGGGGTGACGGCGAACGGGTGGTGCCGCATCCGCAGCCGGGGGTGCCCGCGCTGCTCGGAGTAGGTCCGCGGCCCGCCCCAGTACTGCTCCAGGAACATCCGGAACCGCACCTCGGCCGGGCCGAGGTCCTCCTCCGGGTACATCGGGCGCAGTTCCGGGTCGGCCGCGACGCCGCGGTAGAACGCGGCGATCAGCCGGTGGAACGTGTCCGCCCCGCCTACGGCGTCGTAGAAGCTCTGTGGCTCACTCATCGCCACTCAGTGTCTCAAGCCACCGAAACGTGCGCGCCGAGGGCTGCCCGCTCGGCCTCGGCGAGCGGCCGTTTGGCGTGCGTGTCCGCGGTCACCGTGACCAGCACCGAGGTGGCCTTGCAGTACGTCAGCCCCTCCTCGTGGTCCACGATCCGCGACTGCAGCGTGTACGACGAGGTGCCGATCGCCGACACCCACACCTCCACGTCGTACGGCGGGTGCCGGAGCAGGATCGGCCGCAGGTAGTCGACGGTCTGGCTGACCAGCACCACCGGCGAGGTGCCGAAGAACTCGTGCACGCCGACCCCGAACACCTCGGCCAGGAACGCGATCCGGGCCTCCTGCAGGTAGTCGAAGTACCGCACGTTGTTGACGTGGTCGTAGGAGTCGATGTCCGACCACCGCACGAGCACGGGATGCGTGAAGGTCATCCGCCCACCAGCTTCGAGAGCGCCTCGCGCTCGACCGGGGTGATCCGCCGCAGCCGGTTGGCTGTGAAGTCGAACGGCACCAGCCGCGTCTTGGCCTCGACGTACGTCGTACGGCCCTCCGGCCCGTCGTCGCAGATCTCGTAGCCGACCGTGAACGACGCCGCGCGGATCTCCGAGATCCACAACTCGATCCGCACCGGCTCGGGCCGGAACCGCAGCGCCGCCCGGTACTGCACCTCGTGCCGGGCGACCAGCAGCCCGGTCTCCAGGTCGTCGGCGCCGAGCTCCTTGGCGGTCCGGAACAGGAAGTCGACGCGGGCGTCCTGCAGGTAGTCGACGTACCGGCCGTTGTTCACGTGGCCGAGCGCGTCCATGTCCCCCCAGCGCAGCGGGCAGTGGTAGACGTGCCGGTTGTGATGATCCACACGGGGATCATCGCATCCAAGGCCCCCCGGACCGGCGCGACGTGGGTAATGTCATCCCGGATACCAAACCGAACTCAGGAGTAGGTGGCGATGAGCGAGCAGCAGCGGGTGGCGGTCGTGACCGGGGCGGCCCGGGGAATCGGCGCCGCGGTGGCGCAGCGGCTCGCCGCGGACGGCAACGCCGTCGCCGTCCTGGATCTGGACGAGGCGGCCTGCGCGGGCACGGTCGAGGCGATCACCGCCGCCGGCGGCAAGGCCGTCGCGATCGGCTGCGACGTCAGCCAGTCCGACCAGGTCGCCGCCGCGGTCGAGCGGGTGGTGGCCGAGCTGGGCGCGCCGACGATCCTGGTCAACAACGCCGGCGTCCTGCGCGACAACCTGCTGTTCAAGATGTCCGAGGACGACTGGGACACCGTGATGTCGGTGCACCTCAAGGGCAGCTTCCTGATGTCGAAGGCCTGCCAGGCGCACATGGTCGAGGCGGGCTACGGCCGGATGGTCTTCCTGTCCTCGACGTCGGCGCTGGGCAACCGCGGCCAGGCGAACTACGCCTCGGCCAAGGCCGGTCTGCAGGGCCTGGCCAAGACGCTGGCCTTCGAGCTGGGCAAGTTCGGCGTCACCGCGAACGCGATCGCGCCGGGCTTCATCGAGACCGACATGACCGCGGCGACCGCGGCCCGGGTCGGGATCGACTTCGAGGAGTTCAAGAAGGCGACCGCCGCGGCGATCCCGGTCCAGCGCACCGGGACGCCGGCCGACATCGCGGCCGCCGCGTCGTTCTTCTGCAGCGAGGAGTCGGGCTTCGTGTCCGGCCAGGTCCTGTACGTCGCCGGCGGCCCCCGCAACTAGGAGATCACGATGCCCCGCACCTTCACCGGAGTCGACGCGGTCGTCGGCGCCGTCGGTACGCAGCTCGGCGAGACCGAGTGGCTGGAGATCACCCAGGAGCAGGTGAACCAGTTCGCCGAGGCGACCGGTGACCACCAGTGGATCCACGTCGACGTCGAGCGCGCCGCCGCCGGCCCGTACGGCGGCACGATCGCCCACGGGTACCTGACGCTCAGCCTGATCGCCCGCTTCGGCGCGGAACTGTTCGACGTCGACGGCGTCTCGGCGAAGCTCAACTACGGCGTCAACAAGGTCCGCTTCCCGACGCCGGTCCCGGTCGGCGCGCGGGTCCGGGCGGGTGCGTCGATCGCGGGCGCGCAGGAGACGCCGGCCGGCGTACAGGTCTCCCTGCAGTGGGTCGTCGAGCTGGAGAACTCGACCAAGCCGGCCTGCGTCGCCGAGACCGTCGTCCTACTGGTCCCCTAGGTAGCGCACGGCCAGCGGCTCCTCGACCACGCCGGCGTCACCAGCCCGTACGGCGTACGCGGCCTTGCCCGGCGTCGAGCTCACAGCCGCGACCAGTTCGCCGTCGCGGAAGTGCAGCCCGACGCCGTCCTCGGCGGCGTACCCGCCGGGGAAGCCGTTGCCGACCAGGTCGAGGTACGTGCCGCGGCGCAGCTCCTCGCCGTCGTAGTGCGGGCAGGCGCTGCCGGTCAGCAGTCCGAGCCCGTCCTCCAGTGGCGCCAGGCTGTTCACGTCGAACGAGTCGGTGACCGAGGCCTCGAACCAGCAGTTCATCCCGGCGCTGATCCCGGCCAGCACGACGCCGTCGTCGTACGCCGCTTTGAGCGCGCGGTCGAGCCCGTGCACGCGCCAGACGGCGAGCAGGTTCGCCGTACTGCCGCCGCCGACGTAGATCACGTCCTGGCCGCGGACGAACTCCTCGAGGTCGACGACCTCGCGCTGGAACAGGTTCAGCACCGAGGCCTCGGCGCGGTCCGGGCCGAGGGCGTCCCGGAAGCGCTGGCTGTAGCCCTCGGCGTCGCCGCTGGCGGTCGGCACGAAGCAGACCCGCGGCCGGTCGGTGTTCCTTGCCAAGGACAACAAGTAGTCGTCGAGCAGCGGGTTGTCCGGCTCCATCGAGAAACCGCCGCCACCGAGGGCGAGGATCTGCCCGGTCACAGCGGCGCGATCAGGACGGCGTGGGTGGCGGTGCGGGTGTAGCCCAGCCACTCGTTGACAGCGATCATCGGTCCGTTTCCGTCGTAGTTGGCGGTGTACATGCCGGTGACCCCGGCCTCCGCCGCGCGGTGCAGCGCCGCGCACTTCACCAGCCTGCCCAGTCCCTGGCCGCGGTACTCCGGCAGGGTCGCGGTCATCTGCGACCAGATCTTCTCGTGGTCGCCGTTGCCCAGCGTGAACGCGATCACCCGGCCGTCCGCGTCGAGCAGCGCCGTGCTCAGATCGAGCACCATGGCCGGCGACCTCCAGATCGCCTCCAGCCAACTCTCGTACGAGCGGCCGGCGATCTTCGCGTCACCGGGCTTGGTCCGCTGGGCGATCACGTCGGCCTCCCAGACCCGGTGCGGATCGACCTCGTTCAGCGGCGACAACCGCATCCCCTCGGGGACCGGCGGCAGCGCGGGCGCGTCGGCCGGGGCCATGCTCGCGTAGTGCACCCGGCGGGTCTCGCGGTAGCCCCACTGCGACGCCCAGCCCGACGACTCCGGGTCGGCGAAGACGCGCGACGTCACGGCGCCGCCGGCCTTCAGGTTCTCGTGGGCCAGCTCCAGCAACGCCGTACCGGCGCCACGACCGCGGTGCTCCGGGTGGACGATCAGCCGCAGCTGCCCGTCGAGCGGGTCGGACCCGTCGATCAGGCCGGTGCTCGTCCAGCCGATCACCAGGTCGCCGTCGAGCGCGGCGAACACCGCGGAGCCCGGCGCGTTCCCCGGTGTGCTGAGCCGCCGGCGCAGAGCCGAGGCGGTGGTCGCCAGGAACGGCGCGACCAGGAGGTGCAGCGCCAGCGCAGACTCGGCGTCACCCAGCTGAGGCGGCCTGATCTCCATCGGAACTCCTTCCACCGAAGTACTGGGGAAGATATCTCCTGGGCCGGGTCGATCCGGCCTGGACCGCCGTAAACATCCGGGCAAACTTCGCAGCGTGAGCGGGCGCCCGGTCAGAGCAAGCGCAGCAGGCCGGTCTGGGTCTCCACCCGGCGGTAGCCGAGCCAGTTGTTCACGGCAAGCATCGGACCGTTCTCGTCGTCGTTGGAGGTGAACGCGCCGACGATCCCGGCCGCCGCCGCCCGCCGCAGCGCGACCGACTTCACCAGCTTCGCCAACCCCTTGCCCCGGTACGCCGGAAGGGTGCCGGTCATCCCGGCCCAGGCGCGGTCACCGGCCGTCTCGACGGCGTGGTACGCGACGATCTCGTCACCGGCCAGCGCCGCCACCGACAACGCCTTGTCCAGCCCGGGACTCTCCCAGATCTCCTGCACCCACTGGTCGAACTCGACCGCGTCGCTCGGTGAGTCGCCCGGCTCGTCCAGGCCTGCGATCGAGTCCACCAGGTACGCCTGCCGCGCGGTCACCTGGTCCAGACCGACCAGCTCGATCCCGCCCGGCGTCGGCGGCTGCTCGGGCAGCGGCTGCCGCAGGTCGATCCCGGAGTAGTGCATCTGCCGGGTGCCGTCGTACCCGCGCCGCTTGGCGAACTCGACACCGGACGACGACGCGAACGCGCGCGCCCGGACGGCGCCGATGTCCTGCAAATGCTCGTGCAGGCGGTTCGACAGCGCTCCCCCGATCCCGCGCAGGCGATGCTCGGGATGCACGTGGACGTTGATCCCGGCCTGGCCCGGATCGCTCGTCCAGGTGTTGATCGCGGCCGATCCCCAGGCGACCACGCGGCCCTCGTCGAGGCCGACCAGGTGCAGCGGCTGCTCGCCCGGCGTCTCCGTCGTGATCAGGTGCGCGACGGTCGCGGGCGACATCACCGCGAACGCGAAGACGTCGCGGCGGACGGCGGCCAGCGCCTCGGCGTCGTCGGGGTGGGCGGGCCTGATCTCCATCCGCCGACGGTAACCAGGCGGGCGGCGTACGAGCCACTGGTTTTGGGCAGCACTCTTTTGGGATGGGATCGCAACGGCCGACGATTCTGCGACGAGCCGCCGAACCACTAGTGTTGGCGGGTGCCCGTGATCGCGACCACCGCGCTGACCAAGCGCTACCCCCGCGTGACGGCACTGGACGAGTTGACCGTCGAGGTGGGGTCCGGCGTGACCGGGCTGGTCGGAGCCAATGGTGCCGGCAAGTCGACCCTGCTGAAGATCCTGCTCGGACTGATCGCCCCGACCGCCGGAAGTGCCATCGTGCTGGGACACGACGTGGTCACCGGCGGCGAGGCGGTCCGGGCGCTCGTCGGCTACATGCCCGAGCACGACTGCCTGCCGCCCGACGTCTCCGCGACCGAGTTCGTCGTGCACCTCGGCCAGATGTCCGGCCTGCCGGCCACCGCGGCCCGCGAACGCGCCGCCGACGTCCTGCGCCACGTCGGGCTCGACGAAGCGCGCTACCGCCCGATGGGCGGCTACTCGACCGGGATGAAGCAGCGCGTGAAGCTCGCGCAGGCGCTCACCCACGACCCGAAGCTGGTGCTGCTCGACGAGCCGACCAACGGGCTCGACCCGGCCGGGCGCGACGAGATGCTCGCGCTGGTTCGCCGGATCGGGACCGAGTTCGGCATTCCGGTGCTGATCACCTCGCACCTGCTCGGCGAGCTGGAGTCGGTCTGCGACCACATCGTCGTACTGGACGGCGGGCGGTTGCTGCGGTCGGAGTCGAAGGCCGCGCTGACCGGCGAGACCGGCGTACTGGCGGTGGAGGTTCGCGATCTGAGCGGGCGCGATCGGCTCGGTGCTGCTCTGGAGCGTGCGGGGGCTCGGGCTCGCGCTGAGGGGCCGCTGGTGCTGGTGGAGATCAGCGGCGACGCGACGTACGACTTGGTGCGGGACGCGGTGGCCGAGCTCGGGCTCGGGCTGGTGCGGATCGAGCCGCACCGGCATCGGCTGGAAGAGGTCTTCAGTGTCTGAGCAGGTTCCGCCACCGCCGCGGACCGGCGTCATCCACGACATCGGGTACCGGCACTACGACGGGCCGCGGCTCGGTCGGTTCGCGATCACCCAGGCGTTGCTCGCGGCAAGTGTTCGGCACGCGTACGGGATCGGGCGGTCCGGCAAGTCCAAGGTGATGCCGATCCTGCTGCTCGCCGTGATGGTCGTGCCGGTCGCGATCATCGTCGGCATCGAGATCTCGCTGCAGCTCGACAGCCCGCCGGTGATCCCGGCGCACTACGTCTTCTACCTGCAGCCGGTGATCGCGCTCTACCTCGCCTCGCAGGCGCCGCAGCTGTTCTCCCGCGACCTGCGGTACGGCTCGATCGTGCTGTACCTGGCGCGGCCGCCCCGGCGTACGGACTATGCGGTGGCCAAGTTCGGCGCGCTGGTGATCGCGCTGATGATCCTGATCTCGATCCCGCTCACCGTCCTGTACGCCGGGGCGCTGCTCGCCAAGTTCGACTTCGTCGACATGACGCGCGAGTTCGGGACCGGACTGGCCGGCGGGCTGATGCTGTCGGTGCTGCTCGCCTCGATCGGCGGCCTGATCGCCGCCGCCACACCGCGTCGCGGGTTCGCAGTCGCCGCGATCATCACCGTGCTGATCGTGTCGTTCACCGCGACCATCACCACCACCGCGATCCTCGACACCGACCAGGACATGAAGAGCACCGCGGCCCGGTTCGCCAACCTGGGTTCGCCGTTCACGCTGTCGCGGACGCTGAGCACGTTCCTGTTCCGCGACGACAGCGACGGCTGGATGCCGACCACGACGCAGGGGCTGGTGTTCCTCGCCGTCTACCTGGTCGTCGTCGGGCTGTGCCTGTGGGGACTCAACCGGCGCTACGCGAAGGTGGCCCGCGGGTGAGCGTGATCGAGATCCAGAAGGTGTCGCGCTGGTACGGCAACGTCGTCGCGGTCAACGACGTCACGATGACGATCGGCCCCGGTGTCACCGGGCTGCTCGGGCCGAACGGCGCCGGCAAGTCGACGCTGATCACGATGATGGCGGGCTTCCTGCCGCCGTCGGTCGGCGCGGTCACGCTGGACGGCGTACCGGTCTGGCGGAACGAGCGCGCGTACTCCGCGATCGGGCTGGTGCCGGAGACCGAGGCCGTGTACGACGTACTGACGGGTGCTGCTTTCGTGCAGGCCAACGCTTCGCTGCACGGGCTCGCTCAGCCTGGGGCCGCTGCGGCCGCGGCGATCGCCGTGGTGGCGATGGAAGATGCGGCGGAGCGGCGCATCTCGACGTACTCGAAGGGCATGAAGCAGCGGATCAAGATGGCCGCCGCGCTGGTCCACGAGCCGTCGGTGCTGCTGCTCGACGAGCCCTTCAACGGCATGGACCCGCGGCAGCGACTGCACCTGATGGAGCTGCTGCGCAAGATGGGCAGCGACGGGCGGACGGTGCTGTTCAGCTCGCACATCCTGGAGGAGGTGCAGCAGGTCGCGACCCACATCGAGGTCGTCGTCTCCGGCCGGCACGCGGCCTCGGGTGACTACCGCGCGATCCGCACGCTGATGACGGACCGCCCGATGCTGTACCGCCTGCGTTCCAGCGACAACCGTCGCCTCGCCTCCGCGCTGATCGCCGACCCCTCCACTGCCGGCGCCGACCTCGACGCCACGACACTGCAGGTCCGCGTCGTCGACTTCGAACGCTTCAGCCGCATCGTCCCCGGTCTCGCCCGCGACCTGGGCATCCGCTTGCTCGAGGTCTCCCCCACGGACGAGTCCCTCGAAAGCGTCTTCTCCTACCTGGTCGGGAGGAACTGATGGTCGTCCGCACCATCATCCGACTCACCCTCGCGACGCTCTTCGGCTCGCGCCGGGGGCTGCTCCTCTACATCCTCCCCGCGGTCTTCGTAGGCCTCTGCGTCCTGCTGGCCCTGACCGTCGACGACAAGTCCGGCCTTCAGGTCGCACTGCTGAACATGTTCGGATTGGCCGTCATCCTGCCGTTGGTCGCGCTCGTCGCCGGCACCGGCGCGATCGCCTCCGAGATCGACGACGGCTCGATCGTCTACCTGCTCAGCAAGCCCATCAAACGCTCCACCATCGTCCTCACCAAGGCCCTGGTCGCCGTGTGCGTCGTCCTGGTCCTGGGCGCCCTCCCGATGCTGATCGCCGGCATCGTCCTGGACCCCCACGACCTCACCACAGCCTTCGCTTTCTCCCTCGGCGCCCTGGTCGCAGGCATCGCCTACGTCGCCATCTTCACGGCGTTGTCGGTCTTCTCCGGCAACGCGGTGACCATCGGCCTCATCTACTCCCTCCTCTGGGAAAGCGTGATGGGCCAGTACGTCGACGGCGCGAAAGTCCTGTCGGTTCAGCAGTGGTCCCTGGCGCTGATCAGCTCCCTGACCGACGCGCCGCGCGTGGAGTCAGCGGTCAAACTCCCCATCGCATCCATTCTTCTGGTCGCGGTCACCATCACCGCGCTGACGCTGGCGATCACCAAACTCCGCTCACTGATCCTCTCCAGCGCGGAGTAGCCGGCTACTGAACCATCCCGCCGTTCAGCGTCAGCCCGCCGTCGATCGTCAGGGTCTGCCCGGTGATCCACGACGCCTCGTCCGACAGCAGGAACCACACCAGCGACCCGACATCCTCGGGTCGCCCCAGCCGCTTCATCGGGTACGTCGCCGCGACCTCGGCCTCGCGGCCCTCGTACAGCGCGCCGGCGAACTTCGTCTTCACCACCGCCGGCGCGACCGCGTTCACCCGAATGACGGGCGCCAGCTCGACCGCCAGCTCCATCGTCACGCGTGACAGCATCGCCTTCGTCGCGCCGTACCAGCCGATCCCGGGCGACGGCGCGAGCCCGGCAACCGACGACAGGTTGACCACCGATCCCCCGTGCTCACCCATCCACGCGTCGCGGCAAGCCTTCACCCACGCGATCGTCGCGAGCACGTTCGTGTCGACCATCTTCGCCGCGACCGCGGCATCGACGTCGAGCAGTGAGCCGTAGATCGGGTTGATGCCGGTGTTGTTGACGAGCAGGTCCACCGACCCGTACGTCGCCAGCGCCGCCTCGATCACCGTCGCGCGATGGTCAGGATCAGCGGCCTTCCCAGCAACGGCGATCGCATGCTCGACGCCGCCCAGCTCCAGCACCGCCGCGTCGAGCGTCTCCTGCGTGCGCCCGGTGATCACCACCCGGGCGCCATCGGCGACGAGCCGCTGCGCGACCGCCAGCCCGATGCCGCGCGAAGCACCCGTGACGATCGCCGTCCGGCCCTGCAAACCCATCAACCGTGTCCTCTTCGATCGGTACGACGTACAGGATTCAGCTGAGCCGCTCGAGCACGATCGCCATGCCCTGGCCGCCACCGACGCACATCGTCTCCAGCCCGAACTGCTTGTCCTCGAACTGCAGGCCGTTCACCAGCGTGGTCATGATCCGCGCCCCGGTCGACCCGAACGGGTGCCCCAGCGCGATCGCGCCGCCGTGCACGTTCAGCCGGTCCTCGGCGATGCCGAGCTCGCGCGCCGAACCGATCACCTGGACGGCGAACGCCTCGTTGATCTCGACCAGGTCGATGTCGGAGATGCTCATCCCGGCCCGCGCCAGCGCCTGCTTCGAGGCCTCGACCGGACCGAGCCCCATGATCTCCGGCGACAGCCCACTGACGCCGGTCGACACGATCCGCGCCAGCGGCGTCAGCCCGAGCTCGCGCGCCTTGGTGTCGCTCATGATCACCACAGCCGCGGCGCCGTCGTTCAGCGGGCAGCAGTTGCCGGCCGTCACGGTCCCGTCCGGCCGGAAGACCGGCTGCAGCTGGCTGACCTTCTCCAGCGTCGTACCGGCTCGCGGGCCGTCGTCGTTGCTGACGACCGTGCCGTCGGGCAGCGTCACCGGCGTGATCTCGCGCTCGAAGAACCCGTTGCCGATCGCCTTCTCGGCCAGGTTCTGCGACCGTACGCCGAACGCGTCCTGGTCGGCGCGGCTGATCCCGCGCAGCGTCGCCACATTCTCGGCGGTCTGGCCCATCGAGATGTAGATGTCGGGGAGCTGCCCGTCCTCGCGCGGGTCGTGCCAGACGTCGTTGGTCTCGGCGTACTTCTCGGTCCGCTGGACGGCGTCGGCGAAGGCCTGGTTGAACGAGCTCGGGTCGCCGACCCCGGCGGAGCCGAAGTTCTTGTACCGCGACACGCACTCGACGCCGGCGCTGACGAAGATGTCGCCCTCACCGGACTTGATCGCGTGGTAGGCCATCCGCGCGGTCTGGGTCGACGACGCGCAGAACCGGTTGATCGTGGTCGCGGGCGTGTTGTCCCAGCCCAGCTGGACGGCGACCCGGCGGGCCATGTTGCCGCCGTGCTCGTCGTGCGGCTCGGCGCAGCCCAGCATCAGGTCCTCGACCTGGTCGCCGGTCAGCCCGGCCTTCTCGACCGCGGCCTGGATCATCTGCACGGCCAGGTCGTCGGGCCGGATGTCCTTCAGCGATCCCTTGTGGGCGCGCCCGATCGGCGACCGCGCGGTGGAGACGATGACTGCTTCAGGCACTGGGTTCTCCTTCTACAGGCCGAGGTCGCGGCCGATGAGTTCCTTCATGATCTCGTTGCTGCCGGCCCAGATCTTGGTCACCCGGGCGTCGCGCCAGGCGCGGGCCACCCGGTACTCGTTCATGTAGCCGTAGCCGCCGTGCAGCTGGACGCAGGCGTCCAGGATCTCGTTCTGCACCTGCGCGCTCCACCACTTGGTCTTGGCGGCGTCGACCGCGGACAGCCGGTCCTCGTCGTGCGCGACGATCGCGTTGTCGACGTACGCCTGGGTCACCTCGGCCTTGGTGACCAGCTCGGCGATCAGGAACTTGTTGTACTGGAACGACCCGACCGGCTGACCGAAGGCCTTGCGCTGCTTCACGTACTCGATCGTCTCGTCGAGGATCTGTACGGCGTGCGCGATGTTCGAGACCGCTGCCCCGACGCGTTCCTGGGCCAGCCGCTCCATCATGTGGATGAAGCCGCGGTCGACCTCGCCGAGCACGTTCTCGTCGGGGACGAACACGTCCTCGAAGAACAACTCCGAGGTGCCGGACTCGGTCTGCCCGACCTTGTCGAGCTTGCGGCCGCGGGCGAACCCGTCCATGCCCTCCTCGACGGCGAACAGCGTGATGCCCTTGGCGCCCTTGCTCGGGTCGGTCCGGGCGGCGGTGACGGTCAGGTCGGCCATGTCGCCGTTGGTGATGAAGGTCTTGGACCCGTTCAGCACCCAGCCGCCGTCGACCTTCTTGGCGCTGGTCTTCAGCCCGGCCAGGTCGGAGCCGCCGGACGGCTCGGTCATCCCGATCGCGGCGACCAGTTCGCCGGAGCTGAACTTCGGCAGCCAGCGCTGCTTCTGCTCCTCGGTACCGAGATCGACCAGGTACGGCGCGGCGCAGTCGTAGTGGATCCCGAAGCAGCTGGACAGCGACGCGGAGACCTTCGAGACCTCCTCGGCGAACACCGCGTTGAACCGGTAGTCGCCGACGCTCGAGCCGCCGTACTCCTCGGGGACGTCGAGCCCGAGGAAGCCCTGCTTGCCGGCCTCCAGCCAGACCGCGCGGTCGATCGTCTTCTCCTCGAGGAACTGTTCCATCCGCGGCACCAGCGAGCGGTCGCAGAACTCCTTCGCACTGGCCCGGAACGCGTGGTGGTCCTCGCCGAAGATGATCCGTTCCATCGCTTGCGCCTCCCGAGCTGCGGTCTGCTGTGTCGGCGCTGTGGCCGTCGTCACCTGGCGGGTGAGACAAATGGCTAAGCGCTTGCTTAGCTTCCCGAATCCGGTGCAGAGTGTCAACGTGTCCGCAGTCACCAGTCCCCTCGTGTGGGAGCACGTCCAGCCGGCCGCCGCCCGCCGGCTGCTCACCGGCGCCATCGACGCCTTCGCCGAACGCGGCTTCCAGGCGACGACGACCCGCGACATCGCGTCCCGGGCCGGCATGTCGCCGGCGGCGCTGTACGTCCACTACCCGTCGAAGGAGCGGCTGCTCTTCGAGATCAGCCGGTACGGGCACCAGGCGGCCCTCACCGTCCTCGCCGACGCCAACTCCGGCTCCCCCGCCGAGCGCCTGCGGGCGATGGTCTCGGCGTTCACCGCCTGGCACGCCGAGCACCACACGATCGCGCGCGTCGTCCAGTACGAGCTGGCCGCGCTCACCCCCGAGCACTTCGCCGAGGTCGCGGCGATCCGGCGGACGATCTCCGCCCAGATCGAGCAGGTACTCGCCGACGGCGTCGCCGACGGCTCGTTCGCGGTCGACGACCTGCCCGGTACGACGCTCGCCGTGCTGTCCCTGTCGATCGACGTCGCCCGCTGGTACACCCCGCACCGGACCGAACCCGAGGCACTCGGCAGCCTGTACGCCGACCTCGCGCTGCGGATGGTCCAGGCCTGACACGACGAAGGCCCCGGCGCCCTCTTCCGAGGGGCCAGGGCCTTCGTACGGCGTACGCGGTTGCGCCTGGTACGGCGTACCGGCTAGTCCTGCAGCGCCGCCTGGACGTCGAGGTGGATCTCCACCTTGTCGCCGATCAGCAGCTTGCCGCCCTCCAGCGGGACGTTGAAGTCGATCCCCCAGTCCTTGCGGCTGATCGAGGTGGACGCCTCGAAGCCGATGATCTTCTGGCCGTACGGGTTCTGGTCGACGCCGAGGAACTCGACGGCGAACTCGATCGGCTTGGTGACACCCTTGATGGTCAGCTCGCCGGCCAGCACGAAGTCGTCGCCCTCGGGCTTCAGCGCGGTGCTGGTGAAGGTCATCTTCGGGCTGTTCTCGGCGTCGAAGAAGTCGCCGGAGCGCAGGTGCCCGTCACGCTGCTCGCTGCGGGTGTGCACAGAAGCCAGCTCGACGCTGACCGCGGCGGTCGACTCCTCCAGCGAGTCCTTGACCACGATCTCACCCTCGAACTCGCGGAAGGTGCCACGCACCTTGGTCATCAGGTGACGCACGGTGAAGCCGATCTCGGTGTGCGCCGTGTCGAGGGCGTAGGTGCCGGCCACCAGGCCGGGGATGGTGCTGGTCGCGGTCGTCGTACCGGTGATGCTCATCAGGTCCTCTCGGGGGATAGTTAAAATTTCAACCTGTTATGTGAGCCCTAACGGTTTAAATCTGAACTACATTCCCGGTACACTGTGCTGGTGACGATGACGACTGGCACCCGGTGGCTGGACTCCGAGCAGCAGGTGGCGTGGCGCGCGTACCTGCTGGGCACGGCGCGCCTGATGGCCAAGCTGGACGACGACCTGCGGCAGTTCGGCCTGGGCATCAACGACTACGAGATCCTGGTCCGCCTCTCCGAGGCCCCCGACCGCCGCCTGCGGATGGCCGAGCTCGCCGACCGCCTGCACCAGAGCCGCTCCCGCCTGACCCACACTGTAGGCCGCCTGGAGGCCGCGGACCTGGTCCGCCGCACCTCCTGCAAGTCCGACAAGCGCGGAGTCTGGGCCGAACTCACCGACGCCGGCTTCACCCTCCTGGAACAGGCCGCCCCCTCCCACGTGGCAGGCGTCCGCGAACACCTCGTCGACCTGGCCACCCCCGAGGACTTCGCCGCGGTCGGCCGGGTCTTCGACGCGGTCTCCGAAAACATCGGCCAACGCTGAGCCGGATCGGGCCTGCGGGGAGGCGTTCCTCCCCCGCAGGCCCTGCCGTTCGCTAGTACCCGCAGTACGAGGACAACGGACGCGCGCCCGCCGTACTGTGTCTTCCGTGACCCACTCCCAGCCGCAGCCCCCGGAGCCTTAGGCATCCGGACACAGTCGCGGTGACCGCCGCGCGCGGATGCATGCCGGGAGCATGCATGAGTCGTACCGACAAGGACCGCCCGAACTGGGTGATCCGGCATGTCGAGAACCATCCGATCGAGCACGACCATCGCCGCGGCGAGTGCGTCGAGCAGACGCTCGCCCACGGGCGCACCCGGGATCCCCGGGCGACCTGCGCACCGGCGTACAGCGACGGGACCGATCGGCACCCGCACGGCCGGTTCGGGCCGGATGCCGAAGAGATCCATCAGCTGTACCACGTCCCCGAGCGTCGGCGCGTCCGCGACGACCTGCGTCGGCTGCTGCGGGCCAGGAACGCCGGCGACCCGCTGGACGACTACGACTTCGCCAACCACCAGGCCCGCCACAGCGTGCACTGGTTCCTCTAGCCGCAACCCCTGGCCGCCTCCAGAGGCGGCCAGGGGGCGGTGCGCGCCACCACTACCTCAGGCGACCGCTGTGCCCTCCAGCTCGACCAACTGCCCCGGGATCGCCAGCCGGGTCACCCCCAGCATCGTCGTGGTCGGTGCCACCCCGGCCGCACCCAGGCGCGACGCCAGCACCCCGTAGTGCTGGAACAGCATGTCCACGTCCGTCGTGTAGACGTTCAGCCGTACCAGGTCCGCCAGCGTCATCCCCGCCTCGGCGAGCACCGCTTCCAGGTTGTCGAGGCTCAGCGTGAGCTGGCCGGCCATGTCGTCGTCGTGCTCGGGCTTGCCGTCGGGGTTCATCGCGGTCTGCCCGGAGCAGTACAGCGTGCGGGTCGCGCCCGTGACGAGCTCGCCCTGGTTGAAGCCCATCTCCACCGACCACGTCACCGGGTTGATCGCCGTTCGTTCCACTGCCACATCAGCTCCATTCGTTCGTCGAGCTGATGAGCCTGCCAACAATTCACGACACCCTTGGTCAGGTATTTTCGGGCGATGCGCGCCGACCGTCTGGTTTCGCTCGTCCTCCTGCTCCGGCAGCGCGGTCAACTGTCCGCCGCGACGCTCGCCCGCGAGCTCGAGGTCTCCACGCGCACCGTGCTGCGCGACATCGAGGCACTCTCGGCTGCCGGCGTCCCCGTGTACGCCGAACGCGGCCGCCACGGCGGGTTCGCCCTGCTCCCCGGCTTCCAGACCGAGCTGACCGGCCTCGGCCCGGACGAGGCCCTCGCCCTTCTCGTCGCCGGTTCGCGCCGCGGCGCGCAGGCCTTCGGGCTCGGCTCGGCGCTCGCCTCCGCGATGCTGAAGCTCGTCGACGCCCTCCCCGACAGCTACCGCGACACCGCCACCGGCGCCGCGCAGCGCCTCCTGCTCGACCCGGAGATCGACATCCTGTCGCGGCGGCGGGACCCGGACGAGATCCCCGAGCCGGTGATGGGTGAGATCCGGCGCGCGGTGCTGACCGGGCATCGCCTGCGCATCCAGTACGCGCCTGCCGGGCAGCCGCCGGAGTGGCGGACGGTGGACCCGATCGGGCTCGTCACCGTCCGCGAGCAGGGCTACCTGCTCGCAACGAAGGCCGGAGACGACCGCACGTACCGCCTCTCACGCGTACTGGCCGCTGAGGCGCTGCCGGAACCAGCTGAGCGCCCGGCCGAGGTGGACCTCGACCAGGCCTGGCAGGAGCGCAGCACTCGCTTCCGCACGGGCGGCGACCAGGTGACGGTCGTCGCGGAGGTCAACCCAGCTCGCCGCAAGGAGCTGGTCGACACAGCACTCGCCGTACTTTCCGAGGAGCCTGCTGGTGACCGATTGCGGATGGAGGTCACCTTCCAGGACGGCCGCCACGCCACCTGGGCACTCTGGCAGCTCGCCACGCAGGCTGAGGTCCTGCAGCCTGACTGGCTCCGCAGCACCCTGTACGAGCGGGCAGCAGCGCTGCGCACGCAGTACGAGCAGCGCTGAACCCATGGCCACCCAGCAGAGGTGCACCGCGGCTCACGCCGTACGCGGACAACCCGGCGCTACGACGCCAGCCACTCCCGTGCGTTCCGCCCCGGCTCACCCTCCGGCCGGCTGATCTCCACCCACACCGCATCCAGCGACAGCCCCAGCACCCCCGCGATCGCCGCGATGGTCTGGAACGCCGGGGTCGCCACCCGGCCGGACTCGATCTTGCGTAGGGTCTCCGGGGAGACGCGCGCGTCGAGCGCGACCTCCAGCATCGAGCGCTCGCCCCGGGCCAGCCGCAGCAGGGCGCCGAGGCGCTGGCCGCGTTCGACCTCCGCGGGGGTGAGCGGCAACCTGACCATGAACCGATTCTAGTCCCGGGATAATATGGCCGGGATAGTTATTGGTAGCACCGGAGAGGCGCCCGCATGATCGAGATCCTGAGCCCCAGCGAGCTGCCCCGTGCGCGGGAGACCGGCGCGCTGGTCGCGGACATCCTGCAGACCGCGCGCCACCGGACGACGGTCGGCACGAACCTGCTCGAGATCGACCAGTGGACCAAGGCGATGATCGCCGACGCCGGCGCGCAGTCCTGCTACGTCGACTACGAGCCGTCGTTCGGGCGCGGGCCGTTCGGTCACTACATCTGCACGTCGGTCAACGACGCGGTCCTGCACGGCCTGCCGCACGACTACGCGCTCGCCGACGGCGACCTGCTGACCCTCGATCTCGCGGTGCTGCTCGGCGGCATCGCCGCGGACAGCGCGATCAGCTTCGTCGTCGGCGACTCGCAGCCGGCGGAGAGCGTCGCGCTGATCACCACCACCGAGCGCGCACTCGCCGCGGGCATCGCGGCCGCCGGCCCGGGCGCGCGGATCGGCGACCTGTCGCACGCGATCGGCGAGGTGCTCAGCGAGGCCGGGTACGAGATCAACACCGAGTTCGGCGGCCACGGCATCGGCTCGACGATGCACCAGGACCCACACATCTCCAACACCGGCCGCCCCGGCCGCGGCTACAAGCTCCGCCCCGGCCTCCTGCTCGCGCTGGAGCCGTGGATCATGTCCGACACCGCCGAACTGGTCACCGACGAGGACGGCTGGACCCTGCGCAGCGCGACGGGCGGCCGTACGGCGCACAGCGAACACACGATCGCGATCACCGACGACGGCGCGGAGATCCTCACACTGCCGCGCTGAACGAACCCGCCCGCGCGGTCACCGCGACGCGGACCGGTCTGCGGCGCTTCCGCCCGCTCCTGGCTGAGCTGGTCGAACCCACGGCCGACACCCACCACTGATCAACCCCCTTCGCACGCACCCGATTCGCCGTCCCAAGCGGGGCCGACGCCGCCAGCGGTTGCTTGGACAGTGGTGGGCGTCGATCGGTGTCACTCCACCACTCACCAACCCTCTTCCACCCCGCGGATCCACACCCACCTGAGCGTGGGCCGGCCGGCAACGCGACAGTTACTGAGTGCTGCACATCCGCCGACCCGAGCGATCGGTGACTGACCCTCCGACCGCTGGGCGTTCCGCCTGCTGAACCTCACTCAGACGAAGGCGCCGACACCTTCGTACGTGCCGACCTCGGCCGTGCCCGTGGACTCGTACTCGAGCAGCAACAAGCCGGTCTTGGTGACTTCGTGCTTGCTCAAGCGCAGCCCGACCGGCACACCAGACTGGTCGAGCAACCGTCGCCCCGAGCCAACGACCGTCGGCGCGACAACCAGCCGCACGGCATCGACCAACCCAGCCGCGAGCAGCGAGTTCCCCAGCCGCCCACTCCCATGGATCTGCAGCTCCCGCCCGGGCTGCGCCTTGAGCTCCGCCACCGACTCGAACGGGAGAATCATCGAAGGCGCCCACGACGCCTCGGTGAGCGTGCTGCTGACCACGTACTTCGGCAGCGAGTTCATCCGCCCGGTGAACGGATCATCCGGGTCCGTGATCGCCGGCCAGTCCCGCGCGAACGCCTCGTACGTGCGCCGCCCGAGCAGCAGCCCGTCCGCCAGGTCCAGCCACTCCGACGTACGCCGTACGAACGTCTCGTCCAGGAACGGAATCAACCACCCACCCCGCGTGAACCCATCACTCGGATCCTCCTCCGGCGACCCCGGACCCTGACAGACCCCGTCCAGCGTCACGAACTCCGTCAGCACCAGCCTCATCCCGCGACCTCCCCCTCCGCGACCCCGGCCAGCTGCGCCGTCACCGATCCCCACCCGTCCGCGAACCCCAGCTCCGCGTGCAGCTTTCGCGACGCCGGATCGCCGTGCCGCACCACGATCCGGTACGCCGTACCGTCGGCATGATCCGCCAACGTCATCTCCGCCGTCATCGCGACCGGCGCCGGGTTCGCGGGCCGCCACGCGCTGTCGACCGTGTTGGTGAACACGATCCGCTCCAGCTCCTCCGCGACGACGAACATCGCGTCCAGGTGCGGGACGAAGTCGACGCCGTCCTCGCTCATCCGCGTCACCAGCCCACCGCCCGGCCGCACCTCGAGCCGCTCGACGCGACAGACGGCCGGCGCCGGTACCCACCACCGCGCGAACCGCGACGGCTCGGTCCAGGCGCTCCACACCACCGCTCGCGGCGCCCGGATCACGCGCTCCACCACCAGATCGAGCTCCGGATTCATCGCTCCTCCTCCATCAGCTCGTCGACCAGACTCTCCAGCCGATCGGTCCGCTCCTCCCACACCGCGCGCTGCTCGGCGAGCCAGTCGTCCAGCACCGCGAGCCGCTCCCGGTTCAGCACACAGGTCCGGACCCGGCCGGTCTTCACGGTCCGGATCAGCCCGTTCGACTCCAGCGTCCGGACGTGCTTCATGAACGACGGGAGCGTCATCGGGAACTCGTCCGCCAGCTCTCCGACGCTCGCCGGTCCGCGACCGAGCCGCCGAACAACTCCGCGCCGGGTCGGATCGGCGAGCGCGACGAATACACCGTCGACTTCCGCTGAATACTGTGCCATGCGGCTAAGTATTCACAACACTAAGCTCCAAAGCAAACCGTTGGCGCGGTGAGCGCGACGAAGCCCCACCTCCCGATCAGGGAGATGGGGCTTCGGTGCACTACATGGACAGGAGCGAGCGCAGGCCGCCCCGCGTCAGTCGCGCGTGAGCTTGCGGTGCGTCACCCGGTGCGGGCGGGCGGCTTCGGCGCCGAGGCGGTCGATCTTGTTCGCCTCGTACGACGCGAAGTTGCCCTCGAACCAGAACCACTGGGCCGGGTCCTCGTCGGTACCCTCCCAGGCCATGATGTGGGTCGCGACGCGGTCCAGGAACCACCGGTCGTGGGAGATCACCACGGCGCAGCCGGGGAACTCGAGCAGCGCGTCCTCGAGCGACTGCAGCGTCTCGACGTCCAGGTCGTTGGTGGGCTCGTCGAGCAGCAGCAGGTTGCCGCCCATCTTCAGCGTCAGGGCCAGGTTCAGCCGGTTGCGCTCACCGCCGGACAGGACGCCGGTCGGCTTCTGCTGGTCCGGGCCCTTGAACCCGAAGGACGCGACGTACGCCCGGCTCGGCATCTCGAACGAGCCGACCTTGATGTAGTCGAGCTCGTCGGACACCTGCTGCCAGACCGTCTTCTGCGGGTCCAGGCCGCCACGGGACTGGTCGACGTACGAGATCTTGACCGTCTCGCCGAGCTTCAGGCTGCCCTTGTCGGGGGTCTCCTCGCCGACGATCATCCGGAACAGCGTCGACTTGCCGACACCGTTCGGGCCGACGATGCCGACGATGCCGGCCCGGGGCAGCGAGAAGCTCAGGCCGTCGATCAGCTTGCGGTCGCCGAAGCCCTTCTCCAGCTTGCTGACCTCGAGCACGGTGCTGCCCAGCCGCGGACCGGCCGGGATGTTGATCTCGTCGATGTCGAGCTTCTTGGCGCGCTCGGCCTCGGCGGCCAGCTCCTCGTACCGGGCCAGCCGGGCCTTGCTCTTGGTCTGCCGGGCCTTCGCGTTCGACCGGACCCACTCGAGCTCGCGCTCCAGGATCTTCTGCCGCTTGGCGTCCTTCTGGCCCTCGACGACAAGCCGGGCCTGCTTGGTCTCCAGGTACTTCGAGTAGTTGCCCTCGTACCCGTAGGTCTTGCCGCGGTCCATCTCCAGGATCCACTCGGCGACGTTGTCCAGGAAGTACCGGTCGTGGGTGATCGCCAGGACAGCGCCCGGGTACTTCTGCAGGTGCTGCTCCAGCCAGAGCACCGACTCGGCGTCCAGGTGGTTGGTGGGCTCGTCGAGCAGCAGCAGGTCGGGCTGCTGCAGCAGCAGCTTGCACAGCGCGACCCGGCGGCGCTCACCACCGGACAGGTTGTCGACGATCGCGTCGGCCGGCGGGCAGCGCAGCGCGTCCATCGCCTGCTCCAGCTGAGCGTCGACGTCCCACGCGTTGCGGTGGTCGAGCTCGGTCTGCAGGTCTCCCATCTCGGCGAGCAACGTGTCGTAGTCGGCGTCCGGGTCGGCCAGCTCGGCGCTGATCTCGTTGAACCGGTCGAGCTTCTTCTTGGTGTCGCCGACACCTTCCTCGACGTTCTCCAGCACCGTCTTGCCCTCGGTCAGCGGCGGCTCCTGCAGCAGGATCCCCACCGTCGCGCCCTCGGCCAGCCGGGCCTCGCCGTTCGAGGCGTGGTCGAGCCCCGCCATGATCTTGAACAGCGAGGACTTGCCGGTGCCGTTCGGCCCGACCACGCCGATCTTCGCGCCGGTCAGGAAGTTCAAGGTGACGTTGTCGAGCACGACCTTGTCCCCGTGCGCCTTCCGGACCCCACGAAGCGTGTAGATGAATTCCGCCATGCTCCAGAGCCTATGCGCTGCCCCCCACCCAGTCCCAACCGGCGCCGGTCGAGGCAGCCAGGAGCCTGGCGGCTCGCTTCTTCAGGATCCTCGCCTGCACGAGGAGTCCGACGGCCGCGGCAGCACCGGCAAAGGTGATCGCGGCGCCGACCACGCGGCCGTCCAAGATCCTGAGGACTGCCGACACTGCCAGCAGAGCTGCGGTGATGATCACGAGAAGTCGATGACGTTGAAATCCTTGCAGACGACGGTCGGCGATGCGCAGGGTGACTTCGCGGAGGGCAGGATCGGGATCGAGCCGGCCGCGCTGGACAGCTCGGTAGGCCTTCAGCTGTTGCCGCGGAGACAGCTCGTCGGCTCCGACAGCTTTCAGATCCCGGCGGCGCAGCGTGAGGCCCACGAAGACCGCGAGGAAGACAACCGCAGCACCGAGCGCGGCGATCGTCAGAGCAGCCGTCCAGCTCAGATCCTTGGTCAGCTTGAACGCGATCGAGTAACCCGTGAACGCGATCAGCGCTGTCGCGGCGGCGACGATCCACCGAGGTGCGGCGAGCAGAGTCCAGAACATGTCGAACCGGTACCCACGCACCCCGGCGACCTAGCCCGCTAAGCGGCCTCCGAGGACGATGTGCTGAACGGGTCGAGCTCTTCCGCGCCCAGGACCGGTAGGTCGTCGAAGGGCGAGGGCGTAGCGCCACCCAAGCCCGTTGGGAGCTGTTTGCGGAACGTGGTGGTGCCGCGGGAGAGGTCGTGGCCGACCGAGAAGGCCTCGATGAGGGTGCGGGAGCGGGGTTCGCCGTTCTCGGTCCACTCGTTGGTGCGCAGGCGGCCATAGACGACGACCGGGTCGCCGCGGTTGATGGACTCGGCGACGTTCTGGGCCAGGGAGCGCCAGCAGTCGACGGTGAACCAGGTCGTCGGGCGGTCGACCCACAGGTTCTGGGTCTTGTCGAAGCTGCGTGCTGTCGAACCGACCCGGAACGACGCCACCGTCGTACCGCCGTCCAGGTTCTTCAGTTGCACCTCGCTGCCGACCCAGCCCTGCAGGGTCAGGTACGCGTCGTTGCTCATGTCGTTCCTCCGATCGCGGATGTGCTGTCACCAGAGAAGATGCCGCGAAACCAGCCACGAACGACGAGCAAGAAAGAACCTGGGGACAACCTGCAAGCCTTAGCCTTGACTTATATAAGCAAAGCCCGGCATTCTGGCCCCGACAGTCACCGACGACACAGAGGGCAGCACACCGATGGACATCCTGGAACACATCACCGCGGTCCAGCGCGAGGTCAGCCGGACCGGCGAGACGGCGACCGTGCGGATGCGCCGGACCTACCACGGGACGCCCGAGGAGGTCTGGGACGCGCTCACCGACCCCGAGCGGATGGCGCGCTGGTTCTCCCCCGTCACCGGCGAGCTCAAGCCGGGCGGCAGCTTCCAGATCCAGGGCAACGCCGGCGGCGACATCCTCGAGTGCGAGCCGCCGAAGCGCTACAAGGTCACTTTCGGCGGCCCGACCAGCACGCTCGAAGTACGCCTCACGCCGGGCACCGGTGACACCACCGAGTTCGAGATGGAGCACTCGATGGAGGGCCCGCCCGCCCCGGGCGGCGCCGGTGCCCTGTACGTCGGCCCGGGCTGGGACGGCGCGATCATGGGCCTCGCCCTCTACCTGGACGGCGACCTCCCCGAGGACACCGATCCCGCGGTGATGGCCAACTCCCCCGAGGTCGTCGCGTACAACGAGGCCTGCATCAAGGCCTGGATCGAGGCGATCAAGGCCTCCGGCACGACGACTGAGAAGGACCTCGACGAGGCGATCGCCATCTCGATGGCGCAGTACGTCCCCGAGACCCCGCCGGAGCAGTAGCAGCACGCAGTACGCCGTACGGAGCACGGCCGGAGCCGCCCGCGGAGATCGCGCGGGCGGCTCCGCCACGGAAGCGCTACGTGTACCAGATCAGGTCGCCGCTCCAGGCGCCGTTCTGCGGGTAGCAGTTCCAGCTGTGCGAGCCCGCGTTGCGCATCTCGTACACGCCGACGTCGTCGCACAACGCCTTGGTCGGATAGCCGCTGCCGAACCGCTTCGTGATGATGGCGGCGTGCGCCGGCACGGTCGCGATGCCGGCGAAGCTGACGCAGAGGGCAGCCGTCACGGCGACGCGGGTCACGGTCCGGAGCGGTGATTTCAGGGGTCGGATCATCGCTGACTCCTTGCTGAAGGTGTCTGAGCTGAGGACTGTCCGCGCGGATGCGACATCGTCGCACCGGCCGCTCACCGGCCACAATCCATGCAGCCACCACGCAACAGCAGGCGATCCATCGCCGCCCGACAGAGCTCGGGCGGCGTGTCAGCGCCACCCGATCGCCCGTTCAGCGTCGCGCGACCGCCAGCTTGTCGCGGCAGATCGTGTAGGCGTCCAGCTCGGCCCGGGCCGGGTCGACGACGTGGCTGTCGGCAACCTTCTCCAGCTCCGAGCGCAGCGCCCGGGCCACCAGGCGGGCTCGCCGGTTCGCGCCGTTCGTGGCGAACAGCCGGCAGGCCACCGACACCAAGACCCCGATCACCACACCGCCGATCAGCATCAGCGTCGCGTACGGGATCCCGTTCCAGCGCGGCAGCGGCGGGTCCTCGAGCTGCAGGTATCCGAACACGGCCATCACGGCCAGCCAGACGGCTCCGCCCAGCGCCACCAGGAACAGCAGCCACTGCAGGAACCGCGCGGCACCCCACCAGCCCGGCGTCGACGTCGCACCGAGATCGGTCCGCGCCACCGCCTGGTCCAGCTCGTCGCCCAGCGACTCCTCACGCTTCCGTACGGCGGACCGCACCGAGTCGGCCCACGGCCGTGACAGCCCCTCGGCGGCCTTGTTCGTGATCGTCCGGACCGCAGTGTCCATCCGGGCCCGCTGCACCGGTGTTGCCGCAGGCAACGAAGAGCGGGCGATCGACACCTCGCTCGACGCGGACTTCCGGGCCGCCTTGCCCAGCTGACGGGCAGCACCGTCCAGGTGCAGCCGGCGGAGCGGATCGGGCCGGAACCGGCCCAGCCACTTGGTCACCGGCCAGCCCGTCGCCGAGCGAGCGCGCTGCAGATAAGAGCGTCGTACCGCATCAACAACCACCGGTACGCCGGAAGCGTCCGACAGCGCGTCGATCAGCTCGGTGATGTCCGACTTGGCGATCTCCGGCGTCTTCGCGTTGCCGCACTGGCTGGCCATCCGGTCCGCGACGCGGTCGACATCAGCCGCGAGCCGCTCGCGCGCGGCGCGCTTGTTGCTGACCCGCTTGACCAGCAGGCCGCGCATCTCGTCCAGCCCGGCGCCGCTGACGGCCGACGTACCGACGACTGTCGGGTTCTTCAGCCCGTCGGACTTCAGCAGCTTGTCCAGGTCGGTGAGGCAGCTCTTGCGCTGCTCCTCGGTGAGCTTGTCGATGTGGTTCAGCGCGAACACCATCACCGACGAGTGCGACGCGAACGGCTTGATGTAGCGGTTGTGCAGCGCGGCGTCGGCGTACTTCTGCGGGTCGACCACCCAGATCAGCAGGTCCACCAACTCGACCAGCCGGTCGACGATCAGCCGGTGCTCGACCTCTGTCGAGTCGTGGTCGGGCAGGTCGAGCAGAACCAGGCCGTCGAGGTCCTCCGACTGCGCCTCCTCCAGCGAGCTGCGGTGCTGCACCTGGTGCCGGCGCGGGATGCCCAGCCAGTTGAGCACCTCACCAGCAGGCTCCTCGCCCCAGACACAGGCCAGCGGCATCGAACTGGTCGGACGTCGCGTGCCGATGGCAGCCAGGTCCAGCCCGGTCAGCGCGTTGAACAGCGACGACTTGCCGGAACCGGTCGCACCGGCCAGCGCCACCACCGTCAGGTCGCCGGACATCCGCAGCCGCTGCCCGGCCCGGTCCACGATCTGCTCGGCCTCGCTGAGCACCACCTGGTCGAGGCGGCCCTTGCCGGCCTCGGCCGCGTCCTCCAGCGCCTCGATCTTGGTCAGGACATCGGAAGAGCCACGCACCAGGCCCTTGACCGTATCCACAATTCCCGTCACGTGCAGTCCTCCACCGCGCGCGCGGCCTCGGTCAGTTGCCTGGGTGCTTCGGGATCGACCGGATGCTGGTCGAGCACAGCCAGGTAGCGGGCGAATTCGGCATCCATCAACGCATGAACCCTATCGTCAAGGTCCTGCCGGGCCTTCGCCGCCAGGGTACGCACCGCCTGGTCGCCGAACACCGCCTCCAGCAGCTTCTGCCCGACCACCGCCGTCCCCGCGCCGACACCGACCTCGGCCCCGGTGATCCCCGCCGTACTGGCGAAGATGACGACCATCAGCGACAGGCCCAGCCCGTTCACGCCGTACGCGAGGATGCGCGCCGTCGAGCGCTTGTCCGCGCCCTCCTTGCGGACCAGGTCGAGCACGTAGCCCTGCCACTCGCGCACCGCACGGCCCGCGGCCGCCGGGAAGTCCTTCGACATCCGGCCCAGATCGCGGTCGCCCGCGGCGAGTAGTTGCCGTCCGGCCGCCGTCGACTGCCACGACTCCTCGGCCCGCTCGGCCGCGGCCTCGGCGTGCTCACGCAGCAACGAGTCCAGCCCGGACTCGACCGCGTCGTTCAGGTCCCGGGTCGGCGGCGGCTTGCCGACGATCGACGTCCGGACCTTGTCGCGCAGGCGCCCGACGTTCGTCTGCAGACCCTTCAGCAGCTCGCCGGTCCCGACGAACTCCTGCCAGCGCGCCAGCACCTCACCGCGCAGCATCGTGCCGTCCGCCGTCGCCTTCGCGATGTCCTTCACGGCCCGCTCGTACGCCGTCTCGGCGTTCGCGCGCAGCTCGACGAAGGTGTCGGCCTGGTCGCGGACCGCCTTCGAGAACGCCGGCGTCTTCTTCGTCATCGCGGTCACGGCGCCTTGCAGCGTCCGCCGTACGACGGCCGAGCGCGCCTCCGCGTCGGCGGCCAGATCGATCAGCCAGTCCTTGATCGAGGCAACGGTCTCGGTCGGCAGCATGCCGCGCTCGTCGACCGTCGTCTCCTTGATCGAGAACAACGGCGAGTCGCCGAGCCCGCGCTCGAGCAGCATCTGGGCGAGATGACCGCTGATGTCGTCGATGGTGTCCGCGGGGGCGCGATCCAGGACGACGGCGACCGCGGTACTGCGGTCGGAGGCGCTCTGGAGGAACTCCCACGGGACGGCGTCGGCGTATCTCGCTGCGGTCGTGACGAAGAGCCAGAGGTCGGCCGCGGCGAGGAGCTGCGTCGCGAGGTCGCGGTTGGCCTCGACGACGGAGTCGATGTCCGGCGCGTCGAGGACCGCGAGGCCCTTGGGGATGGTGTCGGCCGCGACCAGACGGATCTGGCCGGGATCTTCCATGCCGCCCGGGCTGTCACCGCTCGACCTCGCCATGCCTGGGAGGACGCGGTCGCCCGCGAACCACTCGGCGTCGGCGGGGTTGTGGATGAGGACCGGGGAGCGGGTCGTCGGGCGGAGTACGCCGGGCTCGCTGACCACTTGCCCGATGAGGCTGTTGACGAGCGTCGACTTACCGGCGCCGGTCGAGCCGCCCACGACGGCGAGCACCGGGGCTTCGAGCTGGACGAGCCGCGGGAGGACGTAGTCGTCGAGCTGGTCGAGCATCGCCTTGCGCTGCTGCCGGGCTTCGTCGGCGCCGACGACGTCGAGGGGAAGCTTGCTGTCGGCAAGTGCTCCGCGGAGCCTCATGAGCGCGGTGATGAGCGCCATGGCCGCTTGCTGCTCGGCGGCCCTGGCGGCGAGCTCCTCGGGAGAGAGCTCGGGCTCGGGGTCGGGGGTGTCCTCGGAGGAGGCGTCTGTGGAGGGCGCGTCGTTGGAGTCCGTCTCCTCGGAGGCGGACTCGTCGGAGGAGGCATCCTCGGCGGGGGCGTCGGTGCTGTCGTCCGCGGATGCGTCCGCGCTGTCCTCGGCGGGGGCGTCGACGCTGTCGTCGGCGGAGGCGTCAGCGCTGTCCTCGGCGGATGCGTCCACGCTGTCGTCCGCGGATGCGTCCGCGCTGCCGTCCGCAGATGCGTCCGCGCTGCCGTCCGCAGATGCGTCCGCGCTGTCGTCCGCGGAGGCGCCAGCGCCGTCCTCGGTCGAGGCGTTGGCGCTGTCCTCGGTCGAGGCGTTGGCGCTGTCCTCGGGCGGGGCCTCGGCGCTGTCGTCGGAGGGCGCGTCGGCGCTGTCCTTGGAGGAGGTCTCAGTGACCGCGTCGGAGGAGGCGTCGGCTTCAGTGGCGTCGTCGGCGTCGGAGGCGGTGTCGTCGGCGGCCGCTGCGGTGTCGGCTGTAGCTGCGTCGGTCGGCTCGGCGGCGTCAGCAGACGCATCAGCGTCCGATGCTGCCTCGAGGGCGTCCTCGCCGGTCGCCTTGGTGTCAGCAGGCGCGTCCGCTTCGGAGGCTGCCTCAGCAGGTGCGTCCGCCTTGGCAGTTGCCTTTGTAGACGCATCTGCGTCGGAGTCTGCCTCTGCAGGCGCGGCGTCGGACTCGGCAGCGCCCTCAGGAGCTACTTCGTCGGTCGCGGGCTCGGTGGATTCCGTAGAAGTAGTTGCTTCGTCGGGCTTGCTGTCGTCAGTCGCCTGTTCAGCTGCGTCCGACTGCTTGTCCGCGGGCTTCTCGGCCGCGGCCTCGGCGGCTACCGGCCCTCCTTCCTGCGGCTCTTCGGTTGCCTTCGGCAGCGGCTCGTCGGCGGACTCGGCATTGGTGCCTTGGGCATCGTCCGAGGGCGCGGGCTGCTTGGATGCAGCCTTCTTCGCCGTGCGCCTGGGCTTCTTCGGCGGGACCTCGGCGGCTACCGACTGCGGGTCCACCATGCGCTCGGACTCGGGGACCTCGCCCGCCTTGGGGAGCCCGATGATGATCTCGCCGTACTCCAGCGGGAAGCCCTCCGGCGACTCTTCCGGCTCGTAGGTCACGCCGACGCTCGGGCGGTCCTCGTCGGACTCGTCCTCGTCGGAGGTGTTCTTCGGCTGTACGGCGGACTCCGGGGCGGCCTCGGGCTTGCCGGTTGGGGCAGGGGCTTCGGCGCTTTCGGGCACGGCCGGCTCGTCGGTTGCCTCGGGCTCCGGCGCGGGGGCGGCCTTGGCGGCCAGCTCAGGCTCCGCGGCCGGGGTCGATTCGGCGACAGGCGTCGGCTCGGGCTCAGCGGCAGCAGCAGCCTCGGTGGCCGGCATGGGCTCAGCCTCGGCAGGCGTCGGCTCGGCAGGCGTCGCCTCGGCGGCTACCGGCTCGGTCTTCCGCCTGCGGCGGCGCCAGAAGCCTTTGCCTTTGGCATCGGTGTGGGGGGTCATCGGGGCAGGCTCCGTCTGGGCCGGAGGCTGCGGCTCTCCCGAGCGCTCCGAACCCTCACCAGCTGCTGACCTGATGTCAGCCACGGTGTCCGTCCACGAGCACAGAGTGCCCGGTCGGACAGCGCAGAAGCAAAGTCATCTTCATCCCGTGTGGCGGCGTGGACGGGGGGCAAGTCACTGCGACGGTGGATAGGGACCGTATCCTCCCTGCGGTCCCGGGGTTCCAGTGGGTCCCGGTGGGTAACCGGCCGGGCCCGCTGGGTAGCCGGGTTGCCCCGACGGATACCCCGTCTGACCGTCCTGGTAACCACCCGGCTGCTGTCCCGGACCACCGTTCTGTCCGGGGCCACCACCCTGCTCCGGCGCCCCGCTCTGCTGCTGCGGTGCCCCCGGGTACGTCGGTTGCTGCGGTCCCCCAGGGTACGTCGGCTGCTGCGGCGAACCCGGGTACGCCGAACCGCCCTGTCCCCCGCCGTACACCGCTCCCCCCGGCTGCGGCCCGTAACCAGGCTGACCACCAGGCCCACCAGGCCCACCCGGCGCACCCGGCGCACCAGGACCGCCGTACCCAGGCCCCCCGTACCCAGGCCCACCCGGCTGCGGCCCGTACCCCGCCTCCGGCCCGCCGTACAGCGGCACCCCGGGCCCGGCCGGCGCGAACTGCGGCACCGCGGTGGCGAACGCCGGCATCGGCGGGAACGGCACCGAGGGCCTCCGGGCCCTCAGCTCGTCCAGCAGCTTCTTCTCGGTGTCCAGAGCGTCAGCACCGATGACCTGCCGAACGATCTTGTCGCGCAGGTACGCCAGCTCGGTCGCCGTGTGCTGGAAGGCCTTCGCCGCGGCCTCGGCCTGCGGGCCGTAGCGCTTCGCGTTCTGCCGGAGCGCCTTGCGCCCGCGCAGCGTCGCGATCAGCGGCACGTCCTGCCCGTTCATCCAGCCGAAGCGCACGTAGTCGTACAGCCGCGACGCGATCATCTGCCCCTCGCGGGACCGCATCACCAGCGCGAAGACGACCATCGCGACGAACAGCGGCGCCATCAGGAACAGGTACACGCTCAGGAAGCCGCTGCCGCCCGCCCAGCTCGCGCCGCCGTTCCACAGCCCGTGCAGCAGCACGGCCATCAGATAACCGACGACGGGCGCCAGGAAGCGGACCGCCGTACTTCGGTGCCGGACGGCGATCCCGATGCCGATCGCCGTACAGGAGGTGAAGAGTGGATGCGCGAACGGCGTGATCACGCCACGCAGGAAGAACAGCCCGAGCACGCCCTTGACACCGGCCGCGTTGCCGCCCTCCTCGGAGAGCTGGTCGAAGATCCGGCCGAAGTACAGGATGTTCTCAGTGAAGGCGAAGCCGATCCCGACCATCCCGGCATAGACCAGTCCGTCGATGATCCCGTCGAACTCCTTCTTGCGGACCAGCGCCAGCAGCAGGATCACCGAGCCCTTGGCGAACTCCTCGACCGGCGGGGCGACGAAGACCGCGGCCCGGTTGCCGCCGCTGGTCGTCTCGTGCAGCAGGTCGGCGGCGCGGGTGTTGATGAAGATCGCGGCCAGGGTCGCGATGAAGGCGCCCCAGCAGAGCGCGAACACCAGGTACTTCAGCGGTTCCGGTTCGTACCGGTCCAGCCACAGGTAGAGCGGGATGATGATCACGATCGGGACGAAGGCGAGTCCCATCCCCCAGGCGAAGCCGGTCGAGCCGACCGACTTGGCGACGATGCCGAAGATCAGCAGCCCGGCGATCGCGAAGACGACCGCGATCACGATGCCGATCAGCAGCCCCCGGTTACGCCGCTGGCCCGGGACCGGGTGCGGTCCCAGCGTGTTCGGCTGCGGGTACGGCGCGCCGGCCGCGCCCGTCGCCGCCGGTTGCGGCGCGTCGGCGGAGCCTGGTGAGGGGTGACTCATGCCCGCAGCCTAGTTGGAGAGCAGTCGGCACGGCAGAACCGGCCACTGGGCGTTACCGGGATGGAACGACAAGGCTGTACTTCCCCACCGTCGGTCCCGGTACGGCGTACACCGCGTCACGCCGCACCGGGGAACCCACGAGCGTGGTCGGCCCTCGATCTGAGACACTTCTCCCCGTGCCTCAGGCACAGGCGCCCGTAGCTCAGCTGGATAGAGCGTCGGACTTCTAATCCGTTGGTCGCAGGTTCGAATCCTGCCGGGCGCGCCACCACAAGCTCAGGGATTGTGGCTCAGGTCGAGGCGGATTCCGGTCTATGCTGGAGCGATGCCGGAGGTAGCGCAGAGTTCGGAAGCCTTGTTTCTGCTCGGCGAGCTGACGGCGATGGAGGGTCGGGCGGACCCGTACCCGCGGTATGCGCGGCTGAGAGAGATCTCGCCGATCGTGCGGGCCCAGGACGGCGCGTTGGCCGTGACCGGCTACGCGGACTGCGCGCGGGTGGTCCGCGACGAGCGGTTCGCGCACATGCCACCGGACAACCTGCTGGCCTTCGTCGGGTTCCCGGACTGGCGCGAGCATCCGGCTCTGCTGCATCTCTTCACCAGCATGATCACCCTCAACCCGCCTGACCACACCCGGCTGCGCCGGCTCGTGGGTTCCGCGTTCACCGCACGACGGGTGCAGGGGCTGCGGCCGGCGATCGAGCAGATGGTCGACGGCTTGCTCGACCAGTTGAGCGGCGAGGTCGACTTCGTCGACTCCTTCGCGTTCCCGTTGCCGGTCAACGTCATCGGTGAGCTGCTCGGGATACCGGTGCAGGATCGCGGCCAGTTCCAGTCGCTGGTGGGCGACTGGGCGCAGGTGCTCGAGGTGATCTCCCCTGCGGTGGTGAGCCGAGCGGATCCGGCCGCCGCCACCATCCGGGACTATCTCGCCGGGCTCGTCGAGGAGCGCCGCCGGAGGCCTGCCGACGACCTGATCAGTGCGCTGGTCCAGGCGCAGGCGGCCGATGACCGGCTGACCGACGAGGAAGTTCTGAGCAATGCGGCCTTCCTGTTCGCCGCGGGCTTCGAGACCACCACGAACCTACTGTCCAACGGCTTGGCCGCGCTCCTCGCGCACCCCGACCAGTTGAAGCTCCTCGCCGACCGCCCCGACATCGCCGGGGCAGCCGTCGAGGAACTGCTCCGATTCGACAGTCCGGTCCAGATCAGTAGCCGAGTGGTGACCGAACGGGTCGAAATCGCCGGGATCACTGTCGAGGAAGGCGAACGGGTGCTCGCCTATCTCGGTGCGGGCAACCGTGACCCCGAGCGGTTCGCTGACCCGGACCGGCTGCAACTGGACCGCCCGGACAATTCACCGCTGTCGTTCGGCGGCGGCCTTCACTACTGCCTCGGCGCGCCGCTGGCCCGCATGGAAGCACAGATCGCGCTGCCCGCGCTCGTCCGCCGCTTTCCGGCACTGGCTGCGGCCGGCCCTGGTCAACGTCGCAACAGCTTGACGCTGAAGGGATTCAGCTCGTTGCCGATCTGTACGACCGGATAGGCGAGCGGGTCGCGGCGGTCGGCTACGTTGTGGCGGCTGCCGTCACTTCCGTCGCGATCGCCTCGATCGTCGGGTTGTCCCACACGAGTGTGGCGTCCACCGGTGTGCCGAATTCCTCCTCGACTTCGCCGGCGATCCCCAAGGCGTAGACGGAGTCGATGCCGTACGTCATCAGGTTCTTGTCAGGCTCGATCTCGGCTGGGTCCCGCTCGACGTAGAAGGCGACCCGCTCGGTGAGCCAGGTGATCACCGTGTCCCGGTCGATCGATGTCATATCTCCTCCAGAGGCGATGGTCAGGTGAGTACGGTCGTTTCGTTCAGGTCGAAGGAAATGCCATCCCGTTCCCGGCGGATCAGCTCGCGCAGCAGCCAGTCGGTGACGCCGGTGGGCAGAGCTGCAGGGTGGCCGCCCAGGTGGCCACGGAGCCGCGTCAGCACGGCGGCGAGCCACCGCGGGTCGCCGCCGAACGGATTCCCCCGGGCCTGAGCGGCCCGCCAGGAGCCGAGCCCAGCTGCCGCGGCCAGAAGCAGGGTGTACCGCCTGGCCAGGGAGAAGGTCTGTGGACCAGCCAGCGGGCCCCGTTCTCGCGGGGGGATGGCCGCCGAGTCCGTCGCGAGAGTCTGCAGCTGGCCGCGAAGACTCTCGAGTTGCTTGTCCTGGGTCTGCCCCGTGACCAGGAGCCCGGCCAGGTCGTCGCGTCCGCCGGCGCTGAGGGCGAGGCGGCCGAGATCGAGCGGAGGCAGGGTTTGCCCGGTGTCGAAGAGCGACGGTGGCGGCGGTGCCGGATCCTGCCACGCGTGCCGGCCGAGCGCGGGCAGCTGCGAGACGATGGTGAGCAGGCAGGTCGCCTCGCTGGCGTGACCGATGCTGACCACCGGGAGGTCACGCAGGTGCTTGCCGAAGATGGCGTGGTCGCCTTCTCTCAGGTAGTAACGAGCGCCGAGCACGACCGCGAGGTCGTCCATCGCCTTGGTGAGCAGGTGGGCACTGAGATACTTCGCAGCGGCGGAGTGGACGGACGACTGGGCCGGGAGCACATGCAGGCCACGGCAGGCGGCTGCGGCGAGCCCATCGACGATCAGCAGGTCGGTGAAGGCGCCGGCGATGACCTGTCGCGCGTGTGGCAGGTCGAGGACGGTACCGCCGTAGAGGTGTCGTGACGCCGCGAAGCGCAGAACAGTGCGTAGAGCCGTGTCCACCGATCCGACGGCGAGACCGGGGAGGACGGCACGGGTGACCTGAAACGATCGAAGGGCGGTTTCCACGCCGGCGCCGGCCGCACCGAGCAGCGTGGTGGCCGGCACCGGGTGGTCTACGGCGCGCACACCACCAAGCTGGACTCCGCGGACGCCGCTTGTCCGGGTGCGTGGCAGATAAGCCAGCCCGGAGCCGTCTACCTGGTCCCGCTCGATGAGCAGGAGCGAGTACGCGCGAGGGCCCCCACCTTCGCCGGTGCGCGCGAAAAGGACGAACGCCGCTGCCCGCGAGATGTTGCTGATCACCTGTTTCACGCCGGTGAGTCGGAGCTGGCCGGCGTCCGGCCTGGCGACGAATTCGTTGCGGCTGAAGTCATTGCCGTGCTCCAGCTCGTGATACGCCACGGACAGACGCTCGCCGGACATCAGCAGGCCGCCGACGTGCCTCTGCTGGGCCGGCGTGCCGGCGCACCACACGTTGACAGCCGCCATCAGTGAGGTGATCCCGTACCCGAGTCCCAGGCTGGTGTCCCGCCGGAACACCGGCCGGACAGCCTGCACCAAGCGGTCCACGGTTGTCAGCCGCCCGCCGAGCTGGGCAGGCACGAACTCGGCGTTGAAGCCCGAGCGGGTCAGCAGCTCCTCGCCCGCCGCGAGGAGCTCGCCCCGCTCGTCGGCGCGCAGGACCTGCCACGTGCCGACCGGGTTGGCGGTGTCGCGGGCATCGCCGAAGAGCGACTCGAGATCGTCAGCCATCAAGCCCACCGGCAGGCGTCAGGTTGACATCGAACATGGAGAAGAGTCGACCGTCGTCCGCTTGCGCCGTCAGCAGATCCCACAGCGCCTGGTCGGCCTCGGGCTGGGTGGGTACCGACTCGCCGAGAGCGACCAGGATCCGGGTGAGGACAGCGGTGAGCCAGTGGCCGTCGTACCAGATCTGCTGGGTGCCGGCGCCGCCATTGTGGTTGGCAAGCCAGAGGGCGACCGCCGCAGCGCCGGCGTAGCAGAGCGTGAGGTGGCGCGCCGCCTCCAGGTGCTCAACAGGCGCCCCACCCCTGGCCGGCGGCAGGCCCGCGATGGTGTCGTGGAGGCGATCGGTCCGCTGAACGAGCACGCCGGCGAGTGCGGCGACACCGGTCAGAGCTGGCCGCCGTACGGCCAGGTCGGCGAGGGCACGGGCCGCGTCGGCCAGGGAGGTGAGCAGGTGAAGGCCGTTCGGGCAGATCAGCCGGAGCCGCTCGGGGTCGTGGCGGGGTACCGGTCGGGTCACGTCGGCAACTGCGTCCAACTCCGACCATGCCCGCTGCCGGCGGTAGGCGCGCGTCAGGACGGGAAACTGGTTGACGACGGCGTGCAGGTTGACGACTGTGCTGCCGTCGAAGAGCGAGACGATGCGGGCGTCCCGGGCAACTTTCTGAAAGTCCGCGTCCGCGAAGATCGAGCGAGCACCGAGCAGACGACCGAGCGCGGCGACGCTTGCCTCGGCCTGGACCGGGAGGAGGTACTTGACGGCTGCGCTCGCCAGGCTCAACTCCTCTGGTCGCCAGTGGATCATGCGGCTGCTGACGACGGCTACCGCCTCCGCGCAGAGATGGTCGGTGTATGCGTCCAGCAGGACCCGCCGCGCAGCCGGCAGGTCCGCCAGGCGGCGGCCGTACAGGCGCCGCGAACAGGCCCAGGCAGCGGCGATCCGCAGAGCGTTCTCGCCGACCCCCAGGGCGAGGCTGGCACACATCGTCCGGGTCAGTTGCAGGCCCTTGAGCACGACCTCGAGGCCGGAACCAGGTGCCCCGAGATGGGCGGCTGTGGGCAGCCGCGCGTCGGTGAACGCGATGCCGCTGATGTCCGCCCCTCGGATACCGTGCGTGCGCACCTTCGGCAGGCACCGCCAGGTGCCGGGTTCGAGCTGGTCCTTGTCCACCAGGAGCACACCGAAGCCCCGCGGCCCACCCGCCGGGTCGGTACGGGCCAGCACGGCCAGGAGCCGGCCGCGGGTCGCGTTGTTGATCAGCCACTTCTCGCCGGTGAGCTGGAAACCGCCGGCTCCCGGTGTCGCGGCCAGCTCACTGGCGAGCAGGTCACTGCCGTGTTCGCTTTCGGTCAGGGCCCAGGCGACCTGCGTGCCGTCCAGAATCCGGGCGGCCAGGTCCGCGCGTTGCCGCGGCGTCCCCGCCACCCAGGCCGAAACCGCACCGAGGAATGTCTTGCCGTATCCGACGGCCACCGTCAGGTCGCGTCGCGCGACGAGGCGGATCAAGTGCAGGAGCTGCTCGTAGGAGTGCAGCCGCCCACCGTGCTCTGCCGGGACGAAGTACTCGTTCAGCCCCCACGAGGTCAGAGCCGCGCAGCTCGCCTCGGGAAACTCCTCCCGCTCGTCCAGCCCCAGCGAGTTCGCGTAGGAGAACGCGACGGCCGGATCGGTCGGGTCGCCCAGATACCGGTCCAGGTCCCGGGCCGGGCCGAACGGGTCGTACGACGCAGCGGTGCTCATGCGCCCGGCAACGTGTGCAGCGGATCGAGCAGGCCGCCGACGTACAGGTCCCGCATGTGACCCCGACGGATCTTGCCGCTCGTCGTCCGCGCGACAGAACCCCGGTCGACCAGTACGACGGTGGGCGCCGGCACACCGGCCGAGTGCGCGACCGCCGCCTGGATCCGCGCGGCGAGGGCCGGCAGAGCGACGGTCGCGGGCTCGCGCACCTCTTGGACGAGCACCAGCTGCCGGTCGTCCGCATCGCGAGCGAAGGCGGCACCGACGCCGAGCGCGGGGTCCGCGCGGGCGACGTCCTCCAAGTCCTCCGGATAGATGTTTCGCCCATTGAGGATGATCAGGTCCTTGAGGCGCCCGGTGCAGAACAGGTGGCCGTCCATCAGGAAGCCGAGGTCGCCGGTGCGGAGAAACGGACCGTCGCCGGTCGCGGTGCGGGCCTGGAACACCGCATTCGACTCCTGCTGCCAATAGCCGGAGGCCACACTCCCACTGCGCAGCCAGATCTCGCCGACCCGCGAGGTGGGCAGCTCGGCCAGCGTCTGCGGATCGACGATCCGTAGGTCGGCGTCGAGAGCCCCGCCACAGGCGACCAACTCCGTCCCATCGGGGGCCGGTACGGCGTAGCCCTTGCGCAGGGCCTCGGCGTCGAAGGCGCGGATCACCGCCCCGCGATCCCGGTCGGCCCCGGTCACGATGAGCGTCGCCTCGGCCATGCCGTAGACGGGCATCCACGCCTCCGGCCGGAATCCCAGCGGACCGAGCCGCTCGGACACCCGGCGGATGGTCCCCGGACGGACCGGCTCCGCACCGTTCATCGCGACCCGCACCGAACCGAGGTCGAGACCGGCGAGCTGAGTCTCGGTGACCCTTCGCAGACACCAGTCGTACCCGAAGTTGGGCGCCACGATGATGTCGGCGCGATAGCGGCTGACCATTTCCAGCCAGCTGACCGGTCGCTTGACGAAGGTGGCGGGTGCGGTGAAAGCGACGTTCAGTCCGGCGTACAGCGGCTGCAGCAGCATGCCGATCAATCCCATGTCGTGGTAGTGCGGCAGCCAGCCGACGATCGTGCCGTTGCGTGGCCGACCCAGGTGCTCCCAGACCGCGTGTTCGTTGTGGACCAGGCTCGCGTGCCGCAGTACGACGCCCTTGGGCTCGCTGGTCGATCCCGAGGTGTACTGCAGGAACGCGACGGTGTCCGGTCCGATGCGTGGAGAGGACCAGCCCGCACTCTCCGAAGCGGCCATCGTGTCGGTGGCCACACAGGTGATCGGCGGCAGGTCGACTGCCGCCAGCTCCCGGATCAGCAGCTCTCGCGTGGCGGCATCCGTGAGGACCAGGCTCACCTGCGCATCCCGGATGATGGCGCGACACCGGTCCAGTCCGCGCGGATCTTCGGACGGCAACGGCGCGGGCACCGCGATCACCCCGGCGTAGAGGCAGCCGAGGAAAGCAGCGACGAAGTCCAGGCCGGCCGGATGGATCAGCAGCGCGGTCCGGCCCGGCGACGAGTTGCCGGCCAGCCAGGCCGCGACGGCGCGGGCCCGTGCGTCGAGCTCGGCGAAGGAGAGTCGCTCCTCGACCAGTTCGCCGTCCACCGGCCGGACGTAGGCCAGCCAGCGCTCGTCGCCGTACTTCGCGACACTGTGCCGGACGGCGGTCACCAGGTCTGGATGCATCGTCATCTGCCCGGGGAGAGCGGCGTGGTCAGTGCCCGCGCCTGCGCGGCCAGCGCCGGACCGAAGATCTCCGGGCGGTAGATGTAGGAGGTGTGGTGCCCAGGGATGCTCGCGACCTCGCAGTCGAGCAGCTCGGCCAGCGGTGGGACCGTCCGGGCGTAGTTGTACCCGCCCGCTCGGCTGCCGTCGCCGAGGGCGAGCCTGATCCGCACCCGGTTGCGCAGGGCATCGAAGTCGGGAAGGTACGAGACCATCGCCATCAGGTCGTTGCGGAAGACGAAGTCGCCGTCGGCCAGCGTGCGTTCCAGGAACGTGGGCCGGATCTTCAGCGCGAAGTCGCGGCCCATGTACTCCATCCAGGCCCGCATCGCGGCGACCGGACCATCGGCACGGTTGAGCTCGTACATGTCCTGGAAGAAGGCGAGCTGCTCGGCGGCGTCGTCCAGCACCCGCACGGTGATCGGCTCGTGGGCGAGCAGCGCTTCGACCCGATCCGGATGGCGCGCGCAGTACTCGAACGCGATCGAGGCACCACCGCAGGTGCCGAAGACGACCGGGCGGTCGGCCCCGGCCGCTTCCAGCACCGCCGACACATCCGCGGCCTGCTGCTCCATCCCACCGTCGCGCGAACCCTGACCGGTGCTGCGGTTGAGCCCGCGCCGGTCGTAGGCGATCACCCGGAACTGTTCGGCCAACGCGGGGACGATCGCGGCGAAGCTCGCCGCGGTGCCACCGGCGCCCGCGATCAACAGTAGATCCGGGCCGTCACCGTGCGTCTCGTAGTAAAGCTTCGCGCCGTCTGTCACAGCACATCCCGTGTACACCGGCGACATGTAACCACCCACCGGTTCCATCGGCCCCACTATTCAACGGCAGCGCAATTGCCACCGGCGTGACACCCCTGGGCGGTTTGAATGCGGCTGTGCTGGACCTTGACGGTGAACTGCCTGCCGCGGTGTCGAGTGACCCCCTGTTGCGCTTGTACGCGGCGGTCGCCGGCCCGAACGGGCCATGGCCGACCCATCCGTCGTATCCGGAAGGCACCGTGACGGTGCCTCTTGACACCTTTGCCGGTGCAGCCGGTCCGCGACTGGCCGAGTGCGTGGTGCGGCCCTTGGTGACCGCCTTCCGGGTGGCACTCGATCGGCACGGTGTGGTCCTCGACACCGACCCACGGAGCGTCGCGGTGGAAGTCTCCCGCCAAGGCCGCGCGACCGGGCGCGTCGTGTTCACCAACCGGACCGCGACAGACGTGGACGAAGCGGCCCGCCGACTCGCCGGCTGCCTGGATCTCGTCGCCGGTTCGCCGGCCGCCACGGGCGATTCGTACCTCGACGTGTGGCGGCTCGCCCGGGCCGAGCTGCGCTTCCTGCGCCCCGCCACGGCCGGCCTCCTCCGCGGCGACCACCCACTCGCCGATCACATCCACTCGGTCGCATCGGCACAGGACAACGTCCTGCGGCAGGTTCTCGACAGCGTCGAGAAGAAGGCCCGGCGGCGCAGGTCGGATCCAACGCTGCCGCGGCCGGCGGTGATGCTGGACCTCGATTTCGTCGTCCTGGACCCACGGCGCCGTATCCGGCACGCGGCCCAACAGGTCTGCGGCGTCCGGCCTGGGGCACCCCACGGCATCCCCGAGTTCGCCCACCCGGAACTCCTGAGTCTGCTGCCCAACACCCATCCACCCGACTGGGCGCGGTTCCTCGACCTGAACGGGCTACGGCAGGCGTACCCGGCGGTCGACTTCGACACGCTGCGGGTCCAGTTCCTCCAGGCCTTCCATCGGCCCTGGTCGAACCTGACCTGGGACGACCTGGCCGAAGGTGTGGTGCGGTTCGTTCGCGACGTGGAGAACCGTGGTGGCACGGTGGTCTACAACACCGGCCGGCGCGAACGCGTCCGAGCGCAGACCGAGGCGGCGCTGGCCCGTGGCGGCCTGCTGCGGCCAAGGCTGCTGATGATGCCCGACGACCGCACCCGGCCAGTGGCCGAGCTGAAGGCCTTGCACGCCGCCAAGGTGTCCGACGTGGACGTCGTAGCCGTCTTCGACGACCTCGCCGACAATCTCCAGGCACTGGCGCAGGCACTGCCACAGGCGCACCTCGTCGCGGTCACCCCACCGGGATACGTAACTGGCAGCGACCTCGAACGCCTGGACACGATCCAGACGTTCGAACGGATACCACACCCGACGCATTCACCGGCCCTGTCCCACGCCACGTCGATCGCGGACCTACCGCTCGGCGAGCTCAGAGCCCGGCCCCTCCTCGCCGAGCACGGCGTCCGCCTCGACCATGCCGCGTCCACCGCGCTGGTCGAGCGCCTGGTGACCAACGCGCTGGCCAACGCGGCGGAAACCGCTGAACGCACCCGGCGACAGCTGCCGGACGCCCCGGCGCTACGGCTCGTCCACCACGTCCTGACCCGCAAGCAGTTCCGCCGCGGCGCGCGGGCCGCGTACCCACCAGAGGTCGCCGCGCGGGACATGCTCCCGTACATCGAACGCGGTGAACCGATCCAGATGGTGCTTCCCGCCTTTCCCATCAAACAAGCGGACAGCCGCCTCAAGGCTCTCGGCACTCTGCCCGACCTCGCCGAACTCGGTCTGCTCGTACGGTTCCGCGAACTCGCCGCGGCGGTGGCCGCCGTCTACCCGCCCGGGCTCCGGATCACCGTCCTCACCGACGGCAACCACTTCCGGCTCCGATCCCGCACAGCCACCGCCGAGTATCTGCGGAAGGTCTCCGACTACGTCGACCTCGTCGGGGCCGAGGAGATCGAGCTGCGAGACATCGACGAGGCCGCGGCCGAGCAGTTCGGCCGCGATGCCGTCCGGTTCCGGTCCGAAGTTCTCGCCGCACACCATGCCAAGCTGGCCGATGCCTACCGTGACCTCGACGTCACCGTGGACCCCGCCGGCGCGCTCATCCAGTCGGCTGACCTCGATCCGGCCGGACCGCATCCGCCGGGACTCGCCCTACCGGAGATCTTCCGATCACTGGTCCACTCGGTGCCGACGCCCACCGGCACCGGAACCGGCGACTGGGACGCCATCATCCACGCAGACCTCTACAACGTCGGCAGCGCCGTACCACCAGACGTGGCGCAAGCCCGCCGAGTGGTCCTGCGGGCCGCCTGGGACACCGCACTGCGGTACGTCGCGGTCACCCGCGCCGATCACGACCTCGGGTACGACCAGATGTTCTGGCCACGCGTCCGGCTCACGCTGAGCACCTCGGTGCCGGACCGGTGCGGATTCGCCGGGCTCGGCGGCTCCGCGGTACCGCCCTGGCAGGGCACAGCCGCTGTCGACCCCCGCGGACACATCTCGACCGACTTCGTGGTCCACCTGCGCGACCAGGGATTCGTGCCGGTGTACTCACCACTGCTCGGCGACGAACAGCCGTGGTTCATGGCCCCGATCACCATGACCGAGCCGCTCGCCCTCCCCGGCCCCAACCGCTTGATCCCGACGTTCCAGGACCGGATACGCCTCCGCCGACGGTGAAGACCGGGCTCCATCCGAGACCAAAGCGTTCCCACGCCCGGGCGAGACGCAGGCCGGGGATTGGGCGCATACTTGAGGTCTGATGGAGCCTTCTCGCGCGACGACGCGTCGTCACCTGCCCACGAGTCCGTTCAAGCCCCGGGAACCGAAGCCGATCAAGACCTTCGAAGAAGGCGATCGGGTGTCCCACGACAAGGAAGGGCTGGGCCGTATCAGCGCGGTCGAGGGCACCCACGCGGTGATCGTCGACCTCGGTGGCGGCAAGCTCATGCGGGTGATGGCCCCGTTCGACAAGCTGCACACGCTCTGAACCTGCTCGCCGGCCTTCGCGCGAAGGCCGGCGTCAGCGGGTCCCGGTGACCACGAGCATCTCGCACGGGCCGACGAACCCGGCCGCGGTCTCGAACTGCGCGAGCTGCTCGGTGATCTCCTGCCATGCGGCGTCCCGCCCCGTCTCGTCGAGGCGGGACAGCATCTGGTGCAGCGCCCCGAAGGACTCGCGCTCGAAGCGCACGCAGTCCGCGGCCGTGGCCATCCGGACCGGTGAGTCGACCGTCGCGACCGTGACGTCGCGGAACCCTGCCTGGGTGAACGCCTGCTCGGCGACCCCTGGTCCGCCGAGGCTGAACGGTCCGGGCTGGCCGGGCAGCGGCGGCGGGAGCTCGGCCCGGCGGCGGATGATGCCGACCGGGATCGAGAAGAAGCCGTTGCGGTCCGGCGTGGAGTAGACGATCGCGGACAGCTGCCCGCCGGGGCGCAGCGCCCGGTGGATACCGCGCAGCGCCGCCTGCTGGTCCGGGAAGTAGATCAGCCCGACCCGCGAGATCGCCGCGTCGAAGCTGCCTTCCGCGAGCGCCGACAGGTCCTCGCCGTCCGCTTCGAGCGTCTCCACCCGTACGCCGGCCTCGGCCGCCACCACAGCGGCGTACGAGAGAATCGCCGGTGAGATGTCGGTCGCCAGGACCCGGCCATCAGCGCCGACGAGCCGCGCTGCGGCCAGCGTCTGCCCGCCCGCGCCTGCCGCGACGTCGAGCACCTGATCCCCTGCGTCGATACCGGCCGCCTGCAGCATGGTCGTGGTGGCCGCGCCGAGCCAGTCCTCGATGGCCGGCCCCCACCGGTGCCACGCCTCGGCGGCGTCCTCCCACTGGGCCCGCGTGGTCCGCTTGAACACGTCCGGGTCGAATGCGACGGTCATGATGTCCCCCTTGCTGGATGAGGCTTCCAGCCCATCAGCAACCGCCCGGCGCTCCTAGTACAGGTTCTGGACCTCGGTGGTACAAAGGCTGGACCGGGAGCACAATGAGGCATGCGCGAGTACGCCCAGTACTGCCCGGTGGCACTGGCCAGCGCTGTGCTCGCCGACCGGTGGATGCCACTGATCGTGCGCGAGCTCGTCCTCGGCAGCCGCCGGTTCAACGACATCGACCGCGGCCTGCCCGGCATCTCCCGGACGCTGCTCAAGCAGCGCCTCGAACACCTGGAGCGCAAGGGCGTGCTCGACCGCGTCCCGGTCGCCCGCGGTCACGAGTACCAGCTCACGCCGGCCGGCCGCGACCTGGAGACGGTGATCATGGCGATCGGCGAGTGGGCGGTGCGCTGGATGTTCACCGAGCCCGAGCCGCGCGAGGTCGACCCGGTCACGCTGACCTGGTGGATGTCGCGCCGGATCGACGAGCACGAGCTGCCGGGTCAGCGGGTGAACATCGAGTTCGACTACCGCGGCGACGACCCGACCCGGATCTGGCTGGTCCTCGACCAGCGCGAGGCGTCGGTCTGCACCGAGCACCCCGGCTTCACTTCCGACGTCGTCGTCACCACCGAGCCGGTCGCCCTGATGCGCGTCTTCTCCGGCATCGTCACGCTGGCGCAGGCGACCGCCGAGGGCAGCGTCGTCGTGACCGGGCCGCCTCGGCTGCTGCGCGCTCTGCCGACCTGGTTCCTGTGGAGCCCGTTCGCTCCCGCCGTACGGGCCAGGGCTGATCTACAAACCCTGTAGGCCGGCCGAGAGCCGGTCCAGAGCCGCCCGTCGCAGCCGCGGCGGGTCGAGGTCAGCGGCTCGGAGCTGCGCGTACGCCAGCACCAGGCTGTGCAAGCGATACCGTCCCTCAACCAGGTGATGCCGCCGCAACTCCCCCAGCGCCGCCTCCGCTGAAGCCGGATCCAAATCCCCCAGAGCCGCAGCCTCGTTCACGTCGAACGACGCCGCCGGGTGCAGCGCCAGCAACCGCAGCAATCGCTGCAGCGCCTCCGGCAATCGCTGGTACGACAGGTCGATCGCCAGCACCACCTCCGGGTCGAGCCGCCGCTCGCCGTGCCGCTCGTCCAGCCGGTCCGCGTGGTCGGTCAGCGTCCAGCCCGTCATCGTCCGCATGTGCCCAGCGACCAGTCCGAGCGCCAGCGGCAGGTGTCCGCAGCGACGAGCGATCCGCTCAGCTGCGTCTGCTGCCAACCCCACCTCGACACCGGGCACAGCCACCGCCAGGTACTCCGCTGCTTCCGCCGTACTGAAGCTGTCGATCCTCAGCGTCCGCTCGAACTCCAGGTCGAGCCTGCTGGTCACCAGCGTCGGGCTGCTGGAGAGCAGGTCCTCGACCTGCAGCGCGTCAGCCGCGTTGTCGAGGATCACCAGCGTGCTGCGGTCCTGCAGCCGCTCCCGGTAGAGCGCAGCCCGCTCAGCGAGCCCGTACGGCACCTTGTGACCCGGTACGCCGAGCAGCCGCAGGAAGCCGTCGAGCACAGCGCCCGCCTCAGCTGGCGGTTGACTCTCGTGGAAGCCGCGCAGGTTGACGAACAGCACCCGCTCGACCGTCCCGCGCAGCAGGTGCCCGGCCTGAGTCGCCAGCTGGCTCTTGCCGACCCCTGCCATCCCAACGATCGCCACCGCCCCTGGACTGGTCAGCAGCTTCGCCAGCTGCTCCAGCTCCGCCGTACGGCCGGTGAACTCGACCAGCTGCCCCGGCAGCTCGTCCTGCACCCGGACCTGCGCCGCGGCCTCGACCTCACCACTGATCACCCGCAGCGCCTGCCGCCAGTGCGCCATCGCGCCGGGATCCGGGTGCAACGCGCGGACGATGGCGGCGACCAGCTCGGTGTTCACCCGCCGGCGTCCCTCACGGAAGCAGTCGGCGACCGTCGTCCGACGAGCCAGCTCACCGGCCGGCTTCCCCGCGGCCTGCCAGGCGGCGTTGATCCGCGTCGTGATCACCTCGTACGACGGGTCGCCGGCCCACACCTTGAGCGCCCGCAACGCCTCGACCAGCTCGGCGAGGGTGCCGGCCCGGCCCGGGTCCGGCGGCGATCCGACGGCACGGAAGCGCTCGGGTCGCATCCGGGGACCTCCCTGGTGAGCGCGAACGGGTCGGGAGCCTTTGGACGCGCCGCATCGGGGGAAAGTTCGGACGATTTTCGCAGACGGGTGACTCGCGCGGCGTGGTGCGGGGCGCGAGCCTTGGCTGCCCGGATCGGAGGAGGGGACGGGAGCCTTGGCTCGCGCTGGGATTTGCAGTGGTGCACGAGGGGTGGTCAGCCCCAGAAAACGTCCTCGGCCGGCTGGTCGGCGGAGAACAGCCAGGCCTCGACGATCTGCCCGTCCGTGACCTTCAGCAGGTCGACGCCGTCCTGGTCGAGCACCGCGCCCTCACGCCGCGCGCTGAAGTGGATCTTCGCCGCCACCAGGTCGCCGTTGCCCATCGGCGGCGCGGTCAGCGCCAGCTCGAAGCTGCCCTGGCTGATCTCCATCATCCGGCCGATCATCGCGTTCACTGCGTCGGCGCCGTGCTGGTCGCCGGACAGCTGGTTGGCGCCCGGCTGGTGCCAGACGATCCCGTCGGCCAGGTAGCTCCCGACCTTGGCGAAGTCCTTGGCGGCCAGTGCGTCGAAGTACTCCTGGACGACCTTCACGGCGTCGCTCATCGTGCTCTCCCTCTGCTGGGTTGCTGCGGTCGCCTCCAATACTTACGATTAGTGACCAATAACCTCAACGTAACCAATGGGGATCATGACCACGAAGTACGAACCACCGCCCGGCCGCGACTGGAGCGTGCTGTCGAAAACCTGCCCCTCGCGCAGCTCGCTGGCCCGGATCGCCAACAAGTGGACCGCGATGGTCGTCACCGTGCTCGCCGACGGCCCGTTGCGCTTCGGCGACCTGCGCACCGCGCTCGAGGGCATCAGCGGCAAGGTCCTCACCGAGACGCTGCGCGATCTCGAGCGCGACGGCATGCTGACCCGTACGGCGTACGCCGAGATCCCGCCGCGGGTCGAGTACGAGCTGACCCCGCTCGGCCGCACGCTGATCGAGCCGGTCAGCATCCTGGTCCGCTGGGCCGAGCAGCACATCCCCGAGGTCCTGGCTGCCCGCGACGCGTACGACGACCGCTAGCTAGCCCAGGAAGTGCTTCACGAGCGCCGGAGCGAGCACCTCCGGCGGCACCTCGTGAAAGCTGCCCTCCAGCGCCTCCACCCGACTGTCCGGCATAGCAGCCGCAGCAGCACCCACAGCCCGCTGCAACCACTCCGGGCTCGCCGTACTGTGCAGCGCCAGCGTCGGCTGCTCCACAGCACCCAGCAGCTCGACCGGCACCGCACTGTCCCCGAGCTGCAGCGCGTCGTACACCAGCGTCGGCGCGATGGCTTCCAGCGCCGGCCAGTACGGCGACGCCTTCATCCCGTCGACCTGGTCCTTCGGCTGCCCGACCGCCTCCACCATGAACAGCTCCAGCGCACCACCCGGGTCACCAGCCGCGACGTACTCCTGCAGCCGCTCCAGGTACCGCTCCGGCGCCGCCGGCGCGCCCTCCACCCGGAACGGCGGCTCCATGATCGCCAGCTTGTCGAACGCCGACCCAGCAGCGGCCGCCCGCAGCAGCACCATCACCCCTGACGAGTCCGCATACCCGTACGACGCCCGCGTGGCGGCCCGAACCGCCTCCAGGTCCTCGACCTCCCGCTCGACGGCGTACGCCGTCTGGTCGCCGGAGTCCCCGCGGCCGCGCCGGTCGTAGCTGATCACCGTGAACCACTCGGCGAGCGCCTCGACCCGCGGCCCGTAGTACGAGCGCGCGGTGAGCGCACCGGCGACCAGCACGAGCCCGGGGCCCGAGCCGACCACGTCGTACGCGATCTCGGTGCCGTCGGCGGAGATGACCTTGTCCATGAGCTTGCCTTTCGTTCGACTACCCCTGCGTCGAACGGCCGGGCACCCGACAGACCACCCGAGTGTGTGATCCAGGTCACTTCTCGCCGAGCAGCCCCGCCACCGACCGTCGCGCCCGATCCAGCACGTCAGCCCGGCGGTGGAGCACGAACAACGAGTTGGCCAGGTACAGCGCGGACTCGAGCTCGAACGCCAGCTGCCCGGGATCGAGCGACGAGTCCAGCGACCCGTCGGCCTGCGCCTCGACGATCTGGCCGGTCAGCACCGCCATCCACTCCAGCTGCGCCTCGGCGACCACGTCCGCGACCGTCCCCGTCCGGGCCCCCATCTCGGCGACCGCGGACGCGAAGAAGCACCCACCGGGAAAGACCTCACGCCCGACGTGGTCGAGAAAGTTCTCGCACAACGCCCGCAGCCGCGCCAGCGGCGCCGGCAACACCATCGCCGGCTCGACCACCTCGGCGGCGAAGACCGCGTTCGCGGCCTCGATCGCGGCCAGCTGCAGCTCCAGCTTCGAGCCGAAGTGCGCGTACACCCCGCTCTTGCTCATCCCGACGTGATCGGCGAGGCCACCGATCGACAGCCCGTCAAGACCTTCCACGGTGGCCAGCCCGGCCGCCGCCGCGACGATCGCCTGCCGGCTCCGCTCCCCGTCCACCCGCGCCTTGCGCGCCCGCTGCTCTGCCACTTTGGAAAGATAGCACGACCGTGCGTACTATTTCGGGACTTAGAACGACCGATCGTTCTTTCTAACCCCGGAGATCCCTGTGCCCAAGTCCGACCTGCCCACCCTCGTCCTCGTCAACGGCGCCTGGCATCGCACCAACATGTGGAACGAGCTGATCGAGCACCTCCCGCCGGACCTCGACATCCGCACCGTCCAGCTCCCGTCCAGCGCGCCGGCGAACCCGACCCAGCTCGGCGACCTGTACGACGACGCCGCCACCATCCGCGCGGCCGTCGAAGCCGTCGACGGCCCGGTCGTCGTGATGGCGCACTCCTACGGCGGCGCGCCGACCAGCCAAGGTCTCGTCGGCCTGCCCAACCTGCGCCGGATCGTCTACCTGTGCGCCTTCCAGCTCGACGTCGGCGAATCGGTGCTCAGCAGCCTCGGCGGCGAGCGCCCGCCGTTCTGGGGACCGAAGTACGCCGAGTTCGGGTTCTACGAGATCCTCGACGCCGAGCACGTCTTCTACCCCGACGTCGAGCCCGGCAAGGCGGCGGCCGCCGCGGCCACGCTCGGCCCGCAGTCGGTCGCCGCGATGAACCAGTTCCTCACCCAGGCCGCCTGGCGCAGCGTTCCCAGCACCTACATCCACGCCGAGAAGGACGTCCACCCCGAACGCTTCCGGCTCTTCAGCGAGCGCAGCGACCGGGTGATCCCGATCCAGAGCGCGCACTCGCCGTTCCTGTCGCAGCCGGCCGAGCTCGCCGCCATCGTGGTCACCGAACTGAAGGACACCGCCGACGCAGGGTGGTGACGAACCCTTCCGGGCGGGGAAGGCGGCGTGTAATACTGGATTATGTATACAAGCAATCGGTATTCAGTCCGGCCGGAACGAGGCTGATCCCATGTTGCTCCGCCAGCTCGAGTACCTCGTCGCCCTCGCCCGGGAGCGGCACTTCGCCCGCGCCGCCGACGCCTGCTACGTCTCCCAGCCGTCGCTGTCGGCGGCGATCCGCAAGCTCGAGCAGGAGCTCGACGTCCCGATCGTGCGCCGCGGCCGCCGCTTCGAGGGCCTGACCCCCGAGGGCGAACGGGTGCTGCTCTGGGCGCAGCGCATCCTCGCCGAACGCGACGCGCTGCGCCACGAGCTGTCGGTGATGCGCGGCGGTCTGACCGGCACGTTGCGGCTCGGCGCGATCCCGACCGCGATGCCGGTCGTGTCGTTGCTGACCACCCCGTTCTGCGAACGCCACGACCAGGCCCGGGTGACGCTGGAGTCGCTGTCGTCGCGCGACATCACCCAGAAGCTGGCCGGTTTCGAGCTCGACGTCGCGATGACCTACCTCGACGACGACACCCTCGGCAGCGTCCGCAAGACACCCCTGTACGAGGAGCGCTACCTGCTGCTCACGCCACAGGACAGCGACCTGGCCAACCTCCCGGTCGCGACCTGGGCGCAGGTCGCCGAGCAGCCGCTGTGCCTGCTCTCGCCGCAGATGCGCAACCGCCGGATCATGAACGGCTACTTCACCGACGACGGCGTCAGCGCCGAGCCGGCGATCGAGAGCGACACCGTGTCGGGCCTGTACAGCCACCTGCACGGCAACCACTGGTCGACGGTCATCTCACACGCCTGGCTGCACATGTTCGGCGTACCGGACGGGATGCGCGTGGTGCCGCTGAAGAGTCCCGCGCACGGGCCGCGCGTCGGTCTGGTGATCGCCGCCCGCAGCCCCGAGCCGGTGCTCGCCCGGGCCCTGCTCGACGTCGCGCGGCAGGCCGGCGTACACACCGCTCTGGACGAGCTGCTGGACGTTCACCTGATGGGTTCCGGCTATTCCTCGGAGCTGGCCGGATAGCCGTCTGCTATCCACCGATAGCGAGCAAGTCTTGGACCTGGCAGCACTCCAGCCACCAGGCTGAAGGGGACGAAACCCCTTCAGAACAAGGAGTTGCTCACCATGGCGAAGGTCCTCTGCGTGCTGTACGACGACCCGACCGGCGGCTACCCGACGGCGTACGCGCGCGACGACGTACCGGTCATCGCGTCCTACCCCGGCGGTCAGACCGCGCCGAACCCGAAGGCGATCGACTTCCAGCCCGGCGCGCTGCTCGGCAGCGTGTCCGGGGAACTCGGGCTGCGGCACTTCCTGGAGAGCCAGGGCCACACGCTGGTCGTCACCTCCTCCAAGGAGGGCGACGACTCGGTCCTGGACCGGGAGCTGCCGGACACCGACATCGTGATCTCGCAGCCGTTCTGGCCGGCGTACCTGACCGCGGAGCGGATCGCGAAGGCGCCGAAGCTGAAGCTGGCGATCACCGCCGGCATCGGCTCCGACCACGTCGACCTGGACGCGGCGATCGAGCACGGCGTGACCGTTGCCGAGGTCACCTACTCCAACAGCATCAGCGTCGCCGAGCACGTGGTGATGATGATCCTCGGTCTGGTCCGCAACTACATCCCGTCGTACCAGGTGGTCGTGGACGGCGGCTGGAACATCGCCGACTGCGTCTCCCGCTCGTACGACGTCGAGGGCATGCACGTCGGGACGGTCGCGGCCGGCCGGATCGGGCTGGCCGTACTGCGCCGGCTCGCGCCGTTCGACATGAAGCTGCACTACACCGACCGGCACCGCCTGCCGGAGTCGGTCGAGCGCGAGCTGAACCTGACCTTCCACCCCGACGCGCAGAGCATGGTCCCGCACTGCGACGTGGTCACCATCAACGCGCCGCTGCACCCCGAGACCGAGGGCCTGTTCGACGACAAGCTGCTGGCCACCATGAAGCGCGGCGCGTACCTGGTGAACACCGCCCGCGCCCGGATCACCGACCCGGACGCGATCGTGCGCGCTCTGGAGAGCGGACAGCTCGCCGGGTACGCCGGTGACGTCTGGTACCCGCAGCCGGCCCCGGCCGACCACCCGTGGCGGACGATGCCGCACCACGGCATGACGCCGCACATCTCCGGCTCGTCGCTGTCGGCGCAGACCCGGTACGCCGCCGGCACCCGGGAGATCCTCGAGTCGTGGTTCGCGCAGACGCCGATCCGCGACGAGTACCTGATCGTCGACGGCGGCCGGCTGGCCGGAACGGGTGCGCACTCCTACTCCGCGAAGTCGTGACGCTACGGAGCGGAAGCGTTGCCACCGAGTCGTGACCGACGTCACGCCGCGTGACAGGCCCGGTTCCCGCGTGGGTACCGGGCCTGTAACCGGGATCACGTGAGACGTGGGCATAACCGCCTGGTACGCCTGGTTGAATGTATGCAGTAGGCAGTATTAAGCACAACGACTGGAGAGGAAGAAATGATCTTCACCCGTAGGTTCGGCGCTCTGGCGGCCCGCCGGCAGTTCCCGGATTCCCCGGAGCTGCAGCAGGAACTGAACCTCGACGTCGAGCTTCACCGGGCCGGCGAGACCCGGCGCGACGACGAGCGCAAGCAGCCTGTGCGCGAGACCACCGCGGCCTGAACCAACACCCGAAACGGTGCTCCGGACACGGATGACCGGCACTGGCCGGCACCTGGACACCGACCGCGGCGGCGGACTCCCCGCGGGACGCGATCCATGGATCCGGAGCACCGGGAGCAGGACGAAGGTCCGGCCCGAGAAGAGAAAAGACTGATTGCTCAACGAAGAGCATCGGCAACAGACCTGGCACTTGGTAGACTGTCTACCAAGTGCCATTACGTTTTTCGGGAAGGACCTCATGACCACAATCAGCGCGGGCCCGGACTCCTCGGCCGACTCCCCCGGCGTACGGCACGTGAAGCGGCCGACCCCGCTGCGCGAGTCGGTCTACGAGGCCCTCACCGAGATGATCATCGACGGCACCCTGGAGCGCGGCCGGCACCTCGTCGAGGTCGAGCTGGCCGGCATGCTCGGCGTGTCCCGTCAGCCCGTCCGGGAGGCCCTGCAGCGGCTGAACAACGAGGGCTGGGTCGACCTGCGGCCCGGGTTCGGCGCGATGGTGCACGTCCCCGCCGAGGACGAGGTCGACCAGCTGCTGGCCGCCCGTGCGGCGCTGGAGTCGGAGTCCGCGCGGCTCGCCGCCCGGCACGCCACCAAGGAGGCCGTCGCGCAGCTCAAGGAGCTCTGCAAGGTCGGTACGGCGTTCCAGGAGTCCGGTGACATCGACGGCGCGGTCCGCACCAACGGCGAGCTGCACTCGATGATCACCGAGATGTCCGGCAACCGCTTCCTGGTCGACTTCGCCGGCCAGGTCGACCGCCGGGTCCGCTGGTACTACACGCCGGTCGCCCCGGTCCGTGGCGCCGCCTCCTGGCGCGAGCACGCCCGCCTGGTGAAGGCGATCAGCGAGGCCGACGAGGACAAGGCCGCCCAGATCATGCGCGAGCACACCGAGCACACGCGCACGGCGTACCACGAGCTCCAGTCCGGCGGCGGCGCCCCGATCCAGCCCGCCCCGGAGAAGAAGCCGGCCACCCGCAGACGCCGTACGGCGGACTGAACGAACACCAGAACCCCGGTGGAGCAACGCTCCACCGGGGTTCTTGCTGTCAGTCGACCGCAGCAACTTCTTCCTCGGTCTTCTTCTCCTCCGCCGCCTTCGCCTTCTCGTCGCGCGACGACTTGACCAGCGACAGCACCGCCGTCACCACCAGCGTGCCGAGGATGATCGACAGCGACACCACGATCGGGATCTCCGGCGCCCAGTGCACCCCGCTGTGGTGCAGCGCCTCGAGGATCAGCTTCACACCGATGAACCCGAGCACCACCGACAACCCGTACGACAGGTAGACCAGCCGATCGAGCAGCCCGCCGATCAGGAAGAACAGCTGCCGCAGACCCATCAACGCGAACGCGTTGGCGGTGAAGACCAGGTACGGCTCCTGCGTCAGCCCGAAGATGGCCGGGATCGAGTCCAGCGCGAACAGCAGGTCGGTGGTCCCGATCGCGATCATCACGATCAGCATCGGCGTCGCGAACCGCTTCCCGTCGATCCGGGTGGTCAGCTTGGCCTGGTGGTACTCCTCGGTGGTCGGCATCACCTTGCGGACCTTGGTCAGGACGACGTTCTCCTTGAACTCGTCCTCGTCGTCGTGCGACGTCGCCAGCTTCCACGCGGTGTAGAGCAGGAACGCGCCGAAGATGTAGAAGACCCAGTTGAAGTGCGAGATCGCCTCCGCGCCGACGGCGATGAAGATCCCGCGCATCACCAGCGCCAGCGCGACCCCGACCAGCAGCACCTTCTGCTGGTACTGCCGGGGCACCGCGAACTTGCCCATGATGATGATGAAGACGAACAGGTTGTCGACCGACAGCGAGTACTCGGTGAGCCACCCGGCGAAGAACTCCCCGCCGGACTCACCGCCGGCGGCGATGGTCAGGCCGACACCGAACAGCAGCGCGATGCCGACGTAGAAGGACACCCACAGGGTCGCCTCGCGCAGGGACGGTTCGTGCGGCTTCCTGGCCACGATCAGGAAGTCCAGCACCAGCAGGGCCAGCAGGGCGGCGATGGTGATGATCCACGCCGACAGCGAAACGTTCATGACAAACACTCCTCCACGGTGCTCGAGCACACCCGGCGGGCAGGGCCGGGTACGCCACCGCCCGCGGCTGGCAGGGCAGTCGCGGGCGGCGTTGTGATGCGGGAACAGGGTGGGACGGTGGTGCTAGGCGGTACGGGCCTTTCTCTTCTTGCGGTTCCGGGCGGCGGCCTGCTTGCGGGCCTCCATGGACTCGGCCAGGTGGACGTACTGCTCCACCGTCCGCTGGGCGTACACGTTGTGCTCCATGATCCGCGGCCACCAGTGCCGGCCGACCTGTTCGTGCATCCAGAGGAAACCGATCGCGAACCCCATGCTGAGCAGCGCCCGGAAGGCCAGGAACTGCAGCGGCTGGTCGGGCAGCCCCGGCGCACCGGTGACCACCCACTCGGTCGTGATGGCGTGCGCCATCAGCGCCAGCGGGAACCCGATCGCCCAGTAGGCGGCGGCCGGGGCGAACACCCCGGCCGGCGCCTTGCCGAGCGCGACCAGCGAGGAGTACCCGATGCCGAGAACGACGAGCGGGATCCCCAGGCCGAGACCGGTGACGACGGCCCATCCGAACGGCTGACCGGCGAAGCCGCCGAGCAGCGCGGCGATCAGGCCGGCCGCGATCCCGACCACGGAGGCCGGGAACGTGAACTCCACGAGTTGATGGACCTTCGTCTCGGTGGTCATGTCAGTCCAGTACCACGCCGAAGCGGATCAGGCTGTAGAACAGCATGCCGAGGTAGAAGACCGCACCGAACCCGATGATGACGTTGCGCAGCGGCCCGGGCCGGATCGGTTTGGGCAGCAACTTGTTGTTCACCAGGAGCAACACGATGCAGTAGGCACCCATCGCGAAGGTGGACAGGAACGCCAGGACGTCGAGGATCCCGGCGGGTCCGTCGGCCGGCCCGAAGAGCAGGATCAGGATGCCGAAGACGATAACGCCCCACAGGAACCCGAAGTAGATCCTCGACATCGAGAACCGCTTGGCACCGGGGATGAAGTAGTACGTCATGTCCGCCTGACCGCGGCTGAACGAGTCGAACAGACCCAGGGTCGCGTTCAGGCCGATCAGCGCGATGAAGCCGAAGAACAGCGAGCCCAGGAACGGGCTGCCGGCCGACGCGAACGCGTCCGACATCGCCTTCAGCGCGGCTTCCCGGTCGCCGCCCTCGATCAGGCTCGCCACGTTCGGGTTCTCCCGGGCCGCCGACAGCGCGAGCACCGTGAACGAGATCGTGACCAGCATCGTGATGCCCCAGAAGAGCAGCAGAGCGTCGAAGGTGACCCACTTGCGCCACCCCTTCCACTTCTTCATCTCCTCGGGGTCCTCGGTGTCGAACATGAAGCCCCGCGACGGCATCGCCTCGGCCTCACCGGAGGCACGCAGACCACGGATCTTCGGGATGTGCGACCCCATCGCGGCACCGGAGTCACGCAGCTGCAGCGTGTACCACATCTGCTGCATACCGGACGGCCCGGCGAAGGCGATCGAACCGACCACGATCGGGAACCACGCGGCCGACAGGGCCTTGTCGGGGAAGTAGCCGAAGGCGAACATGCCCTGGATGGTGTTGGCCAGATCGCTCCACTGGCCGACGATCGCCGCGATCACCGACGTCCCGACGACCAGCAGGCCGATCAGGAAGCCGAGCAGCTTCTCCAGGAAGTTGTAGATCACCGACAGCAGGCTGAACAGCACACCCACGAAGACCAGGGCCACGCAGGCTGTCGCCTGCCAGGGTATGCCGCTCACTTCCTCGAACGCGGACGCTCCGGCCGACAGGTGGCCGGGCCACATGTAGATCAGGATCGCCGCGACGTAGAAGAACCACATCATCGGTTTGAAGATCCGGGCCGCGCCGAAGAAGATCGACTCACCGGTCGCCATCGCGTACCGGGCCATCTCCAGCAGCACGAACGCCTGCAGGGTGACACCCACCAGGAACAGCCACCGGATGTCCGGACCGAACACCAGGACGAGCCGGGGCCACATGTAGGACTCACCCATGCCGACGCCCAGCGCGACCAGGAAGACGGTCGGACCGAGGATGTGCAGGGAAGGCGGTGCCTCCGGCAACGGCCGGATCGGCATCGGTTCGAGCCTGCCCGCGCGCCAGACCCGCTCGGTGGCCGATGACGCGGCCGGCTCTTCGGGTACTTCTGAGGTCTTGCTTGTGACGTCCAAGGCGGACTCCTTATATCGACGCCAGCTTGACGAGACTTTACGCTCCCCCGTGCACTGCCCCCCGGCCCAGACGCATCACCGGCTTTCTACTCCGTCAGAACGTGCCTTCTCAGGAACCCAGCGGACCCGCGTTCCGGGCCCACCGGTACTTGGCACCGAGCACCTGGACCGGCGTCTCGGTGGTGTAGGGGTAGGCGACCACGCCGTGCTCGAACAGGTACTGGCTGGCTTCCTCGACCTCGACGTCACCGGACAGCGAGGCGACGACCGGCTTGTCGATGCCCTTGGCCCGGTACTCCTCGACGACCTCGGCGACCAGCTTGGCGAAGACCATCGGCGGGGTGACGATGGTGTGCCAGTAGCCCAGGATCAGGGCGTGGATCCGCTCGTCCTGGAGGCCCAGCGCGACCGTGTTGCGGTACGTCGACGGCGGCTCGCCACCGGTGATGTCCACCGGGTTGCCGGAGGCCCCGAACGGCGGGATGAACTTCTTGAACGCCGCGTCCAGGTCCTCGGGCATCGTCATCAGCTGCAGCCCGTTGTCGACGCAGGCGTCGGACAGGAGCACACCCGAGCCGCCGGCCCCGGTGATGATGACGACGTTCTCGCCCTTCGGCGTCGGCAGCAGCGGGATGCCCCGGGCGTACTGAAGCATCTCGTTCAGGCCCGGGGCGCGGACCACGCCGCTCTGCCGCAGGATGTCGTCGTAGACCTTGTCGTTGCCGGCCAGCGCGCCGGTGTGCGAGCTCGCGGCCCGGGCACCCATGTCGGTGCGGCCGGCCTTCAGCACCACGACCGGCTTCTTCTTGGAGACCCGGGCGGCGGTCTCGGCGAAGGCCCGGCCGTCCTTGAGGTCCTCCAGATGCATGGCGATCAGGTTGGTGTTGTCGTCGGACTCGAAGAAGGTGAGCAGGTCGTCCTCGTCGATGTCGGCCTTGTTGCCGACGCCGACGATCGCCGAGACACCCATCCGGCTGGACCGGCTGAAGCCCAGGATCGCCATCCCGATGCCGCCGGACTGCGACGACAGCGCCACGCTGCCCTTCACGTCGTACGGCGTGCAGAACGTCGCGCAGAGGTTCTCCGGCAGGTAGTAGTAGCCGTAGATGTTCGGCCCGAGGATCCGCACGTTGTGCTTCTTGGCGATCGCGACGACCTCGTCCTGGAGCTCCTGCTCACCGGTCTCGGCGAACCCGGACGGGATCAGGATCGCGCCCGCGACCCCCTTCTGGCCGCACTGCTCGAGCGCGCCGCCGACGAACTTGGCCGGCACCGCGAAGACCGCGACGTCGACGTCACCGGGCACGTCGGTGATGCTCGGGAACGCCTTCAGCCCGAGCACCTCGCCGCCCTTGGGGTTGATCGGGTAGATCTCGCCCTGGTAGCCGCCGTTGACCAGGTTCTTCATCACCGAGTTGCCGATCTTGCCGTCCTCGTTCGAGGCGCCGATCACGGCGACCGCCCGGGGCTTCATGATCCGGGTCATCGCGGTCTGGATCTGTTCCTGGGTGTAGCGCTCGACCGGCTTGCCGGCCTCGGCGTCCACGATGATCCGGAAGTCCACCGCCGTGGCCCCGTCCGGCCCGGCCAGCACCGGGTTCAGGTCCACCTCGGCGAACTGCGGGAAGTCCTCGACCAGGTCGGACAGCCGGGTGATGATCTGCGCGATCGCCTCCTTGTCCACCGGCTTGGAGCCACGGACGCCGTTCAGCATCTCGTGCGCGCCGATCCCCTCGATCATCGAGCGGGCCTCGTCGGGCGAGGTCGGCGCCAGCCGGAAGGTGACGTCCTTGAGCACCTCGACCAGGACACCGCCGAGGCCGAAGGCGACGATCTTGCCGAACGTCTGGTCGGTGACCGCACCGACGATGACCTCCTGCACGTCACCGCCGGTGACCAGCATCTTCTGCACCTGCACGCCGGTGATCGACGCGCCGGCGTCGTAGGCCTTGGCGTTGGCGACGATCTTGTCGTACGCCGCCTTGGCGGCCTCGGCGCTGTCGACGCCGACCACCACGCCGCCCGCCTCGGTCTTGTGCAGGATGTCGGGCGAGACGATCTTCAGGACGACCGGGAACCCGATCTCGGCCGCGAGACCCGCGGCCCCCTCGGCAGTCGTGGCCAGGCCCTCTCCCGGGGTCGGGATGCCGTACGCGTCCGCGACCAGTTTGGCCTCGGGTGCGCTCAGCGAGGTGCGGCCTTCCGCCAGAGCCTGGTCGAGGATGGACTGGACAGCTGCCTTGTCATATGTCATTGCCTGAAGCTCCTCAGAAGCGGGGTGGTGGGGTCGTACTCTCAGACGACGCCGGCGGCCTTGAGCTCTTCCAGCTCGGCGGTGTCGATGCCGAGTCCGCCGTAGATCACGGAGTTGTGCTCACCGAGACCGGGTGAGGTCTCCACCTGGACCGGCGAGTCGGACAGCTTGATCGGGCAGCCGACGGTCTTGAAGCTGCCGCGGGTCGGGTGCTTGACCTCGACGACGGCGCCGAGCTCGGCCAGCGTCTCGTCCTCGATCAGTTCCTTGGTGGACAGGATCGGGCCGCACGGCACGTTCAGCGCGTTCAGCTTGTCCATCACCTCGAACTTGGTGTGCTGCTCGGTCCACTGCTCGATCAGCGCGAACATCTTGTCGAGCTTGTCGAGCCGGGCCGCGGGCGTCGCCCAGTCCGGGTCGTCGGCCAGTTCCGGCTTGCCGATCAGGTTCGCGATCGGGGCCCAGCCGGGCGGCTGGACGATCACGTAGATGTAGTCGTTCGGGCCGCCGGGCGCGGTCTTGACCGCCCAGCCGGGCTGGCCGCCGCCGGAGGCGTTGCCCGAGCGCGGCACCTCGTCGCCGAAGTTGTCGTTCGGGTACTCGCGCAGCGGGCCGTGGGCCAGCCGCTGCTGGTCGCGCAGCTTCACCCGGGTCAGGTTCAGCACGGCTTCCTGCATCGCCACGCTGACCCGCTGGCCCTTGCCGGTGTTGGTGCGCTGGTACAGCGCGGCCAGGATGCCGGCGACCAGGTGGATGCCGGTGCCGGAGTCACCGATCTGGGCTCCGGTGGCGGTCGGCGGGCCGTCCTCGTACCCGGTGGTGCTCATCGCGCCGCCCATCGCCTGGGCGACCACCTCGTAGGCCTTGAAGTCCTCGTAACGGCCGGGGCCGAAGCCCTTGATCGAGGCGTAGACCAGGGCGGGGTTGATCAGCTGCAGCCGGTCCCAGGTGAAACCCATCCGGTCGATCGCGCCGGGGGCGAAGTTCTCGACCAGGACGTCGGAGTTCTTCACCAGGTCGGTGAAGATCTCCTTGCCGCGCTCGGACTTCATGTTCAGGGTGATGCTGCGCTTGTTGCAGTTCAGCATCGTGAAGTAGAGGCTGTCGACGTCCGGCAGGTCGCGCAGCTGCTGGCGGGTGATGTCACCGGTCGGCGCTTCGAGCTTGACCACGTCGGCGCCGAGCCAGGCGAGGAGCTGTGTGCAGGACGGTCCGGACTGCACGTGGGTCATGTCGAGTACGCGGACACCTTCAAGGGCCTTACCCATAGTGGTCCTCCAGTACTGGGGCGGCGGTCCGCCAGGGAACGGACCGCCGCCCGGGGATCGCTACTTGTACATGGTCTGGTTCATGGTTCCGGGCGCGTACGCGTCCGGGTCGACCCACACGTTGATCAGCGACGGCAGCCCCGACTCGCGGGCCCGCTGCATGGCCGGCCCGATGTCCTTGGGGTCACGGACCTCCTCGCCGTAGCCGCCGAGCATCTTGGCGAACTCGTCGTACTTCACGTCGCCGAGGGTGTTGCCGATCCGGCCGCGGTCGTGGCCGTACTTGGCCTCCTGGCCGTAGCGGATCTGGTTCATCGAGGAGTTGTTGCCGACCACCCCGACGAACGGGAGCTTGAACCGGACCAGCGTCTCGAAGTCCCAGCCGGTCAGCGAGAAGGCGCCGTCACCGAACAGCGCGACGACCTCCTTGTCCGGGCGGGCGTACTTCGCGGCCATCACGAACGGGATGCCGACGCCGATGGTGCCGAGCGGGCCCGGGTCCATCCAGTGGCCGGGCGACTTGGGCTGGACGACGCCGCCGGAGAAGGTGACGATGTCGCCGCCGTCGCCGATGTAGATCGAGTCCTCGGTGAGGAACTCGTTGATCTCGTGGGCCAGCCGCAGCGGGTGGATCGGGTTCGCGTCCGACAGCTGCTTGGGCAGCCGCTTCTGGTACGCCGCGTCCTCCTCGGCGCGCAGCTCGTTGAACCACGCCTTGCGGTCACCGGCCTTCTGGACCCGGCCCGAGGCGGCCTGGGTGACGGCGGCCAGGATCGCGCCCGGGTCGCCGACCAGACCGAGGTCGATGTCGCGGTTCTTGCCGACGGTGCGGTAGTCCATGTCGATCTGGACCACGGTCGCGCCCTTGGGCAGCCGGCGGCCGTAGCCCATCCGGAAGTCGAACGGCGTACCGACGATCAGGATCAGGTCGGCGTTGTTGAAGCCGTAGCGGCGCGACAGGTGGAAGTGGTGCGGGTCGCCCGGGGGCAGGGTGCCACGGGCCGAGCCGTTCATGAAGGCCGGCACGTTGTTCTTGCGGACGAACTCGATCGCCGCGTCGCTGCCGCGCGAGGTCCAGACCTGGGTGCCGAGCAGCACGACCGGCTTCTCGGCCCGGGCCAGCAGGTCGGCCAGCGCCTCGACGGCGGCCGGGTCACCGATGGACTTCGTGGAGCCGCGGTAGCGGCCGGCCTCGGGGACGGTCGCGGACTCCACCGGTACCGAGTTGTCCAGGATGTCGCGGGGGATCTCCAGGAACGACGGGCCGGGGGCGCCGTTGTAGCACTCGCGGAAGGCCATCGACACCATGTCGGCCACCCGGGCGGTGTGCGGCACCGTCGCGGCGAACTTGGTGATCGGGGTCATCATGTCGACGTGCGGCAGGTCCTGCAGGGACCCCATCTTGTGCTGGTTCAGCGCGCCCTGGCCGCCGATCAGCAGCATCGGGCTCTCCGCGCGGAACGCGTTCGCGACACCGGTGACGGCGTCCGTCGTACCGGGGCCGGCGGTGACCACGGCGCAGCCGGGCTTACCGGTCATCCGGGCGTAGCCGTCGGCCGCGTGCGCGGCGACCTGCTCGTGCCGGACGTCGACGACGGCGATGCCCTCGTCCACGCAGCCGTCGTAGATGTCGATGATGTGACCGCCGCAGAGGGTGAAGATCACGTCGATCCCCTCGGCCTTGAGGGCCTTGGCCACCAGGTGCCCGCCAGAGATCGTGGCGGTCTTCGGCTCCGGGTCGGTCGGGTTCGCGACCGCGTTCGATTCGGACACTGTTTGGGCCATCTGTGCAGTCATCTCCTCGTGGAAGGGTCCGGTCTCTGCCCGGCTGGGCTGTGCCCGCTGGGACGGGGCCACACTGCCTGGGATTCATATGGTTCGGTAGATTGCATACCGTATGGTGTAGTCGTAGTCATATCGCACCGCCGAACCCGTTGTCCAGGCCTCGACACCCAGCAGAAACTTGTTGGGACGACTGTATGCAGTATCCCGTATTCTTGTCACTAGGCACGGGGTGACAACCGCGAATTCAGGGGAGCTGCGATGAGCATTCACGACGAACTCGACCGGACCCGGCAGGCGTTGCAGGCCCTCGACCAGGCGGTGGCCGGGCTGCGCAGCCGGCTCGGCCCGCACCTCGACGTCCTGCGCCTGATGGACGACGTCGCCCGCTGCACGGCCGACCTGCGCCGCCTCGAGGAGCAGGTCCGCGCGCCGCGCCGCCAGGAGCTGATGGTCATCCCGGACGACGACCGCGACCACGGCCTGTGGGGCGCCGGCGACGTCGACCACGAGGGCCTGGGCGCGCCGGGGCGCAGGGCGCCCTAGGAGGCCAGCGACAGGCACTGTCGCAGGAGCCGCTTGAGCCGTACGTCGTGGGGGGGGGCGCGGGGGGGGGGCACAAAAGACTCCCAGGAAGGGGCTGGGGGGACGGAAGGCCGGGGGGAGGGGTTGGCGGGATTTTGTAGGGGTAGGAAGGGGGAA
>NZ_JBVJNV010000001.1:1800389-1919347 GCF_055583505.1 Kribbella sp. NPDC104740 | reverse complement strand
AAGCAAAACAGAAAAAAAATAACAAGACCCGCCCCACACTCTCCCCCCCCCCCCTCCCCCCCCCCCCCCCCCCCCCCCCCCCCCCACGACTGCCTCCGCGGCATGCTCGGTGGCCACGACGGTCCGGTAGAACGGCTCGCTGAGCTTCAGCCGGTCCAGCGCGGGCAACCACCAGCGGGCCGGCCCGGCGGGCGGTGGGCCCGACCGGTCGGCCAGTAGGTAGCACGCTGTCTCCTCCGCGTTCCGCAGGCGCGAGCGCTCGTCCCCCGCCATCTCCCCCGGCCCGGACAGCGCACTCGACACGCAGAGCGCCACCAGCCGCGCGGACAGGTCGAAGCCCGGCCGCGCGGTGTCCAGGAACAAAGGGGCCAGCGGCAACAACGCCTGCCGGCCGCGCGGGCTGCAGTGGTCGTGCACAGCCCGCGCGACCGATCCGAGGACCGGATGCACGCAAGTCGGCCGGTCCGTCCAGGGTTCGCGCGCCAGCTTGGAGACGAGCTCGAGCACGCACGGCTCAGCAGGACGCACCCACGCGTACTCGGCGCTCGTGTCCGGTCCTGCCTCAGTGCGACTCACTCGCCCGGCCTGACGGCGCCGGCGACCGGCGTACCGAGGTGGGAGCTCACCGACAACGCTGGTCGGCCTGGTTGCTTGAGGAAGCGGACGATGAGCGCGGTGACCAGCCCCAGTGCTCCGGCGGCCAGGAAGACCGGGCGGTAGCCAACCGTCGCCACCAGGGTCGCGGCGACGCCGACGCCGACCAGGCCGCCGACGGCCTTGGCGCTGTACAGGATGGACTGGTTCTGCAGCAGGCTGTTCTCGCCGAAGAACTCCAGCACCAGGTTCGCCATGATGGCGTAGAAGGCGCCACCGCCGAGCCCGGCGAACATCGCGCACAGCACGAACACGACACCCATCCCGGCCTCCCCCGCCAGCACCAGGCCGACGTGGGTGAAACCCTCGACCATCAGTACGGCGGCCAGCACCCGCCGCCGGCCGAACCGGTCGGACAGCGTCCCGGCCGTGGAGCGCCCGAGACCGTTGACCGCGGCAAGCATTCCGGCGGCCAGCCCGGCGACAGCCGTCCCGAGCCGGGCCTCGGTCGCGTAGCTGACCACGAACGCGATGCCGAACAGCGACAGCGCCGTACTGATCGCCAGCGTTAGCCACATCAGCGGGAGCGCACCGGTCCGCATCGCCTCACCTGGGCGGTAGTAGCGCACGGCGGGCAGGTTGTTCGGGATGCTCCGGTTCAGCCGCCGGTCGACGGCCCAGGCCTGGGCGTCGATCTCGGCCGGCCACCAGTGCCGCGGCGGGTCCTTGAGCAGGCCGCCCGCGGTCATCACGATCAGCAGCGCGACCACCGCGGTCAGGTCGAACACGTAGCGCTGGCCGCCGGTGGTGTCGAAGAGCGTCAGCAGCAGGATGCTCGGTACGGCGCCGACGGCGAAGCCGCCGGTGACGAACCCGATCGTGGACGTCCGCCGGTCGGGGAACCAGCGGGCCGCGGTGGTGATGCACGCGGAGTAGACGAGCCCGGCGCCGGCGCCGCCGACGACGGCGTACCCGAAGACCGCGCCGGCGTAGCTGCCGACGTGGGCCAGCGTCACCAGGCCGACCGCGGCGAGGAACCCGCCGAGGACGACCAGCTGGGTCGGCGTCACCCGGCGTACGCGCTGCAACCAGGCGGCGGGGACGGCGACGAGTGCTTGGAAAGCGACGAAGACGGCCAGCAGCCACATCGTCTGGACGGTTCCCCAGGCCCGTCCGGCGTCGAGGCCGAGGGCGGCCGAGCCGAACGAGTACTGCAGTGGACTGATCGCCGCCATGCAGGCCCACGCGGCCCACAGCTGCCTGCGGCGGGAGTGCCCGGTCAGCTCCCGGGCGTCCTCGCCGATCCGGTACCGGCGGCCGTACACGTCCCGAACGTCCCGGGGAGGCGTACTGGTGGTCGCGTCATTCATGATCGCCTCCTGACTACTGCATACCGTATGGAACTTTGGTACTCCTCTCCGCTACCTCTTGTCCAGACCCACGGGCCCTTGAATGTGAGCTTGCATACAGCATACAGTCGCCAGAACGAGTCAGCAGCGTGCGTGAGGAGAGGACTACCCCCCGTGGACCTGATGGAGTACCAAGCCAAAGAACTCTTCGCCCGGCACGCCGTGCCGGTCACTCTCGGCCGGGTGGTCGAGGACGCCGCCGACGCGGCCGCAGCGGCCGAGGCGCTCGGCGGCCGGGTGGTGGTCAAGGCCCAGGTGAAGGCCGGCGGCCGCGGCAAGGCCGGTGGCGTCAAGCTGGCCGCCGACCCCGCCGAGGCGACCGCCCGGGCCCAGGACATCCTCGGGATGGACATCAAGGGCCACACCGTACGGCGGGTGCTGCTCGCCCCGGCGGCCGACATCGCCGAGGAGTACTACCTCTCGTTCCTGGTCGACCGGGCCAACCGCGGCTACCTGTGCATCGCCAGCACCGAGGGCGGTGTCGAGATCGAGGAGGTCGCGCACACCAACCCGGACGCGATCGCCAAGATCGCGATCGACCCGGCGGTCGGTGTCGACGACGCGAAGGCCGCCGAGATCGTCGCCGCGGCCGGCTTCCCCGAGGGCGCCGCCGAGGTGGTCAAGACGCTCTGGACGGTGTTCATCGCCGAGGACGCCTCGCTGGTCGAGGTGAACCCGCTGGTCAAGCTCGGCGACGGGCGGCTGGAGGCACTCGACGGCAAGGTGACGCTGGACGAGAACGCCGGCTACCGGCACCCCGACCACGCCGCCTTCGAGGACAAGGCCGCGGCCGACCCGCTCGAGGCCGCCGCCCAGGAGAAGGGCCTCAACTACGTCAAGCTCGACGGCGAGGTCGGGATCATCGGCAACGGCGCCGGGCTGGTGATGTCGACGCTCGACGTCGTCGCGTACGCCGGTGAGCCGCACGGCGGCGTGAAGCCCGCGAACTTCCTGGACATCGGGGGTGGCGCGAGCGCCGAGGTGATGGCCAACGGACTGGGCATCATCCTCGGCGACGCCCAGGTGAAGAGCGTGTTCGTGAACGTCTTCGGCGGCATCACCGCCTGCGACGCGGTCTCCAACGGCATCGTGCAGGCGCTCGAGCTGCTCGGCCCCGCGGCGAACAAGCCGCTGGTGGTCCGGCTCGACGGCAACAACGTGGACGAGGGCCGCAAGATCCTCGCCAAGGCGAACCACCCGCTGGTGACGGTGGTGGACACCATGGACGGTGCCGCCGACCGCGCCGCCGAGCTGGCCGCGCAGGCCTGAGAGGAGCTGGACAGATGGCGATCTTCCTGACCGACAAGAGCAAGGTCATCGTGCAGGGCATGACCGGCGCCGAGGGGCAGAAGCACACCTCCCGGATGCTCGGCGCGGGCACCAACATCGTCGGCGGCGTGACGCCGGGCAAGGGCGGCCAGTCGGTCGACTTCGCCAAGCGGTCGATCCCGGTCTACGGATCCTGCGCCGACGCCGTGAAGGCGACCGGCGCCGACGTGTCGGTGGTGTTCGTGCCGCCGCGGTTCGTCAAGGGCGCGGTGATCGAGGCCGTCGACGCCGGCCTGGAGCTGGTCGTGGTGATCACCGAGGGCGTGCCGGTGCACGACACCGCCGCGTTCTTCGCGCACGCCGAGGCGAACGGGACCCGGATCATCGGCCCGAACTCCCCCGGCCTGATCAGCCCCGGCCTGGCCAACGCCGGCATCATCCCGGCCGACATCGCCGGCCCCGGCCGGATCGGCCTGGTCTCGAAGTCCGGCACGCTGACGTACCAGATGATGTACGAGCTGCGCGAGTACGGCTTCACCACCGCGATCGGGATCGGCGGTGACCCGATCATCGGCACCACCCACATCGACGCGCTGCGGGCCTTCCAGGACGACCCCGACACCGAGGCGATCGTGATGATCGGCGAGATCGGCGGCGACGCCGAGGAGCGGGCCGCGGCCTTCATCGCCGAGTACGTGACCAAGCCCGTGGTCGGCTACGTCGCGGGCTTCACCGCGCCGGAGGGCAAGACGATGGGCCACGCCGGCGCGATCGTCTCCGGCTCCTCCGGTACGGCGGCCGCCAAGCAGGAGGCGCTCGAGGCGGTCGGGGTCAAGGTCGGCAAGACGCCGTCGGAGACCGCCCGGCTGATGCGGGCCGCGCTCGAGCAGAGCCTCAACCCGGTCTGAGAGGACGAACCGATGGCGAAGAAGATCGGATTCATCGGCCTCGGCATCATGGGGTCGCACATGGCGGCGAACCTGGTCAGCGCCGGGCACGACGTCACCGGGTACGACGTCGTCCCGGCCTCGGTCGACAAGCTGCTGCAGGCCGGCGGCAAGCCCGCGCCGACGATCGCCGAGGCGGTCGCCGGGGCGGAGGTCGTGATCACGATGCTGCCGGACTCGCCGCAGGTGGCCGAGGTCGTGCTCGGACCCGGCGGCGTGCTGGAGTCGGCGCAGCCGGGGGTGCTGCTGATCGACATGTCGTCGATCGCGCCGGAGACCTCGATCGAGGTCGCGAAGGTGGGCGCCGAGCGCGGCGTACGGGTCCTGGACGCGCCGGTCAGCGGTGGCGAGCAGGGCGCGATCAAGGCGTCGCTGTCGATCATGGTCGGCGGTGACGACGAGGTGTTCGCCGAGGCCAAGCCGGTGCTCGAGGACCTCGGCCGGACGATCGTGCACGTCGGCGGTCACGGCGCGGGCCAGACGGTGAAGGCGGCCAACCAGCTGCTGGTGGCCGGCACCATCGCGCTGGTCAGCGAGGCGATCGTGCTGCTGGAGGCGTCCGGTGTGGACGGCGAGCGCGGCCTGGAGGTGCTGGCCGGTGGCCTGGCCGGCAACCGGATCCTCGACCTGAAGTCGTCGTCGATGCTGGCCCGCGAGTTCGCTCCGGGCTTCCGGATCGACCTGCACCACAAGGACATGGGGATCGCCCAGTCCGCCGCCCGGGCGGCCGGTGTCGCCCTCCCGGTGACCGGTCTGGTCGCCCAGCTGGTTTCCGCGGCCCGCGCCATGGGTCACGGATCTCTCGACCACTCAGCACTGCTGAAGGTGGTCGAGGAACTGTCAGGACGGAACACCTGACACCGGGCCGCCGGCGGGGGAAAGCCAGCTCGCCCGCCGGCGGCCCTTCACTCAGCAGCAGCCGTCGGTGCACGCGCCCTCAGCGCAGGTGCAGCCGGCGGCTGCTGTCGTTCCGCCCGCGATCGGCGAGCAGCAGCCCTTGCCCTGCCAGGCCTCGATCCCCTCGCGGACCGCGACGCCCGCGATGATCAGGCCCGCGACCGGGTCGGCCCAGCTCCAGCCGAGCGTCGCGTTCAGCACCAGCCCGATCAGCAGCACCGCCGACAGGTACGTGCAGAGCAACGTTTGGGTGCTGTCGGCAACGACCGCGTTCGACCCGAGGGCCTTGCCCGTACGCCGTTGCGCCCAGGACAGGAACGGCATCACGATCAGCGACGCGACGGCGATCCCGATCCCGACCGGTGAGGCCTCGGGGTCCGACCCCACGATCAGGCTGCGCACCGACTCGAACCCGACGTACGCCGCGAGGCCGAAGAACGAGAACGCGAGCAGCCGCAGCGCCTGCCGCTCCCGGGTCTCGGGGAGCCGGTGCCGGAACTGCCACAGGATGATCAGGCCACTGGAGACCTCGACGACCGAGTCGAGCCCGAAGCCGACCAGCGCGACCGACCCGGCGACCAGGCCGGCGGTGATGGCGACGACGGCCTCGACCACGTTGTACGTGACGGACGCGGCGGCCAGCAGTTGCGCGCGGCGACCGAGCCGGCGGCGCTCGTCGGCGTCCGCGATCCACGTCGTACTGATCTGCAGCGGTTCACTCACCCCTGCGCCTCGATCCCGTAGACCGGGCAGAGCGCGACCGCGTCCCCGGTCAGCGCGAGCAGCGTCTCGGCCGCGGCCAGGAGCTCCATCGTCGCCTCGGGGTGCGTCAGGCTGAACAGCGACGCCCGGCCCTGCGGGCGGGACTCGACGAGTCCGCAGTCCCGCAGGCAGGCGAGGTGCTTGGAGACGGTCGACTGGGCCAGCCCGAGCTGCTCGGTCAGGTCGACGACCCGCTGCTCGCCGGCGGCCAGGTGCCGCACGATCGCCAGCCGGGAGCCGTCGCTGAACCCGTTGAACAAACAGGCCGCCGCGGCCAGCCCGACCGTCTCATCGACCTTCAGCTCTGTCATCGCCATTCAGCGATGATAGATAAGATCTCCCGGGGAGACGACCATGACCAGCGATCCGTCGAAGTGCTGCTGGTCGCGCAGGTGTCCGTGGCGCGCGTCCCAGGTCCCGTCGGCGAGGTCGCGGCCGAGGTGCTCGGTGAAGCGCTCGTGCACCTCGGGCGCGACGAAGCTCCAGGCGGAGTTGGCCTGCCGGGCGCCGGGATCGAGCAGCCGCTCCGGGCGGCCGTAGTACGCCTCGCCGAAGCCGTCCGAGCAGTCCAGCGGAATCGGTACGCCGAACGCCTGCCCGCCGCCGAGTGCCGCGGTGACGGACTCGATCGGCGGGTAGCGCCGAGCCTCGGTCTCGATCGCCTCCGGCGCGTACTCGTACAGCCAGAACCACTTCAGCAGCGTCGGGTCACAGGTCAGGACGACGACCGGGCCGGCGGTCACCCGGCGGACCTCGGCCAGCCCCGCCTCGAGATCGCGCCACTGGTGGACCGTGAACGTCGCCATCGCGCCGTCGAAGGCGTTGTCGGCGAATGGCAACTGCTCGGCGGTCGCGTCGATCGCCTCAACCAGGCCGGCCGGTCGCTGGGCCCGCATCTGCGCCGATGGCTCCACCGCGACCAGGTCCAGGTCGGTCGGCTCGTACGAACCAGCACCGGCCCCGACGTTCAGCACCGTCCGGACCGGCCCGAGCGCGTCCCGGATCGCGGCCGCGATCCGCGGCTCGGGACGGCGGTAGGTGGTGTAGTCGACGCCGATCCGCCCGTAGTCGGCGTCCCCCGCGCTGCCGTCGGCCGACCGGCCGAGCGGTGGGACGGCGCCGCCGTCGGGCCGACCGGTTGGCGGGACGGCGCTGCCGTCGGGCACCCCTCCCGGGGTCTGCTGGTCCAGGCTCATGCTCGCTCCTTTGCGACGTGAGATTCCAGGTCGACCCTACGGCAGGACCAGCAAGACCAGTGGGCTGCTCAAGAGACCACTGGTCCTACTGGTCGAGGTATGACACTGCGCCCGAAAGACCTCGCGGAGTCCTTCGGGCGCAGCGGGTGGAACAGGTGGGCCCGGAGGGCTGTCGGCAGGGCTCGCCTCCGGACCCGCCTGGTCAGGGGGTGGGTGTCGCCGACGGTGCCACCGCGGCCGGCGCCACCGAGCCGGGGATCCGGCCCGACGTCGGCGCGTGCGCGACCTTCTCGGTGGACGTCCCGACCTTGCTGGCCAGCAGATCGGCGACGGCGTGCACCGCACGCAGCGTGGGCGCCTTGGTCCCGGTCAGGTCGGCCAGCTCGACCACCGCGGCGAGGATCACGTCGAGCTCGAGCGGCTTGTCCTTCTCCAGGTCCTGCAGCATCGACGTCTTGTGCTCGCCGACCCGTTCGGCGCCGTCGATCCGCTTGTCGACCGAGATGTCGGGTTCGCAGCCGACCGCCCGGGCGATCTCCAGCGACTCCTCCATCATCAGCTTGACCATCGCGCGGGTGCCCTGGTGGGTGGCGATCTCGACCATGGTGGCCCGGGCCAGCGCGCTGATCGGGTTGAAGGCGGCGTTGCCGAGCAGCTTAATCCAGATGTCGTTGCGGACGTCGTTCTCGACCGGGCACTTCAGCCCGCCCGCGACCATCGCCTCGCTGAACTCCAGGCAGCGCTCGCTCTGCCCACCGGCCGGCTCGCCGATCGAGAACCGGGTGCCTTCCAGGTGCCGGACGACGCCCGGCCCGTCCAGCTCGGTGGAGCAGTACACGACGCAGCCGATCGCGCGTTCGAGCTGGATGACCCGGGTCACCTCACCACCCGGGTCGACCGACTCGATCCGGTGCCCCTCGTAGGGGCCGGCCAGCCCGTGGAAGTACCACCACGGGATGCCGTTCTGGGCCGCGATCACCGCGGTCTTGTCGTGCAGCAGCGGTTCCAGCAGCGGGCCGCTGGTCGCGTAGGAGTTGGCCTTCAGGCCGAGGAAGACGAAGTCGACCGGGCCGATCTCCTTCGGGTCGTCGGTGGCCGGGGTCTTCGCGACCCAGTCGCCGCGCGGGCTGTGCACCTGGACGCCGTTCTTCCGGATGGCGTCGAGATGGGCGCCCCGGGCCACCAGGTGGACCTCGGTCCCACCGCGGTGCAGGGCCGCGCCGACGTACGCGCCGATCGCTCCGGCGCCGAGAACTGCGACTCTCATCGGGTCCCTCCTTCAGTCTCGTAGGCCGGAGGCCGTCGGGATCGGGTTGACCACACCGTCCAGCTCGTCGAACTCGACGACGTTGTCCAGCTCGGTGCCCATGGCAACATTCGTGACGCGTTCCAGGATCACCTCGACCACCACCGGCACCTCGTGCTCGACCATCAGCTTCTTGGCCTCTTCCAGTGCCGGGCCGATGCCGTCGGGCTCGAACACCCGCAGCGCCTTGCAGCCCAGTCCCTCGGCCACCTTGACGTGGTCGACGCCGTACCCGCCGAGCTCGGGGGTGTTGATGTTGTCGAACGAGAGCTGGACGCAGAAGTCCATGTCCAGCCCGCGCTGGGCCTGCCGGATCAGCCCGAGGTAGGCGTTGTTCACCACCACGTGGATGTAGGGCACCTTGAACTGGGCGCCGACCGCGAGCTCCTCGATCAGGAACTGGAAGTCGTAGTCGCCCGACAGCGCGACGACCGTCGCGTCCGGATCGGCGACCGCGACGCCGAGCGCCGCCGGCCCGGTCCAGCCGAGCGGGCCCGCCTGGCCGGCGTTGATCCAGTGCCGGGGCCGGTAGACGTGCAGCATCTGGGCGGCCTGGATCTGCGACAGCCCGATCGTGGAGACGTAGCGGACGTCCGGTCCGAAGGCACTGTTCATCTCCTGGTAGACCCGTTGCGGCTTCACCGGGACGTCGTCGAAGTCGGTACGGCGTACCAGCGTGCGCTTGCGTTCGCGGCACTCGGCGGCCCACTGCGACCGGTCCGGCAGCGCGCCCTTGGCCATCCGTTCCCGGGTGACGTGGATCAGCGTCTCCAGCGCGGCCTTGGCGTCCGACACGATGCCGAGGTCGGGCGCGAACACCCTGCCGATCTGCGTCGGCTCGATGTCGATGTGGACGAACTTGCGCTCACCGCGGTAGACGTCCAGACCACCCGTGTGCCGGTTGGCCCACCGGTTGCCGATGCCAACGACCAGGTCGGAGGCGAGCAGCGTCTGGTTGCCGTAACGGTGCGAGGTCTGCAGGCCGACCATGCCGGCCATCAGCCGGTGGTCGTCGGGGATCGTGCCCCAGCCCATCAGCGTCGGCACCACCGGTACGCCGTGCAGCTCGGCGAACTCGACCAGCAGGCCGGCCGCGTCGGCGTTCACGATGCCGCCGCCGGCCACGATCAGCGGGTGCTCGGCCTCCGCCAGCAGGTCGAGCACCTTCTCCGCCTGGGCGACGCTGGCCCGCGGCGTCGCGATCGGCAACGGGACGTACAGCTCGGGGTCGAAGTCGATCTCGGTGAGCTGGACGTCCAGCGGCAGGTCGATGAGCACCGGGCCGGGACGCCCGCTGCGCATCACCTGGAACGCCTTCTGGAAGGTGCCCGGGACCTGGGCCGCCTCCAGCACCGTGACCGCCATCTTGGTCACGGTGGCGGCGATGGACGGTACGTCGATCGCCTGGAAGTCCTCCTTGTGCAGCTTCGCCACCGGTGCCTGGCCGGTGATGCACAGGATCGGGATGGAGTCGGCCGAGGCCGAGTACAGCCCGGTGATCATGTCGGTCCCGGCCGGGCCGGAGGTCCCGACGCAGACACCGATGTTCCCGGCCTCGGCGCGGGTGTAGCCCTCGGCCATGTGCGAGGCGCCCTCGACGTGCCGGGCCAGCACGTGCTTCAGCTCGCCCTGGGCCCGGACCGCGGCGTAGAACGGGTTGATGGCGGCGCCGGGAAGGCCGAACAGGTGGGAGACGCCTTCGCGCCGGAGGATCTCCACCGCCGCGCGGGCGGCAGTCATTCGTGGCATGCCAGCTCCTTGTCGGTCAGGACGATCGGTCGGTCAGCCAGCCGAAGCTGTCGGCGCTCGCGCCGGACGGCTTGTACTCCAAGCCGATCCAGCCGTCGTAGCCGGCGTCGGCCAGCTCGGCGAGGTGCTGATCGATCGGGATCGTGCCGGTCCCGGGCTCGTTGCGTCCGGGGGCGTCCGCGATCTGCACGTGCGCGATCCGGTCGGCGTACGTCGTGATCGCCTTGCTCACGTCGTCCCCGTTGACGGTCAGGTGGTACAGGTCGGCCAGCAGCCCGATGCTCGTGACACCGGACTCGCTGACCACGCGGTCGATCACCGCGATTGCGTCGGCCGCGGTCAGCAGCGGGTAGCGCTCGGCGCCGCTGACCGGTTCGACCAGCACGGTCGCACCGAAGGAGCCGGCCGCGGTGGCGGCCAGCGCGAGGTTCTCGGCGGCGAGCTCGTCCTGGGCCTGGGGCGCGAACCCCTCGACCCGGTTGCCGTACAGCGCGTTGAACGCTTGGCAGCCGAGGCGTTCGCCGATCCCCAGGGTGACCGCGATGTTGTCGCGGAACTCCAGCGATCGTTGCGGCCAGGACACCAGGCCGCGATCGCCACCGGGCATGTCGCCGGCGGCGAAGTTCAGCCCGGTGAGCTGGACCTCGGCGTCCAGGATGGCGCGTTCGAACGCGTCCACCTCGGCGTCGCCCGGCAGCGCGGAGTCGAACGGCCACCAGAACTCGACCGCTTCGAAGCCGGCCTTGCGGGCAGCCGCAGGTCTTTGCAGCAAAGGCAGTTCGGTGAACAGGATCGAGCAGTTCACGGAGAACTTGGGCAGAGCAGTCTGCATGGTCCCGCCTTTCGGAGGGGCTCGTGTATACCGCATACAGTAGGCCGAGCCCTGAGGGCGGTCAAGGCATGACCAAGGTCACATTTGGCGTCATCCGATAGACCTTGCCTACCAAGGGATTTGGAAAGCGCTCGCCCGAAATCCGGGCAGCCCGAGGGCCCGCAGTCCGTCGGCTGCGGGTCCTCGGGGGATCGGTCAGGCGGTCGCCGAGTGGGTCGTGAACGCACTGCGACGCCGGACGTCGAGCGGTGACGGCCGACGGCTGAGCCGCGCGTCGAGCAGCAGCGCGGCGTCGTCCCCACGTCCCGCGGAGGCCAACGCGTAGACCAGCGTCTCCTCCACGACGTCGCGCTGCGCGGCACTCCCACCGAGCGCGAGCAGCCGCGACGGCAACGCCTGCAGGATCACCAGCGCGGTCCCCCAGTCCCCCATCACGACCGACGACAGCGCCGAGCACAACGGCGCGACGACGTCCCGGAACACCGGATCCCCATGCCCGGCAGAGTTTCGCCGCAGCCGGTCGAGCCCCACGAGATCGTCAGCCGCCGCCAAGGTGAGCGCACTGTGCATCGCCGCGAACCCGGTCGGCGGCTGCACCAGCCAGCCCTCCGGAGCAGCAGCCACCACATCCGCGACCGGCAGCGGGTCCGGCCAGGCACCGGTCATCCGGCACCGCCACAGCAACGCCCCCGAGTCAACCAGCACTCGAGACCCGCTCACCCCAGGCGGAGCGAGCTGGCTGTAATACCTGCTCCGTACGGCGTCGACGTCGCCCATCATCAGCTCGTGCAGCGCCGCGTGCCACGAGAAGTGCGCGCGATGGTTGGCCTGCGGCCCACGCCGGCGGATCCACCCGTCCAGCCAGCGCAGCCCGGCGGTGTGCTGACCGGTCTCGTAGAAGACGTGTGCCCGGGCATGCACCGCATGTCCGGACGACGGCTCGATCGACAGCGCGTACGACGACAGCTGCTCGGCCTCACCCCAGCGCTCCTGCTCCTGGCGAACGAACGCCAACTGCCCGGCGTACCACCAGTCCCCGCCGTACGACGGCGCCAGACTCTCCACCAGCTCAGCCGTCTGGCTCCCCGACGTCAGCCCACCGAACGCAACAGTCGGTACGGCGACGCTGACGACCAGCGCGTCCAACGGGTACTCGCGCAGGTGATCCAGCAACGCCGAGGCGTCCGCGCGATCCACCCGAGCCGACACGGCCGCCAGGAAGCTCCGCTCGCGCCCGTCCAGCAGCCGGCGCTCCCCAGCCCGCTGCGCCGCGGCCAGCTCAGCGGCGACGTCGACGTCCATCCCCCACTCGTGCCCGAGCAGCGCCAGCGCCGCGTGCCCGAGCGCGAACTCCGGATCCTCGATCACCGCGGCCGCGACCAGCTCCTCCGCGCCACCCTGCAACCGAAGCAGCCGCCCCAACGCCGCGTTGTACGACGCGGCAGCCGCCGCGGTCGTCGTCAGCCTGAGTCCATATACATCGCTCTGCCGCCGCACAGCCGGCCGGTGGAGGTGGTCGACGACAGCCCGCGCGACCTCGACCGCCTGGCCGCGGATCTCCGGCATCGCGGTCGACTCCCACAGCGCACCGCGCCGCAGAGCACCCAGCGTCCACAGCGGCGCCCGCCGACCAGTTGCCCCGAGCACCCATCCGTCGTCGGCGGTGTCGAGGCCCAGCCCGGCCGGGCCGGTGCGAGCGAGGCCCCCGGCCAGCAACGTCGCGAGCAGTGGGTCAGCCGCCGGGTCGCCGACCGGGCCGGTGCAGTTGACCACGGCACCGACCGTCATCGCCGTACCGTCGCTGAGCAGCACGCGCACCGCGTCGCCCGTGTCCTCGGCCGCGACCACCTCGCCGCGATGCAGACACAGCCGCCCGGACTCGCGCACGGCCGCGAGCCGCTCCGCGGTGATCGGCGCCATCCGGTGCCGGTGCACGTCCCAGGTCCGCGCGTCGGTCCGCAGGAACTCGGCCTTGTCGTCCTCGGACAGGCTCTTCCACAGCTGCGCGGTGATCGGGCGCAGCCCGTCGATCGCCGCCCGCCAGTCACCAGTACGCCGTACTGTCTTTACTACGTGCCGCAGCACACCGGTCCGCAACGCCTGCAGATCGCCCGCCAGCTCAGCCGCGACCGGCGGCGTCTTCTCCGACCGGTGCACCGCCGGTACGACGCCATGGCGCGACACCGCGTGCACGCTGCGACTCGGCCGGTCCAGCGACAGCGCGACGTCGACCATCGTCAGTCCCGTGCCAACCAGCAGCACCTCGGACTCCGGCACAGCATCCAGCGCACCCGGAGCCCACGGGTCGGCCACGAACCGCTCCGACGACACCAGCCCAGCCGGCGCCCACGCGACACCAGGCGCCGTACCGGTCGCCAGCACCGCAGCACTCGCGACCAGCGACTCACCGGTGTCGAACCGCACGGTCACCTGCCGGCGCCCGGTGTGGTCGACGGCGACGACCCGGTCGTACCGTCGCTCCAGCACCGCCGACGACCGCCGCTCGCACTCCGCGAGGTGGTCGGCCAGGTAGTCGCCGTACCGGCCGCGCGCGACGAAGCTCGACGGCTTGATCTCCGGGTCGACCCGCTCCCGCAGCCAGTCGACGAAGTCGCCGGGCCGATCCGGCAGCGCGCTCATCCCGGCCGCCGGGACGTTCAGCAGGTGCCGCCCGTCGTCCGTCGAGTACGCCGGGCCGCGACCGGCGCCCGGATCGATCAGCACGATCCGCAGCTTCCGCCCGTCCGCGGCGTCCAGCAGCCGCGCCGCCACCAGCGCTCCGGCCGCCCCCGCGCCGATCACCGCAACCGTCATCCGACCCACCCCCCACAGGTGTAAAACTCTAGTTATTCACTAGAATTAATAGTCGAAAGTAACCGATCGCCCGGCCTTTCACCAGTCCCGCGACCGTCCGTGACGACCGCTCAGCTGTGCGTCGAACGCAGCGCGAGCGCGAGCTCCTCCAGTGCCGGCAGCGCGTCGATGATCGTCCGCGCCGACTCCTGCGGCAGCTGGTCGAGGCACTTCCCGATCGCCTCGGTCCGCAGCAACTTGATCCGCTGCTGCAGCTCGCGGCCCTGGTCGGTCGCCTCGACCTGGATCGCGCGCAGGTCCGCCGGGTTCGGGTCGCGCTGGATCAGCCCGAGCTCGGTCAGCCGCCCGATCACCCGGGAGACCATCGTCGGGTTCAGCCCCTCGAGCTGGGCCAGCTCGGTCAGGCCGAGCGGCCCGCGGAACGCGATCAGGCCGAGCACCGACGCCTGGGTCGGCGTCAGGCCCTCGTCGGTGGCCGTGGCGTTGAGCTCGCGCGCCAGCCGCGAGATCACGCCACGCAGCTTGTTCAACGTCTCGGTGTCGGACATCGTCTCTACCCCTTTATTGCCTGCTGGCAAGCAATGTACTCTGGCTGCTGATGGAACCCCAGAGTCTCCCAGCCAGCAGCCGCCCTTCCACCGACGGGCCGACCACGGTCGCCGAGCCGCCGGTCCTCGGCGGGGACGAGCCGTCGCCGCGGCGCTGGATCGTGTTCCCGATCGTCTCGATCGCGCTGCTGATGGCCTCGATCGACCAGACCATCGTGGCCACCGCGCTGATCGCGATCCAGCGCGACCTCGGCGCCCAGCTGAACTGGTCGGGCTGGACGATCACCATCTACGCGCTCGGCCAGATCCTGGTGATGCCGGTGGCCGGCCGGCTCGGCGACCAGTTCGGCCGGAAGAAGATCTTCCTCGGTGCCGCCGTGCTGTTCACGGTCGCGTCACTGGCCTGCAGCCTGGCCGACAACATCTACCTGCTGGTCGTCTTCCGGGCCTTCCAGGCGATCGGCGGCGGCGCGTTCATGCCGACCGCGACCGGCATCGTGGCCGAGCAGTTCGGCCGCGACCGGGACCGCGCGGTCGGCATGTTCACCTCGATCTTCCCGATCGGCGGCATCCTCGGCCCGATCATCGGCGGCGTCATCGTCACCTACTGGTCGTGGCGGGAGATCTTCCTGGTCAACGTCCCGGCCGGCGTCCTGCTGATCCTGCTGGCCTGGAAGTTCGTCCCGCACAGCGCGCCGAAGAAGGCGGCCCGGATCGACCTGGTCGGTGCGGCCTTCCTGGCCCTGACCATCCTGCTCGGCATGTACGGGATCAGCTCGCTCGGCAGCGGCGGTGCGTCCCCGACCGACCCGCTGTTCATCGCCAGCGAGGTGCTCGCGCTGCTCTTCGGGTTCCTGTTCGTCCGGCACGCCAACCGGGCCGCCAACCCGTTCATCCCGGTCCAGCTGCTGCGCGGCCGCGGCTTCGCGGTGATGAACGCGATCAACCTCCTGTACGGCGCCGCCGTGCTCGGCTTCGGCGCCCTGGTCCCCCTGTACGCCGAAGCCCGCTACGGGATCCAGCCGCTCCAGGCCGGAACGTTGCTCACGGCAAGGGCCGTCGGGATGATCTGCGTCGCCGGGCTGGCCGTGTTCGCGTTGCGGCGGACCGGCTACCGGGCCCCGATGATCGGCGGGTTCCTGCTGGTCGCCGGCGGGATGACGATCATGTCGCTGGCGCCGCACGGCCTCACGCCGTACGCGTGGCTGGCCGCGGCCGCCGCCGTCACCGGCATCGGGATGGGGCTGTCGATCCCGGCGTCGAACAACGCCTCGCTGCAGCTCGCGCCGGACCAGATCTCGGCGATCGCCGGGCTGCGCGGGATGTTCCGGCAGTCCGGCGGGATCATCGCGGTCTCGGTGACCACGGCGATCCTGTCGCACGCGGCCACGCCCGGGATCGCGCAGGCGCACAGCTTCGTGGTGTTCGCGGCGGTGCTGGTGCTGATCATCCCGTTCGCGTTCATGGTCCCGGACCACCGTGGCTCCTGGTAGCCGCTGTGGCGGCTCTCTGTACTCGCAGTGATTTCGTGCTACCGTTTCCGTCGGTTGCAGTTTTGCAGTTCCACGTTCGTTCTTGAAACGCCCGCGGGAGATGTGATCCGCAGGGCGTTTTCTCATTTCCGGGCCACGGTCCGGGTGGGAGGGCTCGTTCGGCAACCCAGGTGCCGGCGACCGCCGGACCTGATACCCGCCCCACCAAAGGAGCAGATCATGGCCAGCGGAACAGTGAAGTGGTTCAACGGCGAAAAGGGCTTCGGCTTCATCTCGCAGGACGGCGGCGGCGCCGACGTGTTCGTGCACTACTCGGCGATCGCGACGGACGGCTTCCGGACCCTGGACGAGAACCAGAAGGTCGAGTTCGACCTGGCGCAGGGCCCGAAGGGCCCGCAGGCGGAGAACGTTCGCCCCGTCTGAACCCTCAGTACGTAGCAGGCCCGCACCGACTCGTCGGAGCGGGCCTGTTCCGTTTCCTGCTCCGAACGGAGCGGCGACTCCCCTGTGTCCTGGCCTCACCACGTGCAAGGCTGACCGGCAACGTCACCGCCAGTCGGAGGTACCGCGATGGACCCGCAGGCCTACTTGTCCGGAGTCGTCGAGCAGACGGCCACGTTCGCCGGCTGGGTGGACGGCGCCGACGGCTCCGCGCCGGTCCCGACCTGCCCGGAGTGGACGCTGACCGAGCTCGTCGACCACGTCGGCTCGACCCAGCGGGAGATCGCGAAGCTGGTCGGGGAGCGGATGATGGATCCGGGCCCGGCCTTCGCCAGCTACACCCCGGGGCCGACCGACCCGGCCGCCTGGCGCGACTGGCTCAACGAGAGCGCCGCCGAGGCGCAGCGCGCGTTCGCGTCGGTCACCGAACAGACGCCGGTCTGGGACCCGTCCGGCGGCGACGCGGGCGTGCAGTTCTGGTCGCGCCGGTTGTTCGGCGAGGCGTGCGTGCACCGGGCCGATGCGGCCTCCGCGCTCGGTACGACGTACGAGCTGGAGCCGGACGACGCCGTCGAGGCGATCGAGGACTGGCTCGACACGATGACCTCGCAGGGGTACTGGGAGCACCGGCCCGGCTTCGCCGACGCGATGCGCGGCAACGGCGAGACCCTGCACTTCCACGCGACCGACGCCGCCGGGGAGTGGGTGGCCCGGCGCGAGCAGGACCGGGTCGCGCTCGAACGCACGCATCTGAAGGCCGACGTCGCCGTTCGCGGACCGGCCGCCGACCTGCTCTTGGTGCTGAGCCGGCGCCGCCCGCTCGCCGAGGCGCCGCAGCTGGAGGTGCACGGCGATCGGGCGCTGCTCGACCTGTGGATCGACCACATGGACTGGGTGACCGGCTAGGTCGTCCAGCGCTCCTCGCCGTCTTCCACGTGATCAGTCTTGTGCAGGCCGGCTGCGGCGGCCACGGCCTGTGACGCCTTGTGCTCGGGGTGCACGTGCGCGATGACCGTGCGGTCGCCCAGCCACTGCACGAGCCCGACCGCGGCCTCCCGCGCGATCCCCTGCCGGTGCCACCGCTTCCCGACCACCCAGGCAACCTCGGCGACGTCCGTCACCGTCGCCTGCACGAAGCCGACCAGTACGCCGTCCAAGCTGATCACCCAGTTCAGCCAGTACTCCCCCGGGTGCCCCGGCCCGGCGACCTGGCGCCGGTAGCGCTCGGTCAGTACGTCGACCGACGGCGCCTCCCCACCGGTGAACTCGTAGAGCTCCGGCGCCGCCAGCACCGCCGCCATCTCCTCGGCGTACCGGACCTCCAGCGGCAGCAGCTCCAGCCGGGCGGTCGTGAACCTCGTCGCGATCATCAGCACACCGTACGGGGCGCCACGCCCGGGCGAATCGGCTGCCGGGCGCGACGCACGGACCCCCTCGCCGTAAGGTGGGCTCCCATGAACGACCGGCTGGTGTGGATCGACTGCGAGATGACCGGCCTCGACCTGGCGAACGACGCCTTGATCGAGGTCGCCGTACTCGTCACCGACTACGAACTCAACGTCCTCGGCGACGGCATCGACGTGGTGATCGCGCCGCCACAACAAGCCCTCGACCAGATGGGCGACTTCGTCCGCGACATGCACACCGCGTCCGGACTGCTCGAGGAACTCCCGCACGGCATCCCGCTCGCCGACGCCGAGCAGCAGGTGCTCGAGTTCATCAGCGGGTACGTCAAGGAGCCGCGCAAAGCCGCCCTGGCCGGCAACTCCGTCGGCACCGACCGGACCTTCCTGGTCCGCGACATGCCCAAGGTCGAGTCCCACCTGCACTACCGCAACGTCGACGTCAGCTCCATCAAGGAACTCGTCCGGCGCTGGTACCCGCGGGTCTACTACGCGACCCCCGCCAAGAACGGCAACCACCGCGCACTGGCCGACATCACCGAGTCGATCTCCGAACTCCGGTACTACCGGCAGACCGTTTTCGTGCCCCAGCCCGGCCCCGACAGCGACACCGCGAGAGCGGCCGCGAGCCTGGTCAGCACCCCGATTTCCGACAACTGACCATCGTCGGTATGCTTACCCAGCCGCTGCAGTTGAAGCGGCAATGGTGGGTGTAGCTCAGCTGGTAGAGCACCTGGTTGTGGTCCAGGTGGCCGCGGGTTCGAGTCCCGTCACTCACCCTCAGGCGAAGGCGATCTGTGTCCGCGGAAAGCGCGGACCGGGTCGCCTTCGGCATGTTGTGCGCCTTCGCTTCGCTCGGCGCGGGGCGGGGGCTTCGCCACCCGCACCCCCTGGGCCTTCGCTTCGCTCGGCCGCTGTGGCTGGGGTTCGCTGTGGGGTGGCCTTCGCTTCGCTCGGCTGCTGGGGCTGGGGTTTGCTGCGGTGGCCTTCGCTTCGCTTGGCTGTGATTCAGCTGCAATCTCTTCGCGATGTCACGCTCTGCAACCGTCCATAAACTTACAGCGACATCAATGAATGCCACCGGCTGGAGGTAGATCTTCATGCGGGTCAAATTCTTGGCGGTTGCTGTTTCGGTTGCTCTGCTCGCGATGCCGTCGCTGAGCTACGCGCAGAGCTCGGGCAGCAACGGTAAAAAGGGAAAGCAGTACGAGGCCGAGTGGAAAACACTCAAAGCGCTCGACCCGAAGTACGAGGTGTTGCAACTCACCACCTCGAGCAAGCTCGACAACAAGATGTATCTCGACGTGAACCCGTACGTTCCGGACCTGAAGTCCGTCGTGTTCATGTCGGACCGCGACGGCGCGGAGAACCTGTACCTGATGTCACTCAAGGACGGGTCGTTCGTGCAGGTGACCGCGTCCGACGACCTGGACGGGAACCACGCCAACGTCTCGGCCGCGACCAACGAGGCCTTCTTCCGGGAGGGCCGGACGATCAAGCGGGTCGGTCTGACCGAGCCGTGGAAGGAACGAGAGGTCTACACCGCGGACAAGAAGTACGAGATCAAGGGGATCGCCGCGCTGACCGCGGACGGGGAGACGATGGCGCTCTCGCTGCACACCGGCGGGACCAAGAACGGCCAGTCCGACCTGGTCACGGTCGACGTGCGCGAGCGCACGCAGACCAAGGTGAAGACCATCGAGGGCAAGGTCGACCACGTGCTGATCAACCCGACCGGCACCACCCTGCTCTACCACGTCCAGGATGAGCACGAGATCGGCGTCGTCGACATCAAGTCCAAGGAGAAGAAGATCCTGACCAAGTCCGGCGAGCACGGTGTGCACCCGTTCTGGGGAAACGCCACCAACGCGGCGTACGTCCGGAAACTCGACGACGACGACAACAAAACGCCGCAGGAACAGATCATCATCTACGACATCAAGAAAGACAAAACCAAGAAGTACGACATCTACGAGAAGGGAAACCACTTCGCGACGAATCCCGACGGAACGCTGCTGCAGGGCGACGGGCAAACTCCGACGGATCCGTACATCTACTACTTCACCCCCAACGACGACGGCACCGTGAATCCGACGAAGATGTTCAAGCACGACTGTTCGGACCCGTGCCACGAAGACGAGAACCTGCACCCGCACGCGGCGTTCATCAACGACACGGACCTGATCTTCAACACCGACCGGGCCGGCAGCGGCGACGTCTACCTGTTGCGGAAGAAGAAGTAGCCGCAGGACAGCTACGCTCGGGGCGTGCCTGAGCTTGTTGAGGTTGAGTCGGCTCGGTCGGTGATCGAGAAGCATGGTCTGGGGCGGCGCATCGTCGACGTCGACGACAGCGACTCCTTCGTGTGCCGGCCGCACCGGCCGGGGGAGATTCGGGATGCGCTGGTCGGTGGGGTTCTGTTGAACGCGCGGCGGCAGGGCAAGAGCATGTGGTGCGAAGTCCGCGGGGGCTCGAGCACGATCAGCCTCGGCATTCATCTCGGGATGTCGGGGAAGATCGTGGTGGCTGATGCCGACGGCGCCGAGATCGACGGTGGGGACTACTGGGAGGGGCGGCGGGAGGTCGGGGACTACTCGTGGGCTCGGTTTACGCTGGCCTTTGAGGACGGTGGGCGGTTGATGTTGGTCGATCCGCGGCGGTTGGGGCGGGTCAGGCTGGATCCGCCGGTGGGTGAGCTCGGGCCGGATGCGCAGACGATGACGCCGGACCAGTTTCGGGCGGCCTTGAGCGGTGGGTCTGCTCCGGTCAAAGCGCGGCTGCTTGATCAGCATCGGGTTGCGGGGATCGGCAATCTGCTGGCCGACGAGGCGTTGTGGCGGGCGAGGCTGCATCCGGGGACGAACGTCCGGGATCTGTCGCCAGCGCAGATCACCAAGCTGTTGCGTTCGATCCGGGCCACGATCGCCGCAGCTTTTCGCGGTGGCGGGGTGCACACGCTGACGATCGTTCCCTGGCGGCGGGCGGGTGGTACTTGCCCGCGCGATCACGCTCCGATGACCACCGGCACCGTTGGAGGGCGTACCAGTTGGTGGTGCTCGGTCGAGCAGGTGCTCCCGGAACGCTGAACTCCGGCTGGTTCCGTGTTTGAGCGGGATTTGAGCTGGTGGGTTTGAGAGGATCGCCGGGATGAAGTCGTCGGGGAGTGTGTGGTTCGTCTACGGGGTCGCTGTGGTGGTGACCTTCTTGATCGGCCTGCTCTCTTTCACCGTCTTCGTGCTCTCCAAGGTCTTCGGGTCCTCCGAGCCTGAGCCCGCGCCTGCTCCGCCGCCGGTGACTCAGGCTGCTCCTCCACAGACCACCGCTGTTCGGGTGTACGAGGTACGACCGGTAGTCGCTGACAAGCGGCAGGTCGTCCTCATCGTCGCCACGCCGGTCGGTTGCACCCAGGCCCTCCGCGCGTCGACGTACGCGGAGGGGCCTGGTGCTGTTGCGCTGCGGGTCACTCAGCAGGCCTGGGCCGGTTGCGAGTGGCAGCGCAAGCCCGTGCTCGCCACCGCGGCCAAGCCGGTGGGCAACCGGTCGTTGGTTATCAACGGCGTGCTCTGGACGCGTACCGCCGGCGGCTACCAGCAGGCGCTCGGCACGTCATCGGTCCAGCGGCAGTCCGAAGTCCTTGATGCTCACCGGTAGACCCGACTCCAGCGACTGGTTCGCCGCGATTCCCACAGCGACACTGCGCAGCCCGTCGCGGTAACCCGCCCGCCGCTCCAGCGGGTCCGGCGTACCGGTCGGGCGGAACACGTCGTCCAGCAACTGGTTGTCGCCGCCGCCGTGCGCGCCCTCGCCCTGCGGGATCTCGATCTCGCGCGCCTGCTCCCAGTGCCGCTGCAGCAGGATGCGTTCGCCCGCGGGCCGTGGGTTCGCCGTACCGCCGGTGGTCGGGTCGTCGGGGTTGACGCTCGGGTCCACCGCCGCTGCGACGCTGTCGACGAAGCTGCGCTCCACGACCTCCAGCTCCAGCCGGCCCTCGGTGCCGTTGACCGACACCCGGTAGCCCTCCCAGGGCGCGTGGGCGTTCAGCGAGTACGTGAGGATCGCGCCGGAGCGGTAGGTGACGAGCAGCCCCATGTTGTCCTCGATGCTGATCCCCGGGCTGAACACGTCCTGGTCGCGGATGTAGCCGTCGTCGCCCTCGGCGTCCAGGTACAGCGCACGCAGCTTGTCGTCCGCCGCCAGGTCGAGCGCGAACGGATCCGTGGTCAGGCCCGGCGATCCCGCCGACCGCACCGGACGATCGGTCAGCCCGCGCTCGGCAGCGTTCTTGTCGCCGTAGAAGCGCAACCCGCCGGCAGCGGTCACCACCTCCGGTACGTCGGCCAGCCACCAGTTGACCAGGTCGAAGTGGTGGCTGGACTTGTGCACGAGCAGCCCGCCGGAGATCTCCTTGCGGCGGTGCCAGCGGCGGAAGTAGTCGGCGCCGTGCACGGTGTCCAGCGCCCACTCGAAGTGGATCGAGGTCACCTTGCCGATCGCGCCGTCGGCGATCAGGCGGCGGAACTCGCTGTTGCGGGGGGAGTAGCGGTAGTTGAAGGTCACCACGAGATCGCCCGACGATCCCTCGACCGCGGCGACGATCTCCTGGGCCGGGTCGAGCGCCGTCGTCAGCGGCTTCTCGACGACCACGTCGCAGCCCGCTTCGAGCGCCGCGACGGCGTACCGGTGGTGGGTCGCGTCCGGAGAGGTGACGATCACGACCTCCGGCCGCTGCTCGTCGAGCAGCCGTGCGAAGTCGTCCGGCCCGTAGTGCGGTGGCGCGGTGCCCCCCGCTGCGGTCACCACCTCGTCGTAGTACTTCATCCGGGTCGGGTTGGTGTCGCACCAGGCCACGAGCGTGCCGACGTCGGCGTACGTCGAGGTGAGGGCGCCGACGTACATGCCGGCGCGCGAACCGGTCCCGACCAGGGCGTAACGGCGGTTGTTCACGAGTCTCCTTGGATTGGCTTCAGGGTGAGCGGTGCAGTCCTTCGTGCCGGACGGTCCAGTCGCGGGGGAACGCCGGCTCGACGCCGTCGGCCCCCGCCGCCAGCAGCGCGACGGCGGCGAGCAGGCCGCCGTTGCCCGGGAGGTAGACCGGCAGCGACGGGGTCTGCCGGTTGTGCCCGTTCGCGAGCACGTCGTTCTTGGTGGCCTTGAGCAACAAGGCGTCGACGGCCAGCTCGGGCTCGCCGAGCCGTGCCGCGGTCATCGCGATCGCCGGGTAGTCCCAGCCCCAGGTGCTCTCCCAGTCCCAGTCAGCCAGTACGCCGTCCAGCGTGCGCCGCATCGTGGCGCGGTCGACGTACCCGGTGTCGGGGACCAGCCCGAGCGCGTACAGCATCGACGGATGGTCGGCGCGCACGGTCTCGCCCTCGATCGCCGCGTAGCAACCGTCCTCGACCGGCACGGGCACCAGCCCGTCGGCCACCTCGGCCCAGCGCGGCTCCAGCGGCAGCCCGAGATGCTCCCGCCATTCCTGCGCGACGAGCAGCGCCCATCGCCAGTACGCCAGCTCGAACGTCGGGTTCACCAGCTCGCCGCGGATCGCCGAGTACGACTCCTGCGCCGGGATCAGCGGCGGCCCGAGCTGGTAGCCGCGCGCGGTCTTCACGGCGTACGACGCCATGAACTCGGCGCTCTCCAGCACGATCCTGCCGTACCGCTCCACCGCATCCACCGACCCCGTACGCCGAACCAACTCGGCCAGGTAGATCGGATGCGGCTGCTGCCAGACCAGGAACGGCCCGATGCTGCTCGGGCTCTCCCGCCCGTCGGGCGCGACCTGCTTCGGCCACCGCACCCCGGCGTACCCCTGCAGCCGCGCAGTCTCCCGCGCGACCGGCAGGATCCGCTCGTACCAGCCCAGGCTGCGTTCGAGCAGCTCCGGTCTTCCCCACAAGGCGAAGTGCGCGCCGTGCCACCAGTGCATCTCCAGGTGGAACCTCCCGCGCCAGCTGTTGCAGAGCAGCCCGGTCTCCTGCGGCGGGAGTGAGCCGGCGCAGTTGATCGCGGTCAGGTACTGCGAGAGCACCACGCGCCGCTCGATCTCGGCCGCGCGGGCGTCGCCCTGCAACTCAACAGCAGCGCCGGACTCCCAGAACCTCGCCCACGACTCCCGGCACTCCACCTCCAGCGCCGCGAACCCCGCCGGCACCGCTCGCTGCTCCCCCGAGAACCCGACCCGCAGCTCCAGCACCTCAGCCGTTGCCCTGAGCAAGAACTCGTGCGTCCCGATCTGCTCCAGCCGCGCGTCCTCGGCCCCGACCGTCACCCAGTACCGGGTCCCGTCCAGCCGCCGTTCCAGCAGCCAGCCGCCGTCGACCTCGTGCACCGTCGTCGTGTGCGCCCCAGGCCGCTCCCAGTCCGCACCGTTGCCCCAGGCCCCCGACCCGTACGGGAACGCGAGCCGCACCCCGAGCCGCGCCGTCGACTCCACCCGGACCGCGATCACGTCCTCGTCCGGTGCACACAGCGTCCGCACCCGTACACCGTGCCCGTCGACCACGAACGCGCTGTCGATCACCCCACCCCACAGGTCCAGCCGCTGCCGAGGCTGGGTCGCCTCCCCCGGCAGCACGAACCCGATCTGCCCGAGCTCAAGCCGGTGCGGGTTCGCCCGCAACCACTCCTCGGCGGCGGTCTGCTGCGGCTCGTCCGTCGTCGCGAGATCCATCTCCGCGCCGAGATCGACGTACGGGACCGGGCCCTTCGGCGTCGCGTACTCGCGCCGCGTCTCGCTCAGGTCGTGCGCGCCCGGGAAACTGTGCCAGCCCCACTGCGACAGCGTCCCGAGCAGGCTGCCGGTCGGCTCACCCTCGGTTCGGGGCGCGACCGGGTAGCGCTCGGGCCAGGTCTGCAGCCCGGTCGAGTCCACGGTGAAGCACAGCTCCCCGTTGCCCACCGACAGCGGTGCCTCCGGTACGACGCCCATCACCTCGACGTCGTACCGGCTGACCAGCGCCCGGCGGTCGATCACCGAATCGCCGCCCCGAGCTCCTCCAGGAACCGCTGCGCACCCTGAGCCGGGGTCTGCCGGTTGAACAGCACCTCGGCGTTGGTCCGGTCCAGGATCTTGATGCTCTCGGTCGACCCGGTCGGCCCGATGATCAGCGCCGGCCCGACCTTCGGCGCGATCGCCGCGATGAAGTCCGCCGACGCGGCCTCGTCCTTCGGCAGCGAAGGCTTGACCGCGGCCAGCACCTCGGAGTTCGCCGGGATGCCGCGGTTGGCCAGCGTGATCTTGCCCGCGGCCGGGTCGTTGACCAGGAAGTTCACCAGCTTGGCCGCGGCCTCCTGGTGCTTGGTCCGCGCGCTGATCGTGTAGATCTGCGACGCCTGCAGCCACATCCCCGGCTTGGTCGCCGCCCCCTCACCCGGCGCCCGGAGCAGCTGCAGCTCCGAACCCGATGCCTTGCGCAACGAGCCGAGCTGGTTGGTCCAGTCCAGCTGCATCCCGGCCAGGCCGCGACCCATCAGGCTCTGCTCGGGCGCCGGCTGGCCGACCAACTCCGACGTCACCGCGGCCGGCGGCGTACCGCCGGAGTCGCGCAGCTTGGTCGTCATCGTGAACCAGTCGGTCAGCGTCCCTTCGCTGATCCCGACCTTGCCGTCGGCGGTGTAGAGCGACTCGCCGCGCTGCCGGGCGTACAGGTCGAGCACGTCGGCGCTGGTCGGGTCCTCCGCGCCGTACGTGCCCTTCGGCGACTTCTTCGCGAGCTCCTCGGCGATCCGCGCGAAGTCGTCCCAGGTCCAGGCGCTGTCGTCGGGCAGGGCGACGCCGGCGGCCTTGAACACCTTCGGGTTCACCACCACGCCGTACGCGTTCACGCCGGTCGGTACGCCGTACTGCTTGTCGCCGAAGTTCCCGTTCGACAGCGACGCCTGGTCGATCTTGTCGGTCTTCAGCGTGTCCTTGACCTCGGCCAGGTCGAGCAGCGCGCCGCGGTCGCCGTACTCCCGCGGGTAGGCGCCGCCGAGCGTGATCACGTCCGGCGCGTCGTTGGCCGCGACACTGGTCGCGAGCTTGTCGAAGTACCCGTTGAAGTCGCCGTACTCCGGCTTGACGGTGATGCCCGGGTTGGCGGTCTGGAACGCGTCGATCGCCTTCTGGGTGAGCGCGGCGCGGTCCTGGTTGCCCCACCAGGAGAACCGCAGCGTGACGGGCGCGTTCGGATCGTCCGAGGCTCCGCCGGAGTCGCCGCCGCAACCCGGCAGCGCGAGGAGCAGTCCGGCCAGACCGAGCGCGGCGATCCGCCGGTACGACGAGTACTTCATGAGCGTGGTCCTTTGTCCGGTGGTCATTTGAGCCCCGTGGTGGCGATGCCGCGGGTGAGGTAGCGCTGGCCGGCCAGGAAGAAGCCGAAGATCGGCACCAGCGCGACCACCGACATCGCGAACAGCGGTCCCCACGACGTCCCGCTCTGGGCGTCCATGAAGGAGCGCAGCGCGACCGGCACCGTGTACTTGTCCGGGTCGGTGAGGAAGATCAGCTGGCTGAAGAAGTCGTTCCAGGTCCAGATGAAGGTGAACACCGCCGACGTGGCCAGCGCCGGCAGGCACAGCGGCATCACGATCCGCGCGTAGATCCGGAAGTGCCCGCAGCCGTCCAGGCGCGCGGCCTCGTCCAGCTCGCGCGGCAGCCCGCGGATGAACTGGACCATCAGGAACACGAAGAACGCGTCGTGGGCCAGGAACTTCGGCACCACCAGCGGCAGGATCGTGTTGATCCAGTCCAGCTTCGAGAACAGCACGTACTGCGGCACGATCAGCACGTGGATCGGCAGCATGATGGTGCCGAGCATCAGCGCGAACCAGAGCTTCTTCAGCGGGAACTCGACCCGGGCGAACGCGTACGCCGCCAGCGAGCAGGTGAGCAGGTTGCCGACGATCGCCAGGACGGCGATCAGCGCCGAGTTCCACAGGTAGTGCTCGAACGGGTGCGCCAGCGCCGTCCAGCCGTCGGTGTAGTTGGAGAACTGCACCTTGCTCGGCAGCAGCGACGGCTCGCGGAAGATCACCTCGGTCGGCTTGAACGAGCTCGACAGCAGCCAGAGCAGCGGGTAGAGCATCACGAAGCCGAACACGATGATCAGCGCGTGCTTGAGCAGCGGCTTCGCGCGCGTTTCACTCGTCACCGTAGAACACCCATCGCTTGGCGAACAGGAAGTTGATCGCGGTCAGGACGGCGATGATCGCCAGCAGGACCCAGGCCATCGCGGAGGCGTAGCCCATGTGGAAGGAACCGAAGCCCTCGTCGTACAGGTAGAGCGTGTAGAGCAGCGTCGAGTCGGCCGGGCCGCCGGTGCCGCCGCTGACCACGAACGCCTGGGTGAAGCTCTGGAAGGCACCGATCACCTGGAGCACCAGGTTGAAGAAGATGATCGGCGTCAGCAGCGGCAGCGTGATGTGCACGAACGTCGTCCACCGGCCGGCGCCGTCGACGGCGGCCGCTTCGTAGTACGACGCCGGGATCTGCCGCAGGCCGGCCAGGAAGATCACCATCGGGGCGCCGAACGTCCAGCCGTTCAGCAGGATCAGCGTGCCGAGGGCGAAGTCCGGGTGCGCGATCCAGCTCTGGCCCTCGATGCCGACCTTGGCCAGCAGGTCGTTGACCAGGCCCTCCTGGCCGAAGATCTGCCGCCAGAGGATCGCGATCGACACGCTGCCGGCCAGCAGCGACGGCAGGTAGAAGACCGAGCGGTAGAAACCGAGGCCGCGGACACCCTTGTTCAGCACGATCGCCAGGCCGAGCGCCATCAGCAGCTGCAGCGGCACCGAGACGAACACGTACTGGAAGGTGACCAGCAGCGACTTGTGCAGCCGGCGGTCGGACAGCATCTCCTGGAAGTTGGCCAGGCCGACCCACTCCGGCGGTTTCAGCAGCGAGTAGTCGGTGAAGGCCAGGTAGAGCGACGCCAGGATCGGCCCGAGCGTGATCGCCACCAGGCCGATCAGCCACGGCGTCAGGAACAGGTAGCCGGTGACCGCGTCGCGGCGGCGTTGGCTGTACCGCGTGTGGGTCACGGTCACCTCCGAGTGAGTAACCGGTTTCTAGCAGGGTTGCTTGAAACGTGTCAACGGGTCACGCGTGTTGCCGAAAATGTTTCGTCCTGAGCGCTGATGGCTCTATGGTGGCGCGGGAGACCGGTTTCTCGAATGGGGGTTGGATGTGGACGAGCAGGTACGGGCGACGGCGAACATCCGCCGCGTCGCCGAGGCCGCGGGGGTGTCCCGGGCGACCGTCTCCCGGGTGATGAACGGGCACGCCACCGTCGCGCCCGAGCTCGCCGAGCGGGTGCTGACCGCGGCCCGCGCGCTCGACTACGCGCCCAGCCAGGTCGCCCGCAGCCTGGCCCTCGGCCGGACGGCGACGATCGCGCTGATCGTGCCCGACCTGTCGAACCCGATGTTCCAGGACGTCCTGCGCGGCCTCTCGCTGGCCGCGGGAGCGGACGGGCACCGGCTGCTGATCGCCGAGTCCAACGAGCAGGTCGAGGACGAGGAGGTGCTGGCTCTCGAGGCCCGGCGGCGCTGCGACGGCGTCGTACTGGCTTCACCGCGGCTCCCGACCGCCGACCTCGAACGACTGGTGCCGCAGCTCGCGCCGCTGGTGCTGATCAACCGCACGCTGCCCGGCGTACCGTCGCTGTCGGTCGACTACGCGGCGGGGATCCAGGACCTGGTCGCGCATCTCTTGTCCTTGGGGCACCGCCGGATCGTCTACCTGGCCGGTCCACCCGCCAGTACGTCGAACAGCGAGCGCCTGGACGCGCTCGTCCGCCTGTCCGGCAACGCCTTCACGCTCACCCAGATCGCCTGCGGAGCGACCTTCGAGAACGGCCACGCGGTCGCCGGCGAGGTCGCCGGCAGCGGCGCCACCGCCGTCATCGCCTACAACGACATGGTCGCCTTCGGAGCCCTCAGCGGCCTGCACGAACTGGGCGTCGACGTCCCCGGCCAGATCTCCGTCACCGGCTTCGACGACATCCCGTTCGCCCGCTTCACCACCCCGCCGCTCACCACAGCGGCCGTCCCCCGCAACACTCTCGGCAACCAGGCGTGGCACCAACTCCAGACCCAGCTCACCGGCCCCACAGCGCCCGAAGCAGTCGCTTTCCGCCCCCGCCTGCTCGTCCGCGGCAGCACCGGGCGGCCTACGAGCTGAGGTCGGTCCAGCTACCGATCCGCGCCGCTTGGCCGTGGGATGCGCCGTCCGCATCCACCAGGTTCCACAGCGTCACGTCCTCGATCCGGAACCTGCGGCCGCTCTTGCTGATCCGCACCCCGGAGTACCCGCTGCCGAACCCGTTCTTCTCGACGCGCTTGAGGAACTCGTCCCGGTCCTCCTGCCGGTCGGGCTCGGCCGACAACCGCGACGGCAGCCCCCGGAACTCCTCCGCGGAGTACTCGAAGAGCCGCAACGCCGTCGCGTTCGCGTACGTGAAGAGCGGATCGGCCGAGGTGTCGTGCGCGAGCAGCCCGAAGTCGGCGTTGTCGAGGTCGTCCCCGAGCGGCACACCCACCAGCCGCTGGTAGCTCCCGGTCAGCAGGTCGAAGAACTCGTTGTCCACAGCACCCAAACTAGGTCGGCCAGGCAAACATCTAACGGACTACCGGTGACAAGCAGCTGCTCGGCAGGTCGAACCAGCGCAGGTGGTCGAAGTCGCTGTTGACCGTGCCCTCGGCCTCCTCGTCGGCGTGCTGGCACGCGGCCAGCAGCTCCCGCGCCTCGGTGAGATACCCCTCCAGCGCCGACTCCGGCGCGGTCGTGGCGTGCCGCGGGTAGCGCAGCGCGCCGTCGCGGTCGTACCCGACCTGGGACAGCCGCAGCGGCGGCTCGACCGGGCCGCGGTGGTGCCGCCACAGCCCGTTCGACGGGTCGAAGCGGTAGTCGCCGAGCAGCCGCCAGCCCTCCTGGGCGATCAGCTTCACCGCCGCCACGACGTACGCGAAGACGGCCTCGGAGATGAAGTAGTTGAAGTTGACCCGCACCCAGCCGGGCTTGATGCCCTCGCAGCCGTGCACGATCTCCTCGGCGAACTCCGCCGAGCGGGCCAGGTCGATCCCGAGCAGCGTGTGCCCGTACGGCCCGGCGCACGAGCAGCCGCCGCGGGACTGGATCCCGAACAGGTCGTTGAGCAGGGCAACCACGTAGTTGTGGTGCAGGTAGCGCCCGGACGGCGCCTTCACCACGAACGACACGATCGACAGCCGCTCGGAGTCCAGGTTGCCGAGGATCTCCAGGTTCGGCTCGGCCCGCCAGGCCTCGACCGCGCGCCGCAGGTACGCGTCCTCGTGGGCGCGGATCACGTCGATCCCGACCGCCTGCTTGAGCTGGAAGACCAGACCGGCCCGGATCGACTCGATGATCGCCGGCGTCCCGCCCTCCTCGCGGTGCACCGGGTCGTCGAGGTAGCGGTGCTCGGTCGGGTTCACGTAGGCGACCGTTCCACCACCCGGTACGTCGGGGACGCGGTTGCGCAGCAGCTCGCGGCGCGCGACCAGGACGCCCGGCGTACCGGGGCCGCCGATGAACTTGTGCGGGCTGAGGAAGATCGCGTCCTTGTAGGCCAGCGGGTCGTCGGCCCTGCCGCCGTACATGTCGATCTCGATGTACGGCGCGGCCGCGGCGAAGTCCCAGAACGAGAGCGCGCCGTGGCGGTGCAGCAACGCCGAGACGCGATGGGTGTTGCTGACGATCCCGGTCACGTTGCTGGCCGCCGAGAACGAGCCGATCTTCAGCGGGCGGTCGGCGTACTCGACGAGCTTGGACTCCAGCAGCGGGATGTCGATGTGCCCGTCGGCGTCCTGCCCGATCACCACCACGTCGGCGATCGACTCCCGCCAGGGCAGCTCGTTGCTGTGGTGCTCGTACGGGCCGATGAAGACCACCGGCCGCTGCGCGGGCGGGATCGTATCGGTGAGGTGGTACTCGTCGTCGAGCGAGGCCGGGATCCGCAGCCCGAGGACGCCGATCAGCTTGTCGATCGCGCCGGTCGCGCCGGAGCCGCAGAAGATCACCGCGGTCTCGGCGTCGCCGCCGACACTGCCGTGGATGATCCGCCGGGCGTCCTCGCGCAGCCGAGTGGTCTGCAGGCCGGTGCCGCTGGACTCGGTGTGGGTGTTCGCGTAGCGCGGCAGCACCTCGTCGCGGATGAAGTCCTCGAGGAAGGTCAGCGCCCGGCCGGAGGCGGTGTAGTCGGCGTAGGTGACGCGGCGCGGTCCGTACGGGCCGGGCATCACCTGGTCGTCACCGATCACCGACGCCCGGATCCGGCGCAGCAGCGGGGTGTCTGGCGGCATGCTCATGGCAGGACCGTACGGCGGCTCCATACACACCGCGTCGACGTCCGATCGTTGCTCCCCCATGGCGCCAGGGTAAGGCCGGAACGTGATTTTCGTCTCGCGTACGGCGGCCGTGCGCTCGCTAGGGTTCTGGCAGTCGAGCGAGGAGATCGAGGATGACGTTTTCCAGCGAGCTGTGGGACGCCGGGGCCGCCAAGGTGTACGCCGAGATCCTCCGGCACCCGTTCATCACCGGGCTGACCGACGGGACACTGCCGCACGAGAAGTTCCGCTACTTCATCGTCCAGGACAGCCACTACCTGCGCGCCTACTCCCGGGCGCTGGCGCTGGCCGCCGCGCGGGCCACCGACGAGGACGCGGTCAGCATGTTCGCGCGGCACGCGGCCGAGGCGATCGACGTCGAGCGCGAGCTGCACACGTCGCTGCTCGGGTCGCTCGGGCTGACCTCGGCCGACGTCGACGCGACCGGGTCGGGGCCGACGACGACGGCGTACATGTCCTACCTGACGGCGGTCTGCGCGACCGGGACGTACGCCGAGGCGGTGGCCGCCGTCCTGCCGTGCTACTGGATCTACCGCGACGTCGGCCGCGAGCTGCTGAAGCAGTCGTCACCGGACCCGGTGTACGCCGAGTGGATCGCGTCGTACGGTTCCCCGGAGTTCGACGCGGTCGTAGAGTCGGTGCTGGCGGTGACGGACGCGCTCGGCGCCGAGGTCGGCCCGGGCGAACGCGATCGTTGCCATCGGCACTTTTCCACCACGACCCGGTACGAGTGGATGTTCTGGGACGCCGCGTACCACGAACTGGAGTGGCCGGTCCGATGAGGGATTTCTACGACGTCGTGATCGTCGGCGGCGGGCACAACGGCCTGGTCGCCGCCGGCTACCTGGCCGGCGCCGGCCTCAGCACCCTGGTCGTCGAGCAGCAGCCGCACACCGGCGGCGCCGCGGTCAGCGAGCAGGTCTTCCCCGGCGTCGACGCGCGCCTGTCCCGCTACTCGTACCTGGTCAGCCTGCTCCCCGACAAGATCGTCGCCGACCTCGGCCTGTCGCTGGAGCTGCGCTCCCGCTCTGTGGCGTCGTACACGCCGGTACGCCGCGACGGCCGCGACCTGGGCCTGCTGGTCGAGCGCCCCGAGGGGGCGTTGACCCGAGACTCGTTCCGGGCCTTGACCGGCGGTGACACCGAGTACGAGTCCTGGCAGCAGTTCTACAGCTCGGTCTCCGACCTGGCCGCCACCCTCGCGCCCACCCTCCTCGAACCCCTCCAGCCCGCGTCAGCTCTGCGCGCGCGAGTCGACCCCACCCTCTGGTCCGAGCTCGTCGACCGCCCCCTCGGCGAATCCATCGAACGCCGCTTCACCGACGACACCGTCCGCGGCGTCGTCGCCACCGACGGCGTGATCGGCACCTTCGCCCGCCTCCACGACACCTCCCTCCTCCAGAACCGCTGCTTCCTCTACCACCTGATCGGCAACGGCACCGGCGAGTGGCGAGTCCCCGTCGGCGGCATGGGCGCCGTCACCACCGCCCTCCACCAGGCGGCAGTCCGCGCCGGCGCGACGATCATCACCGACGCCGCCGTCACCACCGTCGAAGCCGACGGCAAGTCAGGCTCAGTCACCTGGCTGGGCGGCGACGGAGAGCGAACAGTCGACTGCACCTACGTCCTCGCGAACGTAGCCCCCGCCGTACTGGACCGCCTCCGCGGCAGAACCCCCACGTCTTCACCCGAGGGCTCCCAACTCAAGATCAACCTCCTCCTCACCCACCTCCCGGCGTTGAAGTCCGGCGACGACCCCCACCGAGCCTTCGCCGGCACCTTCCACATCGACGAGAACTACTCTCAACTGGAAACTGCCTACACCGAGGCCGCCGCCGGCACCCTCCCCGCCGTCCCACCCTCAGAGGTCTACTGCCACTCCCTCACCGACCCCTCGATCCTCAGCCCCACCCTCGCCGCCTCCGGCCACCACACCCTCACCGTCTTCGGCGTCCACTTCCCCACCCGCCTCTTTGCCGAAGACAACGAAGCGACCCGCACCGAAGCCACCCGACGAGTCCTCGCCGGCCTGGACAACTACCTGTCCGAACCCCTCGAGTCCTGCATAGCGCTGGACGCCAACGGCCACCCCTGCGTCGAGTCAAAAACCCCTCTGGACATCGAGTCCTCCATCGCCATGCCCAGCGGCCACATCTTCCACAACGACCTCACCTGGCCCTGGACCAACGACGCTTCCGAGGCAGGCACCTGGGGCGTGGAAACCGACCTCCCCAACCTCCTCATCTGCGGCTCCGGAGCCCAAAGAGGCGGCGCCGTCAGCGGCATCCCCGGCCACAACGCAGCCCACGCGATCCTCACCCACCACCCCTGAAAGAACCGATTTTTCATCTCCCCCACTCCCCTGCTACTGTTCTCTTCGTTCGAAGGAAACACCAACTGAACAACACGCGCCGCTAGCTCAATTGGCAGAGCAGCTGACTCTTAATCAGCGGGTTCGGGGTTCGAGTCCCTGGCGGCGCACCAGCATCGAGGCCCAGGCAGACATCGCATCTGTTCCTGGGCCTTTGTGCGTTCCCGCGCACGCTTGACGCACGCTTTTGCGTCGCTGAGCTCACGAGACCGATCCAGCTCACCGCTGTCGACAGGTCGCTGTCACTTTCTCTCACGTCCTACGTCCACCTCAACACTCCTACCCCTCATCACTGTGCGTTACATCACAACTCCCCACCCTCCGAGACGTTGAGCGATCACAAACTCACGAAGTCGGAGGTGTGACATGGCACGCCAGCCGCTGCCCGTAGGGACCTGAGGCCGTATCCGCACCCAGGTCGACAAGAAAGACGCGAAGGGCAAATCGCTCAGTGTTTGGGCCCGAGCGAACTTCCGCGACCACGACGGCAAGGTCCGCGTCGTGTCGGCCTACGGCAAGAACACCTCAACCGCGGAGGCCAACCTCCTCAAGAAGCTGAAAGCCCGCGCCACAGCCGCCCAGGCGGGCAAACTCACGGCGATGCACAAGATCGCAAAGGCGATCGATCTCTCGGTGGAGAGGTTTGCCACCCTGGTCGCCGATGGACACCGCTCACCGACCTCCCTCGACACCTACCGCCGAGCCATCAAGAACCACCTACTGCCGGCCTTCGGCGAGCTTCGGATCGGCGAGGCCAACACCTCGCGGATCGACCGAGCCATCACCGAGATCAAGACTCGCTCCGGCGCCCCCACCGCAAGAACCTGCCGAAGCATCATCTCCGGCGTCATGGGACTCGCCGTCCGCCACGGTGCCATCCACACCAACCCCGTCCGCGACGTCGATCGAATCGAACACAACACTAAGAAACTCCCCCCGCGCCCTGACTACCGACGAGATCCACGCCGTCCGCGTCCACCTCGAGAACCACGAGCTGGCTGTCCGAACTGACCTGCCAGACCTCGTCATGTTCATGCTCGGTACGGGCGTACGCATCGGCGAAGCCCTGGCAGTCCTCGGCAACCAGCTCGACCTGACGACCGGCCGAGTCCAGATCACCAGCACGATCGTCCGCGTCAAGGGTCAAGGCCTCCTCAGGAAGACCACCAAGTCCAAGGCCGGCCAACGCGAACTAATCCTCCCCCTGTGGTTACTCGTAATCCTCCGACGACGCGAAGCAGCCGGTCTCCTTCGCCTCGAAGGTCCCGTGTTCGCAGACACCGACGGCGGCTATCGTGACCCCTCCAACGTCCGATGCTCCCTCCGCACCAGCCTCTCCCCTATCGGCAGCACCGCCCGCCGAGACCTGGGCCTCGCGCTCCGCACAATCAGACGCAGCACCAACATGACCCGCAAGACCGTCGCCGACACCCTCCAATGGCCGCAGACCAAGCTAGAGCTAATCGAGACCGGCCGAGTCAAGATCGACAAGCAGCTGATCAACGACCTCCTCCGCGTCTACGACGTCGCCATCTCAGCAGCTCTCGAAGTCCAGATCCAAGCGGCAATCGAGCCTGCAGGCGTCGATCTCCTTGCCTGGATCACCTCGCACGTCTTCCGCAAGACGACGGCCACGATCCTCGACAACGACGGCCAAACTGCCCGCCAGATCGCCGACCAGCTCGGCCACGCCCGCGTTTCCATGACCCAAGACGCCTACCTCGGCCGCAAGGCGGGCGATGCCAGAGCAGCCGAGGCGCTCCAGCGCGCCCTCGACCCCACCGTCGAATAGCCCAACAGAAGCCGTCGCTTGCTCCTAGCCATCTCGCGGTGCCCGGGAGCAACGACTCGAACCTCGATACCGGAGCTCTCACCTGCTCGCCAGTTGGCGCCAGGCGTCTACCCGGCGAAAGTGACGACGTTCTTCACCTGGGTAAGCGGATCGAAGTCAAGCGCTTTGGCTGTATCGCCAACCGGCCATCTGGTGATAGCGGGACCAAAGGTCGCTGGCCAGGCTTTCTCGATGACAGCGAGCTGAGCGATCGCGTCCAAAATGTGTTCATGGGCTGCGTTCACGCTTCCCAGCACTGTCTTGTTCGACTGGACGAGGGTGGAGGCGACCTCACTCACGTCGATCTGGGGCCTTGACGGCAGGCTCGGTGTGCCCAGAAGGCAGATGACTGCATTGGGCGGGGTCTGCAGAAGTGCTCTGATAATTAGATCCCCGGCTCCCGCCGCATCCACAACCACATCTGCGCCTGCAAGTGCGCTGTCTACCAAAGCGACCCCTTCTTGCTCCACTTGAATGAACTCCGCGCCTAGTTTAGATCCGAGTCGAGCGCGTGCTGAGACGGATGGAACCACGTCGAGCAGCCGCACGAGCCGATTCTGCAAGCGAAGCACGGCGGCAGTCAGCAGACCGATGGGGCCAGCGCCGATGACGACCACATTGAGGCCCCTGCCTGAACGAACCGCTTCCACCCGCTCTAGCAATTGCACCATTTTCATCACCACGGACAACGGCTCGAGTAGCACGGCGACAGGCCGGAGCTCCTCGCCGAGCCCGACCAGAGCGTTCGCCGGCGCGACCCATCGCTCAGCCATAAATCCGTGTCGGCCTCGGATACCTCGCTCGGTCCACAGGTCGTTTGTGCACATGTCGGCGCGCCCACGGAGGCACTGCGGGCATGGCAATGGATCAGGTTCACGAACCCGGCACGTCACGAGTTGACCCACGGATAAATTCACCTCGGGTGGGGCGAAGAGGACACGCCCGAGTCCTTCGTGACCCAACACCAGGTAATCGACCCCCGGGGGAGGCCTGCCTTCGGCACCGCGGACGATGTGGACATCTGTGCCGCAGACCCCTACCTCGACCGTCTCGACGAGCACTTCGCCGGGGCCCGGTTCGACTGGCTCAGGGATATCTGCGATCACAATACCTGGTGCACATTTCCGATTAAGCACGACAGCGCGCAAGCCAAGCACCCCCTTGAGGCGAGGTCAACGAGGACACCCACAGTTCATATATCAGTACTCGAAACAGGAAAGTGGGATCAGTGTATCTCGCCCCAGGACGGAGCAAACCTTCCATTGCTGACCTATCAATCATTCCGGCTTGCACCAACCTCCCTTCCGGGATAGTTTCAGAGGCTATCGGCAGCAGTTGCGACCAAACATGGTCGATCGGCGGATAGAAGGGCCGCTTGCCACGGAAGGTGATATCGGACACTAGGCTACCCGCGATCCTCTGCAGCAGAAGTTTCCCCGGCAAACTCCTGCCTGACAGCACAGCTTCGATAAAGCGGTAGTCGACGTAGGGTACCCGTATTTCCACTCCGCATGCCATTCCAAGACTGTCTAGCTGCGCCAGACCGTTCGACCGAAGGTACCCGGAAATCAGAAAGGAGCGAAATGCATCCTCGTACGAACCGCCGAGGAGTCCAGGGAAGTGGCGCATTCGGTCGCGCAGCGCCGGTTGCAGCGCCTCGCCATAGACCTGTGCACTGAGAGCACTGACTGCCCGGAACTCTGGATTCCATTGATAAGCATCGAGGTACCCGTCGGCGCGACTCCTCCCCACGGACAGGGCTTCGCGTGCCCAGGGGTACCCCCACATGACCTCGTCAGGTCCATGTCCTGTCAGCAGCACCTTGACTCCGTCGGCGCGACAAGCGGAGGCCAAAGCGAGGTAGGCCGGACCCGTCCAGTCTGCGATCGGCTCGCTCCCTTGCATCGCTCCGCGGAGCAGCAACTGATGGTAGTCCGGGAGGGAAATGACGAGTTCACGAAATTCGAGGTCGAGCGCAGCCGCAGTCTTCGCTGCATGCTCTGCTTCGTTGTGACCACCCCAGCCAAAGGTGACCGAGTAACACCGCGGTCTTGCCGATCTGCGGGCAAGATGGGCCAGCAACGTGCTATCCACGCCGGAACTGAGAGCCAAGGCGACATGGGCGTCGGCCTGTACCTGCTGGGCGACTGCTTCAGTCAGTTCCGCCGCGGCGAGGGCAGCGATCTGGTCCGTAGACTCGACTCGTCTGGGCCTCGCCGACCACCAGCGCCGAAGTCTGCTTTGCCATAACGGCGAACGTTCCAGTGTTAGGACGTGGCCGGCCGGCAGTTTTCCGACGTCGGTGATCGCGGTCCGCGGGTCGAGGAGGTATCCGAAATGGAGATACTCGTCTACCGCGGCCGGAGACAAAACGAAGTCTGGGTCATCAGCGATCAGGCTCCGGACATCGGACGAAAATTCAACGAAATCATCTGTCAGCCGGTAGACCAATGGCTTCTCACCCAAGCGGTCACGGATGAGGTGGAGTTGCTCGCGAGATGAATCCCAGAGCGCAATCGCGAAGGGACCACGAAGCTGGGAAAGGAATTCTAGACCGCGCTCTTCGTAGAGGTGCGCAATTATCTCGCCATCCCCCGCAGTCGACAATCGGTGCCCACTCCGCGTGACCATGGTACGGAGTTCCTTGGCGTTGTAGATCTCACCGTTGAAGACGACCTGGATCTGCGAATCGCAGCCACTCAGCGGCTGCGCGGAACCTTCCGGGTCGATGACAGCGAGTCGAGCACTGGCCAGCGTGATGCCAGGTCCATCCCAACTGGTGAGGTCGTCAGGACCACGATGACGCAGACGCCTGATCATCCGCAGGACCCGTCCGCGCCGATCAGGACCGGCCGACAACTCGAAGATGCCCGCTATACCGCACATATCGCGCAACTTTTGGCCATACCCCAGTAATGTAAACCCGAGTTGCCCTCAAACCTGCGCGACCGAAGTGACGGCGCATCACATGCGTCGAAGACGACTCCGCCGCGATTGATGAAGAAGTCGACTGCAAGCCGGCAGGGGTTGTCGGTGAGTTCCGGATGATCGACCGCGAGTACAACGACATCGGCTTCCTCGAGAGCGGAGGCGAGGTCCGACACGATGCGCGTCTCAGACGCGAACTCGTTGGTCGTGTGGTCGACGTATGGATCCCAAACTAGTACAGCGCCGACGTCGCAGGCGCGCGGAACCAACTCCCGGGACAACGCTCCGCCGGTGTCACCCACTCCCGCCTGGAATCCGGCCCCGATGAGCAGCATCGTCGGCCGAATGGCGCGGGCGACCTTGAGATGGCGAACCACCTTCTCTATGATCTCGAGTCGTTGCGCTCGGCTACGCCGCTGCGCGAGTCTGAGCAGCCCGTTCGAGTTGTCAACTAGCGTCATGTCGGTCAGAGCACTCAGTGCGGCGAGGTCCTTACTGAGACAGGAGTCGGTCAGTCCAGGGCGGGCTCTCAGAAGGTCACTGCTCAGCCGGGAGTCGAGGGCAACAGATCGGAGAACGACGGCACCGTCAATCCCCAAAGAGGCGCACATGCTCGCCATGTCCGCGGCGAGAACCTTATTGACCGCCAATGCCGCGTTGCTGAAGTGCTTAACTGCTTCTGCCTCGGCCACGGTATGGCGTTGAATCAGTCGGTCCGCATAGCCAAAAGAGTGCAAAAGTTGACTCATTCTGCCTGCCGCCGACGGTGAGCAGCCGATCACGACCCGATCCGGGTTGCGGATGTCCGCCAGCGCGGTCCCCTGATTCAGAAACTCCGGCCAGTATACGTACTTGTCCTGAATATTGCCGAACTGTGGGTCAGCCAATAGCTGCTCACCGACGCCAGGTAGCAGCGTAGAACGGATGACGAGCAACTCATGCCGCTCTGGCTCCCAGTATCTGCCAATAACCGCCTGAAGGATCGACAAATCGAGCGTTTCGTCACCCGCGGTTGGGACCGGCACTGCGAGGATGAGGACGGCGGGATCCGTGGACCTGTATTCAGGCCCGACGAACTGGATGCCACCGTTCGCCGACGCGCCACACAGCTCTGCGGCCAGACCAGGTTCAGCGAATGGCGGAAGCCCAACGATCAACCGGGCGAGCCTACCAACATCCGGCTCTACACCGACCACTCTATGGCCGGAGCCGACGGCCAGCAATGCGGTCGTCAGTCCAACGTATCCCTGGCCGACCACCTCGATCATTTCCATGTAGCGGACCTCGTCTCGCTCGCTACGTAGATCAACTCCGGAGGCGACGCCCGTAGACCGTCGATCTTCGTATGGAATGCCATGAAGACTTGATTCCTACTGCGCAGGACGTGCCCTTGTTTGTGTTGCTTCAGGTCTAGAAAACCTCGGATCGCAGCCTCGGTCCCCATGCCCCAGACCCCACAGCAGACAAGAGAGAGCGACTTCGGTGACCGGCAGGTGAAAAGAAAGCCGAAGTCCTCTTGCAGCCCCCCATCGGAGTCTCTCTTCGGTACGTAGGACTGGTTACCATACGATGCCGTGTGCTCGGGGTAGTTGAGCCGGAACTGAGGATGTGATCGCAGCAGCCGGCGCGACTCGAGGTTGACACTCGGTCCACCGATCGAGATGGTCAGCGAGTAGCCCGTCCGAACCGCGTCGTCAGTGGTGAAGTCGATTTTCACAGATCGGCGCACGGACCGGATTGCCAGCACGAGCTGAGCGATGCCGATACCTTCAGGCATCGGCATGATCAGAACATTGGGTGGGAACGTTGCCGCAGAGTTCTCCTCCTTCACCAAGAACTCGCCGACCCTAGCGCTAGGCAGGACGACCTGCACCCGTCGGTCGACGGGAATGAGCCGCATGAGATGCCCCATCTTCCGGGCGTATTTCGTTCGCGTGAGAAGAACTCCGATGCCGAGGCCGATCAGGGCTGATACTAGGCCGCCGACGACATTGATGGTGAGATCCTGCATCCACGCTCCCTCGCTCCGGGCTGAACGTCCAGGCCGCGCCGCCCCAGGGTTGCGAACGGGTGATGTCATCATCCGTATCCGACTGGCCTTTGGCCAGACTTCGGCCATAATTGCCGCGCCTCTGACGCTGGCACTGACAGGCCGACAGGTATCAGCGGTCGCCTGGCAATCACGACCCAGCATCCGCTGGCGCGGCGGACTCGCTGGACGCGCCTAGCACTAGCAAATTTCGCCCTCACCCAGAGGACACCACGCTGAAAGTGGTCACCGCAAACGATGGCGCGCGGTCATGCCAATGGAGATCCAAACGTTCGGTCGATATCGAAGTCCCGTTCTCAGCGATGTACTTTCCGGAATCGACTTCAACGGGTCGGCTTAATCAGGCCCATTGGATGTTCCGGGGCCTGCAGGCAGCCGACGGTGAACCGCCGACCCGCGGCCTGGCCGGGGTGTGCAACATACGGTGGGCAGAGCTGTAAGAGACACCGGGCTACGAGATCGAGGAGGCCCAGATCCTGGTGGGAGGTGACTGGGGCGGTGAGCTTTAACACCCCAGTTTCATCGCCGTCGCACAATCCGGGACCTCAACCGCACGATGGTCGCGGCCTATTGGCGAGATAGTTTCCTGCGAGCCGGACTTGTCGGTCGTCGTTGATCAGCAGGCAGAGCATCCCTGAGGTGACCAACTCCGGCCGCGATCCACTTAGGGCTGGGCAGCCTGATGGCCCGGTTGCAATGCTGCATCGCGCCGGCCAGGGTGGGCTTGTCGACGGCAGCGAGCCGGGTCATACGTCCGTCCGCCAAGTCGTCGACCTCGGTGTCGAGCGGCGACTTGGTCACCCGGCCCTGTCGTTTGGCAACGTCCGCGGAATAGTCGTAGCTGGTCAGGATGCCTCGCGCGCGGTCCCGCTCGATCAGCCTGAGCATTCGCCCTGGGCAACGTTGACCCAGAGCCGGGACCTCACCGGAGCTGGCCGGCCCGGGCGGAGTTGACCAACTCGATCAGCGGCTGGTCCATCATCACCCACCGGATTTATGCATACGCCAGCTCTTGAAGAGGTGTGGCTTAGTGTGATCTGCGCAGCTACATCGTGATGCTGCCGAGGTGATCCCCGCCGATATTTATCTGCCGCGCAGAGTCTTGCGCGCGAGCGACGATAGTCGAGGTATCACGATCGGGGCGGGCGGCCAGCAGGTACGTCTCGAGATCTGCTTTCAGCAAAGGGTCAGCGGAAATTTGATGTACGAGCAGTTCCGTCAGAGGAGACAACTGCTCAGTCTGTCCCGCTTCTAAAGCGTTCAAAGCGGATTCCGCCTGGTCATCGTCGGCCAACGCATCGCGGACGCGTTGCTTGAGGTTGGCAATGGCTGCCCAAGCTGCCTTCCCAGCCCCGCCAGCTACCTCCCCGAGGGCCTTCGCTGCGAACAGGCCGAGCGCTGCAGTGGCCAATGTCGCGGGATCCATACCTGCCCCCAACGTTCTTCAAGGTCATGTCATGTCATGTCCTGATTGGATCAGGACATGACATTGCGGCTTGAGCTAGGCAACCACACGGCGCAGGGCCTGACAAGGGCTGGGCCTCGGATGACGACTGGTGCAATATAAGGGCAAGGGCGTCAGGTCGGAGTCCGTTGAGATGCGGGCGCACGCAGGCAGGAGGTCGGGCGAACAATGGACGAAGTGCCCGAGATCGTGGCTCGCGATCACTCCCGTCTGATCAACATCGGTGGAGACCATTACGGCCCAATATTGATGAGCGCCGCCGCGAAGGCTTCCATGGAAAATTCGTTACATCAACTCCCAGACGAACCTGAAGACTTTTCCGGCCGCAGTGAAGAAGTGAAAAGGTTGGTCCGGCTGTGTGAAGCGACGGATCGTTCGATCATCAACGTCTATGGAATGCCCGGGTCCGGTAAGTCCACCTTGGTTGTACATGTGGCCAGAAAACTATCAAGAAAGATCCAAGGATCTGAGATCTACCTTGACCTTCGAACGAGAGAGGGATCGCGCATAGATCCGGAAGATGTAATCGGCGGGCTATTAGTAAGCTTGGGTGTGCCAGTAACCGAAATCCCAGAAGGATTAGGCCTTCGCTCGTCGATGCTAAGATCGATACTCGCGGTCCGAAAGTTCATCATGGTGTTGGACAACGCGGTTGATGCGGCGCAGGTGCTGCCCATGCTTCCTGGCGACGGGAACTGGACCGTATTCATTACAAGCTGGGAACCATTGGAAGCGCTTCCGAGGTGCGAGTGGGTTCACTTAGGGCGACTGGGCGTTACTGACGCTCGTAGGCTTCTGCTGCTTATCGCCGGGCGCCAGTCTGCCGAGTCGGATCGAATTGCCATATCGACTGTTCTTGATTGGTGTGACAGCCTGCCGCTCGCTCTTCGGCTCGCAGGTGCGCTAATAAGAAGACGTCCGCATTGGGAGTGGAACGAGCTTGCTACGAGGCTAGCTGAGACCGGCGCCGGCATCCCGAGCAAAGCTTCTGACGACCTTGCCGAGCAGGCGAGTTTCAGGTTGGCGTACGATGAGTTGTCGAAGGCAGGAGCGAAAGCCTTCCGACTATTGGCCCTCGCTCCCGGTCGTCAAATACCGTTCGATCTTGCTGTGGTTTTGATGGCTGGGCTCGACGGCTCCGCCGATGAAATACTCGATGAACTAATCATCCGGCAACTAATTCAGTACTCAAACCCAAAGACGCTTGAGATTCATGACCTTCTCTGGCTCTTTGCATTGCGAAAATTGACCGAATGCGATTCCGACGCGGTCCAAAGCGTCGCCGTAAACCGAGTCACGGCATGGTCAATCAAGAAGGCTGGCTCGGAATACCCGCACAAGATCCTCAAAACACACACCCAGGTTCCGTCACTGACGGCGGAGCGTTTCCTGGACTTGAGATCGACCTATATAACCCGGACGGTCCGTATGAAGTCTCGGGAAGACTACCTGACTAATCTCGAAAGCGTCTTCCCCGTTCCGCATCGCCGCCTCGTGCTCATAGCGGAAGGCGGGACCGGCAAGACGACCCTCGTGAATTGGGTTTGCGTCAGCTCAGCGGAGGAATTGGTTGCCCAGCGTCCGGTGTCGATCCCGTTCCTGATTCTTGCTCGCGAAATACATGCTCATGCAACCGAGGTTGCCGACCTCGCCACTGTTATTCTGAAGGTCCTTCGCCACCGGTATCGTCACGAATTAACGCGGGAAGGGTTACATCAGCTCTTCTTGGCAGGAAAGGCAACTCTGATAGTCGACGGCCTGGATGAGGTCGTCGACATTGAGTCTCGCCTCGCGCTAATCTCGGCGATCGATCGATTCGGGGGGCTCTATTCATCGGCGGCGATACTCGTCACGACTCGTCCGTACATTGGCCTGATGAATGAATTGAACGGATTCACCGCAGTGGGCCTTGAGCCGCTCACGAGTGATGAGACTGCGAGTTATGTGTCGAACTTCCGACTTGGACGCCCGGAGGTAGCGGAGCAGTTTTCGGTCGAATACGCGGGACTCAAAGTCGAAACCGCGGAAATCGCGGCCCAATTGGCAACTCCTCTGGGCCTGCAAATGATGCTTCGATTGTATTTAGAGCGAGGCGTTTTTCCGCGCGACTACTATGAACTCATCGAGTTGTCACTGGGCAATTGGTTGATGCGCGACATGACGCGAGGCATCAGCTCGGAATTGCCAGCATCTGCGATTGCAGTAATGCTCGAGAAAGTCGCATACCGAATGCAAGCCAATTCAGATTCTCGGAATGTTGTTTCGCTTCCGGATCTTTCTGCTATAGTATCGGGCCTGAGCTTGCTGGGCACGCGGAAGATTCTCGAAATCATCCGGTACCGTGTTGAGATATTCTCGGAAATTGGCTCCGATGGCGATGGGCAGCCACTATTCGCCTTTACCCACAACGTCTTTCGTGAGTATTTGGCAGCGCGCTATTTGGCGCGGGGACCGACACGATGGATGATATCGACTGTAGCGAAGATATGCGACGACCCGGCATGGAACGGAGTAATCGGTATATTGCTGACCCGATTGAAGCGCTGGCGCGGATCACGTGAGGCGACGGATCTCCGCGACGCCCTGGATCAAGTACATTCAGGTGGCAGCCCGAATCCAGGATCGTAGGGCACACGGCCAAGATTCTGTTTCGTTGGATTGACGACAAACACATCCGGGCTGGGACGGACGACCAGGTCGTTGGAGGCCGGCGCTGCTCCACGCGGGGTGTCATTCGTGAGCCGCTGAGGGATGCCCGGGGTCGAAAGCACTACATGTCGAGCCCGGCGAACGGATTGCATGCCCTTCGGCACTACTACGCAAGCATCACTCTGGCCGATGGGGTCAACATCAAAGAGTTGGCTGAGCACCTCGGTCGCGGGAGACCCCGGCTTCACCCTCCAGCTCTACCCCCACATGTTGCCGTCGTCGCATCAGCGGGCGCCGAAGGCCATGGACTCCAGGTTGGCCCGTTTCTTCTCTCTCTCAGATCTCACGAAGCAGGGTCGGAACAGGGCCCCGGCGGTTTCGTTGGGGCCGCTTCTTTTTCTGGTGCTTACCAGGTTCCCCGGGCTTGCCCGGTTCCTCCAGCTGGCGCAACTCGACCACGTCCCTTCGGCATGGGCCTCGTCATCTGAGTGCGATCGAGGCGATCAATACGCGGTCGATCACACCACCGTCAGCGTCTGAGCCTCCAGGTCCAACTCCAGCTGCCCCGCCCCTTCCCCGCGGAGCTTCCACCAGGCCCGATAGCCGGTCAGGATCGCATGCTCCCAGTCCGCCGCTCGACAAGCGCCGACCTCGAGATGCGCCGTCATCTGACCGATGGTGGTCAACAGCTCGTGATCGATCCGTGTCACATCACGGAGGTACCCGTGGCGCGCGGCGTAGGAGAAGACGAGAGCGGAGATCCCCTCCTCGATCGCAATGGCGCGTCCGCCATCTTCCATCTCGTCGAACTCGGACCGACTCCTGCGCTTGCAGCCGAGTAGGAAACGACTCACCGGCGACCAGCCGAGCACTGCCGCATGCGCCAGGTGGAACACGTCGTGATAGCGGTAGTCGTCGTCGACCCGCGAGGCGTTCGTCAGCGGATCTCCGGCCGGCGTCCCGTCAGCCCTGGTGACCGTGACGACCTCGCGGCCATCTTCGGCTACCGTCGTCGCGAACGTCACGACAGTCTTCCGCGGCAGCTGCTCATGTGCCGGAAAGTCATCATCGAAGAACGATCTCTCCGACAGCGGCGTCGTGCGCCATCGGTCCTTGATCTTCTCGATGCTGGCGACCGCGATGTCATCCAGCGACAGATCGCATCGGTGGGCCAGGGCTGCGACGTACCAGAGAACGTCCCCCAGCTCCTCGCGCATCTGCCCCTTGCCCTGCTCGAAGGCCGCGCCGTCACGCAACATCTTCTTGTAGATCGTCGCCACCGATCCTGCCTCCCCGGCCAGGCCTAGCAACGGGACTGTGACCGGATCCGTTCCCTCAGCCGCAGGCTGGAGGGTTTTGACGGCTGCCTGCTGGTACCGGCTGAACTCCATTGATCCTCCTTGTCGGATCTGCCGACATTGTTGTTGGATTTCTCGACTCCTGTCGTATACTAGGACATGTCGTCGGAAAACAAGACAACGAGGAGGAGATCTGAGCACCCAGGTCCCTACCGCTGAAGAGATCACCTCGGTGATCATCGACTTCCTGGCGGAGCTGCTGGATCAAGACCCGTCGCAACTGCAGTCCGAGCTCGTCACCGCGGGCGCAGAGTTGCCCGTCGACTCATTGCTGATCGTTGAGATCCTCACCCGCCTGGAAGAGCACTTCGGCATCAGCATCCCAGCCGATGCCGAGGCTGCGCGCTCAACACGATCGGTCCGGACTTTCTCCCGGACCGTTCTCGACACGATCATCGAAGGGCAGCAACCATGACACCTCCATCGTCAGACCCCCGATCGCGCGACCCGGAGCTCGAGCGTCTGGGTGAACGGCTCCGCACGAAGCGCGACTACCTGGGGATGTCGCAGCAGTACGTCGCCGACAACACCGGCATCCCCCGCAGCGCGGTCAGCGACATCGAACGCGGTGCCCGCCGCGTCGACAGCCTCGAACTCAAGAAGCTTGCCAGGCTCTACCGCCAGCCAGTCTCGTGGTTCCTTTCCGAGGAGAACGAGCCCGACATCGGTGAGCACGTACTGGCCGGCCTCCCGCGAGCACTGTCCGAACTCACGGAGGGAGACCGGCAGGAAGTGCTGAACTTCGCCCGGTACCTGCACTTCAAGCAAGTAGCCGAGCAGCAGGACGACAGCAGTTCGGAACCAGAGGGGTAGCCAATGGATTGGAATCTCGCGCATCGCATCGCCGGGATGGCGGCCAACCAAGCTCACCGCGACCTCGAGATCGACCGTACGACGTACGTCCCCGTCCACCGCGCCTTGCGCTCCGCCGGCCTGCAAGGGATCGCCAAACCGATGCCGCGGCTGTTCGGGGTCTACTTCTCCCCCGCGGACAGCGGACCTGCTGTCCTTCTGAATGCCGGGCTGGACATCACCAACCAGCGCCACACGGCGGCCCATGAACTCGGCCACCATCGTCTCCATCATGCCACCGCGGCCGACATCGAGCTCGACCGATCGATCACCTGGGGCGACCGCAGCTGGCCGGATCACGAGAAGACCGCCGAAGCGTTCGCAGCGTGGTTCCTGATGCCACAGCCCGCCGTTCGTGCTGCAATCGAACGCATCGCCAGCAACCGAGCTCTTCAGCCCACGCACGCTTACCTCATCGGTCGGGCGCTGGGAACGTCCTACGCGGGGACGGTGCGTCAACTGCTCAACCTCAGGCTGATCTCACGTGTGACAGCCGGCCAGTGGACTTCCATTCCCCCGTCCAAGCTCAAGCGGAAGCTGACCGGAGGGAGACCAGTCTCAGGTACGGCGCACGTCCATGTGATCCTGCCCAGCACCGTCGATCAGATCTTCCATGTGGATGTCGGAGACATCCTCGTCCTGTACATCCCCGACGCTCAGTTCGACATCGTGCCGGAGCTCGCCGCCTGGACCGAGCTCGGACGGGCCGGGTATGCCCCGGCGGTCACGGTGACCGATGAGCTGACCGCGAGTTGCACAGTCGATCTGCACACGTCAACGGCCAACGAGCCGCTGACACTCCGGCTTGTCCGGGAGTCCGTCCGAAGCGGAGACGACCGAACCTGGCCGTGACGGTCCTGTCGGCCTCCCGAGATCCTAGGAGTCGCCATGCACACATTCGTCGTTGAGCAGCCCGACATCACTGCCGCCTGGATCGCGGCGTGCAACGAGCTGGACAGGAACGAAAATCCGGACCACAGCGCCTACCACACGGTAGTGCGCATCACCGACCCGAGCCGCGACGATCTAGCCTTCCGAGCCGACCTCGACCGCGTTCGTGAACGCGCGCTGAAGGCCGACGACTACTCGCCGACCGAAACGGTAGCCAACACCATCTTTCCCAGGGCATTGGCCGCGTCGAGCGAGAGCCATGCGGATCTGGTGAAGCGCTACCGAAGCATGTACGCCCGCGTCCGGCGATTCCCGAAGAACCAGCGCGACACCTACTTCGGCCGGCTGGTCGCTTACCCCGGCCGGGGAGACAAGCCTCCCGTCGATCAACTGGGAAGGGTGATCGAGCGGCTCAAGAATGAAGCAGCTGGACCAGGTCCGAAGACCGCCGCGTACGAGGTTGATGTCGCCGACCCAGCCGTCGACGGCGGACCCACCGAAGATCCAATCGTGTCGCTGGACGCGCATGTGCATCGCGGTGGCCACGACAACTACACCCGCGGCTTCCCTTGTCTGAGCCACTGCTCGTTCCAGCTCGAGAAAGGCCAGACGGTCCACCTGACCGCGTTCTACCGCTATCACTACATGGTGGACAAGGCGTACGGGAACTACATCGGCCTCGGCCGCCTGCTCGCACATGTCGCAGGTTGCGCAGGCCTGCAGGCCGGTACGCTGACAGTCATGGCCGGCTACGCCCGACTCGAGAAGACCAAACTGGTACGGCCTCTTCTCCGGCAGACTGAGCCGATGATCTCCTTCTAGAGGTTCAAGCCCCACTTGGGTGGGAACCACGCTGTCAACGCCTCAGGGTCGCGCCGGTACGTTTGCTTGATTCGGCTGCGACCGCTGAGGCCTTGCACCTCCGGGTGTGCGACTCTCGCATATTTGTCAACCTCGCAGAACAGGTTCTGGCAGTCGATCAGTTGCAACGGTCTGCCTTTCAAGCCCGCAAACGACAGTCCAAGCCGCTCGAAGTGATCGGCCTGGGAGTCAGCCATGTAGCTGATGATGTCAGCCTCGATGCCGTCCGCGGCCGGTCCGAAGCACTTGCGAATACCATCTCTCGCGCCAGGTCCAGGTACCACGAAGTCACTTTCGAAGAAGGGCATCTCGTCGGCGTAGTTCAAGTCGATCAAGTACTGGTACGCCAGGAACGGCCCGATCGCAGGGTACCCAAGCAGGACCTCGTACGCCTGTCTCATCGAAGGCGCGGTCAGAACGCGTTCTGGCGCAGCTGAGGTCATCATCAGCTCCAGCAACCGTAAGTGATTGCGGTGCTTGCGGTCGGCACCCAAAGCCGGCGGCGGGACGATGTAGGCCGCGGAGTACAGCCGCTCGTTCCTGGAGAACGCTTCCGAGAGCACATCGTCGTAGCGCCGGTAGTCGTAGTCCTCCCACAGCACCTGGCCGAGAACGGTGGTCAACAGGCCCCAGGTCGACTGCTTGTTGAAGACCTTGAACAGCATCGTGCGGAAGAAGACCTCTTCCCACGCAGGCGATCCGCTGTAGACGACGTCGGTGAGAAGTGTCTGGCTGACTCGATCGGCCGCGCGAAAGCAGTTCGTGAACCGATGCTGAGTGAGGATCGGGTCATCGGTCCACGGCTGCGGCTTCCCTGCGAGCCGCGACTCGTAGACCTGTTGTCTCGCTGCCGCAAATCTCCAGTAGGTGTCGAAAACCGGCGTCGTACTCAACGTGCGACCGGCCACCCGCACCCGGGGTGACCCACCCAGGCGATCCGACTTGTCTCGGTTCTGCAGCATCACCGGCATGCTTGACTATATAATCTTTATATAGTCCTTGTCACGAATGGAGGCGCGTGGACAAGCTGTGTCATCAAGCTGAGCGACGGACAACTTCCATCGCCTGGCCTCGCGACGTGGACGATCGCCTCAACATGCTGGTTCGGCTTGCCGCTCTGGCCGGCGAGCGGACCTCACGCGTGGAGATCCTGGCGGCGATGGTCAGCGCCGTGGAGACAGACCCGGAGGCGCTAACAAGCCTTCTGCACTCCTACCGCCAACTCTCGGCAGATGCTCTTGCCGAACAGAACGAACGCAATGATCTGCCTGTGATTCGCACATCAGGTCGGCGTCGGTCAACCAAGTCGAGTTGAGACGCGCTGCCAACGACCGGTAGCCATGAGATCCAACACACGTGTAATCCCAAGCAGACCTCACGACACACGGTTGCTCGATCGGTAACAGTCGCCTAGCGGCTCGCGTGTGTCGACTACCAATATGGGTCCAACGAACACGGTTCGATCAAGATCGACGACCACGGCAAGCCGTTCGAATTCACTCCGCTGAGGCGCAGGCAGTCCGGTCGGCTCTGGACCGTCAACTCCAGCGGTAGTCACGTCAACGAGGTCGATGCCCGCACCGACGACACTCCGGTGGCAAACTGTTGAGCCTTCTGAAGGCTGCAGGCCAGCCTTTAATGAGGCGTGACGGTTGATCTCCCAGGTCTCCTCCACCCGGAGCAGGCCCCCACCCGACGTGATGCAGTTCTTAGGCCAACACAGCAAGGAACCCAAGGTCGCGATTAAGGTACCGGAATGCCGCCGAGGTAGCACGTCACCGGCTTCTTCGACCCGGCGTTCACTCTCGACTACCTCCGTCGACCCGCCGAGTAATCAGCAGTCCTCAGTGTCGTGCTCCACGTAAATCAGTAGTCAATTCGAAGCCTGGGGGAACGATGGCATCACCCGAATATGTGCGTAGCCGTGCGGCCGCTCGAAGGGAACTCCGGTCCCTCCGAGCCGCTGCCGGTGAACGGCAGCACGGGGCAGGCTGGCCGCACTGGACTCTCGTCGTAACTAGCATCGTGACCCTGATGGTGGCGACCCTCAGCGCGGTAGTCAGCCTGACGACCGCCAGTTCATCGGCCGACGAGGTCCGCCAGCAGGAAGGCCGTGAGAAAAAGGCCGCTCTGTACGCCGCATACCTCAGTGCCGTCAGGGCGATGGACACAGCAGCCGATAACGCGACCATTTCGGTCGATCGCTACCTGAGGAACTCACGTAGGCCCTCGGACACAGTGGGGCGAGCGGACGCACTCGACGAACTCGGCAAAGAGCTCGGCGTGCTTCGTCCAGCCTCAGAGGAGTTCTTCAAGCAAGGTGATCAGGTCTTCGTCTACGGTAGCGACACCGCCTACGAGATCCACATCCAGCTCACGCAGGCCTTCTCCAAGGAGAACAGCGATCTCAAGGCCGCCCTCGGCCGAGCCTCCACCGTCGAGGCTCTCATCAAGGTCGAAGGACCCGAACTCCTCCGCACATTCAGAGAGCGTTCGGCGACCAAGGCCGCCGTCGCACGACTGGTCGCCAAGTTCCAGCTCGCCTTCTGCGGAGAAGTGTCGCCAACTCCGCGCGACGGTTGCAAGTGAGCCGCGGCGCGCTGGGACGCCGCCGGCCCCATATGCACCGCCCTGCAGCGGTTCCCCGGACGAGAGCGCCTGAGCGGCCGATCGCCGAGACCGGCTTCCCACGTCACCACTCAACTGGAGCGATGCGGCGAACATGAAACAGATCGCTGCTTCTGGGCGATTGACCAGAAGAGACCCGCCTACGGGCGCGGGAGGTACATACGGGGGGCGTCGATGAAGAAGCACGCGATCGCATCAGTGGTTGTGGTGGGCCTGGTGTTCAGCAGTTGTACTGGGAGATCCGGGAGCCCCGACTCGGGAGGATCAACATCGCCGTCCCCCCGGAGCCAGGCGACCAACCCTGACTGGCAGGTGGATGTACCTCAAGAACTGAAGGGTCACGAGATCGAGGTTGATGAGACCCCGGAGGCGCCAGCCAGCGGCTGGGGTTCGGTGCCTGCCGGAACTCAGCGAGGTGGCTCCGCAGTGGAGATCCGGATCAGCGGAGACAGTTTGGAGGGACGGAGGGCCACTCTTTCTCGTCGTCTCAGCAGGCCCGCGCCAAGTGATCGTTCGATTGCTTTGGCCTATCTATCCGAAGAGACGGGATTCTGGACTCCCGTCGTGACCACACTGAGCGCTGATCGCCAGACCCTAACAGCGCAAGTTGACCACTTCTCGCTGTGGGACGACCTGACTGCCACGATCGGCGATGTCACTGGTAACCGCGGCAAGCCGCCCATCTGCACAGGCAACGTCCCTCGGTGGGCGGGCGAGATCGTGTTCCTCGATGACGCGAACGCGCCGCTCCGGAGCTGTGCAGGATCCGATCCGCAGCATCCCGAGTTGCTAGTCGTCAAGGTCTCGAACAACCGAGGATATGGATTCGGACTTCAGACGGCAGTCTCGCCGGAGTGGGCCTGGTCGTCTCCAGGAGGTTTCTCTGGTCCTGAGAACTTCCTCACCTGGGGAATAGCGGCGGGCTTGTCTCTGCCGGAGACAGCCCGTCGAGCACTGGTGGGCGGCGCGTTCCTTCCTCCAGGTGGCGAATTGCATCTCGGTTTCAGCGAATCTCAAGTGCGGAGCATTGGTAACCGCGCCCTCCTCTCGGCCACCACAGATCTGACGTATGTCATAGCAGGCGTAGCGTACAAAGCAATCGTCGGCGGTCTTGGAAAGGGCAACGAAGCCGTTGCCGCGGCCGCCAGCCTGCTCGCCGCCTGGCAATGCCTCCACGACTTCGGGAGATCGAGGGACTGGGAGAGCGTCAGGACGGCGGCCTATGAGTGCGCGGTCTCGAACTTTGACGACGTCAGGAACTTGATCGTCGACCTCGGCAGTCGTCTACCGGTGAGCGAAGCAAGCCTCGGCGCCGCCGCAGCGGCTGCCCAGAGGGCCTTGATGGCGATCTTCGCGTTCTCCACGGGATTCACACTCGGCGAGTACCTGTCCGATCTTCGACTGGATCGCGCAGCGTACGACGTACGAGTGTTCCCGCGACCGGTGCCTCGCACCCTCGATCTCACCCTCGCCCCCGGTCGCCTCGGCACCCTGAAGATTGGCATGACGGGCGCCGAAGCAGTGCGAACGGGCTACATCAGGCGGGCTTCAGGCGAGATCTGCGGACGAATGTACGACAACAGCGCCGCGCTGGAACGGCTCGTCGGCGAGCAAAGCGTCTACCCGGACTTCCGGTTCCGAGACAACCCGGATGATCTCGATGCCATCCTGATCAAAGGACCACAGCCCAGGACAGCGGACGGCATCAAGATCGGTACAACCCTCAGCCGGCTTCGAAGCACCTACGGCTCTCGACTGGTCGACATTGGGCCAGATCATTTTCTGGATCCCACCAACACCGAGCCGGACTACGCCCTCTTCGACGGGCAGGGAGCGTTGATCTTCGGCATAGGAGAAGAGGGCGGGGAGAAGTTGATCTCGTGGATCTGGATCACGAGCGGTTCCAATCCCCAGACGATCTACCGCCCGTTCGGTGAATGCTGAGCAATACTCCTGATCGTGGAGAATGAGGGTCGTCCGATCGCGAAGCGGCACCACACTGTGCCGCAGTTCTACCTGCGCAGATCCGCCGACAGCGACAAGACCGCGACTCTGCGAATCCCCGGCGCCAGACGAAGGTCACATCGTCGGGACACCAGTGGTGGAGACCCTTGACTTTGTCTGATGTCTCCAGGCTTCATGTTCCCCTACCGGTCCGGAGATGCTGATCGAATCAATGGGGGATCGTGAGTGAACATGCGAAGGACGGATCGCTGACCGAGGCCGCGCTGCGGGATCGCCTAGCTACTGACCTCAGCATCGTCGGACCCGGACTTGAACTGATCGAGGTCGAGTTTTCGCTGGCGAATGCTGATGGCTCCGGTGGATCGATCGACATCCTCGCCCGCGACCCGGCTGGGCTCGTCGTCATCAAGCTAAAGAAGGCAGACCAAACTGCCCGTCAAGCCCTTCACGAGCTCGGACTCGATCCAAGTGAGCGTCCTAGCGCTGACTACATAGAGTGTCTGAGTGTCAAGTGACGGAACTTATTCACAGGCCGCTTGAACAGGATCGTTCTTCTAGGGGATCGTGCTTCCCATGTTCAGGTCAACGCACCACTTAGCGCACCACTCTCAACGATCACTGACGACGACCGTCCACCAGTCCCAACAAGTCATACTTGGAGAACGCGCAGGTCAGGACCACTTTCCGCAACGATTGATCGGCGATGACAATCGCGGGACGCAAATCAGCGGGTTCGGGGTTCGAGTCCCTGGCGGCGCACATCAAGCCCAGGTCACGTGAGTGATCTGGGCTTTGTCGTTGCTGGGGTCCTCTTGGGGTCTGGTTGGCGCGGGCTGAGCGTCTTGGTACGGGTGCGGTACGGGCAGGGGTGCGTCGGCGTACGGATCTAGCCTTGCGGCGAGGTTCGCGGGCGGGTTCGGGCTGCTCAGGAGGATCGATGAAGAAACGTGCGCTGAGGACTGCGGTGGGGCTTGCGGCGGTGCTTGGGGACTCATGGTCGCCGGTCCCGCGGAGGTGGGGGGGACGGGGTGGTGTCTGTTCGGGTGTACACCGCGGGGTCGTCCGGTAGTGGCGGGCTGGCGCGGGCGGATGTCGACTTCTTCTCGGCGAAGGTCATCAAACGGTGACCGGGTCGGCGCCGGTGGCCAGGGCAGGGCTGCGGGTGTGTGTGTCTACAGCTGGGCCGGCGACCAGCGGTGCAAGGAAGCATTCCTGGACAACCTGTACACCTGAGCCCGGTGACATGCCGGACCGTCGAGGGTGAGGTTCAGGAGGGCTTCCCGTCACGCCAAGGCGTCCGCAGCAGGGCGATAGAGGCGGCGATGAGCCACAGGCCGAAGGCTACGGAGCCAGTGCCTCCGGTCCAAAAGCCCGATAGGCAGAGCAAGCCGACGGCGTACGACGCCCAGATCGCCCACCGCGGCAAGCTCCGCGTCCGCTGACCGATCCGGGCCGTCACGGCGACAACCACCGCACCGCCGACCAGACCGGTGAGTGCTGCGACGACGCTCGCCGTACCGAGCACCCGAGCGACATCCGGGTCCGGAGTGAACTCGGTCGACCACGCGCTGAACGCGGTCGACACATCAAGCGAGACGCCGGTGATCATCAGGCCGCCGAACAGCGCTGCGGCTGGGACGATCGCGTGGGTGAGTGGGTCGCTGCCGGACAAGCGGTCCAGGGCCTGACGCAGCCCCACTGCGAACCACAGCAGCAGAGCCACGCCCACGCTGAGCAACGGCAGGCCGATACCGGCCGCGGTCTGGCGTGTGTCGTCGTTGAGCCTGCGCAGGATGTCGGCATCCGATATTCCAGGCGCGTCGACGCCCACCGATGCACACAACGCCACCGCACCACCGAGCAGTACGACGGAGGCGATGCCGGCCCACCCGGCCCGGCGAAGAGCTTGTGACCCGTCCATGCTGCCCCTCCCCGGGTGCACGCAGTAGCGCCGATCCGAGTGTGCACACGCTCTGATCGCGCCAGCAAGACACAGACCCCAACCGCAAGGCGACTCAGCCGTACGACGTACAGCCCAGAGACCGCCTGCACGTCGAGGTGGACTCAGACTCGCTGGAGGATTCGCTTCGCGGTTCTTCGGACGTAGGAATCCGGGTGGTCCGTGGCGAAAGCGGCGACCACGTCGTGGTGTTCGCCGGACCATTGGCGGCCGAGGACTTGTAGAGCGAAGGCAGCTCGGTGGTCGGTCCAGGTGCCTTGGTCGTCGTGGAGGATTCTGCTGGCCAGGCCGGTGGCCTGCGGGGACTTGAGTTTGGCCAAGGCGTCGAACCAGTACGCGCGGAGATCTTCGTCGCCGGCGAGAGTGGGGTCGTCGGCCATTTCGAGGACCAGCTGGAGATCGGCCGGCTTGACGCCGTACCGGTAGGCCTGGCCCAGGAGACCCAGGAGCTCGCGGTTGTTCGCGGTGCGGGCTCCGGCGTGCCAGGCGTCTCGGGTCTGGAGGGCGATCTCGGTGAGGAGAGCGTGGACCGCGGCGAGATGGTAGGAGCCACGGAGGGCTTCGAGCAGTGCCTGTAGGACCTCGGGGCGTGGCCGCGAAGCCACGATCTGGCGGCAGCGGGACAGCATGGGCTTGTCGAGGGCGAGGACCCAGTCCTCGCCGAAGTGCTCGTTGGTTGAGAGGTCGAGATCGAGAGCCCTCGCCAGGTACTGCTCGGCCTCGAGGTACGCCGGGTCGTACATGAGGTACTTCTGGAACTCCGCTTGGTGGCTGAAGGGCTCGAGCGTCACGTGGCTGCTCCCCTGATGTGTGGCTCCAGGGGATGGTAGCGGGAGCCCTGGTCAGGGCAGGGCTCCCGCGAGACGCTACGCCGGGGTCGTCCAGCGTTGGTTCGCGCCTCCCGTGCAGGTCCAGATCTGCAGGCGTGCACCATCAGCTGAGCTGTTGTCGCGTACGTCGAGGCAGGTGTTGCTCGCCGCGTTGATCAGCGTGCCGTTGGAGCGGGTCCAGCGTTGGTTGGGGCCGCCGAAGCAGTCCCAGAGTTGTACGGCGGTGCCGTTGGCGGTGCCGTTGCCCGTCACGTCGAGGCACTTGCCGAGGGCTCGGATGGTGCCGTCGGTGCCGACGGTCCACTGCTGGTTGGGGCCGGACGAGCAGGTCCACAGCTGGGGCTGGTTGCCGTTGGCGGTGGAGCCGTTGGTGACGTCGAGGCACTTGCCGGCGAGGCCGGTGATGGGGCCGGTGTTGCCGCCGGTGGGTGGGTTGGTGCCGCCGTTGCCGGGCCAGGTGAAGGTGGCCATGGCGCCGCCGGGGAGGTTGTAGCCGAAGTTCTGGCCGCCGAAGGAGACCTGGAAGTTCTGGGTGCCGCCGCTGTTGATGGCGACCAGGACGATGGTGCCGTCGGGGTTGCGGAAGGCAACGTTCTGGATGCCGCCCTCGCCGTAGTTGGTGGAGTCGATCCGGACCGCGCCGGGGCGGACGAACTTGCTCAGGTGGCCGAGGACGTAGTACTCGGCGTTGTAGGCGACGTTGTTGCCGTCGACGGTCGCGACGCCGGTGCAGTTGCCGCAGCTGCCGATCACCGGGCCGTTGGCGTTGTTCAGCGCCATGTTCCAGGTGGTCACCGTGCGGGCCCAGTTGCGCGTCGTACCGATCGCGAGGTTGATGCCCTGCCAGCGCAGCGAGTCGCGGAACGTTGAGGCGTCGTCACCGGACTTGGTGCCGGAGCACTCGGTGAAGAAGATCTCCTTGTTCGGCTGCGCGTTGCGCACCACCGACTGCCCCGACGGGTTGCCGCCGTAGCAGTGCCAGGCCGAGCCGACCACGTTGTTGCCGGTGCTGTTGTTCACCGTCTGCGCGTACGACGTGTCGTCCCAGTTGTGGTCGTAGCCGAGCATCCGCGCGTCCAGCCCGGCCGCGCGCAGCTTCGGCACCAGGTTGTTGATGATGTTGCTCTGCTGCCCGGCCAGCATGTACATGCCGGGGTACCCGGGCGGCGAGAACTTCGGCTCGTTCTGCACGCTCAGGTAGTCGATCGGTACGCCGGCCGCCTGGTACGCCTGGGTGAACTTGACCAGGTAGTCGGCGTACACCCCGATCCGGCTGTCGCTGAGCGAGCCGCCGATCAGATTGTTGTTGTCCTTCATCCAGGCCGGCGCGCTCCACGGCGTCGCCATCACCGAGATCTCCGGGTTCAGCGCCAGCGCCTGCTTGACCAGCGGCAGGATGTACGCCTGGTCGTGCGCGATCGAGAACCGGGACAGGCTCGGGTCGGCGGCGCCGTCGTTGTAGGTGTAGAAGCTGCGCGAGAAGTCCGACGCACCGATCGGCTGGCGCAGGAAGCTGAGGCCGATCCCGCTGCCGCGGTTGAACAGTGCGTTCATCACCTCGTCGCGGCGCGGTGAGTTGAAGATGTTCCACGCTGCCGCGTCGGTGAACGAGGCACCGAAGCCGACCATCGACTGGTACGTCGTCCCGGGGTTGACCGAGATCGTCGGCCCGGAGCCGCCGGAGCCGAAGCTCAGGTCGCCCTGCCGGCCGAGCAGGCTGGAGCGGTTCGGGGTGGTCAGGTAGACCGCGACGTTCGGCGCGGCCGAGGCGGTCTGGGCCGGAACCGTCAGGCAGGTGGCCGCGACGACGGCGGCCGCCGCGGCGGACAGGACGACGCCACGGCGGCGCCGGGCGCGGGGTTTCCAGAAGGACGACATGACTCTCCTTGCGGGGGCGGGCGACCGGCGCCGGGGGCACGCGCCGGTCGAGATGGTCATGCACATGCCCGATCACCAGAACCGAGCATCCTGCAAAAACTGTTTCATCATGAAACAGCACCACCGCAATCACGTCAATGGTCCGTTAGACTGCGGCGATGAACGGGTCGCGCGGGCGCCGGAGCGCGGCCCTGGTGGAACCGCGCACCACGTTGCGCGACATCGCCGCGGAGACCGGGGTCTCGATCGCCACCGTCTCCCGGGTGCTGAACGACCACGAGAACGTCGCCCCGCGGACCCGCGACCTGGTGCTGCAGGCTGTCGCCCGGCGTAACGCCGGCGACGAGCCGACCGAGGAGCTGGGCGCGATCTACGTCCGCTGCCCGTACCTGCTCACCGACTACTTCGGCCTGATCGTGTCGTCGATCGCCGAAACCCTCGCGCTACACGGCCGCCGCCTCGTCCTGGACGCCGGGGAGTCGGGTCAGGAGACCGACGTCCTCAGCGGGCTGCCGGACCAGGACGGCGTCGACGGCGCGATCCTGATCCTGCCGCCGGAGTCGGCGCGCGAGCTCACCACCCTGTCCCGCTCGGGCTTTCCGTTCGTCGTAGTCGACCCCCGGCAGCCGCTGCCGCCGGACGTCGCCGCAGTGTCGGCCGCGCACGCCTCCGGCGCGAACGCGGTCGTCGCGCACCTGACCGCGCTCGGCCACCGCGACATCGCGGTGATCGCCGGCCCCGAGGAGTGGCTGGCCACCGACGCGCGGATGGTCGGGCACCGCGCAGCGCTCGCCGCTGCCGGCACGTTGTTGCCGCCGACAAGGATTCGCTACGTCCACCCCACCATCGAGGACGGCCGCGAGGCCGCCGACCAGCTCCTCGACCTGCGCCCACGACCGACGGCAGTTGTCTGCTTCAACGACAAAGTTGCCGTGGGCACCTATCACGCGGCGCGCGCCCGCGGCCTCAGCGTCCCCGGCGACCTGTCGATCACCGGCTTCGACGACATCGACCTGAGTGCCGCGATCGACCCGCCGCTGACCACCGTTCGTCAGCCCCTGCAGGAGATGGGCCGGATCGCGGTCACCCAGCTGATGCGTTTCCTGGACGGCCACCAGCCCGAGGCGCTCCATCTCGAGCTGGCCACCCAGCTCGTCGTGCGCGGCTCGACGGGGCCGGCAGCTAGCTAGGCCCGCCGCCGTACCCGATCTCGTTGCCGTCCGGGTCCCGGTACGTGATCTTCCGTACGCCGTTGTCGTACGTCTCCCGCAGCGCCGGCTCGACCCCGCGCGCGGTGATCGCGTCGACCACCGCGTCCAGGTCCTCGACAAACAGCGTCACCAGCCCGGCACCCGCCCGATCAGGCAGTTCCTGGACGTAGACGTACTGGTGCTCCCCCACCGACCACACCGCCTCGACGTCGTTCGGGAAGAACGCGGGCTCCGCACCCAGCAGCTTCCCGTACCACTCGACGGCCGGCTTCAGCTCCCGCACCGGTAACCCGGCAAACAAGTCCATCCGGCCATTACACCGGCTAGCTGCCCAGCAGATCCAGCGCAGCCGCGAGCCTTTCCACCACAGCGTCCGACGCCTCACCCTGCAGCGCGGTGTTGTCCAGCACGTTCCGCAGCAGCTGTACGCCGCTGCAGACCGCGATCAGCAGCGCGGCGCGCGCCGACGCGTCGATCCCGTCCGGCAGCCCGGCGGCGAGATCGCGCTGGTAGTGCCCCGCGAGATGCCGCTGCATGATCTCGACCGCGCGCGGGCTGCCCGCCGAGCGGATCGTCAGCAGCAGCCCCTTCGACTGCCCCTCGGGCGGGTCGCTCAGCAGCGAGCGCGCCATCACCAGATTGTCGCCCGGCAGCATCATCAGCGGGTGCTCGTAGGTCTTCTCGACGACCTGCTCGAACAGCGCTTCCTTCGACCCGTAGTACCGGGTGATCAGCCGCGGGTCCACGCCGGCGCTGCCCGCGATCGTCCGCGTGCTCGCACCGTCGAACCCGTACGCCGCGAAGGCGTCGACCGCGGCGGCCAGGATCCGCTGCCGGGTCGCTTCGGCATCGCGGGTCGCCCGCTGGACATCCGGCATGAGCGCAGTCTACGGGACCGGCTGGATTTGTCCCCACCTGAGGACATACACTTGTCCCCAGATGAGGACATCCACCGGAAGGACCCTGAAATGACCATCCCCACCCGCCTGCTCGGCCCCGGCAAGCTCCAGGTCGGCGCGATCGGCTTCGGCGCGATGAGCTTCGCCAACCCGTACGGCCAGCAGGGCAGCTACGACGCCGACCAGGCCGCCCGCGAGATCCTCGACCAGGCCGCGAAGCTCGGCGTGACGCTGATCGACACCGCCGACGGGTACGGCGACAGCGAGGAGATCCTCGGCCGCGCCCTGGCCGGCCGCCGCGACGACTTCGTGGTCGCGACCAAGTTCGGGATCGTCGCGGCGCCGTTCGGCGGCGGCGAGGCGAAGATCGACGGCAGCCGGGCGTACGCGCGCGAGCGCCTGGAGCGGTCGCTGCGGCGGCTCGGCACCGACCACATCGACCTGTACTACCAGCACCGCGTCGACCCGGCGATCCCGATCGAGGACACCATAGGCGCGATGGCCGAGTTCGTTGCCGAAGGCAAGGTCCGGTACCTCGGCCTGTCCGAAGCGGCGCCGGACACCATCCGGCGCGCGCACGCGGTGCACCCGATCACCGCGATCCAGACCGAGTGGTCGCTGTGGGAGCGCGGGATCGAGCGCGAGGTGCTGCCGCTGACCCGGGAGCTCGGGATCGGCATCGTGCCGTACAGCCCGCTCGGCCGCGGCGCGCTGACCGGCGCGATCGCGTCCCGCGAGGACCTGACCGGCGCCGACCACCGCGCGACGATGCCCTGGTACTCCGAGCAGAACTTCGACCACAACCTCAGCACCGTCGAGATCGTCCGCGGGATCGCGGCAGAGCTGGAGGCGACGCCGGGGCAGGTCGCGCTCGCCTGGCTGCTCGCCAAGGCGGACGACGTGGTCCCGATCCCGGGTACCCGGCGGGCGGCGTACGTCGAGCAGAACAGCCTCGCGGCTCACGTGACGCTCGCGCCGGAGCACCTCGCCGCGCTCGAGCGGATCACCGTCGCCGGCGACCGCGAGCACGACACCGCCGTCGACGCGCAGAACTGGTTCAACGGCACCACGCCGACTCGCTGACGCGGCAACCAGCTCGCCTCGGTCATTGAGAGGAGGCGATCGTCCTTCCGGATGAAATGACGGGAACACGTGCACCACCGAGCGTGGTCGCGGCGTCCTGGTGGGTGACATCCGCCCCCACCAGGAGGTTCCCGTGCGTCAGCAGGCCGTCCGAAGCAAGTGGCGCCGCCGGATCGTCCGGATCGCCGGCTGGGGTCTCGGGCTGACGTTCGTCGCGGTGATCGGCGGCGTCGCGGCGTTCTTCACCGGCTACGCCCGGACGACCGTCCCGGACCCGAACACCGAGTTCGAGGCCAACACCACGATCGTCACGTACGCCGACGGCCGCACCGAGATCGGCGCGTTCTACGAGCAGAACCGCCGGTCGTTGCCGCTGGCCCAGATCCCGCGGCACGTCCAGGACGCGGTGATCGCGGCCGAGGACCGCAGCTTCTGGACCAACGGCGGCGTCTCGCTGCCCGGGATGGCGCGGGCCGCGGTCGCGATTGCTCGCGGCAAGCAGTTGCAGGGCGGCTCCACGATCACGCAGCAGTACGTGAAGATCATGTACCTCACCCAGGAACGCACGATGGGCCGCAAGCTCGACGAGCTGTTCATCGCCACCAAGATCAGCCGCACCCAGGACAAGGCGACGATCCTCGGCAACTACCTGAACACGATCTACTTCGGCGAGGGCGCGTACGGCGTCCGCGCGGCCGGCCAGGCGTACTTCGGGGTCGACCACCCGAAGGATCTGAGCGTGCCGCAGGCGGCGTACCTGGCGACCGTGCTGAACAACCCGACCCGGTTCGACGCCGATCTGCCGGGCGCAGGGAAGCGGATCCTCGGCCGGTACAAGTACGTGCTGAGCGGGATGGCCGAGCTGGGCACGATCAGCGCGGGCCAGTACGACGAGTACAGCAAAGCGCTGCCGCCGCTGCGGAAGAAGGCCAAGGGCAACCGGTACGCCGGGCCGAAGGGCTTCCTGCTCGACCTCGCGCGCCGGGAACTCGGGCGGTACGGGTTCGAGGGCGACCGGCTCAGCGGTGGCGGGCTGCGGGTCGTCACGACCTTCGACGCGGGGCTGCAGGCGAAGGCGGTCGCGGAGGCCGCGGCGGGCAAGCCCGCGGGGGTGGGCGACCTGAAGACCGGCCTCGCGTCGATCCGGCCGGGCACGGGCGAGCTGGTGGCAGTTGTCGGGGGCAACGACTTCCTGGCCAGCCAGGTGAACTGGGCCACGCGGAAGGCGCCGCCGGGGACACTGCTGCGGCCGTTCACGATCGCGGCGGGGCTGGAGGATCGCGCGGCCGAACGACGCCCCGAGGGCGGCCGGGACACCGGGGACGGCCGAGACGGCGGGGACGGCCGGGACACCGAGCCCTTCGAGGTCCCCTTGTCGGAACCCGCCCTGAACAAGGCGTTCTTCCGCCTGGTCGACTCCCGGCGCGGGCACCTGGTGTCGACCGCGGCGGAGCACGCCGGCATCCCGCCGATCCCCGCCGCCGACCGCCCGGCGCCCGGCCTCGGGCCGGACGCGTTGGCGTCGCCCGTCGACCTGGCGACGGCGTACAGCACGTTCGTGGCGGGTGGGCGACGAGTGCCGGTGCACGTGATCAAGGAGGTCCGGGACTCGCGCGGCAAGGTGCTGTGGTCGGCCGTGACTCACCCAGGGCTGAAGCCTGTGCAAGCGCTCGCGCCGGAGATCGCGGAGCTGACCGGACGGGTCGTCGGCAGCGGTCGGTCAGCAGTCGTGAACGGGCTGAGCGTCGAGAAGCGCCGGTTGAACGCGAAGTGCCGCTGCAAGGCGCAGAAGGGATTACAGCCGCTGGCTGCCTGGTACGTCAGGATCAGCCCCGACCTGGCCACCGCTGTGGTGTACCGAGCCGGCAAGGAAGGCGAGTCGGCGATGCCTTCCCTCAAGTGGCCGACAGCGATGTGGGAGGTGCCCCGGCGCGATACAAGCGAGCGGGGGCTTGATCGAGCAGGGCGGTGAGGGCGACGTACGGCTGGTTCCAGAGGATCTCGGCGCGAGCGTTGTGCAGCGCCGGCCAGAGGCTGGCGGCCCACGCGACCTCCAGCTCCTCGGGGGTGAAGGCGCGGTGCTCCTGGTACGCCGCGAGGAAGGCTTCGGAGGCCGCGAGCGGAGCGAGGGTCGGGGTCTCGGCGCTGGCGAACGCTCCTGACGCCGCGCCGGCCAAGGCTGCTTCGGGGAGCCAGGCGATGCTGTCCCAGTCGTGGACGACGAAGGGCTGGTCGCCGGACCAGCGGAGGTTCTGAGCCTCCCAGTCGGCATGTCCGAGCACGCGTGGGAGGTCGGACGCGAGCAGACGCCGACGAGTGCGGGAGGCGATGTCCAGGAGCTCAGCAGGGAGAGAGTCAGCGCCGGGGCGCTGGTCGTGCACGGGATTCGGAGGCCAGTACCCCGGGCCGTCGTGGGCCCAGCGCACCCACTCGGGGTTGGTCACCACCGATCGAAGCTGCCTGGTCACCGCTGTCACAGCTGCCAGCAGCCGAGCAGAGGCTGCAGCGCTGTCGGCGCCGCGGGCAATCTCTCCCCCAGGCCGCCACTCCTCAGCGTGGACGGCGAGACCCTCGTACGACGTCGCTTCGGTGAGCGGACGCGGGCACGGAAGGCCGGCATCGGCCACCGCGCGCTGCACAGCCAAGCAGGTCGGCACCCGCCCGGTCGGATCCGGCCGGGACTTGATCACCACCTCGCGCCCGTCGTCGAGCCGCACGGCCTGAACGTCGGACATCACGCTGGCCGCCATCAACTGCTCGCACGGAGAGGCGCCGAGCTCACGCTCGCACCAGCGGGAGACCCACGGCTCGATCGGCATACCCCGACTCTCCCACTGGTTGCCCCAGGCGCGGGCAACCAGTGGGAGCTTCCGTCAGTACGGCCCGAACACCCACTGGGACGGCGACTTCGGGTCGTCGCCGATCCAGAACTCCGCCCAGAGCTCGCGGAACTCCTCGCGGGACAGCTGGCCGTCGCCGTTGCTGTCGAGCTTGCCGAAGACCTCCTCGACGCCGTCGGCGGTGCCCTTCCAGGCCTGGACGACCTGCTGGTGCTCGGCCAGCGCGATCCGGTCGTCGCCGTTCTGGTCGACCGCGTCGAACATCGCCTCGGCGGTCGCGTAGACCGCGTCGTCGATCGCGGGTAGCTGGTCGACGACCGTCATCAGCTCGTCGAGCGAGACCCGGTCGTCGCGGTCGGCGTCGGCCATCGAGGCCACCGCCGACCACCAGCCCATCATGATCGCCCGCATCCGCTCGTGGTCGTCGGTGCCCGGCGTCCAGCCCCGGATCCCGACCCAGCGGGCGGTCAGTGTCTCGAAGTCCGCCTCCTCCAGGTAACCGTTGCCGTCGGCGTCCATCGCGTTGAACACCCCGGCGATCTTCTGCCGCTGAAACTCACTGGCCATCCGTCTTCCCCTTTCACCGTTCCCGGTGTCCGGTTCGGACGCTACGCGGCCCACGGCAACTCCGCGCCTCCGGCAACTACCGCGACGTGTCGCCGCAATAGACCGTGGCCGGCGGGCCGATAACCCGGGGTTGACAACCCGAAAACCCGTGGCCCACGGACCTTTCTCCCGGGGTCAGCGCTTGGAAGCCGCGTACGCCCGGGCCCAGCGCGCCAGCTCCCCGGCGGCGGGCCACTCCGCCGGGTCCTTAGCGTCGTACCACTCCAGCGCCTTCTCCAAAGCTTCCGACGGCCCATCCTCGACCAGGAGCATGACCTCGCCGTGGCCGAGGCCCGGCTTGTAGGTCTGCTCCTCGATCATCTCCAGGAACTCGCGCCGGTCGAGCATCCGGAGCAGCATCGGGACGGTCTCGGAGCGCAGGACCTCGGCCAGGCGCTCCCCCACCCGCGGTACGTCGTCCGCCGAGGCGATACGCCAGCGTTCGGTGTCCCACTCGTCGGCGCCGAAGCCTGCGGGCGCCTCGACCACGCCCTGCCACAGGCCGTCGCCGTACTGCGGTTTGCGGGCGGCGGCCGCGGGCTGGTCGTGGGTGATCCAGGCCCACTGGGCGGTGGGGAGCGCGCTGACGTTCACCACGAACTCGGCGTGCTCGCCCACCTGCGTCTGCCAGCGCCGGAAGACCACGAACACCAGGTCGCCGGTGCTCGCCTCGCGCCGGAACACCTTTCCGGCCTTGGTGAACCCGTGCTCGGTGAGCACCGGCGTGACGTGGTCCTTCAGCAGCTGGTCCAGCGGATTCATACCCCGATTCTCACCCAAGGATCAGGCCACCATGTCGCTCGGGTCCCGGCGCATGCTGTCGCAGATGCCGGCCATGTCGAACAGGCACAGGCCCTCCTTGAACTGGTCCTCGGAGCTCATCCCGGGCGGTGGGCCGCGCAGGATGTCGGGGATCAGCGGGACGATCATCAGCGGCCCGCCGAGCTTCGGTCCGCCCCGGACGCCGCCGCGCGGCACCGGCACCTTGCGCGGCTCCTCCTTCTTCCCGTCGGCCTTCGGCGCCGGGACCCGGATCGGCGGCTTCTCCGGCGCCTCGTCCTTCTCCCGGTAGGTGTAGAGGATCGCGCCCGGGTACTTGCTCTTGCTCGCCGTGTCGACACCGCCCGGGTGCACGGTGATCAGCTCGTCCTTGCCGCGGCCGTTCTTCCAGGTGAACGTCCAGTCCTCGCCGAGCAGGAAGCCGGTGTCGATGACGTCGCGTTTGAAGGCCGCCCGGGCCGCCGTGACGTAGCCGTTCACCTCGTTCTGCACCACCGTCGGCGTGTAGGCGTGCCCGGACTTCACCTCCCAGATGTACATCTGGGTGCCGTCGTCGTACATGATGTCGGCGTACCCGACGTTGCCGGTGCCCTGTTTGGAGGCCTTCGGGATCGCGGTCCCGGTGGTCTTCAGGTACTTCGGGTCGAAGCCCTTGATCTTGGCCGGGCCCATCGCGATGATCTTCTTCTTCGACTCCGCCACCACCGCGTTGTGGCGCAGCGTCAGGTCGGCGTACCAGGGTCGCTTGGCGGCCCGGTCCATCGCGATCTGGAACTCCTCGAGGACGTCGAGGATCGCCTTGAAGATGTCGCCCCACATCTGCCCGGTGGGGTCGCTGAACGTGATCGGGCTGTTGTTCGCGTAGCTGTAGGCGTTCAGCTGCTGCGGGTTGTTCGCGTCGATCACCGGGTCGACGGACAGGAACCGTCCGGTCGCCGGGTCGTACTGCCGGGCGCCGAGGTTGACCAGGTCGGTCGACTCGTCGACGGTCCCACCGACGAACCCCTTCGTGCCCGGGAACGCGACCGCCGCACCCCGCGCACCACCGAACGGTGTCTGCCGCCGCTGCTGCACCGCCAGGTCGTCGGCCGAGATCGCGACCTGCTGCGTGCCCTGGTGGTCGCTCGCCAGCCAACTCAGCTTCCCGCCGGTCCGAACAGCGACCGGCTTGCCGCCGTGCCCGTAGTACCGGGTCCCGACGACCTTGCCGCTCGCCTTGTCGAGGCGGAACTCCTGGCTGCCGACGTACAGCGTCGTGCCGGTCGGGTCGCGCCGGATCAGCCGGCTGCCGTTCGCCTCGTACAGGTACTCCGTCGACTGCAGCCCCTCGACGACCTTCCCGAGCTGCCCCTCCGGGTTCCAGCTCAGCTGCTGCGTCGACCCGCCGACCGTCCGCGTGGTCGTGTTCCCGGCAGCGTCATAGGCGAACTCGTCCCGCCCACCACCGGCAGTCTGTACGGCGGCCAGCGCATGCGGCTGGTCCTGACTCCCCGCGGCCGGGTAGGTGTAGGTCCGCGAGACGTCGCCCGCGGCCGTGTGCTGCACCTCCGACACCCGGTTGCCGACCTTGTCGAGCCGGAACGACTGCCAGTACGGCGCCGGCCCGCCGAGCCCCGCCACGGTCGGAGCCGCCGCGCAGTCCCCGGACGACGGTGTCCAGGCCTCGGTCATCCGCTGCAGGTAGTCGTGCTGGAAGCACTGCACGTCGGCCGGCCGGTCCTGCGGCCGGTCGGCGATCTGCGTCAGGTTGCCGGAGGCATCGTAGGTGTAGTTGACGTCGGCAACCATCGGCTGCGGGACCTCGGCGTCGACGATGCTGCGGGTCATCCGCCGGGTGTTGTCGTCGTAGTAGTACGACAGCCAGGCCCGGTTGGTCCCTTCGCCCAGCTGGATCCGCTGGGCCTCACCGAGGCTCGTGTAGAGCGTCTCCCCGACGTACGTCGTGGTCCCGCCGTCGAACCCACCGGTGGTGGTCAGCGGCCGGCTGTCGTCGTCGTAGGTGTAGTTGATGCTCTCCAGCGGCAGCCCGCCACCGGCCGGCAGCGTCTCCCCCTTCGGGCTGCCGTCGTCGTTGTACTTCTTGATCGACTGGTAGGTCCCGGCCAGCGCGCCTTCGACCTCGGGGATGACGGTCGACGCGACCAGCGGCTGGTTCAGTGCCGTGTACGCACTGATCTTCTGCACGTACGCCGACCCGTTCACCCACCGCGTCGTCGCCGCGACCGCACCCTTGCCGCCGACCGCGGTGTCGTAGTTCCACTCGGCGAGCTTGGTCCCGTCGAGCCCGCCCTGGAACACGCCGGTCCGGCGGCCCAGCTCGTCGTAGGCGAACGACAGCCGCACCCCGCGCGCGTCCAGCGACGTGACCGGGTGACCGCCCAGGTCGTACGTCGTGAGCGTGGTGCCCTTGTCCGGGTCGTCGGTGCGGACCGCCCGCCCCTGGGCGTCGTAGCTGTAGCTCCAGGTGCTGCCGGCCGGGTCCCGGACGGTCGCGACCTTTCCGGCGAGCGTGTACGTGTACGTCGTCTCGTCGTAGCCGCCGGTCGTCGTGCCGTCGTGGTACTGCCGCAGCGCGGTGACCTGCCCGCGGGAGTTCGCGATCGTCGTGGTCGCGATGCCACCCGCGGGAGGCGTCGAGTGCACGCGGTCGCCGCCGTACCGGGTGCTGGTGCGCCACTTCTCGTAGCCGTGGCCCTTGAAGATCGACTCCAGCGCCCGGCCCGCGCCGTCGTACCAGGTCTCGGTCAGGCCCGGTACGGCGGTGTCCGCCGCGACCCACAGCGTGCTGTCGACCGCGCCGTCGGTGTAGTACGGCTGGGTGGCCTTCCAGACCCGGCCCTGGGTGTCGTAGCGGGTGTCGGCGATCAGCCGCCCGCCGCCCGGCGCGACCTGCTGCACCTGGCGGACGCGGTAGAGGCCGTCGTACAGGGTGTTCTTGGCGGTGTAGCGCCCGTTCGGGCCGATCGTGCTCGAGGTGATCACGGTCGGTGCGTCGTTGCGGATCAGGTACTCGAACTTCGCGTTGCCGCCGAGGCCCTTGGCCCGGGAGCGGTTCGGCTGCCACAGCTCGGTGGTCCGGCCGATCGCGTCGTAGGCGATCTCGCTGACCCGGCCGTTCACGTCGACGGCCTTGACCGGGGTCCCCCAGGCCGGGTCGAGCTCGGTGGTGCCGGTGTGGCCGAGCGCGTTGGTCGTGGTGGTGACGGTCGTCGGCCCGCCTTCGGCCGGCGTGAACGACGCCTTGCTGACCTCACCGAGCGGATCGGTGACGGTCAGCACCCGCCCGTGCAGGTCGTACGTCGTCCGGCTGTGCGCGTAGTACACCGGCTCGGACCCCGGGTGCTCCTTCATCCGCTCGTCGAGCGTGATGTCACCGGTCGTCGGCGCCGCCCCCGGCTCCTGGCCGTCGAAACCGGCCCGGGTGTCGGAGATCGCGTCGGCCGGGAAGACCGGCGTCGAGCCGCAGTCGGTCGCGACCGTCTGCACGCGGGCCGGGAAGCCGACCAGCCACTTGCTCTCGTTGCGGTGGTACGTCGTGCGCTTGCACTGGTCGTCGTCGGCGGTCGCCTCGTCGCCGAGGTCGTTCACCGAGACCGGCAGCCCGAGGTCGTCGTACGTCGTCTCGGTGCGCGTGATCCGGCGCTGCCCGTCGGCGAGCGTGGTGAAGCTGCGGCTCGTACCGGGCCGGACGATGTAGGCCTTGAGGTCGCCGCGGGTCGCGGTCGGGCCGCGGACCACCGGTCGGTTGATCACCTTGCTGACGACCTTGGTGTCGTCGCCGTCGTAGGTGATCGTCTCCAGTTCGCTGCCGCTGAGCCAGTCGTCGTCGGTGTACTTCGCGCCTTCGGAGTCCGCGACCTCGACCGGCTTGGTACCGCCCTCGGGCCGGGCCCGGTCGCCGTTCATGCCGCGGTGGAAGCGCTGCTCCACGAGGCTGACCGGTCCGGCCGGGTCGTCCGGCGTACCGGTCCGGACCCGGACCTTGGCGAAACCGCGGAACTCGTTCCAGGTCTTGCGGTCGGCCGGGGTGAACTCGGAGGTGTCGTAGTGCCAGGCGGCGCCGTCGAGGTACTCGTAGCTCTCCACCTGGGTGGGGTTGGAGCTGATCCGGTCCGACTGGGTGACCTGCGTGACGACGTACTTGTGGAAGTAGTCGGTGCGCTCCGGCAGCCCGGGCTTGTTCCAGCGCACCGGGAAGCAACGCCGGGTGTTGGTCTCGGCGTTGGCCGGCAGCGAGGTCGCGCTGCAGTCGCTGTCGTAGTGGATCGAGGTCACGCCGCCGGACTCCGACACGATGCCGGTGACCCGGTACCGGATGAGCGGACCGACGCCGTCCACCTGGACGACCCGGTTCGGCATCTTGGCGCCCTCGAAGGTGACCGCCGGCAGCGGGACCGACCCGCCGGCCAGGCCGGTCTGGGTGATCGACTTCAGCCAGAGCGCGGCCTTCTCTTTGTCGCCCGGGTCGGGGTACTGCTGGTCCAGCGTCCACTTGTCGACATCGGCGTACGCCGAACCGCGCAGCACCTGCGTCGTGACCGCGCTCAGCCGCTGCGTGCTCCAGAACGTCGGGACGTGCTTGTCCTTGCAGGTCGCCGCGTCGCAGCGGTCCTTCAGCGCGACGTCCGGCCAGTTGTCCGGCTTGTCGAACGTGCACTGGCTGCCCGGGACGCACCGGTCGGCGACGTCGAAGACGACCCGGCCGGTGGCCTGCAGGTTCCGCGCGGTGTGCAGGCCGTACTCGATCTTGGCCAGCGTGCCGCCGCGGACGTAGGTGACCGCCGCGTCCTTCGCGTTCTGCCCGTACTTGTTGGTCTCCTTGCGGTACGTCAGCAGCATCTCGTTGCCGTGCCGGTCGACGACCTTGTCCAGGTTCCAGCGCCAGGCCTGCACGCAGTGCGAGGCGTCGAAAGTGCTCTTGTGGCAGGGTTCGCCGTTGTCGTCGCCGTACACCGGGACGGTCCAGGTCGAGTCCGCCTCCGGCCGCGAGCCGAAGAAGTACTGGGTGCCCTCGACCGAGGTGATCTTCCAGGACTCGCCGTTGTCGTCACCGTTGCCGGTGCCGGTCAGCCGCTCGATCCGGGAGCCGTCGTCGTTCTTCTGCCGCCAGCCGTTCGCACCGAGGACGAGCTGACCGCCACCTCCGCCGTACGACGCCGACGCGTTGTCGGACTTCCAGCACAGGTCGCCGACCTGCGGCGGGGTGGTCCCGCCGTCCTTGTCGGTCGCGCACCCGCCGTACGAGCGTTCGACGTAGCCCTGCGACAGGTCCCAGCCGTCGCCGACCCAGGACGCCTGGTTGTTGGTCGCGCTGGTCCGGCCGTCGACGGTCGACGACGCGTACGACAGCGCGAGTTGCGGCTCCAGCCCGCCGGGCGCGGGCGGGACGCGCAGCGGGTAGCTCCACCGGAAGTCGCCGCTCTGCTTGGAGACCTCCCAGAACGCCGACGGCGACAGGTCGGTCGCACCCGCCGTACCGCCGCCCGGCGGTGCCGGGGAACCGACCGGCTGGTCGCCGCGCAGCGCGTTGGCGCTGGCCTGGTCCTGCGGGCGGGCGCCCATCGACTGGCTGCTCACCGGAACGGTCGGGGTGGTCGGCAGCGGGACCGACGGTCCCCCGCCGGCCGCGACGGCCGGGCCGCCGCTCACCGCGACCGGGCCGAGCAGCGCGAGGGCAAGGACCGTGATCAGACCGCGACGGCCGTACTTACCGAGCTGACGACGCACGTTTCCTCCTGTGCTCATGAAAGGACCGGCGGTGCCGTGGGGATGTGACCGAGCAGGCGCTCGACGGTGTAGCCGTCGCAGGTGGTGCTGCGGGAGGTGAACTTCTGCCCGTTGACCGCGCACCGGTACAGCGGCACGGTCGTGATGCCGGCGGGCGGTTCGGTGTAGAGGTAGCCGAGCGTCGTGAGCTTGGTCTTGCCCTCGCAGGCCGCGTCGACCGAGCTGAACTCGTCGGTGTCGCTCAGGCAGCTCAGCAGCGGCTGCGTTCCCGGCAGCTGCGTCCGCGGCAACCAGCCCAGCGTCCCCTCGAGCTTGTACGACGGTGCCGTCCAGGAGACCGTCGCCCAGTGGTCGCGGTTCTCGACGCTGTAGTACCGGCCCAGTGGTGCGTACGCCGCGGCGTACCCGAGCAGGCCTTCCTGTGTCGCGCCCTCACAGTCCGCGTTCGGCGACTCCAGGTGGTCCGGCCCGAAGTTGCACCGGTAGACCGGGACGGTCGCGACGCCGGCCGGCGGGGTCGTCCAGAGCCGGCCGATCGGCCCGACCACGGTCTTGCCCTCGCAGTCGGCCTGGAGCGACGTGAACGCGTCGGCCCCGATCTTGCACCCGTGCAGCACCCGCGTTCCGGGGCCGTCGGCAACCAACAGCCCGAGGGTCCCTTCGAACCGGTACCCCGGCCGGACCGGCTTGTCGGTGCTGTCGGTGTAGTGGTCGCCGGCCGCGTTCAGGTAGCGCCCGAGCTGGCCCTTCGGCGGCGCCGCCCAGCCGCCGCGCTGGGCGATCTCGGCGTCGGTCGCCACGCCCTGCTGGGTCATCACCTCGTCGATCGACCCCGGGAAGAAGTCGGCCGGCTGGGCGTCGTACTGACCGCGCCCGATCGTGAACGCGGCGTTGGCGTTCGGCAGCGGCGGCACGTCGTTGCGCGTCCCGGCGAGCTCGCCGTCGACGTACAGGCGCAGTTGCCCGGCGGGGCGGTCGTAGACGCCGGTGAGGTGGGCCCACTGCCCCGCCGACGGCGCCTTCGCCGACACCGCGTACGCCGACTCGGCGCGCTCGGAGTCGGAGCCCGGACCGCCGAACACCCAGCGGTCGAGCCCCGGCCGGTACTGGATCACGAAACCGCTGCGCCGCTGCCCGTCCTGGGCGACGACCGTCGCGACCTTGTTCTTGTTCGACAGTTTCGCCCAGCCCGACACGGTGAAGCTGTCGGCCATCACGACCGCCCGGAACTCGGTCCGGACCGAGCCCGTGCTGCCGTCCAGCTGCAGCGCCTTGCCCTGCGGGGTCACTCCTTCGCCGTACGAGACGCCGCCGGTGGCGGTGCCGTGCGCGAGCCGCCAGCCGTAGTCGCGCGAAGTGCCGTCGTCGAAGCGGTAGAAGTCCAGCCCGACCGCCTTGACGTCGTCGTGCACGAGCCGGACCTCACCGCCGCTGAGCGCCCGCCCGAAGGTCCGGACGTCGTCGATCCCGCGCGCGAAGAACTCGGCGTTGGCACCGTTCAGCTTGCTCCGCCCGATCGTGAACGGCCCGGTGGTCGCGGCCGGCTTCACCCCGGTGATTGCCCCCGACAACGTTCCCTGCACGTAGAGCCGGAGCTGCTGGGTGAACGCGTCGTAGACCACCGTGAGGTGCGTCCACTCCGACTTCGCGGCGGCCTCGGTCGAGGTGACCGTGCCCCCGGTGGCGCCCGGGACCACGACCGCCCACTTCCCGGTGTCGTCCTGGTACTGCAGCATGAACGCGCTGTTCTGCGCGCCGTCCTGGGCCAGGATCGTCCGGCGCCCGGTTGTCGTCCCGGTCAGGTAGACCCAGACCGACGCGGTGAAGCTCTTGTCGGTGTCGAGCACCTTGCCGGCGGTCTCGGCGTACTGGTTGACGCCGTCGAACCAGCCACCCGGGCCGGTCCGGCCGCCGATCCAGGTCGCGCCGTTCTTCAGCGTCGCGGTCTGGCCGCGGACACTGTCGGCCGCGGTCGTGCCTGTGTTGTCGTCGAGCTTCCAATGCCCGGCGTCGGCGGGCGGAACGGTCTCCGGCGTCTTGGCGACCGGGTACGCGCGGAACAGGTTGGAGATCCGGCTCTTGTCGAGCGCACCGGCGTACAGGCGGACGTCGTCGACACTGCCCGGCCAGTACTGCGTCCGGTTGCCACCGGCCAGACCGCGACCGATCTGCAGCTTGCCGCTGGACGCCCAGGCGTTGTCGACCGTGCCGTCACCGACGCGGCTGCCGTCGACGTACAGCAGGATCTGGCCGGTCTTACGGTCGTAGACCCCGGTCAGCAGCGTCCACTTGGTGATCTCGGCCGGCAGCGTCGAGACCGCGGCCTTCAGCGGTGGACCGCCGTCGGTGTTCGGCAGCTCGAAGATCCAGGCGCCGCACTTGTTCGGGTCCGGGTCGATCCCTTCCAGGCAGAGGTTCTGGTCCAGGTCGGCGACGTGCCCGAGGCGGAACTTGCTGCCCGTCGTCCCGTCCACGCTGACCGCGGTGAACTGCGACTCCGGCTCGCTGCGTCGGTCCAGCTGGACCCAGGCCGAGACGGTGAAGCTGTCGTCGGTGCGCAGGTCGACGCCGGTGCTCTGGACGGCGTCGTCGGTGCCGTCGAGGTGGATCGCGTTGCCGATCCGGCCGGGGGCGCGGGACGCGCCGCCGACCGTCGTACCGGCGCGGGCGCCGACCGTGTCGGCCGCGTTCGCGCCGCTCGGCTCGTCGAGCTGGTAGTGGTGCACCAGGCTCAGGTCACGGCCGGCCATCGCCCGGATCTCCTCGGCGAACAGCACCCGGCTGTAGACCGAGACGTCGTCGATCGCGCCCGGGAAGTACTCGATGTACTGCCCGCCCCACAGCGAGCGGCCGATCTGGAGCTTGCCGGCCGCGTGGTCCCAGCCCTGCGTCCACGGCCTGCTCGCGGCCAGCACGCCGTTGACGTACAGGTTGATCTGGTGCGAGCCGGCGTCGTACATCGCGACCAGGTGCGTCCAGACACCGGCCTGCGCGGTGCCGCCGAAGACCTCGCCGCGGGTCGCGCCGCCGTCCACGTCGGAGCCGAACATCACGAACGACCAGCGGTTGTCCGGCGTCGCCCGCAGCTTGAACGGGCTGACCCGGGTGCCGTCCTGCGCCACGACCGTGCGCAGCTGACCGTCGCTGTCGAGCTTGGCCCAGGCCGCGACCGAGAAGCTCTTGCGGACGTCGATCGAGTGCGGCGCGGTGACGTGCGTGCTGGTCCCGTTCAGCCGGACCGCGAGGTCGGTCTGGTCCGGCACGTTGCTCTGGCCCGCGGTCCAGTCCGGACTGTTGCCCAGTTCCCCGTTCTGCGCCGGGACCCGGCCTTCGGCGTTCCCGTCCAGCTTCCACTCGCCGACCGCGACCTTGTCCCGGCTGACGATGCCCTGGACCTCGGTCGCGGACAGCGCCCGGTGGTAGGTCCGGACCTCGTCGACCAGTCCCGGGAAGTGCTCGGTCAGCCCGCCGTACAGCCGGGCCCGGCCGACCGCGAACGGGCCGTCCGCGCTCCAGGTGACCTTGCCGGTGTCGGTGGCCGCCTCCAGGCCGTTGACGTACAGGGTGCCCTTGCCCGCGACCGCGTCGTACACGCCGGTGACGTGCGTCCAGGTGTCGGCGCTCGCCGTCCCGAGCGAGTGGACCGAGACCGGGAAGTCGGTGGTCTCGTCCGAACCCGGCATCACGAAGCTCCAGCCGGTCTCGCGCTGCTGCAGCAGGAACCCGCTGCCCCGCTGACCGTCCTGCGCCACGATCGTGGCCGCCGCGCCGGTGCCCGACAACTTGCGGGCCTTCACCCAGGCCGACACGGTGAAGCTCTCGTCGGTGCGGACGATCGGCCCGCTGGTCGCCGCGAAGTCGTCGGTGCCGTCGAGCTCGAGCCCACCGAACACCGCACCGCCCTCGCTGACCTTGTCGCCGTTGGCGTCACCGGTGAACTTCGCGCCGTTCTGCAGGACCTGCTTCTCGCCCTCCAGCAGCCCGTTCGCCGCCGTGCTGCCGTCGATCTCGTCGTACTTCCACTGCCCGGCCTGCACGTTGTCGCGGCTGACCGCGGCCTTCACCTCGTCCGCGCTCAGCGCCCGGTCGTACACCTTGACCTCGTCGACCATGCCGGGCCACGGGTTCGCCGACTGGGCGTTCCAGCGGCTGGTGCCGACCTGGAAGTTGCCGCCGGCATTGAAACTCTCCGGCACCGGCTGGGTCCCGGCCGGTTCGCCGTTCACGTACAGCTGGATCTTGCCCGCCTGCCGGTCGTACACGCCGGTCAGGTGCGTCCAGGTCTTCACCCGGGCCGGCATGCTCGACCGGATCACCGCCCCGGCGGCGTTCGTGTAGTCGTCGGTCGCGGGTTTGTAGAACTCCCAGTGGTCGCCGGTCGCGAGCCTGCGGTAGCCGAGGAACAACCCGCTGACGCTCGTCCCGGACTGCGAGACCGCGGTGAAGGTGTTGTCGTCGACGACCGGGCGCTTGTCCAGGTTCACCCAGGCCGACACGGTGAAGCTGGTGTCGGTCCGGATCGCCGGCGGCGCCGTCATCGTCGAGCCGTGCTCGCCGTCGCTGCGCAGCGCCGAGCCGAGCGCGCCCGGCGTGTACGTCGTACCGCCGGTCAGCGTGCCGTCGCGGTCACCGAGAAACGCGGAGTCCTTCGCCGTACCGTCGAGCGAGTACTGCGCGATCGGCCCGTTGCCGGCCCGGACGTAGAAGTGGTGCTGGCTGATCTTCGACCGGTTGTCGGCCCGGTCGGCGGCCTGCACGAACAGGTCGCGCGGCCCGTCCCCCGGCGGCGTCAGCTCGAGCAGCGCCTTGCCGCCGAGCGCGTCGGCGTCGACCCGGTTGGTCGGCGGGCTGGTCCAGCCCCAGTAGAAGTGGTCGATGTCGGGGGCGTTCTTCGCGGACAGCGTGAAGGTGTCCTTGACGCCCTCGCCGCCGTGCCAGCGGTTGTCGGCCTTGTAGAGCCGCGCGTCGATCCCGGGCTTCTGGTTGTCGTCGTCGGGAGCGTCCCGGTCGACCGCGAACGGCCCCGGTCCCCTGGCGTAGTCGCCCTGGTCGTACTCGTCCGCGGCCCGCAGGTACCAGTCGATCGTCGTGTTGTGCTTGGTCGTCAGGTCCAGCGTGGTGCTGTGCGCGGCACCGGTGATCTGCCAGACGTTCGGGTCCACGTCGGCCCGCACGCCGTTGGTGTAGACGTCGTACTCCGGCCGCAGGTGCTGCCCGGGGTCGTTGTCGGACAGGTGCCCGATCAGCCGGATGCTGGAGCCGCCGAGGTACGGCGTACCGGCACAGTGCTTGCACGCGGCCGGCAGCGCCGGGTCCGTCGACAGCGCGTACGCCGGGTTCGGGCGCCGGTTGAAGTTCACCTTCAGGTAGGTCTGGTTGGAGTCGTAGCGGCGCCAGGCCTTCTGGTCGCCGCTGTTCTCGGCCTTCAGGTAGTACGTCGAGATGCCGCCACCGTCGTTGTGGTGGATGCTCGTGCCGGCCGAGAAGCCGACCGGGTTGCGGCCGCAGCCCGGCACCGACTTGGTGTCCAGGTGCCCACCACCGGGCCGGTTGCTCCACTTGGTGTTGCCGTCGATCCGGGGACCGGCGATCCACAGCTGGTGGTTGCGGGCTGCGGCGCAGTCGGGGCCGCTCTCCATGATCGTGTCCAGCGTGACGCTGAGGATGCGGGTGCCGCCGAGGCCGCCGGTGTTGTACTGGAAGTACGACCAGCCCTCACCGATGCCACCGCACTCGCCGCGGCCGTTCCAGCACTGGCCGGTCTGCGCCCACGGGTGCGACGCGCTGCTGTTCCAGCGCGCCTGGTCCGAGCCGGACAGCACCGACGTCCAGCCGCCACCACCCCAGTTCCAGCCGATCGTCGACCAGTCCGGGTCGATCGTCACCGGGTACTCGGTGGCGCGGCCGGTCAGCAGCGACTTGTCGGGGACGAGCGTCAGCTTGTCCTTGCCGACCGCAACGGCCGCGCGAGACCGGCGGTTGCCGGCATCCCACATCAGCGACTCGGGCGCGCTGAACAGGACCTTGCCCTTGGCATCCTTCGCCTCCAGGGCACCGGTCGGTCCCGCGGTCAGCGTGACGCCGGTCGTCTTCAGCCCGAGGTCGAGCTTCGCGACCCGCGTCGCGGCGGCGGAGTTCTTCACGACGACGTACTGGCTGTAGCCGTCGGGCTTCGCCTTCAGGACCAGGTCGACGCCGGGCAGCACCTCGGCGTACGTCGCCTGGGCGCCGCTGAGCTTCGGGGCGGGCAGCCGGCCGGGCCAGGACAGCGTGATGCGATGCCCGTCCTTGCCGTACGAGACCAGCGGCGTCGCCGTACCGCCGCCGGAGAAGGCCAGGTCGAGCGGCAGCGCCTTCGGGACGACGGCGCCGCCCTTCGCGCGCTGCAGGCCGGTGTCGACCGGGACCCACCGGCCGTTGCGCTGGACGCGCTGCGGGGTGGTGCTGATCACCGAGGTGAGGGTGCCGTTCGGTTCGGCGTACAGCTGTCTGGTCTCGGTGCGGCCACCGGCGACCTCGACCCGGGTGCCCTTGGCCTTCGCGGTCGCCAGCGCGGTGGACTCCTCGCTCGGCCTGCGTTCGTTCAGCTCGGTCCGCGGTGGCGCGGGTTCCGGTCCCGCGGCCTCCCGGCCGGTCGGCAGCAGACCGCAGCCCGAGGCCACCAGCCCGATCGACGCCAGCACAACAGCAGCCATCCGTGCTCTCACGGCATTTCCTCCCCAGAGGGCCCACCCCAGCGACCCGTCAGCGTTGTCCGCGCTCTTCCGTCGCCCCCACGACGGACCGCAGGAGAAGAATGGGGAGCCGGACCCGGGGGCCGCCAGCCTTTCCACCGACGCTCAACAGCTGAAATCGATGTCCACGCCCGCCGGGGACCCGGGTGTCCAGGGCGTCTATGCGGCGTGTATACAAGTTGTGAGATGATGTTCGTTGAATGCTGAATCACTCTCTCTCGGGGCAGGTGAGGTGTGACGGAGAACCAGACCGCTTCCTGGTTCACCGTGCTCGGGCCGGTACGCGCCTGGCACGGGTCGACGGAGCTGCGGCTCGGCTCGCCGCAGCAGCGGGCCGTGCTGGCGGCGCTGCTGGTCCGCGAGGGCGCGCAGGCCACCATCGGTGAGCTCGTCGACGCCGTCTGGGGCAGCGGCGACATCCCGGACTCGGCCGCGCAGACGGTCCGGACGTACGTGCACCGGCTCCGCCGGGTGCTCGACCCCGGGCAGCCGGCCGCCCAGTCGGTGATCGCGTCGATCGGTGACGGGTACGCGCTGACCGCCACGCCGGGGACGCTGGACCTCGGGGTGTTCCGGCAGCACGTCGCGGACGCCCAGGCGGCGGCGAACTTCCGTGACCAGGCGCGCGCCGAGCGGCTGCTGCGCGAGGCGCTCGCGCTGTGGCACGGCACCGCGCTGGCCGGCATCCCCGGTGAGTACGCCGAGACCCAGCGGGTCTACCTCGGCAAGCTGCGGCTGGCCGCGCTGGAGATGCTGATGACCGCGCAGCTCGAGCTCGGCGCGGCGACCGAGGCGGCGGCCGAGCTGGCGACGATCACCGCCGACCACCCGTACGACGAACGCTTCCGCGAGCTGCACATGACCGCGCTCTACCGGTCCGGCCGCCAGGCCGAGGCGCTCGCGGTCTACCAGGACTGCCAGAAGCTGCTCGCGAACGAGCTGGGCATCGACCCGGGCCCGGCCCTGCAGGACCTCCACGAGCAGGTCCTCCGCGGTGAGGTGCCGCTCGGCCCCGGCCATCAGCCGGCCACCGGCGCGAGCCCGGCATCCCGCGCAGGCACCGGCTCCGTCCCGGGAGCGACCTCCGGCGACCCCGTGGCCCCCGTCCCCGCCCAGCTTCCCGCCGACCACCGCGCGTTCAGCGGCCGCAAGGCCGACCTGCTCGACGCCGTCCGGAACCTCGACCGCGAGGACGGCCGGGCGAGCGTCGCGGTGATCACCGGTATGGCCGGCGTCGGCAAGACCACGTTCGCCGTCCACCTCGCGCACCGCTTCACCAGCCGCTACCCCGACGGCCAGCTCTACCTCGACCTGCGCGGTTTCGCCTCCGGCGCCGAGCTCGTCACGCCCGAGGACGCGCTGCGCTCGCTGCTCGAAGCGCTCGACGTACCGACCGAGACGATCCCGAAGGACCTGGCCGGGCGGGCCGCGATGTTCCGCACGCTGCTGTCCGGCCGCCGGATCCTGCTGCTGCTCGACAACGCGAAGAACGCCGAGCAGGTCCGCCCGCTGCTGCCCGGCGAGGCGACCTCGCTGGTCCTGATCACCAGCCGCGACCGCCTGACCAGCCTGCTGGTCACCGACGACGCGGACCTGATCACGCTCGACGTCCTGGACCCGGCCGAGGCCCGGACCTTCCTGGTCGGCAAGCTCGGCGCCCGCCGGGTGAACGCCGAGCCGGAGGCGGCCGAGGAGATCCTGCGCCGCTGCGGCCGGCTGCCGCTGGCGATCTCGCTGGTCACCGCGCGCGCGATCGTCAACCCGGGCTTCAGCCTGGCCGCGATCGCCGCCGAGCTCAGCCACGGCGACGGCCTGGACGCGTTCGAGGACCTCGACGGTCCCGACGTCCGCTCGGTCTTCTCCTGGTCGTACCAAGCGCTCAGCGCGGACGCCGCGCGGCTGTTCCGGGTGATGTGCCCGGCGCCCTGGCCGCGCTACGACCTGACCGGCGCGGCCAGCCTGATCGGGCTGCCGGTCAGCGAGACCCGGCGGCTGATCGCCGAGCTGAGCCGGGTCAACCTGATCACCGAGGAGCGTCCCGGCGAGTTCGCCTTCCACGACCTGGTCCGCGCGTACGGCGTGGAGAAGGCCGCCGCGGGTGACGCGCAGGAGCGCCACGACGCCCTGGTGCGGGCGCTCAACCACACCCTGCACACGGCTCGCGGCGCCGCCGTACTGCTCAACCCGGGTCGTCGGCAGTTCCCGCTGGTCCCGCTGCGCGCGGACGTCACGGTCCGGCCGATCGAGGACCGCGCGGCCGCCTGGGCCTGGTTCGCCGCACACTGGCCGGTGCTCGGGACCTGTCAGCGGCTGGCGGCCGAGGCCGGCCTGGACGAGTACGTCGGCCAGCTGGCCTGGACCGTGGGCACCTATCTCCTGCGCTCCGGTCAGTGGAACGAGATGCTCGGAATCTACGAGCTCGCACTGGCCGCCGCGACCCGGCTGAACGACCAGTACCTGATCGGAATCGCCAGCCTGGTGGCCGGCAAGACCGAGACCTGGCTGCACCACTACCTCACCGCCGGCCGGCACCTGAACCGCGCGATCGCCGCTTTCCACTCCGTCGGCAGCTCGGCCGAGGAGGCCAGCGCGATCGACAGCCTCGGCGTCCTGCACAGCTTCCAGGGCCGATCCACGGAGGCGATCGCGCAGTTCCGGCGGGCCGTCGACCTGTCCACGGACGTGTCCTCACGGGCCAGCGCGCTGAACAACCTGGCCAACGAGTACAACACCACCGGCGAGTACTCGGTCGCCGTACCGATCAGCCGGCAGGCGGTCGCGCTCTGGGACAGCAACGGCGACCAGCACGCGCTCGCGAACGGCTGGGACACGCTCGGCACCGCGCAGCGCGGGCTCGGTCACTACGAGGAAGCAGCCGGTTGCTACCGGCAAGCTTTCGAGACGTTCCACGACCTGGGGAACCAGTTCAACGAGGCCCGGACGCTGCTCAACTACGCCACGACGCTGGAGGCGCTCGGCGACTGTGCGGCCGCGCACGGCGCGCGCGAGTCGGCGCGCGGCATCCTGCGCGACCTCGACCACCCCGACGCCGCCGAGCTGGCCGGCCAGTGTGAGCCGACCTTGGAGCGCTGAGCCGCACGGTGGGCGGGCCTGAGCGGACGTCCATCAGTTGTCTATCCAGCATCCGGACACTGGAAACCGGAGCACCGCCAGGCTCCACCGTGCAGCCGATCCCTGTACCCGAAGGAGCCCCCAGATGTGTACCACCGGCCTCCCGCCGAGACCCCCGAGCGCCGCGTTCAGCGGCCGGGTGCTCGGCCCCGGGGACCCCGAGTACGACGCCGCCCGGACCGTGTTCAACGGGATGGTGGACCGGTTCCCGCAGCTGATCACCCAGCCCTCGACGGCCGACGACGTGGCCGCCGCGATCCGGCACGGCGTCGACGCCGGCCTGGAGATCGCGATCCGGTCCGGCGGGCACAGCCGGCAGGGCAACTCCACCACCGAGGGCGGCCTGGTGATCGACCTTCGGCGGATGAACTCGATCAGCGTCGACCCGGTCGCCCGGACCGCCCGCGTCGGCGGCGGCGCGACCTGGTCCCAGCTCGGCCGGGCCGCGCAGGAGTACGGCCTGGCCGCGAACGCCTCCCGGCACACCCCGTCCGGCGTCGCCGCGTCCAGCCTCAGCGGCGGGTCCGGCTGGCTGGAGCGGCAGCTCGGCCTGGCCTGCGACAGCCTGATCTCGGTCGAGCTGGTGACCGCCGACGGCCGGCAGGTGACCGCGAGCGAGACCGAGCACCCCGACCTGTTCTGGGCGCTGCACGGTGGCGGCGGCAACTTCGGCGTCGCGACCGCGGTGACCGTCCGGCTGCACCCGATCCCGACCGTGGCAAGCCTCACCTTGCTGTGGCCGTGGTCGGCGTACGGCGAGGTCGTGCGGACGTTCCGTTCGGTGTTCGAGGCCGACCCGTCGCCGGCGCTCAGCGGCGCCGTCGTCGCGGTGACCGATCCGCCCGGGACCGTCGTACCGGCGCAGCTGCACGGGCGGCTGGTGACGAAGGTCGAGGCGGTGCACACCGGCACGACGGACGAACTGCTGGAGCTGATCGACCCGCTGCGCAAGCTCTGCCCGGCGACCTTCCAGGTGCGGACGTCGCCGTCGGCCGCCAACCGGCTCAGCCCGAACGGGCCGCCCGGGCTGCGCAGCCACTGGCGGCCGAACTACCTCGAGTCGCTGTCCGACCAGGCCATCGACGAGTACGCCGAGTGGATCGCGCAGGTCCCGGACCGGACCGTCGCCCGGGTGCCGCTGCTGCCCTGGAGCGGAGCGGTGACCGCCGGCGCCGACCGGTGGCCGGGGCCGTTCCGCAGGGCGCCGTGGATGCTCGGGGTGCTGGCTCGCTGGGACTCACCGACCCGCGACGACCGTGCCGTCGGGTGGATCCGGGCGATGCACGACCTGCCCAGCCACCGGGCGCTGGACACCCGCTTCGACCCCGCGGACGGGGCGAGGCTGGGCCGGGTCAAGTCGGCGTACGACCCTGGGAACGTGTTCCGCCTGAACCAGAACATCCGACCGACCTGAAACGCATCGAGCCCTCGCGCACCGGTGCGCGAGGGCTCGGCGCGGTCAGACCGTCGGGTACCCCGGCTCCGCGCTGCCCGCCGCGGTGCCGAACCGCTCGCCGGCCTTCGGGTCCGGCCCGTACTTGTTCTCGCCGGCGGTCCCTTCCAGGATGTTGAACACGAGCAGCACGATCAGGCCGATGCCGGTCAGGCCGATCAGGATCCACCAGCCGGTGCGGCCGGTGTCGTGCAACCGCCGGACCGTCACGCCGAGGCTCGGCAGCAGGACGAGCAGGGAGTAGATCCCGCCCAGCACGCCGGTGCCGGACGCGGTGTCGGTACCGATGGCGCGGTCCACGATCGCCAGCACGATCGAGACGATCACGTTGAACAACGTGAACATCCAGAACTCCTGGCGGCGGGCCCGGCCGGTGAACACGGCGTACTTCTTCAGGACATCGACGTACCAGTGCATGACGGTTCACTCCGATCATCAGCCACCTGGCCGACCCAGGTCGTGCGAATCCAATGCCCTCCCCGGCGTGGGGGCCAAACGTGCGAGCAGGTCCTCGACACGTTCGGACCGGCCGGTGCGGCGGTGGGTCTGCCAGTCGTCGGCGGTCATCACACCGGCCACCAGGGCGAGGGCCTCGTCGAGCTCCTCGGCCAGGTACGGGTTCGGGATCGCGAGGCGTTCGCCCATCGCCTCCTCGGCACCGAACAACCGCGCCGACGTGACCGCGTCCCCCTCCCGCGCGAGGATGCTCATCATCGTGTTGGAGAACGCCATCGTCAGCGGCGGGCTCCCCAGGCAGAGCACCGACGGGATCAGCCCTCGGGCCAGCTCGTCCGCCTCCTCCACCCGCCCGACAACCGCCAGCAGGTAGGCGAGATTCTGCCCCTGGACGGCGCTCTCGTGCTCGTCGCCAACAGTGTCGAGCACAGCGAGCGACTCCCGCAGCAGCGCCTCGGCCCGGTCGTGGTGACCGAGTTCTTCCTCGACCCCCGCGAGGTTGCCGAGCATCCTCGCCAACCGCCCGGCGTCGTCGAGCTCGCGGTGCAGCTCGAGCCCCTCGGTCAGCGTCTTCTGGGCAGCTTCGAGCTCACCCTGATGGCGTTGCGCCGTACCGACCAGGCTCATCGCCCAGGCGACGCCGGACCGGTCGTCGAGCGACTTCGACAGGTCGAGCGCTCGCGTGGCCTCGGCGAACGCACGGTGCGGTTCTCCCTGCGTGAGCAGGAGATTGGCCAGCCCGCGCAGGCACGCGGCGAGCTCGATCGAGTGCTCCGCCGTACCGGCGCGAGCGAGCGCCTCCTCGTGCCTCCGGCGTCCCTCCGCGACGTCGCCGGTGAGCACCCAGATCCAGCTCAGCGCCGCGCACACGCGGACTCCCTGCGCACCCGTTGCCCAGGACAACGCCGCCCGGAAGTTGCCGAGCTCGGTCTCGACCCGGTCGAGCGCCGTCCCGTGCCGGGACTCGCGGAGCCCGCGCAGGCTGTCGCCGAGCTCGGCGTAGTACGTCGCGTGCGCCGCGCGGAGCTGCTCCAGCTCGTCGGTCTCGGCGAGCTTCTCCCCGGCGTACTGGGCGATGGTCTGGAGGAACGCGATCCGCGTCGGGGTGCCCTGGGTGACGGTGATCAGGTTCGCGTCGTGCAACTCGGCGACGACGTCGAGCGGGTCGACGGTGTCGGCGGCGATCGCCGTGATCGCGGCCAGATCGGCGCCACCGGAGAAGACCGCGAGCCGCCGGAAGACGCGCTGGTGCTCGGGCCTGAGCAGGTCGTACGACCAGGCGATCGTGTCGCGCAGCGTCCGCTGCCGGTCGGGGGTGACGCTGCTCGTCGAGGCGAAGTCGAGCGGATGGTCGATCCGGTCGAGCAGCTCCTCCATGCTGAGCACCCGAACACGCGGCGCGCACAGCTCGATCGCCAGCGGCAGCCCGTCGAGCCGCTCGCAGATCTGCGCGACCAGCGCGAGATCCGGACTGAACCCAGGCTGGACGGCGGTCGCCCGCTGCACGAACAGCTCGACCGCCGCCGACGTCGTCTCCAGCGGGGTCACCAGATGCTGCCGCTCGGCGACCAGCCCGAGCGGGCGCCGCGACGTGGCAACGACCTTGACCTGCGGCGCCCGGTCGAGGATCTGCGCGACCACGCGGTCGGCGCCGTCGACCTGCTCGAGGTTGTCGAGGACGAGCAACAAGGTGCGCTGGGCGAGGTACGCCGTCAGCCGCGCCGGCGGCCGCTCCCGCGGCGGAACGTCGAGGCCCTCGGCGATCGAGGACCACATCACCTCCTCCGACACCGCCTCGGCCAGCGGCACGAAGTACGCGCCACCCGGGAACTGGTTGACCGCCCCGGCGGCCGTCGCGATTCCGAGCCGGGTCTTGCCCGCGCCACCCGGCCCGACCAGACTCACCAGCCGTACGTCGGGCTGCCGGATCAGCTCGCCGAGGCGGGCCAGGTCGGCGTCCCGCCCGAGCAGCGCCGTCGCCGGGACCGGCAGGCTGGTCGCCGTACCGAGCGTGCGGGGTGGTGGGAAGTCCGCGTCCAGGCCGAGCACGGTGACCTGGAACAGCCGCTCGGGCTCGGGGATGTCCTTCAGGTGATGGGTTCCGAGGTCGCGCAACACGGCGCCGTCCGGCAGCGCCTGCCGGACCAGCTCGCCCGTCGTCGCCGAGACGATCACCTGCCCGCCGTGCGCGGACGCGGCGACGCGGGCCGCGCGGTGCACGTCCATCCCCCAGTAGTCGCCGTCGGACAGGCCCGGCGTACCGGTGTGGATGCCCATCCGGACCCGCAGCCGCTCACCACCCGGCCAGGCGTGACCGGCGAGCCGGCGCTGCCCGTCGACCGCGGCCGCGACCGCGTCGGCGGCCGACGGGAACACGACGAAGAAGCTGTCGCCCTCGGTGCCCTGCTCGACGCCGCCGTACGCGCGCCAGACCTGGCGCAGGATCCGCCGGTGCCCTTCGAGGGCCTCGAGGTAGCTGTCGCCGAGCCGGCGCAGCAGCACGGTCGACCCCTCGATGTCGGTGAACACCATCGAGACGGCGGCCATCAGATCGTGAACTCCACCCAGAGCGGGTAGTGGTCGGAGATCCGGAACGACAGCTGCGACTTGGTCAGCCCGTTCAGCACCAGCGGGACGAAGTCGAGACTGCCGCAGCGGTTGGTGAAGGTGAGCCCGTTCAGCATCGGCGGCAGGTCGGGCCGGGTCGGGTCGTTGAACCAGGCGATCTGGTCGTAGTAGTGGTGGTCCTTGTCGTTGTCGAAGATCGTCCGCGGCACCAGGCCGAGATCCGGCGGCGGCCAGAGCCCGGTCGAGACGAACGCCGCGAACAGCGGGTCGTCGATCCGGTCCAGGTTGAAGTCGCCGAGCACCAGCAGGTTGTGGTTCCAGTCCTTCGGGCGGTCGGCCCACTTGCGCATCCAGTCGGCGAAGGCCTGCACCTCGCCGAGCCGGTCCTTCGGGCCTTTGCCCCACAGCACGTGCACGGTGGTCAGGATGAAGTCGGTGCCGCCCCGCACGAAGGCCGCCGCGTACGGCGTCCGCGCGAACTGCTCGACCTTCCGGCCGGCCGCGTCCTCCTCCGCCGCGGGCGGCAGGACGATCTCACCGACCAGCCCGGACGGCTGCACCCGCTCGGAGTCGTAGACGTAGGCGAGCCGCTCGGCGTTGCCCGCGGTCCCCTCGGTCGCATCGGACACGATCACCCGGTAGCGCGGACCGAGCTGCTCGAGCAGCGCCAGCAGCGCGGTGGTGTCGCGCTTGCTCTCCTGGATCGCGGTGACGTCGAACCGCTCGACCACCGTCGCGATGCAGGCCAGCGCGTGCCAGTCCCGTTTCGGGGTGTCGTTCGGGCCGGACTGCCACTTCGGCGTCAGCCCGCCGAAGCCGCGCACGTTCCAGGTCCCGATCAGCAGGTTGTCCTTCACCTTGGCCGGCAGCTGCTGGTCCAGCGCGGCGCCTAACCGGTTCAGATCCTGGGTCACCGCTTTCGGTGCCGGACCGGCCGGCCTCACCACCGCACGCGCCACGATTCCCCCGCCCCACAACGAAAACCCGGTCACCCCAACCGTTGCACCGAGCCTGATCGAGCACCCGGCGTCCGTCAAGAGGGCCGCGACCTCTGGACCAGGCATTAATTGTTAGGTAAGTTTCCTAACAGTTATCTCCCGATCGCCCCCTCAGGAGTTCTGATGACACTGCGAAGACTGCTCGCTGTCCTCCTCCCGCTCCCCCTGCTGGTCGCCCTCGGCGGCGCGCAGGCCAACGCGGCCGACACGTTGCTCTCGCAACGACAACCGGTGCTTGCCTCCAGCATCGAAGACGACTCGTTGCCGGCCACCCTGGCCGTCGACGGCAGTACGACGACCCGCTGGGCCAGCGCGGAGGGCGCCGACCCGCAGTGGATCCGGGTCGACCTCGGGCAACCGGCCGCGATCCGGCGGGTGAAGCTGAACTGGGAGGCCGCCTACGCCAAGGCGTACCGGATCGAGGTCTCCGACAACGGCACCGACTTCAGCACCGTCAAGGAGGTTGCCAACGGCAACGGTGCGACCGATGACCTGACCGGGCTGAACGCCCGCGGGCGCTACGTCCGCCTGGTCGGCACGCAGCGCGGTACGTCGTACGGGTACTCGCTGTGGGAGCTCGAGGTCTACGGCACCGCCGACTCCAGCGGCGACACCCAGGCGCCGACCGTCCCGACCGGCCTGCAGAGCACCGCGGTCACCGCGACCTCGGCCGCGCTGAAGTGGACCGCCTCGACCGACAACGTCGGCGTCAGCGGGTACGACGTGCTGCGCAACGGCGTCGTCGTCGCGTCGACCGAGGCCACGACGTACAACGACACCGGGCTGACCGCGAGCACGGCGTACCAGTACGCCGTACGGGCTCGTGATCTGGCCGGCAACCAGTCCGGGACGAGCACGGCGATCACCGTGCAGACCAGCGCGGGCGGCGGCGGCGCGTTCGTGCTCGCCGCGGCCGGTGACATCGCCGACCGCTGCACCGCGTCCGACTCCAACTGCGTGCACCCGAAGACCGCGCGGCTAGTGCAGGCGATGAACCCGGCGAACGTGATCACGATGGGCGACAACCAGTACGACGACGCCCACCTGTCCGACTTCAAGGCCTACTACGACAAGACCTGGGGCAAGTTCAAGGCGATCACCAAGCCGATCCCGGGCAACCACGAGTCCTACGACGACACCCCGTTCGCCGGCTACAAGGCGTACTTCGGCTCGCTGGCAACCCCGCAGGGCAAGCAGTACTACAGCTGGGACAAGGGCAACTGGCACTTCATCGCCCTCGACTCCAACGACTTCGTCACCGGTGAGGACAAGGCCGAACCGGCCCAGCTGACCTGGCTCAAGCAGGACCTGGCGAACAACACCAAGGGCTGCATCGCGGCGTACTACCACCACCCGCGGTTCAGCTCCGGCGACCACGGCGACAACCCGGACAGCATCGCGCTCTGGCAGACCCTGGTCGGCGCGAAGGTCGACCTGGTGCTGAACGGGCACGACCACCACTACGAGCGGTTCCTGCCGCAGAACGTCAACGGCCAGGTCGACCCGAACGGGCCGGTCCAGATCATCGGCGGGATGGGCGGCGCGCCGCTGTACGACGTGCACTCCGCGCACCCGGCGACGGCCAAGATCCTCTCGACGTACGGCGCGCTGAAGCTCTCGATGACCGACAGCACCTTCTCCAGCCAGCTGATCGGGCTGGACAGCAAGGTCCTCGACAGCAGCCCGACCTACAGCTGCCACTGACGGGAACGGCTGATGTATCTGGCGAACAGCCGGGTCGGCGGTACCCCGTGGCACCGCGTCCCCCCGAACGTCCTGGCCCTGGGCGTCGTCAGCCTGGTCACCGACATCTCCGCCGAGATGGTGACCGCCGTGCTGCCGCTCTACCTCGTCCTCGGCCTGGGCCTGAACCCGCTGCAGTTCGGCCTGCTCGACGGCCTGTACGCCGGCTCGACCGCACTGCTGCGCCTGGTCGGCGGCCACCTGGCCGACCGCTGGCAGCGCCTGAAGTCGGTCGCCGGGATCGGCTACGGGCTGTCGGCGATCTGCAAACTGGGCTTACTGGCTGCCGGCTCGTCGGTCGCAGCCATCGGCGCGGTCCTGGCCATCGACCGCGCCGGCAAGGGCATCCGCACAGCCCCGCGCGACGCGCTGATCTCCCTGAGCAGCTCCCCCGAAACCCTCGGCCGATCTTTCGGTGTCCACCGCGCGCTGGACACGTTCGGCGCGTTCCTCGGCCCACTGGTCGCGGTCGCGGTGCTGTGGGCAAGCCTCGGCTCGTACGACGCGGTGTTCGTCTTCAGCTTCTGCATCGCGGGGTGCGGCGTGCTGCTGCTGGTGCTCCTGGTGCGTGACCATGAGCCTGCTACGAAACCAAAGGTCGTTCCTTTGAGAACCATGGTCGGGTTGCTGGCCATCCCCTCCTTCAGACGTTGTTGCTTGTGGGCGGCCGGGCTCGGCCTCGTGACGATCACCGACTCCTTCGTCTACCTCGCGCTGCAACGCCGCTGGGAGATCGAGAGCACCTGGTTCCCGCTCCTCGCGCTGGGGACGACCGGCTCGTTCCTCCTGCTCGCCGTCCCGCTCGGCCGGCTGGCCGACCGGGTCGGGCGCTGGAAGGTCTTCCTCGGCGGCCACGCCGCACTGGTCGTCGCGCTGCTGATGCTCTGCGGCCCCTCGACCAGCCCGTGGCTCGCGATCGCCGCGCTCCTGCTGCACGGCACCTTCTACGCCGCGACCGACGGCGTACTCCCCGCGACAGCCGGCCCGCTGCTCCCCGAGCACCTCCGCGCCAGCGGCCTCGCCCTGCTCCAGACCGGCCAAGCCCTCGCCCGGATGGTCTCGGCGGTCCTCGTCGGCCTGGCCTGGACGCTCTGGGACCTGCGCCCCGCCCTCGTCGCAACCACGATCGCCCTGCTGCTGGTCACCCTCGCGGCCGCCGCATTCAAACCCTGGGAGGCGAAGCAATGAAGAAGCTGCTACTCGGCCTGATCGGCGCCCTGGTCCTGATCGGCGGCGGCCTCACCTACGTCGTCTCCGCCCGCGGCAGCGGCCCCTCGGTCGACGCCCGGCCGGTGACCCACGGCGCGATCACCCTCGAACCCGGCAAGCTGCTGTTCCGCAACACCGCCGCCGGCCCGTCGTACGGCAAGCTCGCGCAGGACGGCGCGACCCGCACCATCGCCGACCTGCACTGCGACCGCATCGCCGTTGCCCACGGCACCGGAATCTGCCTGCGCTCCAAACCGGGATCGTTGCCTCCGCTCAGCGAAGTCCTTGTCCTCGGCCCCGATCTCGCAGTGCGTCACAAGCAAACCATGCCCGGCACCCCGAGCCGCGCCCGCGTCTCCCCCGACGGCAAGCTCGTCAACTGGACCCTCTTCGTCACCGGCGACTCGTACGCCGCCACCGGCTTCTCCACCCGCAGCGGCCTGTACGAGGTCGAGTCCGGCCGCCTGGTGAAGAGCATCGAGGAGCTTCCGGTGTTCGTGAACGGCCGCCGCTACTTCGCCCACGACTCCAACTACTGGGGCATCACCTTCGCCGCCGACGGTTCCCGCTTCTACGCGACCCTCGGCAGCAAGGGCAAGACCTACCTGATCGAGGCCGACTACCGCACCTACCGCGGCACCGCGATCCTCGAGAACGCCGAGTGCCCGTCCCTGTCCCCGGACGGCCGCCGGGTCGCCTACAAGCAGAAGAACCCCGACGGCACCTGGCGGATCGCCGTCCTCGACCTGGCCACCCGCCGGGTCAGCTACCCGCCCGAGTCCCGCCACCTCGACGACCAGGTCCTCTGGAAGGACAACAGCACGCTGCTCTACACGCTGCAACGCCCCGACAAGGGCACCGACATCTGGTCCACGCCGATCACGGGCGGTGCGCCGAAGCTCGTCGTACCGGACGCCGCCTCACCCGCGATCACGTGACGCCAGCCGCAGCGCCGGCAGCATGACCAGGACGGTGCACGCGACCGTCAGCTCCGGCCCGAGCCCGGCGAGCAGCACGCCGGTCAGGGTCGCGCCGACCGCCATCCCGAGATCGAACGCCGCGTTCCAGATCGCGCTCACCGCCGAGTACCCGGCGGCCGGCACGCGGTGGTACATCAGCGCGAGCGTCACGTTCTGCAGTACGCCGAACCCGGCCCCGAACACCGCCGCCCCCGCGATCACCGCACCCGGCGTGTGCACCGCAGCCAGCGCCGCGACACCTACGACGCACAGGAGGGCGCCGGGGACGAGGAGCCCACCTTGTCCCCGGCGGTCGCCGTACCGGCCGGCGAACCAACGCGCCGCGGTGCTCGTCGCGGGCTGCACGAAGAGCGCGACCGCGACGACCCAGGTCAGCGGCCCGGTCAGCACCAGCGGCAGGAACGTGACCAGCACACCAGCAGCCGTCGCACACAGCGCGAACAAAGTGGCAGGCCGAGTCAGCCCCGGATTACGCAGCCCGACGACCAGCCCATGATCCTTGGCTCCCTCCGCCTCCCGCTTCGGCAACCCCGGGATCGTCACCAACGCAACCAACGGCGCCAGCGCAGTCGCCACGAACACCACCGCGTACCCCCACCGCTCAGCCGCCAGCACCCCCAACGGCATCGCCACCAGCCCCGGAACCCCCGCCACCAGCCCCACCATCGCGAGCCCCTCGCCCCGCCGTTCCGCCGGAATCAACGCGGCCGTCAAGGCGCCCCCGGCAACCACCGAGATCGCGAACCCCACCCCGCGCACCGCGCTGACCGCCAGGATCACAGCAGTCCCGTCGTACGCCGCCAGCACGAAAGCCGGTGCCCCCAGCAAGAACAACCCGACCGCCAACGTCCACCGGTAGCCCAGGGCAACGGTCAGCCGAGGCGTCACCATCTCGGCCAGCACCGTCGCGAACAACAGCACCCCCGTCGCCAGCCCACCCGAAGCCACCGACCCGGCATACGCCGGCACCACCGCCAACGGCAGGTAGAACCCGATCCCCGACCCCAGGATCGACCCGAACCGCAGCAACAACGCACGAGAAACCAAGGACGGTCGCGAAGCAAGGTCAGTAGCCATACCCCGACGCTAGAAACAAACCGGCCCCCACTGAAGATCCAGTTCCGCTCTGGTAAACAGGACCAGTTGCCCGCGTACGCTGACCGGCATGGACGAGGCGACCCCCGAGATCCAGGCCCGAGTGACAGCGAGCTTCGAGCAGCAGGGCCTGATGGCCCACCTCGGCGCCCGGCTCACCCACATCGGCCCGGGCCTGGTGCACATCCAGCTCCCCGCACGGCCGGAACTCACCCAGCAGCACGGGTACTTCCACGCCGGCGCGACCAGCTCGATCGCCGACAGCGCCGGCGGGTACGCCGCGTTGACGCTCTTCCCCGAGGGGAGCACGGTGCTGACGGTCGAGTTCAAGCTCAACCTGCTGGCGCCGGCCGAGGGCGACTACCTGGAGGCGGTCGGGAGTGTGCTGCGACCGGGGCGGACGTTGACGGTGTGCCGGCTGGACGTGTTCGGCGTACGGGGTGACGAGCGGAAGCTCGTCGCCGCCGGGCAGCAGACGCTGATCCAGGTACCTGAGCGGTGATTTGTCCAGGAAAGTTCCGGGGGCGGCCGTCGGGGCTCTACGCCCCCGTCGAGCGCTGACCGAACCACCGTGGGAGGTGGGCGACCAGGTCCGCCTGGTCCTCGCCCACCCATGCGACGTGGCCGTCCGGGCGCAGCAGTACGGCGGGGGCGTCGAGCTCCTCGCTGACGTCGACCACGTGGTCGATGCGGTCCTCCCAGCCGGTTGCTGACAGGCTGCCGGTCTGGTCGAGCAGGATGCCGCGGCCGGCGTGCATCCGGTCGTAGAGGCGGCCGCCCTTCAGTTCGACGTCGCGCAGCCGGCGTCCGAGCAGCTCGTGGCCCTCCTCGCCGAAGTCGTAGCGGATGTTGGTCGCGACGATCTTCTCGGTCAGCAGCCGGTTGACCTCGTCGAACTCGACCAGCTCGGTCAGCAGTCGGCGTACGGCCTGCGGGCCGGGCTCGAGTGACATCAGCAGACTCTGCGCCCGCGTGTTGTCCAGTACGTCGGCCGCGACCGGCCGGCGCTCCTGCTCGTACGTCTCCAGCAGCCCGTTCGGCGCCCAGCCGTTGAGCTCGCCGGCCAGCTTCCAGCCCAGGTTGAACGCGTCCTGGACGCCGAGCCCGAGGCCCTGCCCGCCGACCGGCGGGTGCACGTGGGCCGCGTCGCCCGCCAGCAGCACCCGGTCGACGTGGTACCGGTCGGCCAGCCGGGTGCTGTCGCCGAACCGGGACAGCCAGACCGGCGAGTGCACCCCGAAATCGGTGCCCGCGACAACGATCAGCTGCTGCCGAAACTCCTCGAACGACGGCGGCTGCGACCGGTCCTCGGCGACGTCCGCGGCCGGTACGCCGATCCGGTAGGTGCCACCGGCCAGCGGCATCAGCCCGAACCGCGGCTGCGTCCGGCGTACGTCGGTCATGATCTCGGTCACCGTCTCCGGCGACACCGCGACCGACATCTCCCCGAGCAGCGTGTCGTCCGTGGACGGCTCGCCGGGGAACCCGATCCCGAGCAGCTTCCGGACCGTACTGCGCCCGCCGTCGCACCCGACGACGTACCGGGCCCGCAACGACGACCCGTCGGCCAGCTCGACGTCGACCCCACGCTCGTCCTGCCGCAACCCGACGACCTCGTGCCCGAACCGGATCTCCGCCCCCAGCCCGACCGCGTGCTCGGCCAGGATCGCGTCGATCTCCGGCTGCGGGATCCCGAGCGTGTACGCATGTGCCGAGTCCAGCGGCACCGCCCGCGGCTTCGAGATCCCCGCGAAGAACCCCGCCGCCGGATGCTTCGTCCCCACCGCCAGCAGCTTGTCCAGCAACCCCCGCTGCGCCATCACCTCGATCGTCCGCGCATGCATCCCCAGCGACCGCACCACCTTGGTCGGCTCCGCCGCCTTCTCCAGCACCACCACACCCACGCCGTGCAGCCGCAGTTCCGCCGCCAGCATCAATCCCGTCGGCCCACTACCCACCACGAGAACGTCAGTCACAGGTCCCCATTTCCCCGAGCACTTTCCTTCGAACTCGCAGGATCTTCCCCCACCACCTGGGCCTTGCGGCAAGTCCCCAGGTGCGCTATAACCTGATTACGGCAGGGAGATACTTTCCCTGCTTTTCTGCTGTCCGGGGCCGGCTGAGCTGCTGAGTCGTCGGCCGCGGTTTGTCCCGACCGGGCACGGGCACCAGTGGCGGCATGGCGAGTCAGCTTCCCACCGCCTCGGTCGTGGACTCCGCGCGAGCCCTCCGGGACATCCTGCTACCGGTCGCGGCCCAGGGCGCGATCGTCCGCCGCCCGCTCTGGTCCCAGCTCGCCGACCGATTCGCCACCGACGACCGGTCGCTGCGCCGAGCCCGTGCGCTGCGCCGCAAGTACGGCGACGGCCCGGTCCTGCTCCGCATCCCCGGCCGCTCGCTCGCCCTCGTCCTCGCGCCCGCGGACGTGCACCGCGTCCTCGCCGAGACCCCGGACCCGTTCTCCGCGGCCACCACCGAGAAGACCGGCGCCCTCGCCCACTTCCAGCCGCATGGCGTACTGGTCACCGATCCGCCGCTGCGCGCACCCCGCCGCGAGCTCAACGAGCAGGCCCTCGACACCCACCGGCCCGTCCACCGCCACGCGGACACGATGCTGACCGCGATCACCGAGGAGTTCAGCGCCCTCCACGGCACCCTGGGCTGGACGGACTTCCGCGAGCTCTGGTCCCGCGCCGTCCGCCGGATCGTGCTCGGCGACGTCGCCCGCGACGACACGCTGCTCACCCAGCACCTCGACGCCCTCCGCGCCGACGCCAACTGGGCCCAGTTCCGCCCGCGCAACACCCGCCGGCGCGACCAGTTCCACCAGCAGCTCGCGCCGTACGTCGAGCACCCGGCGCCGGGGAGCCTCGTCTCGGCGCTCCCGCCTGCGACTCTCGCGCCCGGGCCCCTCCCGCCCTCGGGCCGCCCGCCCGCGACGTTCCCGCCCTCGGCTGTCTCGCCCGGGACTCTCCCGCCCGACGGACTCGACCCGGCCGGCCAGGTCCCCCGCTGGTTGTTCGCCTTCGACGCGGCCGGGATCGCCCTCTGGCGTCTCCTCGCCGTACTGGCGGCCCGCCCCGACCTCCTCACGACAATCGTCGCCGAAGCCGAGCACCCCGACCGCTCACCACTCCTCGCCTACACCGGCGCCGCCGTCCAGGAGTCCCTCCGCCTCTGGCCCACCACCCTCGTCCTCCTCCGCGAGGCCGCCCGGCCGACGACCTGGAACGACGCCATCGCCCCCGCGAACACCGAGTTCGCCGTCGTCAGCTCGATCTTCCACCGCGACGACCAGGCGATCGACTACGCCGACCAGTTCACCCCCGAGATCTGGCTGGACGGCCGCGCCGACGGCGACTGGCCCCTGCTCCCCTTCAGCGAAGGCCCAGCAGTCTGCCCCGGCCGCAACGTCGTCCTCCTCACCACCAGCGCCGCCACCAGCCACCTCGCCCAGCACCACACCCTCGACGTCGACCCGACAACCCGCGCGGCCCTCACCCGCCCGGCACTCCCGAAAACCCTCGACCACACCAGAATCCGCCTCGGCTTCTGGCCTCGCTGACCTCACCCGGCAGCGGCGTACAACCGAAAGGCGGTCCCGCCCACGGCCCCCAGCTGCGGGTCCGGATCGAGCAGCCGCACACACGTCCCGGTCCGGTCGGCGAACACGGCGTACCGCCCGAGCGCCGTGCTGACCGGCGCGATCAGCCAGTCGAGCTCCTCGTGGGTGCGGTAGAAGTCGTCGACACCGCCCACGTCGTACACCCCACCGGCGCCCAGCGCCGCCTCGGCCGGATCCCGGACGAGCACGATCGTCGCCTGGCTCCCAGGCGCCGCGAGCAACGCCGTCTCGTCGTCGGGCCAGCCGACAGCCACCAGCCCGAGCCCTCGGTAGTACTCCACACTCGCCTCCAGGTGCTCCACCGGTCGCACCTCGAGCAGCAGTTTCATCGTTGTCCCCTTCACCTCTCCGTACGCCGTACGCCGGCCGCGCGGGCCTCGTCGGTGCGGTCGCCGACCGCCGAGATCCGCTCGGCCAGACCCGGATGCTCGCCGGCGAGCCGCGGGCCGGCATCGGCCAGCGGCCCGAGCAACGCCGCCGAGTCGCTGCCACCGAGCGCGTCGTGCACCCGGTCCACGCTCGCCTGCGTCGGCCGGTCCAGGCCGTCGAGCGCGCTCACCTGCCCGGCGAGGCGGCGCAGATCAGCCGCGTTGTCCCGGGCCCACGCCACCACCGCCCGGTCCCCCGCGCGCTGATCACGCGCCGCGCGCACCCGCTGTTCACCGGTCATCGCCGGCGCCTCGAGATCAGCGTTCAGCCGCAGGTACCGCTTCTCCGCGGCCTGCCGGCTCGCCACACCGAGGGCGGGGGCGAGGTCGGCCCAGCTGACCCCCGCCGCCCGCGCGGCGTCGATCAGCTGGGGCTCCCACACCGTCAGCTGCTCCCGAAGAGCCCGGATCCGCTCCAGCGCGGCCAGCAGCTCCGCCCGGTCGGCGGCGTCGCCTCTCCGCTCGATCGCCGCACTCACGAACGCGAGCGCCGCCGCCGTACCGTCCTGCTCCATCGGTTCTCCCACCTCGCAGCGGTCACCTGGTCAGGTGCCGAGCTCCTGCCGCTCGTTGCCTGCGGCATCGATCTGGATCTTCCGCGGCTTCGCCCGGGCCGCCACCGGGATCCGCACGGTCAGCACGCCGTTGTCGTAGGCCGCCGCGATCCCGTCCGCGTCCAGCCCGTCGCCGAGGAACAGCTGCCGCGAGAACACCCCGAGCGGCCGCTCCGCCACCTGCATCTCGACCCCGTCGGCCACCGCCGCCGGCCGGCGCTCGGCCCGTACGGTCAGCACGTTCCGCTCGACGTCGAGGTCGATCGCGTCCGCCGCGACGCCGGGCAGGTCGAACAGCACGACGTACTGGTCGCCGGAACGGTAGGCGTCCATCGGCATCGGGTTCGGCCGGGTCCACGTCCCCGGCGCCCCGCTCACCTGCTGGGCCAGTCGGTCGAGCTCGCGGAACGGGTCGGTGCGCATCAACATCGTTTCCCACCTCCACAGATCGTTGTCCGGTCTGTCAACACGCAGCACCGTTCTAACATGTCATCGGAAAGCTGACAAGATCCTCGTCATCCATCCGCTGACGGTTTCCGCATGCCCGCGGGTACCGGTCAGCTGGTCCGTCTTGCAGCAGGCGGGTTCTCGGGGGGCGCACCGGAAGGACACGACGATGACCGTCGGCGGCGTCGACACCTACTACGACTACGACGAGCAGCAGTGGAAGCACCGCAAGCTCGGCGGTGGACCGGTACGGCGGAAGCCGGTCTGCCCGCTTCCGAAGACGATTCCGGCGGAGATCCCCCGGGAGGAGGCGGCCGACCAGCGGGTAGCCACCGAGCCGCCGCCCCGGAGGTTCTAGGCGTACAGCGGGTGAGCAGCAGCCAGTACGCCGACCCGGCGCTGCAGGTCTGACAGGTCGGCCTCCGCGTCGGCGGTCAGCGCCTCGGCGATGATGTCGGCCACCTCGGCGAACGCCTGCTCGCCGAAGCCGCGGGTCGCCAGCGCCGGCGTACCGATCCGCAGACCCGACGTGACCATCGGCGGCCGCGGGTCGAACGGGACGGCGTTGCGGTTGACGGTGATGTCGATCGAGGCCAGCCGGTCCTCGGCTTGCTGACCGTCGAGCGTGCAGTCGCGCAGGTCGACCAGGACCAGGTGGACGTCGGTCCCGCCGGAGACCACTGAGATGCCGTGCTTGGCGACGTCGGGCTGAACCAGCCGCTCGGCGAGGATCCGTGCGCCGGCGAGGACGCGTTCCTGGCGCTCGCGGAACTCCTCCGAGGCGGCGATCTTGAACGCGACCGCCTTGCCCGCGATCACGTGCTCGAGCGGCCCGCCCTGCTGGCCGGGGAACACCGCCGAGTTGATCTTCTTGGCCAGGTCGGCGTCGTTGGTCAGGATGATCCCGCCGCGCGGGCCCGCCAGCGTCTTGTGCGTGGTCGACGTCGTCACGTGGGCGTGCGGCACCGGCGACGGGTGCAGCCCGGCCGCGACCAGCCCGGCGAAGTGCGCCATGTCGACCATCAGGTACGCACCGACCGCGTCGGCGATCCGGCGGAACTCGGCGAAGTCCAACTGCCGGGCGTACGCCGACCAGCCGGCCACGATCAGCTTCGGCTGGTGCTCGTGGGCCAGCCGCTCGACCTCGGCCATGTCGACGCGGTGGTCGTCGGCGTTCACCTGGTACGGGATCACGTCGTACAGGCGGCCGGAGAAGTTGATCTTCATCCCGTGCGTCAGGTGGCCGCCGTGCGCCAGGTTCAGGCCCATGATCGTGTCGCCGGGCCGGATCAGCGCGTGCATCACCGACGCGTTCGCCTGCGCACCGGAGTGCGGCTGCACGTTCGCGTACGCCGCCCCGAACAGCGCCTTGACCCGGTCGATCGCGAGCTGCTCGATCACGTCGACGTGCTCGCAGCCGCCGTAGTACCGGCGGCCCGGGTAGCCCTCGGCGTACTTGTTGGTGAGCACCGAGCCCTGGGCCTGCATCACCGCGGCCGCGGTGTGGTTCTCCGAGGCGATCATCTCCAGGCCGTCGCGCTGCCGGGTCAGCTCGTCGGCGATCTTCACCGCGATCTCCGGGTCGAGGTCGGCCAGGTCCGCGTTCAGGCTCGGGGCGACGACCTGCTGGAAGGCGCTCACAGCTCACCACCGTGCTTGGCCGCGTAGTCCTCGGCCGACAGCAGCGGGCCGTCGGCGGTGGCGTTCACCTTGAACAGCCAGACGCCGTACGGGTCCTCGTTGATCGCGGCCGGGTCGTCGGCGACCGCGGGGTTGACCTCGACGATCTCGCCGGTCACCGGCGAGTACAGGTCGGAGACGGACTTGGTGGACTCCACCTCGCCGCAGCTGTCCCCCGCGGTCACGCTCGCGCCGACCTCGGGCAGCTCGACGTAGACGATGTCGCCGAGCGCGTCGGTGGCGATCGCGGAGATGCCGACGGCAACGACGCCGGCGTCCTCACGGGCCACCCACTCGTGCTCGTCGGAGTACTGCAGGCCGGCCTTGACGGTGGGCATCTCGGTCCTCACTTCTGGCGCTGGTAGAAGGGCAGGGTGGTCACTTCGAACGGCTCGGGCGTCCCGCGCAGGTCGACGTGCAGTGCGGTGCCCGGCTCGGCGTGCTCGACGTCGACGTAGGCCAGAGCGACCGGTACGCCGAGCGTCGGGCTCGGCTGCCCGGAGGTGATCTCGCCGACCACGACACCGTCCTTGAGCACCGGGTAGTGGCTGCGCGGCGCGCGCCGGCCGGCGCCGGTCAGGCCGACGAGCTTCCGGGCCGATCCCGTTTCCTTGCGCTGGGCAAGGGCGTCCCGGCCGACGAAGTCCTTGCTGAGCGCAACGACACCGCCGAGCCCGGCGGCGTACGGGTCGCCGTCGCGCGACAGTTCGTTGCCGTACAGCGGCATCCCGGCCTCGAGCCGCAGCGAGTCGCGCGCGGCCAGACCGCACGGGGTCAGCTCGCCATCCTCGGCGACGGCCTCGATCGCCTGCCAGACCTCGGCGGCGTCGTCGTTGCCGACGAAGATCTCGAACCCGTCCTCGCCGGTGTAGCCGGTGCGCGCGACCGGGAGGTTGCGGTCGGCAAGCGTCACCTCGACGGCGGCGTAGTACCTGAGCTCGGTGAGGAGCTGCTGCTGGTCAGCCGGGACCAGGCGGAGCAGGATCGCCTCCGCCTTCGGGCCCTGGACGGCGATCAGCGACGTCCGCGCCGAGGCGTCGTCGACGGTGACGGCGAAGTCCTTCGCACGCTCGGCGAGCGCCGCGACGACGGTCTCGGCGTTGCCCGCGTTCGGGACGACCAGGAACGCGTCCGGACGCCGGTAGGTGATCAGGTCGTCGATCACGCCGCCGTCCTCGGCGCAGATCAGCGAGTACTTCGCCTTCCCCTGCGCCATCGCGGAGATCTTGCCGACCAGCGCGTGGTCAAGGAACGCCGCGGCGTCCGGGCCGGTCACCCAGACCTCACCCATGTGGGACAGGTCGAAGAGCCCGGCGGACCGGCGTACGGCGTGGTGCTCGGCGAGCTCGGAGCGGTACTTGAGCGGCATCTGCCAGCCGCCGAAGTCGGTGAAGCTCGCGCCGAGGCGCTCGTGCTGGGCGCGCAGCGCCGTGTACTTGTCGGGCATGGGAACTCCAGAATCCGGGTGGCAGGCGCCACGCGATCAGGGTTCCTCCCCGCTCTGTATCGGACCTGAGAGTTTCCGCGCCGGGACCTGCGCTTGCACCGTCGGTGAGCCGGACGACCGGCTGCTTTCCAGAGTTGCCTGACCGCGGCGGTACGGGGGCCTGAGAGATTCCCGGGGAGGGTTTGCTCCTACGGCACCTGCACGGCGGCAGGATTCTCCCGCCGCGGATCATCAGCGTGTTCAGTTGTCGCTGGCACCCTAAGCGGGCCGCCACCGGGCGCGCAAGGCGGCCGCGTACCGGCGGCGCGTTCGGGTCAGGGCAGCTGCAGACCGAAACCAGGCCGGTCGGGGACGGTGAGGTTGCCGTCCGCCCACGCGTACGCGCTGGTGTCGAGGCCGACCGTCTCGCCGGGCACGCCCTCGACCGTCGGGACGTTGCCGAGGCCCGCGGCCAGCTGTGCGGCGTACAGGGTCTTGAGTGGGAGCCCCCACGCGTGCGGCGACGCCTGGCAGCTCACCCGGGGCATCACCTGGCGCCAGCTGGTCAGCCCGAAGCTGACCACGTCCATCAGCAGGACGTCGATGTCCCCACGGTCGGCGATCTCGAGCAGCGGCTCCAGGTCGGGATTCGACTCGCCCTCCGCGATCAGCGTTCCCGAGCCGTTCAGATGCTTCTTCAGGCGTGCGAGATCAGCCGCGTCGTCGAGGAACGGCTCCTCGACCCAGTACAGCTCGCAGTCCGCGACCGCCTTCAAGTACTCGAGGAAGCCGTCGCAGTCGTACCCGTCGTTCGCATCCACCAGAATCCGGTGCTCCGGGTACGCCGAACGCACGGCCCGCGTCACCTCGATGTCCCGCGCGTCACCTTCGGCCCGGGACATCCACCGGTTCCCGCGCCCGATCTTCAGCTTGAACGCCCGGTACCCCGCGGCGTCGTCGGCCGCGCAGTGCGCCAGCACCTCGTCGACACCGCCCGGGCCGTCGAGATCCGCGAAGTAGATCGCGCCGTCGTAGCAGGCGACCGTCGTACTGCCTCTGGATCCCAGCATCGCGTGCACCGGCAGATCGAGGATCTGCCCCGCGAGATCGTGCAGCGCGAAGTCCAGCCCCCGCAACGACTCGTCCCGTACGCCGCTCGCGGGGTCGATCAGCTCCCCGACCGACTTCCCGATGACGTCGGGCACCGGACCGGCTTTGAGGCCCCACCCGGTCTTTCCGGTGTCGGTCCGCAGGACCACGACCTCGTCGACGGGACCGTCCCCGTGACTCCCCAACCGGGCGTTCCGGCCGATCGTCCGCGGGTAGCGGGACCGGATCGTGCTGACCTCGACGCTGCTGACGAAATGGTGGTCCAGAGACATCTGCACTCCCAACGGCGGCTTTCCCCGAGTCTGCTGCGCCGCCGGACCGCGCAAACCTCGGCACCGTGAGCGAGACGTGGGTCACACCAGCTCGTTGTCACAACCCCCGGGGTGACGTCTGTCAAAGGGGTGACAACAGACGAACGTTCTGAGGAGACCCGTGATGGACGCCCGCATCGATCTGCACAGCAACCCGCTCGCCGGTCAGGTCCTGAAGTACATCAACTCGGCCGGGCACGCGGTCGGGAAGTCGAGCCTGCCGATGGCGACGCAGGAGTTGGTGAAGCTGCGTGCCAGCCAGATCAACGGCTGCGGTTTTTGCACCGACATGCACTTCAAGGACGCCGTCGCCGCCGGTGAGACCGCGCAGCGGCTGAACCTGGTCGCGGCCTGGCGGGAGGCGACGGTGTTCACCGAGCCCGAGCGCGCCGCGCTCGAACTGGCCGAGGAGGGCACCCGGATCGCCGACGCGGCGGGTGGGGTGTCCGACGCGGCGTGGGCCAACGCCGCGAAGCACTACAGCGAGGACGAACTGGTGGCGCTGGTCTCGATCATCGCGATCATCAACACCTACAACCGGATCAACGTGATGGTCCAGCAGCCGGCCGGCGCGTACGAGCCGGGCATGTTCGGCTGATCACGCCGGGATCGTGGTGTGTTTCGGCTGATCACGCCGGGATGGTGAAGTTGATCAGGCCCCCGTCGCGTTCGGCGGGGGCCTGCGGCCAGCGGCGGCGGATCAGCCGCAGCGTGCGGTCGTTCGCCGTACTGACGACGAGCAGGAGCTGACGAGCGCCGGCCGCGCTTGCCCGGGCGCCGACGAGATTCAGCAGCCGAGTGCCGAGGCCGCGGCCCTGGTAGGGGTCGTCGACAATGGCGGCGAGCTCGGCCGTCGGTACGCCGGTGGCGCCGTGCGCCCAGGCCCACATCGCGTGGGCGACCAGACGATCGTTGCTCTCGGCAACCCAGGACTCCCCGGTCGAGCTGAGCATCGGGTCGACGACCGCCGGGCGCGGTGGATGGCCGACCGCGGTCTGGAAGCGGAAGTACAGGCTCAGCTCGGACATCTGGTCGAGCATCGCGGACAACCGCGCGCGATCACCCGGGCCGGTCGGACGGAGCAGCACACCAGGCTCCCCCGGCCCATCCAGCTGCACTACGCCGTCCGCCGGGACCCGCTCACGGAGCACCTGAGTCTGATTCACAGATTCAGGGTGGCTTGGGTTGGCTGAGTCTGTCAAGTGGACTTATCGTGGTCGCATGACCGAGCCGGAGACGATGCCCGAGGCGCTGCGCTGGTCGACCGCGAACTGCACGATCTCGCGCACGATGGAGATCCTCGGCGAGAAATGGACCTTCCACGTCCTGCGCGAGGTGTTCGTCGGGCTGCGCCGCTTCGAGGACATCCGGACCCGCACCGACATCCCCCGCCAGGTGCTCACCGACCGCCTCGCCCGCCTGATCGACCGCGGCCTGCTGCGTCGCGTCCCGTACCGGCTGCCGGGCCAGCGCGAGCGGTACGAGTACCGGCTCACGCAGGCCGGGCTCGACCTGTACCCCGTGATGGTCGCGCTGGTGCAGTGGGGCGACGAGCACCTCCCGCTCGACGACGGCCCGCCGCTGGTCGCCCGGCACCGCGGCTGCGGAGAGGAGGTCACGGTGACGATGCAGTGCGCGGCCGGGCATGCGCCGGAGCCGCGCGAGGTCGCGTTCACCCCTGGGCCGTCGGCGCAGCCCCGCATCGCCGACTGACCGCCCGCGCCGCGCGGAAGCTCACGCGATCCGCTGCAGCGCGCGCTCACGCCGTACGGCAACCGACGAACCCGACTCCCGCCGCGCCATCCGGCGCAACAGCACCGGCGCCACCAGCAACCCGGCCACGCCCCACAGACCAAGCACTCCCACGGTCTCCAAGTGCCGCCAGGACTCCCCGATCTCCACCGCCACCGTTGCATCAGGCAACAAAGCCGCCCGGGTCCCCAGTCCCAGCCAGTAGATCGGCGACACCTGCGCGACGACCTGCACCCATCCCGGCAGCGCGGTCAGCGGGTAGAAGATCCCCGAGATCGCGATCATCCCCAGCACCGGCAGCTGCACCACGCCCTGCGCCCGCGCACTCGGAAACGCCGACCCCAGGACCGCACCGATCGGCAGCGTCGCCACCAGCCCCAGCGCCAGCACCCCGAACAAACTCAGCACCGACCCCACCCCGAACACCAGCCCGTCCACGAAGAACAGCGCCGGCACCACGAGGATCACCAGATCCGCGATCAACCCACCGGCCACCGACACCACCTTCCCGACCAGGTAGGCCCGCATCCCGTACGGCGTCGCCTTCGCCCGCAGCAGCGTCCCGTCCTCGCGGTCGGCGGTGAGCTGCTGGCTCATGCTGACCATCCCCATCGCCGCGTTCATCCCGAGAATGCTCGGCAGCGCCAGCGTCCCGAGCAGGATCCCGGTGCCGCCGAACTCGCGGTTCCGCAGGAAGAACAGCGCGACGAGCATCAGCACCGGCCACAGGAAGTGGCTGACCAGATCCCCCGGGTTGGTGAACGACTGCCGCAGCTCGATCACGCCGCGCGCCCAGCCCAGCCGCCACGCGTTCATCGGCCCACCAGTTCCAGGTACGCGTCCTCGAGCCGCGCCCGCCGCACTTCCAGGTCGCTCACGTCCTCGCCGTACCGCGCGAACAGCTCGCGGGCGAACGCCGTCGACTCCCCGGTCAGGTCCGCGTACGCCGTACCGCCGACGCGCCAGCGCACCTCGTCCTGCCCGGCGATCTGTCGCGTCAACTCGTCCGCGGTCCCGCTGGCGAGTACGCGCCCGCCGGCCAGGATCAGGATCCGATCGGCCAGCTTGCTCGCCTCGTCCAGGTCGTGCGTCGTGAGCAGGATCGTCGTCCCGAGCTCGTTCGCGAGCCGCCGGACCAGCTCGTGGAAGGCGTGCCGCGCCACCGGGTCGAAGCCGGTCGTCGGCTCGTCGAGGAACAGCAGCTCCGGCCGCCCGACGATGCCGATGGCAACATCCAGCCGCCGCCGCTGCCCGCCGGACAGCGTCTTGAGCTTGTGCCCCGCGCGATCGGTCAGCCCGACCAGCTCGATCAGCTCGTCGACGTCCCACGGGTCCGCGTAGTACCGCCCGAGGTGGGCGAGCAGCTCGCGCACCCGCCATTTGCCGTGATCGCGCCACGACTGCAGGACGACGCCGAGCTTGGCCCGCCAGACCTCGTCACCGCGCGCCGGATCCACCCCGAGCACGGCCACCGCGCCCGCGGAACGCATCCGGAACCCTTCGAGGATCTCGATCGTGGTCGTCTTCCCCGCGCCGTTCGGCCCGAGCAGCGCGAGCACCTCACCGGCTCCGGCGCCGAAGCTGACCCCGTGCAGCACGTCGGTCGCGCCGTACCGCATCCGCAGATCGCTCACCGCTATCGTTTCCATAGCTGTGAACGTAGATTGCAAGTCGCTCACCGGACAACGCTTGTCGTCGCTGAGAAGCCTTGTTTTTCGCCGGATTGAGCGATTCAATGCAATGACGCTGACGGTGAATGCATCCATCTGTTGCAATGAGCTGCCGACGAACGCACCGAGGAGACCCGCGATGCCCGGCGACCGGCTGACCCACGACGAACGCCGCACGATCGGCGCCGGCCTGACCGACGGCCTCGGGTACGGCGAGATCGCGCGCGGCCTGAACCGCCCGACGTCGACCGTCACCCGCGAGATCGCCCGCAACGGCGGCCCGCACGGCTACCGCCCCGACCACGCCCACCACGCGACGGCGTACCGGGCTCGTCGCCAACGCCCTACCGACCGCGCGGCGACCGCGCTCGGCGAGAGCCGCACCGACGGTCTGAATCCCCAGGCGGTCGCGGCCTTCACCGAACGCCTGGCCGACTCGATGACCATCAACGGCGTCCCGCGGATGGCGTCCCGTGTCCTCGCCCACCTCTACACAACCGACCAGCCCAGCACCACGGCCGCCCACCTCGTCCATCAGCTCCAGGTGAGCCCGGCGTCGATCTCGAAGGCGATCAACTACCTCGAAGAGCTGCAGATGCTCCAGCGCACCCGGGACCCGCTGACCCGACGCGACCACTACGCGATCGCCGACGACGTCTGGCTCCGCGCCTGGCAGACCAGCGCCCAGGCCAACACCAGCTGGGCCGACACCGCCCGCGAGGGCACCGAGCTGTTCACCCCTGACACCCCAGCCGGCGCCCGCCTGGCCGAGATGGCGCGCTTCTTCACTCAGCTGAGCGCCGACATGTCTGGTACGACGCCGTCACCGGCCGCCGAGGACACTGCCACCGTTCTGGCCGCGCTGCTCCACGCCCAGCGCCCGCTGACCGCGGAGGCGCTGTCCGAAGCCCTGGCGTGGCCCGTCACTCGCGTCACCGAGGCGCTGGCCGCCGCCGAAACCTACGCGCCGTACACGGACCCGCTGGCTCTCTCCCGCCCCACGCCCACGACGTACACCGTCATCGCCGCGCCCGGCCGCCTCACGCCGGCCCAGCGTCAGGCACTCAGGGCAGCAGATTGACCGGGACGACCCCCGCGAGCACGAGCACGATCAGCACGAGCCCGACCACGGTCGCGGCCCACTCCTCACCGGAACGCAGCCACCCACCCCGCTGCTCCTCGCGCACCTTCGTCTCGTTCGGCATGCCAGCCACCGTAGAAGGAATTCAATCCCCAGTGGCCAGATCGACAAATCTTCCGCATCCTGAGACGCCGACGCGCTGGTCGAGCGCACCGCCCGCACGCCACCTCAACGCCCGATCAGCGCCCGCAACACCCGCCCGGTGATCCGCCCGTCCGCCAGCCCGAGCGCCACCAGATCGTCGAACACCCGCTGATCCCGCGCCGCGCCCCGAATCCCCGCATCAAGAATCCGAGGCGAACCCGACAGCCGCCCAGCCAGCGTCGCATCCCGAAAATGCCCCGCCAGCGGCCGAACAAGCTGCCGATACCGCGCACCCGCCCCCGCACCAACCACAGCTGCCCGACCGGCATGCAGACCGGTCGCCACCGCGTAGTAGATCCCTTCACCCGTCATCGGGTTGATCAGCCCCGCCGCATCCCCCGCCAGCAACACCCTCCCGCGAGGCGGCCTCCAACTCCACGTCGTCAGCGGCAGGTGATGCGCTTTCCACGACGTCCCATCCCGCGTCGAGTCCGGCAGCAGCCGCTCCAGCTTCTCCAACAGATCCGCCCGCGTCGGATGCGGCCGCCCCGGATGCAACGCCTCCCCGTACCCGACGTTCGACAACCCGTCCCCCCGGTCGAACGACCACGCGTACGACGGCTGCCGCCCCGGCCCGTACACGATCACCTGCCGAGCCTCGCGCCCCGGCCGCGTCGGCGCATAACCACGGAGAGCCAGCGCAGCCGGAGCCGGCTCGAGACCGAGTGCTCGTCGTACGACGGACTGCGCACCATCAGCCCCGACCACCACCTTCGCCGCGATCGACTCGTCCAGCAGCACACAGTCCTCGCGCACCTCGATCCCCCGCACCCGGTGGTTGACCAGCTGCGCCCCCGCAGCGACCGCCGCCTCGACCAACCGCGCGTCGAACACCTCCCGCGGCACCACCCAGGTCGCCCGCTCCATCTCCCGATCGACCGCCAGCCCGTCCCGCTCCAGCGAGAGCCGGCGCACCGGCGTCCAGTCGTCCAACAGCCCACTCACGCCCACCGACGCCAGCAGATCGAGCACGTGCGGCGCGATCCCGTCCCCACACGTCTTGTCCCGCGGAAACCCGGACCGATCCAGCAGCAGCACCGACATCCCAGGCCGAGCAGCAAGCGCCCCCAACGCAGCCGCCGCACCAGCCGGCCCGGCCCCGACGATCGCCAAGTCCCACACGGGTTTCATCGACACCGACTGCTAGCGTTCCGGGCGCCGGCGGCTGCGCGGCGTACGGCGGGCAGGCGGCACGCTCGGCGGAGTACGGCGGCGGACCGCCCGGCGGTCCGCGTGCGCGGTGCCCTCTCCGACCGGTGTGATCGGCCGCGGCTCGTCGAGGTCGATCACCCGCGGCACGTACTCGGGCAGCGGCTCGTCGTATTCCTCGAACTCCGGCTCCACCTCGACCACCGGCTCGGGCTTCGGAACCCGCACCGGAACCCGGGCCGCGGCCTCCTTGCTCGCGCGCGGCTTCTCCTCCTCCAACGACGCGACGGCAGGCGCGGCCACCGCGACCGGGACCGCCTTCACCGGCCACCGCGTCTCGACGTTCACCCCGAGCACCCGAACGAGCTTGCCCAGGACAACGATCGTGAACGCCACCGAGACCACGCTGCAGCCGGCGAAGAGCACCGCCTGCCAGCCCGCGCCCCAGTTCGACGGCTCCGCGCGCCGCATCGCCGCGAGCATCGCGACCACGACGGCGTTGGTCAGGCCGAGCACGACCGTCGCCAGCACGGTCCAGACCAGCTCGCGCCGTTCCAGCCCGACGTCGTCGGCGGCGGCAACCAACCCGGCGACCAGCCCGGCCAGCACCGGCACGGTGTAGACCAGCGCCAGCGCCAGGCCGGGGCTGGCGACCAGGTAGAACACGTCGAAGACGAGCGCCGTACCGGCCAGAGCGGCGGCGAAGCCCACCACCATCCGCGGATACCACCGCACCACGGCGATCGCATCCTTGGGCAACGTCCACATCAACCGGTAGTACAAGGCCCTCGTTTTCCCAGGCTCGTTCCAGCGTTCACCGCCATTGTGCCCGGCCACGGGCGCGGTGAACGCCAACCACACGCCTCAGGCGGCCGCCGGGAGCGGAGTGAGCTTGGCCCGGAGATCGTCGAGGATGCGCCGCAGAACCCGGGAGACCTGCATCTGGCTGACCCCGATGTCCTCGCCGATCTCGGACTGGGTCCAGCCCTCGACGAAGCGCAGCTGCAGGATCCGGCGTTCGCGCGGTCCGAGATCCTCCAGCACCGGTTGCAGCATGTCGACCGCTTCCAGCTGGTCGATGCTCGCGTCCTCGTCGTCCGGTACGACGTCGGCCAGGGTCAGGTCAGCGTCGCCCTCGGCCGGGCGGTCCAGCGAGAGCACGTTGAAGCAGCCGCGCGCAGCGAGCGCCTGCTCGACCTCCGCCAGCTCGACGTCCAGGTGGTCGGCGATCTCGGCCGGCGTGGGTTCACGGTTCAGCCGCTGCTCCAGCTCCGGCAGCTTGCCGGAGATGCTGCCCTGCAGCTCCTGCAGCCGGCGCGGGATCCGGACCGTCCACGCGCAGTCGCGGAAGTAGCGTTTCACCTCGCCCCGGATGGTCGGGATGGCGAAACCGATGAACGGGGTGTCGGCGTCCAGCCGGTAGTGGTGCGCGGCCTTCAGCAGACCGAGCGAGGCGACCTGTTCCAGGTCGTCGGCCTCGGCCCCGCGTCCGCGGAACCGGCGGGCGATGCCCTTGGCCATCTCCAGATTGAGCTCGACGACCTGTTCGAGCAGCCGCTGCCGCTCGACCTCGTCGTTGCTGGCGGCACGGATTTCCAGGAGTTCGTGAGTGGCGGCCTCGCGCGCGGCACGATCGGCCGCGGTCGAACACTGGGTCGGAACGGTACTGAGGGTGGTGACCATTTCAACGACCTCGCGACAGGAGTCACGGCGTGGCACATCTCTGGACCACAGGTGTTGCCTGGGCAGCCCGTACCCCGATCGCCGCGATGCCATGCACGGCGTACGACGAAGGCGCGCGCCCCGGATTCGGAGCACGCGCCTTCGGAGTACAGAACGGACAGGTCAGACCTTCTTGGCGATCCCGCCCATCAGGATCTTCTGGTACGGCAGCAGCTCGTCGACGTCCGGGATGTCGCCGTCCGGGTCGGCCGGGTTCCAGCGCTCGAGGAAGTCGATGCCCGGCGGCACCAGCGGCATCCCGAGGAAGTGCTGCTCGATCCGCTCCGGGGTCCGGATCCAGCCGTTGCCCAGGCTCTCCAGGCCGGCCTGCTCGATCGCCTTCTGCAGATCCTCGCCGGTGTCGACGAAGTCGGTGATGAACAGGTAGCTGCCGGGGGCGAGGGTGTCCATGATCGTGCGGACCCACTCGTCGGGCTTCTCGTCGTCGTGGAAGTGCATGTGGATGCCGACGATCATCAGCGCGACCGGGCGGCTGAAGTCCAGGTGCGTCTTGATCTCGTCGTTGTCGAGGATGCCCTGCGGGTCGCGCAGGTCGGCGGTCACCACGATCGTGCTGTCGTTGGTGGCCAGCAGCGCCCGGCCGTGCGCGAGCACGATCGGGTCGACGTCGACGTAGACGACCTTGGCGTCGGGGTTGATCTCCTGCGCCGCCTGGTGGGTGTTCTTCTGGGTCGGCAGGCCGCTGCCGATGTCGAGGAACTGGTCGATCCCGGCCTCGCGGACCAGGTACTGCACGCCCCGGACCAGCGCGGCCCGGTTGTCGATCGCGCACCGACCGGCGTCCGGAACGAACTTCAGGTAGGTCGCCGCACCCTCACGGTCGGCGGCGAAGTTGTCCTTGCCCCCCAGCAACGCGTCGTACACGCGCGCGATGGTGGGAGTGGAGGTGTCGAACGCCGGAGTGGACTCCGGGCCGTCGGGGTTCGCCATCGACGCAGCCTTTGTGTTGGAGGAATCAGTGCCGTCACTGTAGTGCATTTTGATACCAGTCGGACCCTGGATCACCCGGTCCGTGGAAGTTCGCCGGCCCCGATCCGAAAAGCCTGATTTCTCAACTAGGCAAGGGGATCCGGGCCGCGGGCCCGAGGTGTACCGGGACCCGCACGCGAGTACGCCGGACCGGAGGCCCGCGGGAAGTCTGCCCACCTCGGGCGTCGATCAATCACTCGACGGCCGGCAGGCGCGGAAGCGGTCCCGGAGACCCGTTTTTCCTCACCCAAAGCGACATCTTCGGCCACTACGACACGCCTTCGACCACGCTCCGTATTGGACCGGACACGAGGCCCCCCAACGTGTACGATGCAAATGCAAGCCCAAATGCACGTGCATATGCCAAAGACGTACGGAAGGTGCAGCTGATGACTGCTGTCTACAACGGCATGCCCGGCGACGCGATGAGCGAGCTGACCTGGCGCAAGAGCCAGCGCAGTGGCCCGCAAGGCAACTGCGTCGAGGTGGCGAAGCTTCCCGGCGGCGGCGTGGCGATGCGCAACTCGCGTCACACCGACGGCCCGGCCCTGGTCTTCACCCAGGCGGAGATCGAGGCGTTCCTCGGCGGCGTCCACGACGGCGAGTTCGACGACCTCGCCTGAGCGGCCCCCAAGACGAGAAGCCCCCTCACCGGGCGAGCGGTGAGGGGGCTTCTTCATGTCCGGGGCCGGTTCCCGCGCGGCCGGTACGCCGTACGCCGGCCGCGCGCCCGGCCGGGGCCGGGCATGACAAAAGGCCGTCCCTTGAGGAGGAGGACGGCCTTTTGCCCAGCCGTCCCTTGAGGAGAGAGACGGCCTTTCCATCGAGGCGCTCCGGGAACCATGGAGCGGTGGTGCACCGCCGGCGGACCCGATCACTGGCCCGCGGACGGTCGATCAGAGTGCTGTATTACCAGGGCGCCGCCAGGGCGCGCTGCGGAGCTACTGAACCGTGAGCGGCCAGAGCTGCTCGCTGCGCGGCAGTTCCGAGGCGCTGCCCGGGCCCGCGGCGTTGTCGACGGTGATGCGCAGACCGGTGAACTTGGGCGTCATCACCCGCTGGTAGCGCGAGGCCCGGTCCGGCTCCGCGACGTACTCGGCGATCAGGTGGTCGCCCAACCAGATGCGCACCATTTTCCGTCCTCCTCGATCGGCGTTCATGGACTCAGGCTCACGATCGGGTCGCCGTCGAGCTGACGGACACCGCGCAGCCATCCTTCGAAGGCCCAGCGCTGCTGCTCGGGGCAGCGCGCCACCAGTTCCTGGATCTCCCGTTCGGTGAGCTCGTCGGGCGCACGCTCACCGGTCTTCGTGGGCCCGTACTCGACGGGCTGTGCGTCGTGGTCACTCATCGACTCGGGTACCCCAACCAGTCATGCCGGCAGCGTGCTGCCGACGGGCCAAAGGTCCGGCCTGCTGGTTCGCGCCGGTGACAGTCGATGTCACTTGGCGCGAGATCCAGCTCACCTTCTGTGCATGAAGCAATCATGGCGTCGGCACGCTGCGAATGCAAGCGCCCGATGCACGTGCATTCGCACGTTTTGCGTTTGTGACCTTCCGGAGACCCGATTCAGGCTCAGCAGGCGGTGGACAGGCGTGATTTCGCCGTTCCCGGGCCCAGGGATTGACGCTACTATGTCCGGACAAAGTGATAGTCAGTCGTGACCCGAGCGGCCCCGGGGATGACCCTGGGTAGTGGTTCGGACGCGACCACGACTCATAAGTAAGAACTTCGACAGATCACCGTCCGAACGTGCGATGATTTGGCTCGGGGTCAGACTGAGGCACAGCTGGGGCGTCGGAGGTGAGTGTGACGGAGTCGGGCGCGCAGAGCGGGCCGACCGCACTTCGCATCATCCTGGGCGCGCACCTGCGCCGGATGCGTGAGGCAGCCGGTATCACCCGCTCCGACGCGGGTTGGGAGATCCGCTCGTCGGAGTCGAAGGTCAGCCGGATGGAGCTCGGCCGGGTCGGGTTCAAGGAGCGCGACGTCGCAGACCTGCTCCGTCTCTACGGTCTGGACGACCCCGAAGAGCGTGAGCGGCTGCTGTCCCTCGCGCGCGACGCGAACAACCCGGGCTGGTGGCACCGCTTCGGCGACGTGCTGCCGAGCTGGTTCCACTCCTATCTGGGGCTCGAGGCGTCGGCCCAGCTGATCCGTACCTATGAGTTGCAGTTCGTGCCCGGTCTGTTGCAGACCGAGGAGTACACGCGCGCCGTGGTCCAGCTCGGCCGCGGCCTGATCCCGGCCGACGAGGTCGACCGCCGGGTCTCGCTGCGACTCGGCCGTCAGGAGGTGCTGACCCGCCCCACCCCGGTCCGCCTCTGGGCGGTGATCGACGAGGCCGCCCTGCATCGGCCGATCGGCGGCGTGAAGGCGATGCGCGCGCAACTGGAGTCGCTGGTCGAGGCGACCCATCTGCCGAACGTGACGCTCCAGGTGATGCCGTTCGACGCCGGTGGCCACGCGGCGACCGGCGGTGCGTACAGCATCCTGCGTTTCCCCGAGCAGGACCTGCCCGACATCGTCTACATCGAGCACCTGACCAGTGCGCTGTACCTGGACAAGCTCGAGGACCTCGACCAGTACACGGCAACCATGGAAGCGCTGTGCGTCGCAGCTCCCCCACCGCACAAGACCCGCGACATCATCGCCAAGATCCTCAAGGAACTCGACGACTGACCGGGGACCTCACTCAGGGAATCTGAGGTCGGAGATCTGCGCCAGATCGATCCCGTAGCGGGCATAGACCTTGACCGTGTTCTCGCCGGTGAGCTGAGCCGCAGGGAAACCCAGTTCCTCGCTGACGCGGATCACATGCTCTCGAGACCGGCCCTCGATCTCGAGGTACGGCGGAATCAAGGGCCACCGGTCGATCTCCAGTTCGGCCCCGCCGAGCTCGAAGCTCACCCGCCGGTTCTCCTGGTAGGACTTGGCCACGAATCCCATCCGGGCCAGCAGACTGTTGGTGACCTCGAAGTCGTTGACCACCACTTCGGTCTCAGTCGTCCCGTCGATCCCGTCGTGCGCAATCTCCTTCACGGTCAACGTCACCGCTGCGCCGTTGTCCCGCAGCCGAATCGATCGGGACTCGTCGCCCGCCTGAATGTCGTAGACGTACCGCCGCATCAGCCGCTCCCCGACTCGCCGGCCACCTGAGCGGAGAATCCGGCCGGCCAGCTCCGATGGGAGCCGAGAACTGACATCCGTTCTGCTCCCCAGGCAACGGGTGGATCCGCCGTACGGGCTGTTGAGGTGTTGGTCATCGTCATCCTTCCGGATTCGCGAACTGTGGAAGGCGGGACAGACACGGGCGCAAGAGGTCCGGCGTGTCTGCCCCGCGGCTCAGTGCGTACGACCTGTGAGCACGAGCGGGTGACCGGTGAGCCGCTCGAGCAGCATCTGCCACTCGTGGGGGTTGCCCAGCGGAAGGAGATGTCCGCGGGAGGGAACCGCTACCGCCGCTCCGCCGTTGCGACAGGTGACCGCCTCGATGAGCGCCCGCATCGCTTGGCCGGAGCTGTCTTCTTCGATGAAGAGTGGCCCGAGGAGGTATCCATGGTCAGTGGCTGCTCTGTCCGCTGCCTCGTGAACCGCAACAACATCGCGGATTCTGCTGGCGAGTTGCTCCTGGGCATAACAGAGAAGCGTGCGCTGTGCAGCCAGCTGCGGGGCCACCGAGCGGATCGGCCACGGCGTCAGGCTCACGTAGATCGTCACACAATGACCGTACGGAACGTGACGAGTGCCTCACCATACGAATCTGAGGGGCCGATCAGGGAGATCGGCGGGCCGATCGGTACACACTTCGGCGCTTCGGCTTCGCGTTCGTACCCAACGGCACCAGAAACGCAAGGTTGTGGACAAGCGAAGGGACCGGCCGCGGCTCAGAACTGTCTTACTGTTCGATCAACGTGGCGATCAGCGCACCGGTGTCGCGCGGGCTCAGGGCCATTGCGCGCAGGTGATCGAAGACCAAGCTGTACCGGTCGATCTCCGCTTCCGACTCCAGGAAGATGTCTCCGGCCAAACTCTCCACACACACGATGTCCGGCGCTACGGTTCCGAAGCCGAGCCGTACGAAGGCGCCGCTCATTCCAGGATGAGCGCCCCTGTCGAACGGAATCACCTGCAGCGTGATGTTGGGACGCTGGCTCAGCTCCAGCAGCCGGCCGAGCTGCGCCCGCATGACGGCGCGACCGCCGACCTCTCTTCGAAGGGCCGCCTCGTCAACCACTGCCCAGAACTCCAGCGGATCGCGCCCCTCCCTTTCTCGCGTCAGGAGAACTTGCCGTCCCATTCTCGTGCGCACGTGCGATTCGATCTCATCGGCGTGCATCGGCAAGCTGTCGACCAGCGCTGCACGGGCGTACTCCTCCGTCTGGAGGAGGCCCGGGACGAACAGCGACTCGTAGTTGTGTGCGGCTTTCGCATCGGACTCGAAGCTGATGTAGGCCGCATAGCCTTGCGGGATGACGTCCTACCAGACGGCCTGGGCTTGGTTCACAACCTCTCGTACGAGTACCCACGAGGTCAGGCGTTGGCGTCCAGCCAGTCGAGCAACGGCGTGACCGCGCGCCAGTCGTCGCGGATCCGCTCGGCCAGTTCAGCGGTGTGGATGACCGGCTCGAAGCCGTACGACTTGTTGACCGCGAGCGACTTGTGTCGCAGCAGCTCGATCCGCGGGTGGCTGGCGTCGTACCCGCGCGGGGTGGTCTTCAGCTTGTCGCCGTCGATCGCCCAGCCGGCGGCGGTCAGCTCGTCGAGCAGCTTCTCGAGCTCCTTGCCGCGGCGGTCCTCGTCGATCGCGGTCCGGATCCGGCCGAGCCGGTCCGCAGCCGCCTCGTAGAAGCCGGCGCCGACCCGGACACCCGGCGCCGAGACCTGCACGTACCGTCCGGTCGACGGACCGGTCGGCAGGAACGCGCCCTGATGCGTCTTGTACGGCGTCTTGTCCTTGGCGAACCGCACGTCGCGGTACGGCCGGAAGATCTTCGCCGCCCCGAACTCCGCCTCCAGCTCGGCGAGCAACGCGGCCATCGGCACCCGCACCGACTCCTCGTACACGTGCTTGTGCTCGGCCCAGAAGGTCTTGGTGTTGTCCATCTCGAGGTCGTCGTAGAAGTCCAGCGCGGCGACCGGGAACCCGGTGAAGCTCATACGTTCACCTTAGTGTCAGTAGCCTGAACCGATGCTGACGGTTCCCCCGTACGACGTCCTGCGGCAGCGCCGCAGCGAGAAGTGGTCCGGCCTCGCCCCGGGCGTGATCGGCGCGACGGTCGCCGAGCTCGACTTCGATCTCGCGACTCCGATCGCGGCGGTGCTGCAGGAGGCCGTCGTCCGCGGCGACCTCGGCTACGCGCCCGGCGTCTCGCCCCGGCTCCGCGCGGCGTTCACCGGCTTCGCGGACCGGCGGCTCCGGTGGCGGGTCGATCCGGATCAGTTGACGCTCGTTCCCGAGGTGCTGATCGGCCTGATCGAGTTGTGCCGGGTGCTCGCGCCAGGCGGCAAGGTCGGGTTCGCGACGGCTGGGTACCCACCGTTCCTGCTGCAGCTCCCGGCGGCCGGGTTCGACGTACGGCACCTTCCGTTGCGCGCCGACGACTCGTTCGACCTCGACCGGTTGACCGCGGAACTGCGCGACGGACTGCGGGTGCTGATCCTGGCCAGCCCGCACAACCCGACCGGACGGGTCCTGCCGCGGGCCGAGCTCGAGCAGATCGCCGAGCTGTGCGCCGAGTACGACGCGTGGGTGCTCGCGGACGAGATCCATGCGCCGCTCGTGCTTCCCGGCGCCGAGTTCGTGCCGTGGCTGGAGGTGTCGGACGCAGCGCGGCAGCACGGGATCGCGTTGACGTCGGCGTCGAAGGCGTTCAACCTGGCCGGGCTCAAGTGCGCGCTGATGGTGACGGCCTCGGACCGCGCGCAGGACGTCGTCCGCCGGTTGCCGTTCACCGCCGACCAGGTCGGGCTGCTCGGGCTGCTCGCCGCGGAGACCGCGTTCGCCGAAGGCGACGACTGGCTCGACGCGTTGGTCGCGCAGCTCGGCCGCAACCGCACACTGATCGGTGAGCGGCTGCCGGCCGGGATCAGCTGGTCGCCGCCGCAGGCGACGTACCTGGGCTGGCTGGACTGTGCGGGGCTCGGCCTCGCGCCGGATCCCGCGGCGTTCTTCCTGCGCGAGGCGAAGGTTGCCCTGGGCACCGGTTCTGACTACGACCCGGCGGCCCGCGACCGGGTGCGGCTCAACTTCGGGACCGGCGCCGGGCAACTCGGCGAGATCCTCGACCGGATGACCAGCGCTCTGGCGCGCTGAAGAAGGCCCGGATGTCGGCGACCAGGACGGCCGGTTGTTCGAGGGCGGCGAAGTGGCCGCCGTCGGGGTAGCTGGTCCAGCGGACGATGTTGTCGGTGCGGTCGGCGATCGCGCGCAGCGGGATGAAGTTGTCGTGCGCGAAGTCGGCGAGGGCGGTCGGTGTCCGGGACGGTTCGGCCGGGCGGCCGTGGTGGGCGCGCTCGTAGTAGATCCGGCCGGCCGAGCCCGCCGTACCGGTCAGCCAGTAGAGCATCACCGTGGTGAGCAGGTGGTCGCGGCCGATCGGTTTCGACGGGTCCGCCCACTCGTGGAACTTCTCGGCGATCCACGCGAGTTGGCCGACCGGTGAGTCGACCAGCGCGTAGGCGAGCGTCTGCGGCCGGGTCGACTGCAGGTCGGCGTACCCCTGCTTCTCCTGCTGCCACGCGCGCATCCGATGCCAGGAGGCGATCGTCCGCGCCCGCTCGGACGGGTCGAGGTCGGCCAACTCCTGCTCGGTCGGCTCTGATGTCGCAGCGCCACCGGGCAGCAGATTGAGATGTACGCCGATCACCTGGTCCGGCCGGATCCGCCCGAGCTCGCGCGAGATCGCCGCACCCCAGTCCCCACCCTGTACGCCGTACCGCCGATGCCCGAGCCGGTCCATCAGCTCGGCGAAGGCCCGCGCGATCCGGTTGACCTCCCAGCCCGGCTCGCTGGTCGGCCCGGACAGGCCGAACCCCGGGATGCTCGGGATCACCAGCTCGAACGCCGGCGCTCCCCCGGCGCCGTGCGCCCGCGGATCGGTCAGCGGCCCGGCGACCTCGACGAACTCCGCGATCGAGCCGGGCCAGCCGTGCGTGAGCAGCAGCGGGATCGCATCGGGCTCCGGCGAAGCGACGCGGGCGAAGTGGATCCGGGTGCCGTCGATCGTGGTGGTGTACTGCGGCCACTCGTTCAGCCGCGCCTCGGCGGCCCGCCAGTCGTACTCGTGCCGCCAGTACTCGGCGAGCTCGCGCAGGTGGTCGCGCGGTACGCCGTATGCCCAACCGACGCCGGGCAACTCGTCAGGCCAGCGGGTCAGGTCGAGCCGCAGCGCGAGGTCGTCGAGCTGCTGCTGCGGGATCGCCAGCCGGAACGGTTCGATCGGCGCCGCGGAGGTCAGGCGTTCACCTGCCGGTCGTGGACCTTCTTCAGGACCAGCGCGAGCACCAGCGCCAGGACGCCGGCCACCAGCATCACGGTCACCAGCGTGACCGAGTTGTCGAGCTTCCCGTCGCAGGCCATCGGGGTGATCCCCCCGGCCGGCGAGAACGCCGATCCGCAGTCGACACTGCCCACCGACACCGACCGGAACCCGAGTCCCAGGCCGACCAGCAGCAGCACGACTCCGGCGGTCGCCAGAATCTTGTTCATCGTCGTCACGATCGCGCCGACACCATCTCCCGCGGGCCGGCCAACGGCACGACCCGACTGCCCCGTAACACTTCGTTCACTCCCGACCTCGACCGACACCTTTACGAACTTACGGTCAGCTGTTCGCTGAACCACCCCGACAGAGCCGTCAGCAGCGATTCTTCACACAGTCCTTACTCAGGACAAACCAGCTCGTCACGATGGTCTCAGAGCACGATACGGGCAGTGACAGTGGCATACCAGTGCCAACTTCGCGGTGGCGGTGCAAGCGGTTCCGACACTCCGGTTGCTGGCTCCGGTGGCCTCGGTGCTCTACCGTGTGACGTATGAAGAGTTCTGCAGATGTGCAGTCTGCTGCCGACGCCTGCGCGGTGAAGCTGGTCGACCCCAAGCGGGTCGCGGCCGTCCACGCCAGGATGCCGTCCGAGCAGGACGTCGTCGACACCGCCGACGTGTTCGGGCTGCTCGGCGACCCGCGGCGGCTCAAGCTGCTGGTCGCCCTGCTCGACGGCGAACTGTGCGTCTGCGACCTCGCCGCGGTCAGCGGCCTCAGCGAGTCAGCGACCTCGCACGCACTGCGGCTGCTCCGCGCGCATCGCGTGGTGTCCGTACGACGGGACGGCCGGATGGCGTTCTACCGGCTCGACGACGCCCACGTCCGGATGCTCGTCGACCTCGCGGTCGCCCACACCGAGCACACCGACGCGATCCACCCGGAGCGTGGCTGATGGGGAAGGAATCGGTGGACGCCGCACGCCCTGCAGCTGCGGCCGGGCACGGCCATGGGCACGGTCATGGCGTCAGTGCTGATGCCGACCGGAAGTTGCTGAGTGGTGCGCTTGCGCTGATCCTCGCGTTCATGGCCGCCGAGGTGGTCGTCGGGTTCGCGGCCGGCTCGCTCGCGCTGATCACCGACGCGGCGCACATGCTCACCGACGCGATCGCCATCGCGCTCGCGCTGCTCGCGATCCGGCTCGCCGCGCGTCCGCCGGTCGGCGGTTTCACGTACGGGTTCAAGCGGGTGGAGATCCTGTCCGCGCAGGCCAACGGGATCACGCTGCTGCTGCTCGCCGCGTTCTTCGTGTACGAGTCGGTGCAGCGGATGATCCACCCGCCGGAGGTCGAGGGCGTGCTCGTCCTGATCACCGGTGTGGTCGGCATCTTCGTCAACCTCGCCGCGACCTGGCTGATCAGCAAGGCGAACCGGTCCAGCCTGAACGTCGAGGGCGCGTTCCAGCACATCCTCAACGACCTGTTCGCGTTCATCGCGACCGCGGCCGCCGGGCTCGTCGTCCTGCTGACCGGGTTCACCCGCGCCGACTCGATCGCCGCGCTGATCGTCGCCGCGCTGATGCTGAAGGCCGGGATCGAGCTGGTCCGCGCCTCCGGCCGGATCTTCCTCGAGGCGGCCCCGGCCGGACTCGACCCGGCCGCGCTCGGCCGGGAACTGTGCGGTGTCGAGGGCGTCGTCGAGATCCACGACCTGCACGTCTGGGAGATCACCTCCGGCGAACCGGCCGCCTCGGCGCACATCCTGGTCCGCGAGGGCCTCGACTGCCACCTGATCCGCGAGCAGGTCGAAAAGCTGCTCGCCGAGCGCCACCACCTCACCCACTCCACGCTCCAGGTCGACCACGCCTCCGGCGACACCCCCGAGCTGCACTGCTCCGACTCCCACGGAATCGTGCACCGCGCCCCCGATGTCGAAAACGGCGCGACGGCTTCTACCTAGGGGTGAGAGCACCCGATCCGAGGAGGAACCGATGAGCACCCTGGACCACGAGTTCACCGCCGAACTGCTGACCAGCGACGCGAAGGGCGGCTGGACGTACGTCGTGATGCCGGGCTCGGCCGAGTTCTTCGGCACCCGCGGCCTGGTCAAGGTCCGCGGCACGATGGACGGCCACCCGTTCGAGAGCGCCTTCATGGCCCTCGGCGACGGCACCCACAAACTCCCGGTCAAGGCGGACGTCCGCAAGGCCATCGGCAAGAGCACCGGGGCCGAGATCACCGTTCACCTCTCGGAACGCCTCTGACCGCCCGACCCCGCCCGACCCCGCTCG
>NZ_JBVJNV010000001.1:1486662-1800295 GCF_055583505.1 Kribbella sp. NPDC104740 | reverse complement strand
CGCTCGACCCCGCTCGACCCCGCTCGACCCCGCTCGACCCCGCTCGACCCCGCTCGACCCCGCTCGACCCCGCTCGACCCCGCTCGACCCCGCTCGACCCCGCTCGACGCCCCTGCGGGGCGGCGAGCGGGAGGAGGGGGCGGGGTGGCCCGAGCCCACGCCCCTCCAGGGCCAGGCCGCTTGGCCGGTCCACCCTCCGAGGCGAAGCGGACTCCCGGCCCGCCCCCTGCGGGGCGGACGAGCGGGGAAAGCGGGTGGGCCGCCCGGGCCCACGCACCGCGGGGGCGGGGCGAGCGGGGAGGAGAAGGCCGGCCCGCCCGGGCCCACGCCCCTTGGGGGCGGGCGAGCGGGGAGGAGATGGCGGGCGGCCCGAACCCACGCCCCCACCGGGGCGGGCCGTCTCCCCGTCCGCCCTTCCGGGGCGGGCGCTCCCCCGCTCACGCCAACGACACCAGCTCCAGGTAGTCGTCGGTCCACAGGTCCTCCGTCGCGTCCGGGAGCAGCAGCACCCGGTCCGGGCGCAGGGCCTCGATCGCGCCCTCGTCGTGGGTGACCATGACGAGGGCGCCCGGGTAGCTGCCGACTGCGCCCAGGACCTCGTCGCGGGAGGCTGGGTCGAGGTTGTTGGTCGGCTCGTCGAGCAGCAGCACGTTGGCGCCGGAGTGGACGAGACCGGCCAGCGCCAGGCGGGTTTTCTCGCCGCCGGACAGGACGTGCGCCGGCTTGTCCGCGTCGTCGCCGCTGAACAGGAACGAGCCGAGCACGTTGCGGACCTCGCCGTCGGTGAGCCGCGGCGCGACCGCCGCCAGGTTCTGGCGGACCGTCCCGGCCAGGTCGAGGGTGTCGTGCTCCTGGGCGAAGTACCCCAGGCGCAACCCGTGACCGTGCACGACCTGCCCGCTGTCCGGCGTCTCGCGACCGGCGAGGATCCGGAGCAGCGTGGTCTTGCCCGCGCCGTTCAGGCCGAGGATGACCAGGCGACTCCCCCGGTCGACGGCGAGATCGACACCCTTGAGGACCTCGAGTGCGCCGTACGACTTGGTCAGGCCGACAGCGCTCAGGGGGGTCCGGCCGGACGGGGCCGGGTCGGGCAGCCGGATCCGCGCGACGCGGGCGGCCCGGCGTACCGGCTCGAGGTCGGTGAGCAGCTTGTCCGCGCGCCGCGCCATGTTGCGTGCGGCAACGGCCGTGCTGGCTCCGGCCTGCATCTTCGCCGCCTGGGCGTGCAGGACCGCGGCCTTGCGCTCGGCGGTGTTCCGCTCCCGGGAGCGGCGCCGCTCGTCGGTCTCCAGCTGGGTCAGGTACTTCTTCCAGCCGGTGTTGTGGACGTCGATCGTGCGCCGCTGCGGGTCGAGGTGGAAGACCCGGTTGACCGTTGCCGCCAGCAACTGTCGGTCGTGGCTGATCACCACCAGCCCGCCGGCGTACCCGAGCAGGAAGGACCGCAGCCAGACCACGGAGTCCGCGTCGAGGTGGTTGGTCGGCTCGTCGAGCAGCAGCGTGTCGTGCTCGGCGAACAGGATCCGGGCCAGCTCGACGCGGCGCCGCTGCCCGCCGGACAGCTCGCCGATCGGCTGGTCCAGCGCGCGGATCGGCAACCCGACGCCCGCCGTGAGCCGGCCGGCCTCCGCCTCGGCGGCGTACCCGCCCGCGGCCTGGAACTGGGTCTCGGCCCGCGCGTACGCCGCCATCGCGCGCTCCTGCTCGGCGCCGGTCGCCGTACTCATCGTCGCCTCGGCCTTGCGCAGCCGCGCCACCACGGCGTCCAGACCTCGCGCGGACAGGATGCGCTGAGTGACGGTGAGCGCGGGATCGGCGGCCCGCGGGTCCTGCGGCAGGTAGCCGACCGAGCCGGTCGCGGTGATGCTCCCGGCGGCCGGGCGGTCCTCGCCCGCGAGCGCCTTGAGAAGCGTGGTCTTCCCGGCGCCGTTGCGGCCGACCAGGCCGATCTTGTCGCCGGGGCCGATGTGGAAGGACAGGTCCGACAGCAGCAGCTGGGCGCCGGCGCGGACGTCGACCGAGTGAACGGTGATCATGAAACTGGTTACTCTCTGTGATGACTAAGGGACGCACTTCGGGTACGGAAGCGGGTCGCGCAGCTAGACACAGAGGCAAGTAGCCATGTCCCCACGGTACGTTCACCGGCCAAGGCGTGCGACTGGTTTTCGGTCGCCCCACCGGCTGCCAGGATGTGCCGCATGAGTGAGAGAGATGTCGAGAAGACGTACACCGTCGAGGAGTTCGCCGCGAAGCTCCGCCGGCTGGCGGACGCCCTGGAGAGCGGTAAGCCGTTCCGGATCCAGATCGCCGGGGAGCGGTTCACGGTCCCGAAGAACGCGCGGATCAGCGTCGAGCACGAGCGCGGTGAGGACGAGGAGGAGGTCGAGTTCCAGCTGAAGTGGAGCCTGGCCGACTCCGACGAGGAGCCCGAGGACGACGACGCCGTCTGACCCGCGCTAGTCGGCGACGAGCAGTGAGAACCGCTCGTCGCACTGGACGACCTCGCGCGGGGTGAAACCGGCGGCGGTGACCAGCTCCGAGTACTCCTGCTCGGTCCGGTCGGCGCCGCCGGCGATCACCAGCATCTCGATGTCGTCGAACTTGGAGTAGTGGGCGCCGTTCCCGGCCGGGACCATCGTCTCGGCGATCAGCACCGGTCCGCCGCCGGCGCGGACCGCGTGCAGGATCCGGATCGCCTGCTCGTCGTCGAAGTTGTGCAGGCAGCTCTTCAGCAGGTACGCGTCACCCGGTGGTACGGCGGTGAAGAAGTCTCCCGCGACCAGGTCAACGCGGTCTTCCATCCCGGCCAGGGTTTCGCGCGCTGACGGCAGGACGGTGTCGAGTTCGAGCAGGACACCGCGCAGGTCGGGGTACACGGTCAGCAACTCGAGCAGCAGGTTGCCCGAGCCACCGCCCAGATCCACCACCGTCCGGTACGACGAGAAGTCGTGCGCGGCGACGATCGGGCCCATCGCCTGGTCGTGGAAACTCGCGACCGTCGCACCGAAGACCGCGGCGTCGTCCGGATGCGTCCGCAGGTAGTCGTAGATACTCGTCCCGAACGTGCTCGCGAAGGCGGGTTCGCCGGTCCGGACGGACTCGGCGATCCGCGCGTACGGCGTCCAGAACGGTTCCAGGGCGAACATCCGGGCGGCCGCCCGCAACGATCCCGGCATGTCGGACCGCAGCAGCTCCGCGGTCTCGGTGAGCGCGAAGCGGCCGTCGGCGTCCTCGGCGAAGACGCCGATGCTCGCGGCGGCTCGCAGAACGCGGTAGAGCGCACGAGCATCGACAGCGGTGGGTTCGGCAAGCTCGGCGGCGGTCAGCGGTTTGTCCACCAGCGCATCGGCGATGCCCAGCTCGGCGACGGCGGCGAGCACCGGCGGGATCCACTTGCCGGTCAGGTACCGGGTCAGCTCCTGGCGTGCGGTCATGATTCCCCTCCAGCGATACGGTCAGGTGACCTGACCAAAACGGTAAGGTACCCTGACCGTCATGTCAACGGAGTACAGCTCCCCCGGCCGCTGGTTCGGCCTGCTGCGGGTCGCGTTCGACCAGGCGATGACCGCGGTCGAGACCGAGCTCGGCCGGCGGTACCCCGAGCTGCGGCCGGCGCACCTGCAGCTGTTCCGGTTCGGCGGGATCGACGGGTTGCACACCAGCGAGCTGGCCGCGCATGCGGGCATCACCAAGCAGTCGATGCACGAGCTGGTCACGCATCTGGAACGCCACGGGTACCTCACGCGGGCGCCTGATCCCACAGACTCGCGCGCTCGGCTCGTGCGGTTGACCGCGAAGGGCCGCCGGCTGGAGAAGGACCTGGTCCGCGCGATCGACGTCGTCCGGGACGACTGGCGGGAGCGCCTCGGCGACGAGCGGCTGGACGCGTTGTGGTCGATACTTCAGGAGCTGACCGGAGAGGTGACGCCCGAAGGGAGAACGCGGTGACGATCGCGGTGTACGGCGCGGGCGGGATCGGGTGCTACGTCGGCGGGCGGCTGGTCGCTGGTGGGGCCGAGGTCGTGTTCGTCGGGCGGCAGCGGATGGGCGACGAGCTGGCCGAGCACGGGCTCCGGCTGACCGACTACAAGGGCGCCGACCTGCGCGTGCCGGAGCTGCGGTTCGCGACGACGCCGGCCGCGGCCGCTGAGGCGGACCTCGTGCTGGTCACGGTGAAGTCGGCGGCGACCGAAGGCGCAGCTGACGAGCTGGCCGGCGTACTGAAGCCGGGCGCTGTCGTGGTGAGTTTCCAGAACGGCCTGCGCAACGGCGAGGTGCTGCGGGAGCGACTGCCGGAGCAGGTCGTGCTGTCCGGGATGGTCCCGTTCAACGTGCTGAACAAGGGCGGCGGGGCGTTCCACCAGGGCACCGAGGGCGGGCTCGAGGTGCAGGCGCACGCGGCGCTCACGCCGTACGGCGAGGCGTTCGCGAAGGCCGGGCTGCCGCTGACGCAGCACGAGGACGTCGTACCGGTGCAGTGGGCGAAGCTCCTGCTCAACCTGAACAACCCGGTCAACGCGCTGTCCGACCTGCCGTTGCGCGACGAGCTGTCGCAGCGCTCGTACCGCCGATGCCTCGCGGCCGCGCAGGAGGAGACGCTGAAACTCCTGCAGGACAAGGGGATCCAGCCCGCGAAGCTCACGGCCCTGCCGCCCGGGCGGATGCCCGCGGTGCTGCGGCTCCCGGACTGGCTGTTCCGGCGGCTCGCGTCGAAGATGCTCGCGATCGACCCGTACGCGCGGACGTCGATGTGGGAGGACCTGCAGGCCGGTCGGCGTACTGAGATCGACTATCTGAACGGCGAGGTGGTCCGGCTGGCCGAATCCCTGGGCCGCACAGCACCGGTCAACGCCAAGCTCGTCGAGCTGGTTCGTGCCGAGGAAGCCGGGCCACGCCACGTCTGGACAGGTGAAGAGCTGTCCGAGCAGCTACGGATTTAGAGCCGCGGGTGGGAGCAGGTCGTGGTCACCGAGCGGCCAGTCGGCCGGCGTTGGACCCAACGCAGCCAAGGCATCCAGCTGCAGCAAGCACCAAGGCGACAGCCCCGGCCAGGAGGCGACCTTCGACCACTCCACCCACTCGTACGCCGCGACCTCGGTGGGCTCCGGCTGCGGGTCGCCGTCCCAGATGACGCGGTAGACCGGGCAGATCTCGTACTCGACGACACCGGCCAGCTCGGCGCGGTAGCGGAACTCGGGCAGCACCAGGTCGACCTGGTCCGCGACGATGCCGAGCTCGTCGGACAGCCGCCGGCGTACGGCGTCAGGCAGCGGCTCGCCCGGCAAGGGATGCCCGCAGCAACTGTTCGTCCAGACCCCCGGCCAGGTGGTCTTCGTGTGCGCCCGCTGGGTCAGCAGCACCCGGCCGCTGCGGTCGAAAACGTAACTGGAGAAGGCCAGGTGCAGCGGGGTCGACGCGTGGTGCACCGTCGCCTTGTCCTGGCTGCCGATCGCGTGGCCCGCGTCGTCGAGCAGGACGACCTTCTCGTTGTTCATCAGGCGAATTCTAGTGCTACTGTCGTGAACGTGACGAAGCAGCGTGCGACGTATCGACCGGCTCTGGGAGGAGCCGGGAGCTAGTCGCGCCCTGAAGCAGCCGCTTCGCACCAGAGCCTCCGAGGCAGGAACCGTCCGGTTCCTGCCTCTTTCCGTTGCCGGGAGGCTCGTCCTCTCGCCGTCTGCTCCGAGAGGACCCCCATGAACGACGCCCAGGCCGTGATCGACCGGTTACGGCGGACCACCGACAGCATCGTCGGCGAGGCCGACCTGCGCACCCGGCTGGAGTCCGGCCGGCCGCTGCGGATCAAGTACGGCGTCGACTGCACCGCGCCCGACCTGCACCTCGGGCACGCGGTCAACCTGTGGATGATGCGCGGCCTGCAGGACCTCGGCCACACCGTCGTCTTCCTGCTCGGCGACCTGACCACCCGGATCGGTGACCCGACCGGGCGCAGCGAGACCCGCCCGGTGCTGACGCCGGAGGAGATCGAGGTCAACGCGGCCGCGTTCCTCGAGCAGGTCTCGCTGGTCCTGCGGACCGATCCAGCCGTGTTCGAAGTACGCCGGAACTCCGAGTGGTACGACGCGATGGACGTCGCGACGCTGCTCGGGCTGTTCGCGCACGTGACGCAGGCGCAGCTGATGGCGCGCGACATGTTCCGCGCCCGGGTCGCGGCCGGGCGCGAGATCGCGCTGCACGAGCTGACGTACCCGGTGCTGCAGGGCTACGACAGCTTCGCGCTGCGCAGCGACCTGACGATCGTGGGGACCGACCAACTGTTCAACGAGCAGCTGGGCCGGCACTTCCAGCAGCGCCTCGGCGGCGAGCCGCAGGTGGTGATCACGAGCACGATCACGCCCGGGCTCGACGGCGGGCCGAAGCAGTCGAAGTCGCTGAACAACTACGTCGCGCTGACCGACTCCCCGAAGGACAAGTTCGGCAAGCTGATGAGCCTGCCCGACAATCTGGTCGAGACCTGGGCGCGGGTCTACACCGAGCTGCCGCTGGACGCCGTGGCCGCGCTGGGAAGTGCTGCTGCGGATGGCGGGCCGGCTGCTCGGGACGCGAAGCTGCGGCTGGCTGCTGCGGTCGTGACTCGCTACCACGGCGCTGGTACGGCGCGGGCCGAGCTGGACGCGTTCCAGCGCGTCTTCTCGCAGCGGGCCGAGCCGGACGAGCTCCCGGAGGTGGTGATCGACTCGACCACGTTGTCGGCGTTGGAGTTGTTGGCCGCCGTACGGCCGGATGTGAGCAAGTCGGAGCTGCGGCGGCTGTTGCGGCAGGGTGCGGTGAGTGTGGACGGGACTCGGCTGCGGGACTCGGAGGAGCTGGTGGAGGTGCATGCCGGGGCTGTGGTGCGGTCGGGGCGGCGGGTCTGGCACCGGGTGCGGCGAAATTCGCAGGCGGCGGACGCGTGATTGCCGGAGCATCTGTGAGGTGAGCGAGACGAAGACGGTGGAGGCGCTGGTCAGCCTCGGCGCGCGGTACCTGGGCCGGGTCGGGCCGTTCGAGGCCGACCGGCCGTGGTGGTCGGAGATCGAGGCGGTGACGGCGTACCTGGATGAGCTGCTGGGCGTGCGGAGTCTGGTGCTGCGGCTTTTGCATGCGGATGAGGCTGCGGTTGGGCGTGGTGGGCGGGTGCTCTACCACGTGCAGGTCGACCGGGAGCCTGCTTCGGGGGTGCTCGATCCGACGCCGTGTGCTGGGTGGGACGAGATCGTCGCGCCGCATCCGCTGCGCGCGAGCTGGGCGGAGATCGACGGGCCGGGGCGGTTGATCTCGTGGGCGCAGACGATTCTTGGTGCGCAGCCGGCGACGCAGGTGAAGACGTGGAACCTGTCGTGCTTGATCCGCTTCCCCGGCGCGTGGGCGAAGGCGACGAGCACGTTCTGCAGCGTCGATGCCGAGGTGATCCAGTGGGTGCGCCGGTACGACGCTGAGCTGGCGCCGGAGGTGCTCGGGGTCGATGTGGCTCGCCGCTGGTCGTTGCTGGCGCATGCGCCCGGGGTGGACTGCTGGGAGCCGGACGACGCGACGCTGCGGGACGTGATCAGCCGCTGGGTCGCCGTACAGGCTGGGCTTGCTGGTGCTGAGCTGCCGGTACCGCGGTTGCTGCCAGAGGAGATCGAGGCGGCGCTGCCACCCACTCCGGTCGCGGCGGCTCTCCCGCAACTGCTGGAGCGTCTCAACGCCGCGGGCCTTCCCAACACCTTGGTGCACGGCGACTTCCACCCCGGCAACTGGCGCTCCGACGGCACCACCCGCCGCATCGTCGACTGGGCCGACAGCTACATCGGCCACCCCGCCGTAGACCTCCACCGCCTCTGCGGCTACCTCCCGCCACGCCAGCAGGACCTGGCGCGCGCCGCCTGGATCGCCGCGTGGAAAGAACACCTCCCCCACAGCGACCCGGCCCTGGCCCTCCCGCCGATCACCGTCCTCACCCGCCTGCTCGGCGCGATCACCTACCAGCGCTTCCTCGACAACATCGAGCCCGCCGAACGCATCTACCACGAAGGCGACCCCGCCTCCGAACTAACCGCCGCAGCCAACCATTTGGGAGTCCTGCCCCTGCGAGACTGGGCGTCGGAGAACGCCGAACGCTTCAGCTGACCGCGAGGGTCCGCAGGTGGTCGATCATCGTGTCGACCGCTTTGATCAGCGGGTCCGGCGTACGGCGTACCTGGCTCAGGAGCAGGCCGCCCTGGACGGCGGCGAGCATCGCGACGGCCAGCTGAGCGGTGTCGGCGGTCGGCGACAGCTCACCGCGGGACTGCATCCGGGTCAGCCCGTCCTCGATCAGCGACTCCCACATCTGGAAGGCGTTCGCCAGCTGCACCCGGGCGACGGGATCGGCCTCGGAGAGGTCGCTGGCCAGCGACCCGAGCGGGCAGCCGCCGGCGCACTGGGTGGCGGTGAGGATGCCGACCATCAGGTCCCGCCAGTTGCCCAGGACATCGAAATCGTCGAGGCGGTCGAGCCCTTCGCGCTGGACGTCGAGGACCTGACCGGTCTGGTGCTCGATCACCGCGAGGACCAGCGCGTTCTTGCCCGGGAAGTAGTGGTAGAGCTGCGACGGGCTGACCGCGGCGGCCGCCTGGATGTCCTCGATCGTCGTCCGGGCCACGCCCTGGTCGAGCATCAGCCGGGACGCGGCGGCGACGATCCGGTCCCGGGTCGCCTGTCCCTTGCGCGTCAGTGCCATCTCTCGAGCGTACAGATTTTGGAGTTGATACTCCAAAATCGGATCCGCAGGATTGGAGCAGATACTCCAAGAGAGAGGCACTGCGATGACTGCAGACTTCACCGGCCGGACCGCGCTCGTCACCGGCAGCACCAGCGGCATCGGCCGCCAGGTCGCGAACCAGCTCGCCGCGCGCGGCGCCCACGTGATCGTCAGCGGGCGCGACGCCGAGCGCGGCGCGGCGACCGTCGAGGCGATCCGGGCGAGCGGCGGCAAGGCCGACTTCGTCCAGGCCAATCTGCTCGACCCGGCGAGCGTTCAGCAGCTCGCCGTCCGGGCGGTCGAGCTCGGCGGCCAGGTCGACGTGCTGGTCAACAACGCCGGGCTGTTCCCGTTCGCGCCGACCGCGGAGGTGCCGGAGCAGGAGTTCGACGAGGTGTACGCCGTGAACGTGCGCGCGCCGTTCTTCCTCGTCCAGGCCCTGGCTCCGGCGATGGCCGAGCGCGGCCACGGCGCGATCGTGAACGTCACCACGATGGTCGCGACATTCGGCCTGGCCGGCGCAGCCGTCTACGGCTCGAGCAAGGCGGCGCTGCAACTGCTGACCAAGACGTGGGCCGCCGAGTTCGGCGCGGCCGGCGTACGGGTGAACGCGGTGAGCCCCGGCCCGACCCGAACGGAAGGCACGGCGTCGATGGGCAGCTCCCTCGACGGCCTCGCGACCACGACACCGCTCAACCGCGTCGGTACACCCGAGGAGGTGGCGGCGGGGATCGTCTTCCTGGCGTCCGACACCGCGGCGCAGATCCACGGCGCGGTCCTCCCCGTGGACGGCGGGCGACTGGCGGTCTGACCCCTGAGCGGGACAAGAACAACCCGCGCCACCCGCGGCGGGCCGACGTGCACCACTGATCAAAGGCCGGGCCACGGTGGTAGCTGAGCGCGGCAGCGGTACGAGGCGGACGTCGGGACGAGGTTGGTCAGTGGTGCACGTCGGCATCCGCCGGGGCAGGGCCGCCGGGCGACGCCCGCCCACGTGCGGCGCAGGCGCTCGCCAACGACGCCTGCCCTGCGGGCGACCGCTTTCCCACCCCCGATCTACGTCAAGAGGTGGTCTGGGAGTCCGGGGTTGGGGTGTCGGTGGGGTCCTGGGCCGGGGGCTCCTGTGTGGGGGTGTCGGTCGGGTCCGGCGTGGGCGTCGGGTCCGGGGTCTGGGTCTCCTCGGCAGGCGGAGGCGTGGAGGTGGTTGGGGTGAGTGACGGTGCCGGGGGTTTGACGACCGGTGGCTTCGGCGGCTGCGTCCACGGCGGGCGGGTCGACGGGCGCGGCGTCGTGAGCGACCACGTCGGGAGGACCGTCGGGGTGCTGCGCGTGGGTGTCGGTACGACGGTAGGACGAGTCGTCGACCGAGTGATCGTGGGGAGGACGATCGTCGGCTTGTCCGTCGGAAGAGCATCCTCGGGCTCGACGTTGCCCTGGTCGTCCGTCGGGAGCGGGATGACCCGCTGGTCGTCCGGTGTCGGGACCGTCGAGGTGCTGTAGGACTTCATCCACTGCAAGACCGTCGACACGTAGTCCATCGAGTGGTTGTAGCGCAGCACCGCCTCGACCAAGCCCGCTGGCGTGCTGAGGTTGGCGTCGGCGGCGCACAGGTAGTCCGCGGCGGCTCGGGAGGCGTCGTAGATGTTGTGGGGGTTCTTGACGCCGTCGCCGTTGCCGTCGGCACCGAAAGCCGTCCAGGTGCCGGGGATGAACTGCATCGGGCCGACCGCGCGGTCCCATTGCGCGTCGCCGTCGTACTGGCCGGCGTCGGTGTCGGCGATGGCGGACATGCCGGGGCCGCCGTCGAGGACCGGGCCGAGGATCTGGCCGCGGGTGTTGCCGGCGGCATCCACCCGGCCGCCGGAGGCGTGCGCCGACTCGACCTTGCCGATCCCGGCGAGCAGCGGCCAGGTGAGGTGGCAGCCCGGGTCGGAGACCGCGAGGTCGTTCGCGGCCTTCCGGTACGCCGCCAGCACCGTGCCTGGGATACCGGAAACACCGGCGACAGGCGTGCCCGGCTCAGCCGGTTTGCCGTCGACCGTCCCGGTGATCGGCACCTCGACCGTGGACTTCTTCTCCGACGGAATGCTGCCGTCGACACCCGGCCGATCGGGGACGTCGTCGAGCAACCCGTCGAAGACCGAGTCCTGCCGGGGCCCGGCCAGCGCATGAGCGTCGACGACGAAGTCCGCTCGCGATCCGCCGCTCATCGCGACCACCAGCACCATCGCCCCGACAGGCGCCGCCAGAGCCCAAGCGGCGACGACCTTCACGCGCCAGCTGTCGTGACGGCCCGCGCCTTCGGCCCGTCCAGCACCTCCTGGACTTCGGCGCTCACCCGCGCCCGGCCCGGCGGTCCCCGCCTGCTCGTCGCTCACCCGAACCGCCCCTCGACGTAGTCGGCCGTTCGCGAGTCCTCCGGCGTCGAGAAGATCGTTGCCGTCGGCCCTGATTCGACGATCACCCCCGGCGTCCCCTGCTCGGCCAGGAAGAACGCACAGGTCTGCGAGACCCGCGCCGCCTGCTGCATGTTGTGGGTGACGATGACGATCGTCACCTCCCGCCGCAGCTCGTGGATGGTCTCTTCGATCCGCCGCGTCGACGTCGGGTCGAGCGCGGAGCACGGCTCGTCCATCAGCAGCACGTCCGGCCGTACGGCGAGCGACCGCGCGATGCACAACCGCTGCTGCTGCCCGCCCGACAACGCGCCACCGGGCTGCCCGAGGCGGTCCCGGACCTCCTTCCACAGCCCGGCCTTCGTCAGGCACTCCTCGATCAGCGCTGACCGGTCCCGGCCGCTGACCCGGGTCCCGGTGAGCTTCAGCCCGGCGGTCACGTTCTCCGCGATGCTCATCGCGGGGAACGGGTTCGGCTTCTGGAAGACCATCCCGATCCGCTTGCGTGTCTCGGTGATCCGTCGCTGCGGTTCGTAGATGTCGTCGTCGTCGAGCAGCACCCGCCCGGCCAGCGACGCGCTCGGGACCAGCTCGTGCATCCGGTTCAGGATCCGCAGGAACGTCGACTTGCCGCAGCCGGACGGCCCGATCAGCGCGGTGACCTGGCCGGCCTCCATCCGTAGCGAGATGTCCTCGAGCACCTTGTGGGTCCCGAACCAGGCCGCCACCCGATCGCTCTCCAGCACACTCCCTCCCACCACAGGAGGCAGTACGGCGGTCTCGTCGTCCGGAGTGACCGGTACGGCGGGAAGTACAGACGTCATCGCCACAATCCTTCGGTTGGAAGTCGGTCAGCCGTGCCGGCGACGCCGGCGCAGGAACCCGGCCAGGTACGACCCGCCGGCCGCGAACCCACGCCGTACGGGATGTCCGGGCTGCGCGATCAATCGGATCCCGGGCGACGCCACACCAGCCGCCAGCCCGGCGGCGAGCAGCGCCGGGATCCCCCAGGCCAGCCAGCCCAGCGAGTCGCCCTGGGTCTGGGCCGACACCGGCTTGAGCTCGCCGTTGGCCTGCACGGTCCCCTTGCTCGGCGTCGCCGACGGCGGCAACGGCGCGGGCGTCGTCGGCGAGGCACCGGGCTTGTCCTGCCCACCACCGCCGCCACCGTTCTGACCGCCACCACCACCCTGACCACCCGAAGGCTTGCCACCCGGCTGATCCGGCGTCGGGTCGGTGTCGTCGGGCAGCGGGTCCTCGCTCTTCGGCGGGATCGGCGGCGCCCCCGTCTGGTTCTCGACCGCTCCCGCGACCTTCAGCGCCTGGTCCCGCATCGGGTCGGGCAGCGAGAGGTACCCCTCCGGCAGCTGCCCCGCTTCCTGCCCGTACAGCTGTCCCTCGGTCGCGATCCAGCGCAGCGCCTCGCCGTACCGGCCGGCCTCGGCCGACTTGAGCGTCGCGGTCGGCACCTGCGCGTAGGTCACCATCGTCCCGGGGTAGCCGCGCCGGTCCATCTTCTCGTGGCTGACCCGCCAGATCCCCGACGCGCTGTCGACGGCCGCGTTGTCGAGCGCGTACGTCATGCTGTCGGTGTCCGGGCTGACGTACTCGCCCTGGAAGTTCCGCAGCTTTACCGCGGGCATCCCCGACTTGGCCAGCTCCGACGTGGTCGTCAGCGCTAGTACCGATCGCTGCCCAGGGACCTGGGCGATCCCGCGCTTCGGGACGGTCGGCGTCCCCGGCCGGTCCGGCGGCACCGGCACCTGGCTGAGCGGCCACGCGGTCATCAGGACGTCGGCGCCCTGCACCCACGAGTTCGACGACTGCGCGCCCATCGCCTGCGGCGAGAAGTTGCTCCACTCGTTCTGGTCGTCCGGCAGCAGCCAGCCGTCGTTCAGCTGGTAGTCGTCGCGCGGCATCGGCCAGCCCTTGTACGTCTTGTTGACCGTCATCCCCCACTGGTCGGCCTTGCCCTGCAGGAATCCACGGGCGGCCGGGTCGGACCAGATCCACCGGGTCAGCGCGAGCATCACGTCGGACTTGAAGACCGGAACGGCCATCTGGGTGCCGACCGCGTCGTTGACGCCGACCCAGTTCTTCGCGTCCGGGTTGAGCTCCTGGAACTCCGGGTCGACGGCCAGGTTCGGCGGGTTGGTCCCGGCGTTCGGGTTCACCGGCAGGTTGTTCCCGACCCGGTACTTACCCGGGTACGACTGGGTGAGCAGCTTCGCCACCAGGCGGGCGTTCAGCTTGACCTCCGGCACCGGCCCACCGCCGAACGCCTCGGACCGCTCCCAGTTGTAGCCGATCGCGAAGCCCGAGACAGCGACCGGCGCGTACGCCGGTTTGCGCTTGGCCACCACCGGGTCGTCGGCCGGCGTCGGCTCGCTCACCATCGCCGCGTCGGCCTCGTACCCGGACGGCGCGATCGGGTCGGTCTGCCCGAACTGGCGCCGCGAGTCCGGCTCCCAGCCGCGGGTGAAGTCGAGCGCCGACGGGCTGCTCTTCGGGCACCGGGCCGGCACCCAGCGACGCATCGCCTCACCGACCAGCTCGGAGCCGAGGAACTTGGCCGAGTCGTCGCGTCCGAGGCAGGTCGACGCGGCCGGCGCGAACGACAGCTTGAAGACGAAGCGCTGGTACCAGTTGGCCAGCAGCGGCCAGTAGCCGAGCGTCGCGTCCTGCTTGAACTCCGCGTCGGACTGGCAGAACATCAGCTCCAGCTCGCCGAGCCCTTCACGGCACGGGTGCTGCGTGATCGGTACGACGACGATCGAGCACGGCGTCTTGTCGTCGCAGCCCAGCGACGGGTTCTCGGCCCGGGTGTTCGCCCAGGTCTGCACCTCGCCGGTGCCGTCCGGACGGGTGAATCCGGTGCGCTGGTTGCCCGTACCGGGGGTGTAGTCGTCGATGCTCGAGGTCGGGTTCGCGTCGGCCAGCCCGAGCCCGATGTAGCCGCCGGGCAGGTCGGGGTTCGGCAGGATGTGGAACTTGCCGTCGGCCTTCTTGAACGGCTGGCTGTACAGCAGCCCGAACTCGCTGCCCGGGAAGGCCACCCACGGCGAGGTCTCGGCCGGCAGGTAGCTGCTGCCCCGGTAGCTCCCGGGGAAGTTGCCGATCGAGTCGCTCATCCAGCAGTCCTCGCGCGCCGGGTTGTAGCCGCGGCACTGCATCACGGCCACCGGGAAGAAGACGTTCGCCTCACTCGGCGTCATCCCGGTCCAGGACACGTTGATCATCTGCCGGGTCAGCCCGCCGGTCCGCGACACCGAGACCGTGCTGTTGCCGCGGGTCGCGGTCACCTTGCCGGTCGACGGATCGGCCGACACGGGCTCGTCGACCGGAGGCTCGGGCGTGGGCGGGGTCGTCGGCGGCGTGTCCGGCGGGTCGTCGGCCGCCGTCCGCGGTACGGCGGCCAGCGCCGCGTCCGGCGCTACCAGGACGACCGGGGCGGAGAGGGCGAGCAGGACCGCGACGAGCACGGCCGCGCGACCGCGCCGGCGGCGGATCAGCCTCACGATGACCTCCAGCTAGATGTCTACTCAGGAATCCTCACCAGCCGCGCGTGCGCCCAGACCGCCATGAGGTGAACTGGACATGAACCGCCTCGCCGGCAACGCGCCGGTGGGCGGGAAGCCTGGCTTCCCGCCCACCGGTTCACAGCTCGCCGGTCAGCTCACCGGCGTCGTACGAGCAGCTGGGATCAGACCCGGCCGCACTGGCCGAGGGCGAGCTCCAGGAACCCGTTGGCCTTGATGATGTCGCCGGCCGTGGTGGTGGCCGGGTTGGAGTCCGAACGGCCGCAGATGAACGGCAGGCCGCCGATCGAGGAGGTGCCGTTGCCGTTGCCGAACAGGTCGGCCAGGTACGCCGGGATGACGCCGTTGACGGCCTTCACGACCTGGTACAGGGTCCGGTCGTACGCCGTGGCGTCCGGAGCCGGGATCGCGCCGAGGTAGTTGCCGTTCTGCGCGGTCGGGGTGAGCAGGTTGTAGCGGCCGACCGAGATCGGGACGATCGAGTTCGGGGTCGCGGTGATCGCGTCGACGGTGTGCTCCTGGACCGGGGCGCCACCGAAGGTGTCGGACACGCAGGCCGGCGGGGTGGCCGGGTTGATCCCGACCTGGGTGGCCCAGAAGGTCCGGGTACCGGAGTTGATCTGCGGGAGGAACGGCTTGATCGTCGAACCGGCCGGGATCGCCGCGTCGATCGTGTGCCAGTCGGTGATCGTGCAGTTGTAGATGCCGGTCAGCTGCGCGTCGGTGAGGCTGGTGACGGCGCCGGTGCTGTCGTTGGCCGCCCAGCGGAGCTGGTCGGTGGCGAACTTCAGGAAGCGCGAGTCGGCGCAGTCGGTGGCACCCTTCGGCCGCGAGGAGCGGGCCGCGTCGATGTCGGTGCGGGTGCACAGCGCGGTGACGCCGGCGCCGGAACCGTTCGGCCGCGGGATGGTGACACCCGGGCGGATGGTGATGTTGGCCGAACCGGTGGCGTTGAACGACGCCATCCGGCGGGCCGGGGTCGGGGTCTTGCTGTTGTACAGCGCCGACAGGTCGTTCAGGACGAACTCGGAGGTGTCCGAGCCGACCATCACGACGTCGTTGGCGTCCGGCGCGAACGGCGCGTCGGCCTGGGCCGACAGGGCGGAGGAGGTGGCGGCCACGGCCATCACGGCGAACGCGACGGCGGCGGTACGGACGGTACGGGTGAAACGCATCTCGGGAATTTCCTTCCTCACCTGCGTTTTGCGCGGTCCGTGAGGTCGGGGACCGCGATCACCGCATCCGGCGGCGACAAGGTCCAATCCATCGCGGCCGGGTCACGCCCGTGGATCGTCCAGGTGAACCGGACATGACCCGTCGGCCAGCCGGAAACGCCGAAAATCCTTTGCTCTAGGCAACGAAAAGGGCGGTGTGCCCGGACTCCGGACACACCGCCCCCTTCGGTACGGCGTCAGCAGGGCTTGGTCAGCCCCCAGGCCACGATGTTCAGGCCGTCCTGCGTCCCGGTGATCCCCGACGCCGGCGCGTAGGCGTCCTTGCCGAAGTCGACGTCCTTGTCGTCCCGGGTGCCACCGATCCCGTCGGCCCCGACGCCGTACTGCGCGGCGAAGTTGCCATCGGCATCCATCAGGTCGACCACGGCGTCGTCCGGGTCGGTGTCGGTGGCACCGACCAGGTGGCCGATCTCGCGCGAGACCAGGTTGCCCAGCGCCTGGCCGACGAACGCGACCCGGTTGCTGCGCGCGGTCAGGTACTGGTTGAAGCTGAACGCGCCCTCGGGCAGGCTGACCAGGTCCAGCTGGACCAGAGCGGTCTCCTCGTGCGCGAAGTTGCCCGGGTCGACCGACTGCGCGGTGCCGATCTGGCCGATGCCGGACTGGTCGAACTGGCCGCCGACGACGACCCGCGAGACGTTCGCGGCGCCGAACGGGTCGGCGTTGTCGCGGCTGTTCTTCACCTTGACGGTGGTGTTCGCGTTGTTCCCCCCGTTCTCCGGGTCCTTCTTGACGTTCTCGTTGACGACCGCGACGACCTTGCTGATTACGGCCGACTCGTCCGCCGCGGTCAGGCCCCAGTTCCCCAGGTACGCCGACAGCCCGGACAGCTCGCCGACGCCGGCCCCACCCAGCGGCGCGGTGTCGATCTGCCCGCCGTCGAAGTCGAGGAAGATCGTCTGCGGACCGCTCTGCTCGGTGCCCGGCCGGACCACGCCCAGCTTCAGCTCGTACGGGCCGAAGCCGTCGGTCACCGCGATCGTGTACCAACCGGTTTCCCGGGCGACGTACGCGACGTCGACCAGGCCGGTCGGCAGCGGCGAGGACGCCGGGCGCCGGTCGGCGGTGCTGAAGTCGGAGGAGATCGCGGTGGCGCCGCCCGGCGTACGGACGGTGAGTCGCGAGCCGGAGGTGGCCAGGCTGCCGCCGAACACGTCGCCCTTGGTCAGGTGCACGCCGTAGAAGTCCTTGTCCACCGGGGCGACGGCGATCAGGACCTGGTACGCGCCGGTGTCCGGGTCACCCGGGCCGCTGCCCGAGTTGTTCGGATCGGCTGGGAAGTCCGCGATCGCGCTCTTGCCGGCGACCAGGACGTAGTAGTCGCCGGTCCGGGGCAGCTTGTACGCGAGCTTGCCCTGCAGGCCGAACCCGCCGTCGTCGTCCGAGGCGAGCAGCTGCCCGGCCGCGGAGTAGACCGCGACGACCGTGTTGGTGCCGGCCGACGAGCCGTCGGTGGTGACGGTCAGCGTGCGGCCCGCCGTACCGGTGACCTTGTAGAAGTCGAAGTCGCCCTTCTTGTCGCCGAGGTCGCCGTGCGGTCCGTCACCGAGCTGGCCGGTGGTGGTGATCGCCGCGCGACCGCCGGTGCCGATCCCGGTCGGCGAGGCGAGCGGGATCGAGCCGTTGTCCTCCGCGGCCGCGGGCAACGCGACCGGAGACGGGGACAGGGTGCCCCGGACGGTCGCGGCGCCCTTCTGACCCGAGCCGGTCCCGAGTCCCTGCAGCCGCTGGGCGGCGCCGGTGCTGTCGTTGTGCCCGGCGGCGGTGGCCGCCTCGTTCTCGGTGTACTGCAGACTGCCCGTTCCGGTCGCCGAAGCGGCCGGTACGGCTACGGAGACCGCGACGACAGCTGCTGAAGCAGCCAGCAGCGTGCGCCTGATCCGTGCGTTCATGCTGAATTCCCTCCCAGAAATCCCGAGGCAGCGGGCGGAATTGCCCGCGCCCAAGCCATGCGCCCCCTCAGACGAGGTTGGGCATCATCCCCGCGACCTGCTCGAAGACCCGCCACAGAACGGCGAGCAGCACCGGCGCGCCGAGCAGGTAGGCCTCCCAGCGACCGATCCGGCCGCGGAACCACACCACCGCGGCCAGTACGACGATCAGCGCCTCCAGCCAGAGCACCAGCGGCAGTACGCCGGACAGGTCCGTGCCGAACGCCTGCTGGCTGTCCGGCACGCGCGAGACCCGTCCCCCGGCGTCGGGCTGCACCTGTCCCTCGATCAGCTCCGCGTCGAGATAGACCGTTGCCGAAGGCACCGGACTGCCTTCAGCGGTGACCAGCGTGAGCCGGGACCCGCCGTCGGCGAGCTGCTCGGGCAGCGGATCGCCGCCCCGGCGTACGCCGGTCACGCGGTAGCCGAACTTGCCCTGACCGGTGGTCACATCGATCCGCGACCCGACGATCAGCTTCGGCACCGATCGGAAGGGCGCCCCGAAAGTCAGCCCGCGCCCGTACAGGACGGAGACGCCGGCCTGCCCGGGCAGCGGGGTGTCGGCGCGGTGCCCGGGGCCGTCGCGCAGGACCGTCCCGGTCGTCCCCTCGCGGATCACCTGGTGCAGGTCGAGCCCCGGCACGTCCATCACGGCGACCGGCTCGCCGATCGCGGTCCCGGCGCCCAGCGGCGCGGTCGCCTCGGCGAGCTCGCTGCGGATCTCGTCGTACGCGATGTCCTGGGCGCGGTTGAACTGGAGTGCGCCGAGCATCAGCACGTAGATGAGGAAGGCGGCGATCCCGAGGGCGAACAGCCGCGTGGCGTCGGCGGCGAGCTGGGGACGCAGCGGGAGCTCGGCCTGCACCTTCGTCTTGATCCGCACCCCCACGGCGACTGCGGTCACTGCCCCGCTCGCTTCTTCTGCAGGTGCCGCGAGACCAGCGTCGGGACGAGCAGCAGCAGGAGCACCTCGAGCGCGGTCAGCAGACCGAGGTTCCGCAGCATGTCGCCGCCACCGCGCTCACCCCCGATCTCCGTGACGCTCCCGGTCGGCTCGTACGCCGTGTTGCTGTTGCCCCCGGCATTGATCGTCTGGCCGGTCTCGGGGTCGGTCGACGGCTTGGCCTGGTTCGGCAGTTGCCCCCCGGTCTTCGGGTCGACGACGTTGTTGCTGCCGTTCCCGCCGCCCCCACCTTGGCCGGTCCCGTTGGTGGTACCGCCACCCCCGGAGCTGTTGTCGTTGCCGCCACCACCCCCGTTGCCGTTCGGGTTCCCGTTTCCACCACCCGGGTTGCCCGGGTTGCTGGGCCCACCACCGGGCCCGTTCACGCACACCCCGTTCACCGCCGGCCCGGCACCCTCCCGATCGCAAGCCAACGGCTGCGGCGCCACATCCGCGAGCACGTTCCGGTTCAGGTTCCGCCCGTCGAACGTCGGGTTCCCGCACTTGCGGATGTCGGTCGCCGTGGTCGGACTCCCCGGCACCTTCGCCACCTGGCTGAACGCGGCCTGCACCAGGTTCAGCGGCAGCGGTGAGTACCCGAGCGGCGCCGCCTTCTGCTGGCCGCGGCACAGGAAGTACGACGCGAAGTCCGCCAGCGTCTGCCCCTTGGCCGGGCTCAGGTTCGCGGTCGGCAGGATCATGTACGAGTACGACGACAGCGGGTACGTCCGCGGGTCGGTGTGGTTGAACACCCCGGTCAGCTTCTGGGTCAGGTACGACGGCCCGGGCCGGGTCTCGATCTGCGCGCGGGTCAGCGCCACCGCCGTGTTGTACGCCGTCGGCAGCGTGTAGTAGCCGGCGTTGTTGCGCACCTTCGCGACCGGGTAGTCCTTGCCCAGCGCGTACGAGTACTCGACGTACCCGATCGCGCCGTCGGCGTACTCGGCGGAGATGTAGCCGGCCATCTGGCTCGACCCGCCCTGGGACCGGACGCCGGGGAAGTTCTTCGTCGGGTAGTACGACGTCTGGCCGCAGAGCCGGCCCTGGGTGGACCGGCAGAAGTCGTCCCAGACGGCCTTGTGCTGGGTGTTCATCCAGATCGTGAACTGCGCGGTGGTGCCGGAGCCGTCGGAGCGGACCACCGGGATGATCTTCTTGTTCGGCAGCGCCTTGCCGTTGTTGTCCCGGGTGATCTGCGCGTCGTTCCAGTTGGTGATCCGGCCGGTGAAGATCCTGGTGATCGTGTCCCCGGACAGCCGCAGGTCGCGGTAGAGCTTGCCGCCGACCTTGATCTGGTACATGAACGCCGTCCCGCCGGCCACGATCGGCATGTACGCGTAGGCGCGGCCGGCCGAGGTGTCGGCCTGACCGGTCAGCGGGTCGGTGCCCTGGTACGGGATCTCGCTGATCGCGAAGTCGACCAGCTTGTTGGCGAAGTCCAGCCGGCCGCGCGACGAGCCACCGCCGCCGTACTCGACCCGCATGCCCTGCGGCTCGACGTCGCGGATCCACTGGTCCAGCGCGTTCTGCGACCAGGTCGAGCCGGTGCCGTAGATCGGCGCGTACGCCGTACCGGCCGCGTGTGCGGGAACGGCACCGGCCAGCGCACTGGCCGCGACGAGCAGCAGCGCGAGCACCAGGGTGCGGAGCCGACGCCCGGCGGTGGGTCGTCGCATCAGAGGTGTCCTCTCGGGTTTCAGCGGGTTCCGGACCGGCCGCGACCGGCGATCCAGCGGGAGAAGGCGAACAGCAGCAGGACCAGCACGAGCAGCAGCGCCGCGGCGCCGAACGCCCGGCTGATGTAGTTGTCCTCGGGTGACTGCGACATCTTGAAGGTGAACAGCGGCAGCGAGGTCATCGGTCCGGAGAACGGGTTGAGATTCAGGTACGTCGTGAAGCCGGCCGTGAGCAGCACCGGACTCGTCTCGCCGATCCCGCGCGCGGTGCCGAGCACCAGCGCGGTCGCGAGCCCCGGCCGGGCCGTCGGCAGGACGACGGACCAGACCGTGCGCCACTGCGTCGCGCCGAGCGCCAGCGACGCCTCGCGCAACCCGCTCGGCACCAGCCGCAGGACGACCTCGGCCGAGCGCGCGATGATCGGCAGCATCATCACCGACAGGGCCATCGCGGCGACGAAGCCGGACAGCCGCATCCCGAGGCCGATCAGCAGGACGACGTACGCAAACAAGCCGGCCACGATCGACGGCAGCGCGGTCATCGCCTCGACCACCGAGCGGACCAGCTTCGCCGCGCGGCCCCCGACCTCGGTGAGGTAGACGGCGCAGAGCACGCCGAGCGGGAGCGTGACGGCGATCGCGATGCTGATCTGGATCAGCGTGCCCGCGAGTGCGTGCAGGGCGCCGCCGGTCGACAGCGGTTCGAGCGGGCCCGCCGTACTGAGGTCGCTGGTGAAGAAGTTGCGGTGCGACAGGGCGGCGACACCGCGGTAGAGGGTGTAGCCGACGACGCTGAACAGGGCGATGCCGACCAGTCCGGCGGCGCTGTGCGCGAGAATCACGGCGAAGCGGTCGGCCAGTACAACGCGGCCGCGGCGCAGGCCGGTGATCAGTGTGTAGAACGCCGTGAAGGCGAGCCACCAGCAGACGATGAAGCCGAGGGTGCCCTCGGTCGGCAGGATGCGGCTGTAGAGGACCCAGGTCAGCGAGAGCCCCGCGACCACCGAGCCGAGCAGGTTGGCCCGGTCCTCGACGTCGACGACGCGGAGTTGGCGGCGTGCCGGTTCGTCCATCTCAGATCTCCGTTCCGGCGCCGCTGCGGCTGCGGCTCACGACGAAGCCCGCGACGAGGTTGACGATCAGCGTGATCACGAACAGCACCAGGCCGGCCGCCATCAGCGCGTTCAGCTGCGCGCCCGACGCCTCGCCGTACCGGAGCGCGATCATCGACGAGATCGTGATCGAGCCGGACTGCAGCAGGTGCCAGTTGATCTCGAACAGCGGCGACACGATCATCACCACCGCGATCGTCTCGCCGAGCGCGCGACCGAGACCGAGCATCGTGCCGCCGATGATGCCGCCGCGGCCGAACGGGAGCACTACCGCGCGGACCACACCCCAGCCGGTCGAGCCGAGCGCGAGCGCGGCCTCGCGCTCACCGCGCGGCGTCTGGTCGAACACCTCGCGCATCACCGCGCAGGCGATCGGCATCACCATCATCGCGACCACCACGCCGGCGATGAACGCCGAGGACGCGTACGTCGCACCGTCGAAGACCGCCGCGTCCGGGTCGGTGTCGACCCGGAACAGCGGGAACCAGCCGAACCAGTCGGTCAGCCAGCGGGACAGGTGGATGATCCGCGGCTGCAGCAGGAAGAACCCCCACAGCCCGTAGACGATCGACGGCACCGCGACCATCAGGTCGACCAGCGCGACCAGCGACTTCTTCAGGCCGCGCGGCGCCCACTCGGTGATGTAGAGCGCGGTGGCCAGCGCGACCGGGAACGAGATCAGGATCGCGGTGGTCGCGACGACCACCGTGCCGAACAGGACCGCGGCGACGCCGATCTGGTTCGCTTCGGGGTTCCAGGACTGCTCGGTGAAGAACTTCCAGCCGTACGTCGCCAGCGTCGGTTTCGCCTGGTAGGCCAGGAAGATCCCGATCCCGCCGGTGATCAGCAGGACGAGCCCGCCACCACCGCGGGCGATCCACCGGAAGACCACGTCAGCGGGCGCCGTGGAACCTCTGATTTTCCGTACTTCCACGTCAGAACTCATCGACCCGGCTCTCGAGTCAACGGTGGACCCGCTGTCACCGTGGCCTGCTCGACGGCCTCGCTGAACCGCCGGAACGAGCGCCGGGCGTCGATCCGGCGGGCGAACGCCCCCGGGCAACGCACCTCCGGGCCGTCGGCCGCCGCCAGCTCCCAGCGCCAGCGTCCGTCGCGGTCACGCCGCAACGTCGGTTCCGCGTCGCGGACCAGGCGGCGTACGGCCGCCAGTTCGTCGCGAGGCGACCGGGTCCCCATCCGGCCCATCGCGAGTGGCCGGTTGTTCCCCGACAACAGTCTCCAGCGGCTCGCACCGCCTCGCGGATCGTTCAGGAACTGCATCCGCACCCCCACCGCTCCCTCCCCAGCTACTCCCCCGGCAGTGATCTGCTTCCGAGCGTCACCAGGTGGGGACAACGCGTGGTGAACCGTTGCAGAGCGGGACATGAACACGCTTTCCGGCATGTCCTGACAAAGCAGCGATTAGGTGCTTGTGGCAACTATTTGTAGCGCGCGACCTCGTCCAGCGGCCGGGGTTCCTCGCGGATCTGCACGGTCTCACCGACCCGCTCGACGGCGGCCCACGGCACGTACCAGACCTGCCCCAGCTTCCAGTGCACGAGCCGCCGCAGCAACGCCGGACCGACGTGCCGCTCGTACCCGAACAACCGGGTGGCCCGCTTCTCGACCACGATCAGCCCGTCGATCCGCAACGCCGCCTGCCGGGACGTCAGCAGCGGACCGTCCTGCACCAGCCGGACGTCGGCGACCCCACCGATCTCGTTGCCGTTGGCATCGACCACGCGACGGCCGAGCAGCTCATTCAGTCGCATCGCCGGCTCCTGGGATCCGGTCGATGACGTGCTGCTCGACCCAGTCGTCGTGCCGGTCCAGATCCAGGTCCTGGTTGAGAATCTCGACCGCGGAGCCGATCTCGGTGATCTGGTTGGCGGGGATGCGCTCCCGGCCGGAGATCAGCGCGGTCACGACCGGTACGTCGGCGTCGAGGTCGAGCTCGACGTCGTCGATCTTGCCGAGCATCCGCCCGCTGTGCTGGTCGAGCAGCTGCCGGTCCAGCAGGTGCAGCTGCGCGTGCAGAACCCGTCCGGTCATCACTGCCCCGCCTTCGTCACGATCATCAACGGGATCGCCGCGATCGATGCCACGAGCAACAACCCCAGGTAGATCAGGGCCAGGAAGTTGCGCACCCGGCCGTTCTTTCCGGCGCCCATGTAGTCCGGGTCGTTGGCGACGATCAGGATCGGCAGGTAGGTCAGCGGCAGCGCCATCGCGGCGAAGACCACGGAGTACTCGGTCACCTTCACCGGGTCGACCGCGGTGAGCAGCGTCAGCACCGAGAGCAGCAGGCAGACGATGATCACCAGGTGGAACCTCGACGCCTCCCGCGGCCGGACGAACTTGCCCCACTGCCAGCCGCGGTACTGCGCGATCGTGTAGCCGCAGGACAGCGCGGTCTCCAGCGCAGCGCCGAAGGTCGCCGCGAACATCCCGACCAGGACGACCGCCAACCCGAGCTGCCCCAGCGCGACCGCCGTCGGCAGCGCGACCTGGCCGAGCGTGCTGACCTGGATCCCGGCCGGCAGGTAGATGACGGCCGCGCAGCCCGCGATCGCGAGCGACAGCAGCCCACCGAGCGGGAACCCGATGAACACGTTCGTTCGCTCGGTGGCGAGATCTCGCCGCGTCCACTTCTCCTCGACACCGCCGCTGGAGAAGAAGAACACCTCGTACGGCGTCATCGCCGCGCCGAACAGCGCGATCGCGTAGTACGCGTACGTCGCCCACGACTCGTGCCCGATCGGGTGCGGACTGGTCGCCTGGTGCAGCAACTGCCCCCAGTCCGGGCCGAGCTTCCAGAGCGCCACGGCGAACACGATCAGCAGCAGCCCCATCAGCCCGAAGGTGGTCTCCAGCTTGGAGAACTTCACCTTCCAGATCACCAGCCAGACCGCGAACGCGGCGAGCGGCATCCAGAGCAGGTAGTTCACCCCGCTGGCCAGCTCGAACGCGAGCGCGATGCCGCCGATCTCGGCGACGAGCGTGAGGACGGTGACGAGGAATGACGAGACGAGCGTGACGAAGCCGGTCTTCGGCCCCAGCCGCTCGCGGATCAGGTCGAACACGGGTCGGCCCGAGACGGCGACGACGCGGCCCGCCATGTCGGCGTACAGGCAGATCCCGATCACGCCGACCACGACCACCCAGGCCAGGTGCATCCCGAACCGCGCGCCGACGAGGGCGTTCGTGACCAGGTCCCCGATGTCGACGAAGCCGCCGATCGCGGTGAGGATGCCGAGTGTGACGGCCAGCAGCTTCTTCACTGAGCGAGCTCCAGGAGCTGCTGTGCGCTCTTCTCCAAGGCTGGGACCTGCTGAACCGCCGCGGCCTCGTCGCCGTTGCCGAGCGCGATCCGTGTCTCGGTCACCACTGCGACCGCATCATCGAGCACCTGACTGACCCGGTCGTACTGGGCGCGCGCCTCGGCGGTCTCAGGCTGCTGACCGTCGAACCCGGAGACGACCCCACCGAGCGCCTTCTCCGAGTCCTTCACCAACTGCCCCGCGGGCTGCGGCCAGAGCTTCCCGTCGCTGAGCTGCTGCACCGCCAGCCGCGCGGTCCCGACCTCGGCGGCAGCCTCACGCGCGGCCTGCGCCCCGGCGTCCTGGATCTTCTGCTCAGGCCCCGCACACGCGGTCAGGCAGACCACCAGCAGGACGCCCAGCACCCACTTCATCCGCCGCTCCCAGGTCCGCCGTCATCCGCCGGATCCGGTACCCATCAGTCGTCGATATAACCTCCGGGCAACTACTTGCCTCAGCTGGTCGGGCCGAGGGCGGCGACGTACTCGGCGCCGGAGATCGCCGTGCCGAAGCGGGGGAAGACGTAGGAGACCGCGAAGTCGTGCGCGGCGGCGTCGAGGCCGGTCATCGCGTCGGTCAGGTAGACGGTCGCATAGCCGAGGTCGTCGGCGACCCGGCCGGTGGACTCGACGCCGAAATTGGTGGCGATCCCGGCGAGCGCGACGGTGGCGATGTCGCGCTTGCGCAGCTCGTCGTCGAGGCCGGTGCCCTGGAAGGCGCCGACCGTGCGCTTCACGATCTCCAGGTCGCCCGGTTGCGGGTCGAGCTCCGGCGCGAGCTCGCTGCCCTCAGGCTGTACGCCGACGCCCGGGCGCTCCACGCGCACATGCACCACGGTCCCGCCGACCGACCGCGTCGCCTTCGCCAGCGCGATGCACCGCTCCAGCACCTCGCGGCCGGCCAGCGGCGCGGTCTCGAGCGCGATGATCCGCGGCATCAAGTCGATCAGCACGAGGGCGGTCCGCCGGGCTTCCACACTGAAAGTCATCCCCCGACCCTAGCCGCCCCCACATGAGGTGTGGGGGCGGCAGGAGTCCTACTACTGCAGTCCGGCGGCCAGCTGTTCGGCGTACTGGACGTCCTTCTCCTTCGCCGAGAAGCCGAACCGGAAGGTCCCGCCCTCGTACGTGCCCACCGGCAGCGCGCGCCCACCCGGCTGCCACAGCGGCTGCCAGGCGACCGCGCCGTTCGGCGGGTCGTACCAGTGGTTGTCGGCCGACCACGCCGACCCCGCCTTGTACGCCGTGACGACGCTCAGCCCAGCGCCCGTCGCCATCGACCAGGCCGGCAGCCCGGCGACATCGCCGTTCCGCTCGAAACCACTCGGATCACCCTGGTTCCCGAGCGCCGAGTCGACGTTGAGCGCGACCTCCCACACCGGCGCGGTCGTCGCCCCCTTCACGTTCCACCGTAGCGAGGTGTCGAACGTCCGCGCACCGAACGCGAACGTCCAGTCCGCGGTCACCGGCTCGTCGTTGAAGGTGATGCCCTTCAGCGTCAGCCGGTCCTGCCGCGACTCCACCCGCGCGGCCGGTCCGGCCGTGTCGGTGGCGCCGAAGTTCCCGACCGCCAGGTACGGCGCGGTGGAGCGCGACGACGAGTCGAGCGCGGCCTTGTACTTCCCGCGCCCCGACGGATCGACCTCGAGCTTCCGAAGCGCCGCCCGCGGGGCGCTCTGGATGTCGGCCCGGTAGTACTTCGTCGAGACGACCCGCCCCTTCGTCACCTGCAGCGCGTCGAAGTCGAGCGGTGCGACGTACAGCCCGCCCTTGCCCCACCCGGCGCCGGTGACCCACCACTTGCGCCCGTCCTGGACGACCTCGGCAGCGTGCGCCGCGATCGTCCCGACCAACTGGTCGACGGTGAACTTCAGCGGGTCCTTGCTCTTGTACACCTTCGTCGACTCGTACCCACCGTCACAGCAGACGAACAGGTACCAGTCCGACCCACGCTGTACGACGAACGGCGACTCCGTCGGCCCGCCGAACGTCCCCGTCGCGGGATGCTGGAACGCCGTCTTCCGCTCGCTCCAGTGCCGCAGATCCGGACTGGTGCGATAGGCAACGATGTGGTTGCCCCCGGCAGGCGTCGAGTTGGCGGTGTAGTACATCACCCACTGGTTGCCGACCCGGTGCACCATCGGGTCGCGCCCGTCGAAGCCGTCGGTGAACAGCGGGTTCGCCGCCGTGTCGCGGGTCCAGGTGACGAGGTCCTTCGACGTCGCCAGCTGCATCCGGTACGCCGTGTGGTCCTCGGTGCCGCCGGCGTAGAACATGTAGTAGGTGCCCGCGTCGTACATCACGTACGGCGCCCAGATGTGGCTCTCCCCGGCCGCCAGGTCGGCGAACAGCGCGGGCGCCTGCTTGGTCCACGGCCCGTTCGGCGTCGGCGCCGTGGCGTGCCCGAAGCTCTTCTCGTCGAGCGGGTTCGCCGGCTCGGCGTGCGTGATCGCGTACACGTGCCAGGTCCCGGTCTTGCGGTCCTGGACGAGCGTGTGGTCGTTGTAGTACCACTGCTCGTTCTCGCCCACGCTCGGGTCGTACACCTTCACGAACTTACCGGCCGCGACCACGCGGTCCACCTGCACGTACGGCGTACTGCGCACCCGGTCGTCACCTCCTCCGTGTCCGGCCGACGCCGGCAGGGCCGCCCCGCTCAGGAGGGCGGCTCCGGCCAGCGCCGCCAGGATCCGTCGCCCGCGCATCAGCTGAGCTCCAGATCCAGCACGTCCACGCCGGCCAGGAAGTTGGCCGCCGCGGCGTTCTTCCCGGTCAGCGTGACGCTCAGCTGGTGCTTGCCGGCGGCAAGCGTCGCGTTGCCCAGGTCAACCTTCTGGGTGCCGACGCCAACGGCCTGGTAGCCGTCGAACGAGACCGGCTGGTTGCCGTCGACGGCGAGGTCGACGATCCCGTAGTCGGCGGCCTTGGTCAGCACCGACGACAGCTTGTAGGTCCCCGCCGACGGCACCGAGAACTCGAGCACCACCTTGTCACCCGCCTTCGTTCCGTGGATCCACAGTTGGCTTCCGCCCGACCAGCTGACGCCGCAGCAGTTGCCCTGCGGGTCGACCGGCACGGTCGCGGAGACGGCCGGCAGCAGCGACTCGGCCTCGACCCGGATCGTGCTGCCCGAGGTCGCCTGCGCGGTCGCGGACTTCGTGCTCTCCTGCCCGGCCAGGTCGACCGCCGAGACCCGGTACTTCCAGGTCTCCTTGAGCCCGAGCGCCCGGTGCACGAAGCCGGGAACGGTGCTCGTCCCGATCAGCTTCTCGGCGGCACCGGCCTTCGCGCCGTACACCTTGTACTGCGCGATCCCACTGTCGTCCGACGCCTCCGACCAGGTCAGCCCGATCGCGTTGTCGGTCCGCCCGGTCGCGACCAGGTTCGTCGCGGCGGCCGGCGCCTTGCGGTCGGCGTACGGGAGGACGAGCGACTGGACGGCGTACGCGGCGGCGGTCCAGGCGGGGGCACCGGCGGTCGGCCGGAGCTCGATGCTCAGCTTGGTCTTGCCGAAGGTGAGCGACGCCGGGAGCTGGTAGTTGTCGTCGAGCCAGCGCTGCCGGTCGTTGCCGAGCGGCTGCAACCAGGTACCCGCGTCCTTGCCGTTGACAACCACCTTGGCGGACTGCCAGGCGACGTTCTGGTCACCGGTACGGCGCAACGTGACGCCGCGGTTGATCGGGTCGACCTTGACCTCGAACTTGATCGCGCTCGTCGCCGAGCGCACCTGGTCGGTGAGCACGGTGTCGTCGTGGTCGCCCTCGTAGACCGAGGTCAGGTCCGCGGTCTGCGCACCGGAGTCGGCGTACTTGTGCTGGGTGCGGCTGGCCGCCGAGCCGGTGTCGATGCGGTCGGTCTCGCGGGCCCCGAACAGCGCGCTGGAGCCGAGCGTCGGCGCGGTGTAGAGGTACGCGGTCGAGCCGTAGATCGAGGTGTGGTCGTTCTGCTGCCCGTGCTCGATGCCGAAGGCCAGCTGGTTCTGGAAGCCGATCGAGTCGGTGATGTGCAGGCGCCAGGCGCTGTCGCACTCGACCGCGCAGGCGCCCAGCCGGACCTCGTGCCCGGAGTTGCCGTGGAACGGCGTCGAGTAGGTGCCCTGGTTGAAGTACCAGCCGGACTCGTAGTAGTCCTCGGTGCCGGTGCCGTGGATCGCCGGGGTGCGCTCGCCGTCGACGTACACGCGCTCGTCACCCTCGAGGTAGCCACGGGTGTTGCCGTCGGGCTGCAGGCCCTCCATGGTCTGGGAGACGCCGACGAACTTGCCGCGACCGGTGCTCTGGGCAATCATCCAGTCCTGGCCGGTGACCGTTTGCGCCCGGTGCGAGAGCGCGGTGAAGTAGCCGCTGGTCCCGGTCAGCAGGTCGACGGCCGCGCCGGCGTCGCGGGCCGAGGTGACCTCGCCCTGACCGGTCAGCCGGTACGCCGACTTGTTGACCAGCGTGACGGTGGCCTTGGCGACGTACGGCATCGGCCACCAGGCCGAGTACCAGCCGTCCGGGTCCATCCCGAAGAACAGGCTGTGCACCGGGTTCTCGCCGAGCCCGGAGCCGAAGAACTCGCCGACCGGCGCGTCCACCTGGAGCTTGCCGTCGACAACGACCTGGACGCGGGCGCCGGCCAGCAGCGCGTCGGAGGACTTGACCCGCTCGAGGTCCTCGTCGGTCGCGGCGTACGGCATCGAGTTGCGGCCGGTCCACTTCTGCTGGGTGTTGGTGTAGTGGTGCGCCTGCTCCTCGGCCGGGTGCTCGGTACCGAGGTCGAGGGTGTCGGTGCGCTGCGCGGTGCCACCGACGATCGAGTCGGCCCAGTAGGTGAACTCGTTGAAGTCCAGGTCCGACGAGACGAACTCGTTGCGGATGGTCAGGGTCGACTTGCCCGCGGTCAGCGCGGCCGGCAGGTCGAGGACCTGGTCGTACCACTGCGCGCCGGCGGCCGGCAGCGGCGCCCACTCGCCGGCGACGACGCCGTCGACGAGGACCTTCGCGCGCTGGTTGCCGATCTTGCGGTCCATCCGGCGGATCAGCTTGACACCGGTGTTGGCCGGGTCGACCGCCATCGTGAACTCGCTGGTGCCGGTGTGCGCACGGCCGTCGTCGGAGACGCTCTTCAGGTTCAGGCCCTGGATGGCCGGGAACTTCAGCCGCAGCGCGCTCAGCTCACCGGGGCCTGTCGCCTCGGCCAGCTTCACCTGCGCGCCGGGCTTGAGGTCGACGGCCTTGGCCGTCGTACGGGCTCCTGGCTTGGCCGGCTTCGGGTCCTTCGTCCCGGCGGCCTTGAGCAGCGCGACGACGTCCTCGGCCTTGTCGGCCGGGTCGAAGGTCCGGACGCCGCCGGCGTCGGGGAACTCGCGGTAGTCGACGTGGTAGAAGTACGGGTTGCTCTGCGTGGTGACCTTCATCGAGTGCTGGTACGGCATCGGGACGCGGACGTAGACGCCGCCGCTGGTCTCCATCGCGTTCGCGACCAGCGGGTAGACGAACGGTGCGCCGAGCTTGCCGTCCACCAGGTCCTGCAGGCTCGTGTCGACGACCTTCTTGCCGTCGAGCTCGATGGTGATCTTGCCGGTCTTGGTGACGTTGCCCTCGTCGCGGGTGAACCAGATCGAGGCGACCTCGCCCGGCCCGGCGTCCTCGGCGATCACGCAGCCGGAGGCGTCGGTGCGCAGGCACGAGTAGGTGCCGTCGAACCCGTCGTTGTTGGTGCCGTCGCGGCCGAAGCTGGAGAACTGCTTGGTGCGGACCCCGTTCTGCAGCTCGGGCAGGCGGTCGAGCCGCCGGTAGACGTCCCAGCCGACCGGGCCGTTGCCCCCGGCCACGCTCGGCGCCGCCGGTGCGGCGGACGTCGTACCGGCGGAAACCGCCGGAAGAACAAGGAGTGATCCCAGCAGAACTGCGGTGGCGCGGCGCAGCGACCTGGTCATAGGCGGGCCTTCCCAGAAGCTCGGAAATCGATTTCTCAGATGTCTACCATCCGGGCTGTGGCGTTGAGAAGGGTTCGCTGCGCAGATTCTGGAATGAACCTCCCGTTCCACCAGTTGGTCACCCGATGGGCCGTTGTGTTGCCACGGGCGACAGACTGGACCCGCAGTCCGATCTTCCAGTCCTCACCCGCAGGAGACACCGATGAGTTCTGCTCCAGCCCAGATCGCCGTCACCGGCCTCGCCGTGATGGGCCGCAACCTGGCCCGGAACCTGGCCCGCAACGGCTTCCGCGTCGCCGTCCACAACCGGTCCCAGGGCCGCACGGACGCACTGGTCGAGGAGTTCGGCCACGAGGGTGAGTTCGTCCCCGCCGCGGACCTGCCGGCGCTGGTGGAGTCGCTCGAGACGCCGCGCAAGATCATCATCATGGTCAAGGCCGGCGAGCCGACCGACGCGGTGATCGACGAACTGGTGCCGCTGCTGTCCGAGGGCGACATCGTCGTCGACGCGGGCAACGCGCACTTCGCCGACACCCGCCGCCGCGAGGACGCACTGAAGGCGAAGGGCCTGCACTTCGTCGGCGCCGGCGTCTCCGGCGGCGAGGAGGGCGCGCTGAACGGCCCGAGCATCATGCCCGGCGGCTCGACCTTCGCCTACGCGGCGCTGGAGCCGATGCTGACCAAGATCTCCGCGCACGTCGGCGGCGAGCCGTGCTGCGTGCACGTCGGCCCGGACGGCGCCGGCCACTTCGTCAAGATGCTGCACAACGGCATCGAGTACGCCGACATGCAGCTGATCGCGGAGTCCTACGACCTGCTCCGCCAGGTGCTCGGGCTGTCCGCGTCCGAGGTGGCCGACGTGTTCCGCGAGTGGAACAGCGGCGACCTGGAGTCGTTCCTGATCGAGATCACCGCCGAGGTGCTGTCCCAGGTCGACGAGTCGACCGGCGGGCCGTTCGTCGACGTCGTCCTCGACCAGGCCGAGCAGAAGGGCACCGGGCGCTGGACCGTCCAGGTCGCGCTCGACCTCGGAATCCCGGTCAGCGGGATGGCCGAGGCCGTCTTCGCGCGCTCGCTGTCCGGCGACGTCGTACGGCGTAAGGCCGGCGCGGGCGCGCTGCCCGGGCCGTCCGGCTTCGAGGCTCCGGCCGACCGGGACGCGTTCATCGAGGACGTGCGGCACGCGCTGTACTCGTCGAAGCTGGTCGCCTACGCGCAGGGCTTCGACGCGATCCGGGCCGCCTCCGAGCAGTACGGCTGGAACATCGACCTGGGCGCGATGGCCAAGATCTGGCGCGGCGGCTGCATCATCCGGGCCCGCTTCCTGGACCGGATCAAGGAGGCCTACGACCGCGACGCGAACCTGCCGTCGCTGCTCGTCGACGACTACTTCAAGGAAGCCGTCGCGAACGGCCAGGAGGCGTGGCGCCGGGTCGTCGGCGTCGCCGCCGCCGCGGGCATCCCCGCGCCGGGCTTCTCGGCCTCACTCTCGTACTACGACGGCCTGCGCGCCGAGCGCCTGCCGGCCGCGCTGATCCAGGGCCTGCGCGACCTGTTCGGCGCGCACACCTACCACCGGGTCGACCGCGAGGGCGCGTTCCACCTCGACTGGTCCGGTGACCGCAAGGAGCACGACGCCTGAGGTAGTTGACGCTGCAGTGGGATTGGCGCTGAGATCGAACATATGTTCTACTGTTCACTCAGCGCCAGCCCGCTCCGGCGGGGACATGTTCACCCAGGGAGATCGCCGCAACGATGACTGTAGACACTTTTGCAGCTGAAGCTCAGACCGACACCGTCGACACTCCCGCCGACGCGACCGACGTGACCGCCCCCGACGCGGACACCACCACCCCGGCTGCCGACGCTTCCGCCTCGGACGCCCCCGCCGCCCCGGACGCTTCGTCCGATGCCTCGTCCGACGCTTCGTCCTCCGACGAGCCGACCCCGGCTCCGGCCCCCGCGGCGGAGAAGCCCAAGAAGGCCCCCGCCAAGAAGGCCCCCGCGAAGAAGACCAAGACCCTCGAACTCACCCTCACCGTCACCGGCACCGCCGACGGCGAGTGGAAGGCCGAGCTCAAGCAGGGCAACAGCTACATCGCCAAAAACCTCCTGGTCGCCGCGGCCGCGGTCTCCCGCGCCGCCAAGGAACTCCACGAGGACCTCTCCGGCCCCATCGACGAGGTCATCGACGCCGCCCGCGAACAGCAGGCCGCCAAGGTCGCCGCCCTCGAAGCCGAGCTCGAAGCAGCCCGCCGAGCCCTCGCCGAACTCGACGACTGACCCCCAATCCCGCAGTCGGCCGGGGACTTCCCTTCCCCACCGACCGTGGCCCCCTGGGCGGGGACAGAGGCGTCCGCCCCCACCCAGCGCACTGAGGAGCATGCCGGGCCGTCGAAAGACGGCCCGGCATGACGCGTTCCGCCCAGGAACGCAGCCCAAGCCGGCAACCCCAGCCCAGACCGGTCACCCGCCCGGGGACCTCAGCCCCAGCCGGCCACCCGGCCAACAACCCCAGCCCCAGCCGGTCACCACCGAAGCCAAAGGTGTGAAGGGCAATGGCCCACCCCAAGGTGACGCCTGCTGACTTCTCGCCCAAACAGCAAGCCTGTACCTGGTAATCGGCGGAGGTAGGCGAGAAGTACACAGGTGGCACCTACCCGCACCCAACCGCCAACCCGCAGCCGGCGCCGCGAGGCTGGAACCACCCGCACCCGACCTACGTACGCCAACCCCAGCCGGTCAGCCGACCAGCAACCCCAGCCCCCGCCGGTCAGCCGAAAAGCAACCCCAGCCCCAACCGGTCGCGGTACAGACAACCCCAGCCCCAACCGGTCACCCAGCAAGCGACCTCAGCCACAGCCGTTCGCCGTACAGACAACCCCAGCCCCAACGGTCGCCGTACAAGCCCCCGCACCCCACAAACCACGTGATGGGACCCCCGCTCCCATGCGACGGTTACCCCGTGCCCACCCCCGTCACCACCCCCGCCGACGACCCCACTCTCCTCACCATCCTCAAAGCCGCAGCCCTCCCACCCACCGGCGACTTCCTCCTCAAAGCCGGCTGGGTCAGCCGCGTCTGGCTCGGCGAAAACCACGTAGTACGCCTCAGCACCGGAAAGTTCCGCGACGCCTACCGCCACGAAGCAGCCGTCGTCGCCCTCCTAACCGGCACCGACGTCCCCCACGCCCGCCACCTCGCCCAAGGCACCGCCCCACAAGGCCCTTGGTCGATCACCGAACGAATCCCCGGCCGAACCCTCCACGAAACCTGGCCAACCGCGGACACCCCCACCCGCCAATCGATCATCAAAAGCCTGGGCGCAGCGATGCGCGCCCTCCACCGCATCCCCGCCCCGCCCAACCTCCGCCCACCCTGGCTGATCGACGCCCTAGCAGGCCAACCATGGCCCGCCTTTCACCCACCAGTGGTGTCCGCAACACTCCAACAGGTCGAAGCAGCCCAGCAACACAAAGACCACGACCCACAGCTACTCAAAGACGTCACCGCCTGGATCCAAGAGCGCCTCCCGCTCTTCGCCACCGACGAACAAGTCCTCGTCCACGGCGACCTCCACGGCTCCAACATCATGGTCGACCAAGGCGAAGTCACCGGCCTCATCGACTTCGCCGAGGCAGTAGCCCAACCCGCAGACGTCGAGCTCGACACCCTCCTCCGCTGGTGCGCAACCGCACGCGACTACCCACCCACCCCAGACCGCCAGGGCCTCGACGAATCCACTCTCACAGAAGTCCCCACCTGGCTGCACAACGCCTACCCGGAGCTCTTCGAGCGCGACCACCTCCGCGAGCGCTTGAACTTCTACGACCTGTACGTCGAACTGGCGATCCACGCCCACCACTCCCAGCCCGACATCCGCCGAGCAGCACAGCAGCGCATCGCGAAGCTTCTCTCCGGCCACAACCACCTGGACAGACTCCGCTGGTAGCACCAGGCCGCGACCGTTCTTCCCGCCACCTCCCATCAGCGACGAATGTTTCCACCGATTCGCCGTAAAAGATGTGACGCATCCGGCACGCCGGACTTCTGGGCGAGCGCCACCCGCGCGCCGTACCGTATTTGCTCTGGGTTCACCTTCCGGGCCCTGGCCGCTCCGAACAGAAGAGGTCAGATGAGCACCTTCCACGACCTGGGATCGCTGCTGATGGTCCGCGGCGCCGACGAGCTCGACCACGCCGGCGGCACGCTCTACGTTCACCTGCACCGCGTCGCCAAGCGGCTGACCACCCTCGGCGCCTCCGACACTCTCGTCCTCGCTGGCCTGGCGCACGCGGCGTACGGCACCGACGGCTTCCCCACCCACCTCTTCGACTGGCAGAACGAACGCCCGGTCCTCGAAGCCGCGATCGGTCCCGAGGCGGAGCAGCTCGTCTACCGGTACGGCGCTTGCGAGCGCGAGACCACCTGGCGCGACCTGGCCGAGCACCACACGGTCACCGACCGCTTCACCGGTACGTCGGAGGAGCTGTCGACCGCCGAGCTGCGCGACTTCGTCGACCTCTCGATCGTCAACGAGCTGGACGTCCTCGACCACGCGCCGCACCTGGCCGGCAAGCTCCGCCCGTACCTCCAGGAGCTCATCCCCCGCTGGCAGTCCCTCGCCTCCCCTGCAGTTCTCGCCGACGCGACCCGAACCCTCGAACTGTCCCCGGCACCCAGCTGACCTAGTGGTGCGCGAACTCCCGCATCGTCGTGAGCACGACCGCGACGAGCAGCGCGGTCACGCCCGCCGCCGTGCACAACCACAGCGGAAAGTCCGTGAACGCCGCCGTACCGGCGAAAACCACCGGCCCGGCATGGACGCCGACCAACCGCCGATGCCGCCGTAACCACCGCAGGATCGGCGGGGCCGGCATCCCCACCGGCACCAGCAGCACGAGCGCGATCAGCCCGACCACGAGCCCTCGCCGGTCCATCACCAGCGCGGCCAGCAGCAACCACACCAGTGGCGCGAACACGAGCATCCACCACGGCGGTTGCCAGAGCTCGGACCGTTCCGGCTCCGGTCCGGCTTCACTGTCCGACACGGCCCTGCGCCTCCTCACGCGCTGCCCCGGATACGAGTCTGGCAGGTCCAGAAAACATTCCTGGAAAACGGTAGGCCGACAACGCATGATCGATACATGGCCCAGTACGAAGTGATCGCCCGCACCCGGCAAGCCCGGCGCCTGACCACGTCCGCCTACCTCGACTCGGCGAAGCTCGACAAGGGCATGCGCTTCGTCCGTACCGAAACGCTCCCGGACGGCCGCGTGGCCGTCGTACTGCAGCACAAGTCCAGCCCCCGCAAGCACGACTTCGCCGCAGCCACGGCGCACCGGACCCTCGCCCAGCTCGGCATCCCGGCGATCGAGGTCGAGCAACTGGACCTCTTCCGCCTCGACAAGCACGGCCGTGCCCTGGTCCGATCCTGGAAGCAGCCCCCGGCCGACCCGTCCGGCGACCGCGAACCCCGCCACCCGCTCCCGAACCCGCCGAGTCTGCGCGCGACCAAGGACTAGACAGTTGCTGTCGGCGGCGGTCACTAGCATCCGGCAGCATGAACGCATCCCGCATCGAGCAGCCGGCTGATCTCGACCTCGTCCGTACGTCGTACGACCGCGTCGCCGACACCTACGTCGAGCTGAACCTCGGCGACCTCACGGCGTCCCCGTGGCTGCGGACCGCCGTCGACGGTTTCGCGACCGCGGTCCAGGGCCTCGGACCGGTGCTCGATGTCGGCTGCGGCCCCGGCGACGTCACGGCGTACCTGGCCGACCGCGGGCTCGACGTGCGCGGCGTCGACCTGTCCCCGCGCATGATCGAGCACGCCCGCCGGCGCTACCCGGATCAGCAGTTCGCCGTCGCCTCAGCGACCGAGCTCGACCTCCCCGACTCCTCGCTCGGCGGAATCCTCGGCTGGTGGTCCCTCTTCAACCTGCCCCGGGAAACGCTCGCCCAGGTCCTCGAGTCGTTCGCCCGCGCTCTCGTCCCCGGCGGCCACCTGATCCTCGGCCTGCATCAGGGCAACGGCGAGATCCACCGCACCGAGGCGTACGGCGGGGTGCCTGTCACGTGGACGACCCACCTGTGGCAGCCCGAAGACCTCTGGGCGCTGCTCGACAAAGCAGGCCTCGCTCCGGTCGCCGACCTGCGGCTGTCCGAGAGCGTCGCCGGCGTACCGTCACTGGCCTTGGTCGCAAAGCGCGCGTAGGGCGGTGGCGTAGGCCCGCGGGTGACTGGTGTTGCCGTTGTGGCCGCCGGGGAACTCCTGGACTTGAGCGCCGACCAGCTCGCCCAGCGCCACCGCGCATTGCCGGTCGAACACGTTCTTCGGCGTCGTCCTCCCGACCGCCGGCACGATGCGCGTCGACGTGCCGCGGAGCGCACCGACCTCGAGCGTGTCGTGGACGATCGCCGTGAAGTCGTGCTCGACGAAGAAGCCGAAGTTCGCGACCCGTTGGGCGTTCATCGGCTGCGGTGTCAGATCAGGCTCGGCGTTCCGGTTGCTCGGGTCGATGCCGAGCACCTCCGCGACCTGCTTCAGCGTCGACGCCAGCCCTTCGCGGCGATGCACGTCCTGGAGGTGCAGCAGTTCCCGCTCGTGCCGCGTCCGCTCCTCCTCCGGAAGCAGCCGCGGCGTCACCGGCTCGTGCGCGATCAGCGTCCCGAGCTGCCCCGGGTGATCGACGACGACATGCAGCCCGATCGACGCCCCGAGGCTGCACCCGAGCATCGTGACCGGCTCATCGGTCAGCTTCGCCAGCAGCAGGTGTACGTCGTACGCGTGGTCAGCGAGCGTGACCCCCTGCCCCGGCTCGTCGAGGCGACTGCGCGAGAGCCCGCGCCGGTCGTAGGTGATCACCCGGAAGTAGCCGACCAGCCGATCGACAAGATCCCGGCTGCGCCCCGCGTCACCCTCCCCGCTCTGCCCGATCAGCAGCACGGGCCCGCTGCCCCGGACCTCGTAGTACAGCTCCGCCCCCGGCACCTTCAGCGTGTTCTCCATGCCGATCACCGTAATCCATCATTTCTGATGCATCAAGAGTGATACAATTTGCGCTGTGAACGGCGTAGACCTCTTCCTCCTCGGCCGCACCCTGATGAAGCTCGGCGAACAAGCCCTCCCCACCGAAGGCATCGGCGACCACTCGACGAGCGTGCGCACGGTCCTGATCGTCGTCAGCGACGTCCGCACCCACCCCGGCAGCGCCGTCGGCGAGATCGCCGCCCGCACCGGCCTCCCCCAAAGCGCCGTCTCAGCCGCCCTCGCCCGCCTCCGCGAAGCCGGCGCCGTCACCACCGAGCCGGACCCCAGAGACCGCCGCCGCTCGATCGTCACCCCAGCCCCCAACCCCTCACCCCGAGTCGCCGAAGTCCGCGCGGCCCCGATCGACGACACCCTCGCCACGGTTCTGGACGACCCCAGCCAGGTCGCGGAGGTCGTCGACCTGCTGGCGAAACTCGCCCAGTACCTCACCCCTGAGGCCGTCGCCCGCCTGCGGGCTTAACCCCACCGCGGCCGTGCTGAGGTAAGTCGCCGCCAGGGCTTGATGGGGGCGCCATCGTGCTGGGTCGGCGTGCAGGCTTGGCGGGAAGGCGTCCTGGTGGCCGAGGCGGAGGGCTATCTCGTGGGCGGTGTCCTCGGTGAGGCCGGGGATGGCTACGAGGTTGGTGATCAGCGCGGTGAGAGGTTGCGGGTTCAGGAGGGTCGGGTGGGTGGCGTGCGCCTGCCCGATCGCTCCTGGGAGGCCGGGGGCGGGGAGGAGTGCTTCGGCTGAGGGGAAGAGATGGGTGAGGCCGTGCGGGAGGCCTGGTACGGGATGGCCGAAGCGCGCGACCAGTTCACCGGCGAGCGCGCGGGCGTCGGTGAGAGTGTTGCCTTGGGCAAGGGCTGACTGGACTGCCGCCTCCAGCGGCCCCCAGGCGCCGGGGACGCGGAGGCCCGGGCGGCGGCGTATGAGGGGACCGAGGACGGCGTCCGAATCGTCGGCCGGGGCGCTGTCGACGCCGACCATGCGGGCGGCGCGTTCGACGACGTGGATGAGGCCTTCCCAGTACGGCAGGTGGGCGCGCAGGATCAGGTGATCGCCGGTGCCTGGGGAGAGTTCGAGCAGCCCAGGGCCGCCGTCGAGCGCGATCGTTCGGCGGTACGTGCGGTCGGCGACCGACTCGACGCCGGGGATCGCGCGGGCGGCGAAGAACGCGAGCATCGCGTCCCAGTCGTACGGCGGCTGGTACGGCAGCCGCAGCACCAGCCCGCCGTCGGCGGTCAGCCGGTCAGCGCGCCGACGACGCTCGCGGAGCTCGCGTGGTGCGGCGCGGAAGACCTGGCGGATCTCGCGGTTGAACTGCCGCAGGCTGCCGAAACCCGAGGCGAACGCGACGTCCGCGACGCTCAGCTCCGAGTCGTCGAGCAACCGCCGCGCGAAGTGCGCCCGCCGGGACCGCGCGAGCTGATCGGGTGTCACCCCGAGGTGTTCGCGGAACATTCGCCGCAGATGCCGAGGCGACACCGCGAGCCGTTCGCCCAGCGCCACCTCGGTCCCGTCGTCGAGCACGCCGTCGATGATCAGCTGGACCGCCCGGCACACCATCTCGGGCGCCCGGGCGTCCACCGGCGAAGCGACGCGATACGGCCGGCACCGCAGACAAGCCCGAAACCCGGCCGCCTCCGCGGCGGCCGCCAGCTCGAACGTCCGCACGTTCTCCGCCAGCGGCTTGGCCCCGCAGCCCGGTCGGCAGTAGATGCCGGTCGTCACCACCGCCGAATAGGTCGTCACCCCATCAGGTATAGGTCATCCGCGGACCACCCGACCAGCCAGATCCGGACACGCTCCGACCACCTCAGCGAGGTCAGATGGGTCGGGTGGTCGCAAGGGTCCCTGTCCGAATCTGGCCAGACCTACCCCTCCCGGACGGCCGATGCTTTTCCCGTCAAGTCATCTCCGAAAGGTCGAATCACCATGCTGTGCAAGGTTTTCCCGATCGAGTTGAAGGCCGGAAAGCAGGCCGAGGCCGAGGCGATCGTCGCCGAGTTCGCGCCGCGGGGCCCGGAGCAGGAGGCGGGGACGTTGTCGTTCCGCGTCTACCGCGATCCGGCGCGCGCCGACTACCTGCTGTTCGTCGAGCACTTCGCGGACCAGACGGCGTACGACGCGCACACCGGCTCGGCGGCGTACGAGGAGCTGGTCGCGGGCCGGTTCGGCGAGCTGATCGTCGAGTTCGTGGAGATCGACCACGAGCTGCTGGTCAGCCACTGATGGGCAAGGCCGAGGTGCTGCGCGGGCTCGACCCGCTCGTGCTGCCGAACGTCTGGGATGCCGGCAGCGCCGTGCTCGTCGTCGCGGCGGGCGCGCAGGCGGTCGCCACCACGAGCGGCGGCGTCGCCTGGTCGCTGGGGAAGCCCGATGGACAGGTCGTCACCCGGGACGAGATGGTCGAGCAGGTACGCCGAATCGCCGCGGCTGTCGACGTACCGGTCACGGCGGACATCGAAGGTGGCTATGGCCCAGCGCCCGACGACGTGCGCCGGACCATCGAAGAGATCATCGAGGCCGGCGCGGTCGGGGTGAATCTCGAGGACTCGAAGGCCCCGGGCGGCCCGCTGTTCACACCGGCCGAGCAGGTCGACCGGATCGTCGCAGCACGAAGTGCAGCAGCGGCCGCCGGACTCCCCGAGCTGCTGATCAATGTCCGCACCGATGTCTTCCTCTTCGGCATCGGCCCGGAAGATGGCCGGCTGACCGACGTCCTCGCGAGGGCCAAGCAGTACGCCGAAGCAGGCGCCGACAGCCTCTTCGTCCCCGGCCTCACCGACCTCCCGACCCTCGCCGAACTGACCAGCGCCTCCCCGCTCCCGGTCAACGCGATGGCGGGCCCGGGCGCGCCGTCAGTCGCCGAGCTGCTCGCCCACGGCGTACGCCGGGTCAGCGTCGGTACGGCGATCGCCGAGGCGGCGTACGGCAAGGCCTTCGACGCCGCCCGCCGCCTGCTCGACCAGGGCACCTACGAGGAGAGCAGCCTCGACTTCGGAGCCCTGAACGCTCGCTTCTAGGGCGTGAACACCTCGAAGGACGTCGCGAACGTCGTGCCCAGCCGCGTCCCGCCGGCGCGCGCGACGCCTTCGAGGAACTCCGCCGGGTCGAACCCGCCGAGCCCGTCGATGTACGCCTTGTGCGCGCGCAGCGACGCCAGCCCGGTCTCGTAGGTGTCGGTGGTGTCGACACCGTGCTTGCCCATCGGCGACCCGGCCGCCCACACCTGCCGTACGCCGTTCCAGCGCTCGCCGGCGGTGGGGAAGATCCACCGGTTCGCCGCGTCCCGGACCGCGTCGAGCGACGCGCGCCCGACGGCCATGTGGTCGGCCTGGTTGAGCACGTCGTGCCCGTCCCAGGTCTCGCGGAAGTTGTTGGTGATCACGATCTCCGGCTGGTGCCGGCGGATCACCGCGGTGAGCACCTCGCGCAGCGCGACGCCGTACTCGATCGTGCCGTCCGGCTGGCCGAGGAACTCGACCACGTCGACGCCGACGATCCGCGCCGACTCGATCTGCTCGGCCTCGCGCAGCGGACCGCACTTCGCGGGCTCCAGGCTGTCGATCCCGGCCTCGCCGGAGGTCGCCATCACGTAGACGACCTGCTTGCCCTGCCCGGTCCAGCGCGCGATCGCCGCGGCGGCCCCGAACTCGAGATCGTCGGGGTGCGCCACGATCGCCAGCGCCTTGGTCCAGTCCTCAATTACCGGTTCGAGCGGATTCATGGCGGCAGATTAGTCGCCGAAGACCTTCCGGGAGTAGGGGTTCGCGAACGCGCGGCCCGGATCGAGCCGGTCGCGGACGGCCAGGAAGTCGCCGAAGTGCGGGTACAGCTCGGCGAACCGCTCGGCGCCGAGGGTGTGCAGCTTGCCCCAGTGCGGCCGGCCGCCGTACGCCGCGACGATCTGCTCGAAGGCCGCGAAGTACCGCCCGTGGTCCAGCCGGTGGTACTGGTGGATCGCGATGTACGCCGTCGCGCGGCCCTGCGCGGTGGACAGCCAGATGTCGTCGGCCGCGGCCACCCGGACCTCGATCGGGAACGGGAACCGCTCCCCCGACCGGTCGATCCAGCCGCGCAGCTCGCCGAGCACCTCGACCAGCTTGTCCCGCGGTACGGCGTACTCGGACTCGCGGAAGACCACGTTGCGCTCGGAGCAGAACACCTTGTACGACGCGTCGACGTACTCGCGCGCGGACAGCGCCCGGGAGGCCAGCCGGTTGATCCGCGGCACGATCGCCGGGCGCCGGACCGCGAGCCGGTTGGTCAGCTCGAACACCTTGTTGGACAGCAGTTCGTCGTCGACCCAGCCGCGGATCCGGCTGACCGGTGACGCGCCGACGCCGCCGGAGACCCGGTTGTTGCGTTTGGTCAGCGCGACGTCGGTGTGCGGGAACCAGTAGAACTCGAAATGATCGTTGCCATCAGCAAGCTCATCGAACCCGCTCAGCACCTCGCCGAGCGGCAGCGGCATCTCCTGCGCGCGGAGCAGGAACGCCGGGACGCACTGCAGCGTCATCGCGGTGATCACGCCGAGCGCGCCGACCGACACCCGGGCCGCCGCGAACACGTCAGCGTTCTCGTCGGCCGAGCAGTGCAGCACCGAGCCGTCGGCGGTGACCAGCTCGAGCCCGACGACCTGGGTCGCCAGCCCGCCGAGCTTCGCGCCGGTCCCGTGCGTACCGGTCGAGACGGCGCCGGAGATGGTCTGCTTGTCGATGTCGCCGAGGTTGGCCATCGCGAGGTCGAACGACGCGAGCCCTGCGTTCAGCTTGGCCAGGCCGGTCCCGGCCCCGACGGTCACGCGGCCCGAGGTCCGGTCGGCGGACTGGATCGCGGACAGCCCGTCGAGGCGGACCATCACCTGCTCGGGGACCGAGCAGCCGGTGAACGAGTGGCCGGAGCCGACCGCCTTCAGCTTCTTGCCCTGCTCGGCCGCGGCCTTGACCGCCGCCGCGACCTCGTCGGTCGAGCCCGGACGCAGCACCTCCACGCCGGTCGCCGACTCGGTGCCGGCCCAGTTCCGCCAGGTGTTCATCCGATCCCCTCGCCCGCGCTCATCCGAAGTTCTTCCCTTCGCCGCGGTAGCTCACCAGCTCGCTCAGCTCGTTGCCGTCGATCGCGTACAGCCGGTCGAACCGCTCCAGCATCTCGCCCGCCTTCGCGTAGCGCATCCACACCCGGTCGCCGATCTTCAGCCCGCGCGCGTGCTCGCCCTCGACCGGCGTCTGGACCTCGCCCGCGCCCTCGGTTCCGAGCAGCTTCAGCCCGAGCGGCCACGCCGGCGCGGGCAGCCGTGATTTCTTCGCCGGGCCGGAGGCGACGTACCCGCCGCCGAACAGCGTGGCGATCCGTGGGGTCGGCCGCCGGACGACGCCGAGCGCGTAGGCGACGGCGTGCTCGGGCTGGAAGACGTCGTACTTGTCGAACAGCGTCGGGCCGTAGAGCCCAGACCCGGCCGTCACTTCGGTGACCGCGGGATCGCTGCTGCTCACCTCGATGCTGCCGGTGCCGCCGCTGTTCACCAGCCGCAGCGGCGCGACCTGCTTGACCGCGTCGACCACGAGCCCCCGGCGGTCGGACAGCTCGGCAGCCGAGCGCCGCTTCACCCAGCGGACCGCGGGCGACGTGTCCGGCAGACCCGCGATCTGCGCCTCGTAGAACATCACGCCGACCAGCTCGAACGCGTCGTCGGCGACCACCTGCCGGGCGAGCGCGAGCACCTGGTCGGGCGTGCGCAGCGGCGACCGGCGTACGCCGAGATGCTGGCCGAAGATCCGCAGCGAGGCGTCGACGTCCAGGCAGACCCGGATCCGCTCACCGCCGCCGGTGACCTGCTTGATGAAAGCGAGGTGCTCGATGTCGTCGATCATCAGCGTGATCCGCGCGGCGGCCTCGGCGTCGCCGGCCAGCTCGCGCAGCGCCGCGCGGTGCACGGTCGGGTAGCCCATCAGGATGTCGTCGACGCCGTTGCGCGCGAGCCAGAGCGCCTCGGGCAGTGCGTAGCTCATCACGCCGTGGAACCCGGGCCGCCGCAGCGCCTCCGTGAGCAGCGCGCGGTTGCGCACCGACTTGGACGCGACCCGGATCGGTACGCCGGCTGCCCGGCGGACCAGATCGTCCGCGTTCCGGCGGAAGGCGGCCAGATCCACCACCGCGAACGGTGGGTCCAGCTCGGCGGTCAGCCGTCCGTACCGGTCGAAGTCACCCATGAACGGAGTCTAGGCCCGAAGAAAACTGAAAGGTAGTACATCTTTCATGCCGAATCGATCACAGCCCGGAGCTGCGGGACGACGGAGTGCGCCCAGTCGGCGTTCGGTTGCGGCGCCGGATCGGCCGCCGCGCCTGCGACCAGCGCCACGGTCCGGCCCTGGCGCACGGCGACCTCGGCGTACGCGGAGGCGCCCGCGTAGTTGCGCAACTGAGCGGCGGCGTCCTGCTCGGACCAGAGCGGCTTGACGGAGAGGTCGGCGTCGCTGGACGTGCCGCAGGCCTTCATCCGGGCCTCGTAGCCGCTGTAGTACTGCCGGGCCTGCTGCTCGTTGCTGAACCGCAGCAGCAGAGCTGTAGCCGGCAGGTCAGGGCCGGTCCGGTACGTCGCCTGCAGCGCGTACTGCGGCACCGGGAGCGAGCTGGCCGGCAGCTTGCCCTTGCAGCCGACCGGTAGCGCCTCGAAGGCCGCCTGGTGCGCGTTGCGCTCTCTGGTCCAGTTGTTGTTGCTGATCCAGCCCGCCTCTGCTCCGGCTGGATCGACGTACGTCTTCCAGCCGTTGCCGAGCTTGTCGGCTGGGGGCAGGTTCTTGCTGGAGACCGGGCCAGCTTCTGCAGGAGGGGGTGCGGTGGCCTGGTCCGGCGTGGCAGGGGGCTTGGCTGCGTCGGTGGGCTTGGCTGTGTCGGGTGTGATGGTCGGGACCGGCACGGTGCCGCCGACGATGCTGGGGAAGCCCATCGGCGTCGAGGGGACGTCGACCGGTTGGCCGTCCGCCTCCGGGACGACGCTGGCGCTGCAGCCGGTCAGCAGGGCTGCAGCGGCGAGCAGTACGGCGTACTGGTGTCTCACTTCGGCTCGAAGTGCTGGTAGTCGGGCTTGGCCCAGCGGGCTCCCCAGAAGTAGCCCTGCGCTTCGAGAGCCTTGGTGAGCGTGCTGCCGGCGAACAGCATGCCGGGGCGAGCGGGGGTCCGGGTGCGGTAGGACAGGCCGTTCTTCGGGTACCAGACGCCGTTCGCCGCGAGGTACGGGTTCTCGACGGTGTTGACGTCGATCGCGTAGCCGTAGGAGTGCGGGGACAGCGAGTACGGGTCGCCGGTGACCTGGCGGCAGTTGAACATCGAGGTGTTGTCGGCCTCCATCGCGCGCACGTCGCTGCCGCCGAACACGTCCACCCGGGTCATCCGCCGGATCGGGAACTTGGCGTTCAGGTTCGCCGTCCAGACCGTGATCATCTTCTGCACCGCGGCGTCGCGGACGATCAACTCACCCTTGTGCATCAAGCCGTCGAAGCCCCAGTGGTTCAGCGTCAGCAGCCGCAGCGACGCCGGCCCGACCGGGCAGCCGGCCCGGTAGGTCTTCGGGATCATGCTGGCCGCGACCGCGTAGACCTTCGGGTTCAGCCCGGCCTTGATCACGACGTACGCCGAGGCCGAGACCTCCACGCTGGTGGTCGGCACGCCGCGACTGACCACGCGGACCGAGCGGCTGGACGGGAAGTTGTCCGGGACCAGGAGCCGGAAGTTGCCCTTGGCATCGGTTTTGACGCTGGTCAGCCAGCGCCAGGCGCCGCTGCCGAGCAGGTCCTGGAGCACGACCTCGAGGCCGGGCTCGGCCGGGACCGTCGTCCCGGTGACGGCGACACCGGTCAGCGTGACGTACGACGCGGCCGGTTTGGTGATCACGATCTTCTTGTCCTGCGCGGTGCCGATCCGGGCCGGCGACATCGCCGGGGTGCCGTAGAACTTCGGGCCGACGACGACCCGGAAGGTGGTGTGGATCGGGCCGGTCGGGGTGTAGGTGATCTTGTAGTTCCCGCCGGCCGTCGACTGGGTGGCGCCGCGCAGGGTCCAGCCGCTGGGCAGCGCCTGCCAGAGCGAGAGGTACCAGTTGACGGCGCCGTTGTTGAGCTTGCCTGTGAAGGTGAGCGGCCGGTCTTCCCAGGTGGTCGCCGGCTGGTCGAGCGAGATCGCCAGCGGCTCGGCGGCGGCCTTCGGCGGCTTCGCCGGTGTGGGCGTCGGTGTCGGCGTCGGCGTCGGGTCCGCCGGTGTCGTCGGCGTCTCCTCGGCCGGTGTGGTCGGGTCGGCGACCGGTGGCGTCTCCTCGGCCGGCGTCACCGAGGTCTCCGGCGTACCGGTCGGCACGCTCGGCGTGACCTCGGCGTGCGCCGTGATCGGTAGCAGCGCCAGCAGCGTCACCACCACAACAATGGGCAGAGCTCTCCGAGCCATGGCCGTCCTCCCCAACGGACGGGACCACTCGGCCCCGCCACCCCTCACCAGGAATGACGCCACCAACGGTCGTGAGGTTCGCTCAGTTCTGCAGTCTTTTCACCGCTGCATCGATTCGTTCGTCGGTCCCGGTGAGGGCAACTCGAATGTTCCTCTCCCCAGCCGCGCCGTAGAAGGCCCCGGGCGCCACGAGAATGCCCAGCTCCGACAACGCCTCCACCGACCCGTACGCGTCGTACGCCGGGTGCTCGGCCCACAGGTACAGCCCGCCCTGCGACAGCGTGATCTCCCAACCCGCACCGGTCAGCGCCTCACGCAGCACCGACCGCCGCCGGATGTACCGCTCCCGCTGCTCCTCGACGTGCTGGTCGTCGGCGAACGCCGCCGCCATCGCCGCCTGGATCGGCGACGGCACCATCAGCCCGGCGTGCTTCCGCACCGCCAGCAGCTCGGCCACGATCCGCTCGTCACCAGCGACGAAACCGGCGCGATACCCGGCGAGGTTCGACCGCTTCGACAGCGAGTGCACCGCGAGCAGGTTGTCGAACGAACCCCCGCAGACATCCGGGTGCAGCACCGACACCGGCTGCTCGTCCCAGCCGAACTCGACGTAGCACTCGTCGTTGACGAGCAGCACGTTGTTCGCCCGGGCCCACTCGACCGCGGCCTTCAGCTCCTCCGCCGAGGTGATCTCGCCGGACGGGTTGCGCGGCGAGTTCAGGTAAGCGACCGCGACCGGGCCGTCGTACTGGGTGACTTCGGCGACCGGCACACTCGTCGCGCGCGCCAGCGCCGCCCCTGCCTCGTACGTCGGGTAGGCGAGATCGGGGATCAGCACCGTGTCGCCCGCGCCGACGCCGAGCAGCATCGGCAGCAGCATGATCAGCTCCTTGGTGCCGATCACCGGCAGCACGCCGGTCTGCGGATCCACCCCCGGGACGCCGAGCCGCCGCTCCAGCCAGTCGACCGCCGACTGCCGGGCGCTCGTCGTACCGATCGTGGTCGGGTACGCCGGAGCGTCGGCCGCGTCGGCCAGCGCCTTCTTCACCAGGTCGGGCACCGGGTCCACCGGGCTGCCGATCGACAGGTCGACGATGCCGTCCGGATGGTCGGCCGCCTTCTGCTTGAAGGGCGCGAGCTTGTCCCACGGGAAGTCCGGGAGCCGGCTGGAAGTGGAGCTGGAGAAGAGGTCTGTCACTCCTCCATTCTCTCCCGCGGCGCCGTCGCGCGGGCGGCGGCTTCCCAATCTGTGGATAAGAACTCCGTAGCGCCGGCGATCACCGCGGGGTCGCGCAGGATCCGCCGGTGCCCGAGGCCTTCGGTGAGCTCGACGCTCGCGCCCGGCCAGACCTTCGCGAGCCGGATGCTCCCGTCGGCGTCGGTCTCGCGGTCGTCGCGGTCGTGGATCGCGAGCAGCGGCGGCAGCTCGCGCCGGGTCGCCAGGTCGGTCACGACCCGGACGCCCTCGTAGCTGTCCATCGTGCCGAACCGGCGCGCGAACCGGGCGAGAAACCCGTCGCGGACCCGCGGCCCGAACCCGAACGCCGCCTGGAACGCGTCCAGCGTCACCGTGAAGTCGGTCGCGGCCGCGACGTACACGACCCGCTCCGGCTCGGCGAAGTGCAGCAGCGCGTGCGTGATCGCCGCGGCGCCCAGCGAGTGCGCGATCACGCCGTACGCCGGACCACGCTCGTCGACGACCGCCTGGAACGCGTCCGCCATTTCCGGCATCGTGCCCCGGGCCTTGCCCTCGAGCCCGGGTGCGGAGTCGCCGTGGCTCGGTGCGTCGTACGCGACGACCTGGAAGCCGGCCGCGACGAGCGGCGGGACGAACGAGGCGAGCTGCAGACCCCAGCCGCCCCAGCCGTGCACGAGATAGACGAGCGGACCCTGTACGCCGTACTGGTGGCCGCGGATCAGCCCGCCCTCGAAGGGCAGCTCGAACGCCGTCGCGGGCGGGAGCGGGACCCGCGGCGCGCGCACCTTGGCTGGAACCGGCGGCAGCGTGAACCACAGCCGCTCCAGCAGCCGCGCCGCGAGTGGCGACGGCAGAACCTTGAAGGCTGCCGAATAGAACCGAACGATCGTGCTTTTTTTCACCGAAACGTCTCCCCCACTGTGCTGAACAAAGGTCGGCTAGATCCGCGCGCCGTCGAGCAGCGCTTCGAAGGCGGCCCGCGCCCGCGCCTCGGCGCGGTCGTCGCCGAGCAGCCGGCTGGCGTGATGGAAGGCCATCAGCACGCCCTGGATGTCGAAGGCGTACTGCTCCGGATCGGCGTCCGGCCGGAACTGGCCCTCGGTGATGCCGGTCCGGAAGACCGTCACGATCGCGTCGATGTAGTCGCGGTACGCCTGCAGGAAGCGGTCCCGGACCGGGCCGGACGGCGCGTCGTCGAGCTCGGCGGACACGCTGTAGAAGAAACAACCGCCGGGCAGCGCCAGGTCACCGCTGTCCCAGCGCAGCTTGCGGTCGAAGAACTCGCGCAGCCGGGCCTCACCGCGCGGCGCCTTCAGCGCCGGCCGGACGACCCGCTCGGCGAACAGCTCCGCGGTCCAGTCGATCACGTCGAGCTGGAGCTGCTCCTTGGACCGGAAGTGGGAGAACAGGCCGCTCTTGGACAGCCGGGTCCGCTCGGCGAGCAGGCCGATGCTGAGCCCGCTCAGCCCGATCACGCTGACCTGCGCCGCGGCGACGTCGAGCACCGCCGCCCTGGTCTGCTCACCTTTGCCCACGTCCCGATAAGAGCACGACCGTACGGTTCTCGGCAAGCCCTATTTCAGCACGGGCGCTCGGGGTCGACCTTCGCGGTGATCTGCCGGCTGATCACCTTGAGCTGCTCGAGCTGCTCCGGGGTGAGCGCGTCGATGACGTACTTGCGGACCATCTCGACGTGACCGGGCGCGGCCGCGAGGAGGTAGGCGAACCCCTCGTCGGTCAGCGTGGCGACGGTGATCCGGCCGTCCTCCTCGTACGGACGCCGGTTCACGAAGCCGCGGGACTCGAGCCGCTTCACCACGTGCGAGAGCCGCGAGAGCGTGCCGTTCGCCTCGCCGGCCAGGTCGCTCATCCGGCGCGAGCGGTCCGGGGACTCCGAGAGCGCGGCGAGCACGGAGTACTCGAAGTGATTCAGGCTCGAGTCGCGCTGCAGCTGGAAGTCGAGCGCACCGGGCAGCTTGAACAGCATCCCGGCCAGCGCCATCCAGGCCTGCAACTGGTCGGCGTCCAGCCACCGCACATCGTCCGCCATCCGAGCAGTCTACGCGGCTGGTTGACGCTTCAACTCAAACGGGGTTACCTTGACTTGAAGCATCAACTAACTACCGAGAGTTGGACATGAACGTCTTTCTGTGGATCGTCGCCGGGGTCCTGGCCGCCTTCTTCCTCGCCGCCGGCGCGAGCAAGCTGTCCCAGTCCAAGGCCAAGCTGGGTGCGAACCCGAACATGAAGTGGACCGAGGACTTCTCCGCCGGAACGCTGAAGTTCATCGGCGCGGTCGAGGTCCTGGGCGCGCTCGGCGTGATCCTGCCCGCGCTCCTGGACATCGCGCCGGTCCTGGTCCCGCTGGCCGCGGTCGGCCTCGCGGTGATCATGGCCGGCGCTCTGGTCACTCACCTGCGCCGCAACGAGTACAAGACGCTGCCGATCAACGTCGTCGTACTCGCGCTGGCCGTCGTACTGGCGATCTTCCGCTTCGGCCCGAACAGCTTCTAGAGATAAAGGCCGGTCTGGCCGTCTTCCAGGCGGTTGGCGGCGACTGCGTGCAGGTCTCGCTCGCGGAGCAGCACGTAGTCGTCGCCACGCACCTCGACCTCCGCGCGGTCCTCCGGGTCGAACAGGACCCGGTCGTCGACCTCGACCGTACGCACGTTGGCGCCGATCGCGACCACCTTCGCCCACGCCAGCCGGCGGCCCATCTGGGCGGTCGCCGGGATCAGGATACCCGCCGAGGACTTCCGCTCCCCCTCGACCTCGAGCGAGACCAGGACCCGGTCGTGCAGCATCCGGATCGGCAGCTTGTCGTCGGACAGACGCTTGCGAGGGGTCACCGGCGGCCCACCAGCTTGCGGATCACCAGCAGCATCCCGACCACACCGACCACCGCGGCTCCGACGGCGACCAGCTTCTGCGTGCGCAGCTCGCCGCGCTCGTCGAAGACCTGCGCCTTCGCCTGCTCGACCTGCCGCTTGGCGACGTTCTTCGGGTGCGCGCGGTCGACCAGCTCGTCCACGGTCGAGGCCAGTCGCGCACGGGTGGCGGCGATGTCCGCCTCGATCTGCTCGGTACCACGAGCTTGCGTGTCCGACACCTGTCCTCCTCGTTACGACCAGCAACTGTTCCCATCCTCGCAGGTCACGCCCGCAGGTCCACGACCACCTTGATGTCGTCGGCGTTCTTGGTCAGCGCGCTCGGCCAGTCCGACAGCGGAACGGTCCGCGTGATCAGCCGCTCCAGCCAGCTCCGGTCGGCCGCCAGCAGCACCTCCACCGCGTCCGCGTAGTGCCGCTTCGCAGCGTTGACCGTCCCGACCAGCGCAGCGTTCCGTACGACGAGCTGCCGCACCAGTGCGTCCATCTGCACCTCTACCTTGGCTGGCCCCGGTGAGATCCCAGCCAGACACATGACCCCAGCCGGCGCGAGCAGCTTGGCCGCCTCGACCACTACCGGACCAGCGCCGGTCGCCTCGATCACTACATCCGGCTGCACCTGCAGCTCGCTCAGCTCGGTAATGAACGTCCCGCCGAGGTCCCGGACCAGCTGCGGCTTGGGGCCCTCGTCAGACCGGTCCAGCACGTGTACGTCGTACCCGCGCTGTGCAGCGATCAGTGCAGCCAGCAGACCGATCGGACCAGCACCAGTGACCAGCACCTGCTTCGGCTCGTACCAGGAGCGCCCGCCGACGTGGTCCACCTGCTCCCACGCCTTGGTGAGGATGCTGGCGGGCTCCACGAGTACGCCGAGCCGCCCCAGCTCACCAGGCACCCGTACGGCGAAGTAGGGGTCGACCCGCCACCGCTCAGCGCCGTACCCGTCGTTCCCCTTGATCCCGCGCTCGGTGTAGAGCCCGTTGCGGCAGAAGTCCCACTCGCCACGCGCACAGGCCGGGCAGGGCTCCGGGTCGGGCCGCCTGACGATCCCGGCGACCAGGTCCCCACTGGCGAACCCGGAGCCCACAGGAGCCTCCAGCACCTGGCCCAGCGACTCGTGCCCGAGCACCAGCCGGTCAGCCCCGGCCCGGCCGCTGCCGAACTCTCCGGAGACCAGCTCCAGGTCGGTGCCGCAGATCCCGGCCAGCACCCCCTCGACGAGCATCGTGCCGTCGGACTCGGGCGGTTCGGCGACCTCGCCGACGGACGCTGAGCCAGCCTTGCCCGGAACCACCGTCATCGCCCGCATGCGCCCACTCCACTCCTGCCCGGTCCTCGCGCGCAAGCCCCCTCGCCGTACCGCATCGTTGTCCCAGGTGTCACAGGAGCCCCTCGCGACGCGGCTTCCGGCGTACGGCAGAATGTCGGACAATCACCCAGTTGTGCCGTCGCGTTGCCGAGGAAGGACCCAGTCATGTCCGAGCGCCTGTCCGTCGGAGACGCCGCCCCCGAGTTCACCCTGCCCGACGCCGACGGCAACGAGGTCTCGCTGAGCGACCTGCGCGGCAAGAACGTGATCGTCTACTTCTACCCGGCCGCGATGACCCCGGGCTGCACCAAGCAGGCCTGCGACTTCCGCGACTCGCTCGACTCGCTGGCCGCCGCCGGGTACGCCGTACTGGGGATCTCGCCCGACAAGCCGGCCAAGCTGCAGAAGTTCCGCGAGCACGACGGCGTGACGTTCCCGCTGCTCAGCGACCCGGACAAGGAGGTCTTGTCGGCGTACGGGGCCTTCGGCGAGAAGACCATGTACGGGAAGAAGGTGACCGGGGTGATCCGGTCGACCTTCGTCGTCGACGGCGAGGGCAAGATCGCGGTCGCGCAGTACAACGTGAAGGCCACCGGGCACGTCGCCAAACTGCGCCGCGATCTCGGTCTCTGAGACGCCGCGCTCAGTTCGGCGAAGGGAAACCTTCGAAGCTTTCACGGCGGTGGTCCATGGAACGGTCGTTTGAGCGAATCTGTGTCTGTGATCTGGATCACATCGCGTCCTGAGCGGACCGCGATTTCCGCGCTACCCTCAGTGACCTTTCGCGCTCAACCGGGACCGACCAGTACTCCGGAGCCGCCCGGGGTTCAATAACGGGCTTGTCCCGGTGCGGTCACGGTGGTCGGCGACCTTGGCCCTGACCAGTGCAAACCGGGTAATCTGCGCGCGCAGTCTGCCTCTGGGAGGGAGGGACCTGCCGCGATGGGAAAACATTCCTCTGCGGTGACGCGAAGTAACAACAACCGCCGACCGGTGTACCTGACCGCCGTCGGTCTCTTGGTGCTCTCGCTGGGTGCCGTGTTCGTGGTCCGCTCCTTCGGATCCGAGTCCGGCGCCGACGGTTTGCTGGGTGGCAAGTGTGACGAGCCGACCCAGATCAAACTCAGCACGACGCCCGAGTTCCAGCCGCAACTGGACCAGGCGACCAAGGCGCTGATGGCCAAGGGTGGTGAGGACGGGAACCCGTGCCTGCAGTTCACCATCACCGCGGCCCAGTCCGCGTCGGTGGCCCAGGACATCTCGAGCAGCGATCCGAACAACGGTGAGAGCCGGCCCGACCTGTGGGTGCCGGACTCCTCGCTGTGGGTCGGCCGCGCCGACGACGGCGAGTCGATCCCGAGCATCGCGGTCCCGTCGCTCGCGACGTCGCCGCTGGTCCTGGTCGGACGCTCCGAGAACTTCGCGAACACCTCGTCGTGGCTAGGCCTCTTCGCCGCAACCCAGCCGGCGCTGCTCGACCCCCTGAAGCAGTCGTCGGGCGCGCTCGCGCTGCTCGCCGTACAGGCTGAGCGGGCGAAGACGTCGGCGTCGAACAGCCAGGTCGCCAAGGTGCTGGTCCCGCTCGCGCAGCGGCTCGGCTCGATGCCGAAGCAGTACACCGAGGTGTCCGGGCCGCTCAGCCGGGCGTCCAGCGAGGGCAGCTCCGTCGTCGTACCGATGTCGGAGCAGGCGTTCGTCAAGTACCAGGACGAGAACCCGGCGGCGCAGGTGAAGGCGATCGTGCCGAAGACCGGCACGCTGCTGATGGACTACCCGGTCGTGGTCACCGCCAAGAACAACACCGAGGCGGTCACCCAGGCCGGCCGCGCGCTCGGCGAGCAGATGCTCTCCGACGCCGTCGGCCAGTCCCGCGACGACGCCGGCTTCCGGGACGCGCTGATGAGCCCGCTCGGCGAAGGCCGCGGCGTCGGCGACATCACCCAGCTGACCAAGCCGACCCCGACCGCGATCGAGAAGGCCATCCAGAGCTGGACGACGCTGTCGCTGTCGGCCCACTCGCTGGCCGTCATCGACGTGTCCGGCTCGATGGCCGAGAAGGTCCCGGGCAGCGCCAAGACCCGGATGCAGCTGACCATCGAGGCCGCGGGCAGCGGCCTCACGCTGTTCCCCGACTCGGCCGAACTCGGCCTGTGGGTGTTCTCGACGAAGATCGGCCCCGAACAGGCCGACTTCAAGAAACTGGTCCCGATCGGCAAGCTGACCCCGGGCCACCGGCAGCAGATGATCAACAACCTGAAGTCCCAGTCGGCCCGCGTCGGCGGCGGCACCGGCCTCTACGACACGGCGATCGCCGCGATCAAGGAAGTCCGCAGCCAGTACAACTCCGGCGCCGTCAACACCGTCCTGCTCTTCACCGACGGCAAGAACGACGACCCCGGCAGCGTCAGCCTCGACCGCGCCCTGCAGATCCTCGAAGGCCTGAAGGACCCGGCCCGCCCGGTCCGCATCATCGCCCTCGGCATCGGCCCCGACGCCGACGAGACCGAGCTCAAGCGCCTGGCCCAGGCCACCGGCGGCCAGAGCTACGTCGCCCGCAACCCCACGGACCTCCAGGACGTCTTCATCGACGCCCTGCAGAACCGCTGACCCCGGACTGCTCCCTAGGCTAACCTCCTGGGGAGCAGTCCCAGCCAGAGTGGTGGAACGGCAGACACGCCGGCTTTAGGTGCCGGTGCCCTCGGGCGTGCGGGTTCAAGTCCCGCCTCTGGCACAGGTGGAACAAAGGCAACCCAACGGAGAGCCAAGGAACACCAAAACAAGAACCAAAGAAATAAGAAAAACAGAAAAGAAGCACAAAAGAAAAATATAGTTGGGTGGTCTGTGGCTGAGGCTGTCTCTCGGGTGCGGGTTCACATAACGAGTACCCGAGCGCCAGTCGCCCACTCGAAGAGACGCCGGATGTCGTGCCGCGGACTGTGCACAGCAAAATGCAGCCGACTGGGCACAAGCACCGCAGCATCCCCGGAGTCAACGAGGTACTCCACCAGCGCTCCGAAGGCGGTCGGTCTCCTCACCGCTTCCTCGATAAAGATGCGGCATACGTACAACCCACTCAGTTCTGCGAAGTCGCCGATCCGGCATTCCAGTTCCTGCAGTGCTTGGTCATCGACCAGGAGCTCTCGGCAGACGTACGCGACTGCCGCGGTCCTCGATCGATCCCTCCCACCACTCACAGCCGTCTCCCCTTGCACAAACGATGGATCGGCCAGGACGTCAGGACAGAGGAGTCGCTCGCGCAGAGCATCACCGACGCCCTGACCGTGAGCAGAACGCTAACCATCGATCACCGAGCGTCGAAGAAAGTTGCTTCGAATTTCTCGCGAGGACGTTGACTCGCCCTCTTCCCAGCGGCCAACCTTGAAGGGCCACCTCTTCGACCTCACCCCTCAGGAGACTCGCATGGTCGAGCAACCGAAGCAGCTGAAGCATGTCGGAACGACAAACAGCGGCAAGGACGGAAGCCCGTCGTTCTACGACACCGACGACGGCCGGTACATCGTGCAGGGGTACACACTGACCAGCCCCGAGGCACGCGCCCAGCTCGTCAACTTCCCGCCGTCGGGTGAAGACGCGGTGATCATCACCACGGACCTCGCCGACATGATCGTCGCGCACCACACCGGCCGGACGGCGTGACCAACGAAAGCACCTTCGTCGAGGCCGGACCCGAGTTCGTCCAGTTCGCCCGCAGCTATCAGCACACCGCCTGGCGCCTCGAGGTCCGAGACGCCTACGCCGCGGACGGAGAGGCCGAGCACATCCGCCGATTCCTCGCAGGTGAGCCTGCCGATGACTCGTGGATGGAGGACTGGATGGGCATGGTCCTGCGGCGCACGCTGGAGGGCCAGCAGATCGGCCGGGTTCGTGTCGTCTCAGAACCCTGGTCCGACTACACCCACTTCGGATTGAACCTCTCCCGGCTCAACGTCGCCGCCGGTGAGGACATTCGCTACCTGTCGCGCGATCAAGCCAAGGAACTCGAGCTCCCGGACTACGACTACTGGCTGCTCGACTCGCACAAGATGTGCATCCTTCGCTTCAACGATGATGATGTCCTTCTGGGTGCGGACCTCATCACGGATCCCGCGACGGTGGTCGAGCACGCGTACCACCGTGACGTCGCCCGACGGTTCGCCGTACCGCGGGTCGAGTACCTCCGCCGGCACAACGACCAGTAAGCGAGCGTGGGTGTCCAGTTTCCAACGCGCCAGGGAAGCCCTCGGCAACCGTCTTCGCGACATGCGCCTGGACGCCCAGCTCACCGGCCGAGACCTGGCAGCGCAAGCGGGTTGGACACCGTCGAAGATTTCGAAGCTCGAAGCCGGCCGTCAGACTCCGTCGGATCCCGACCTCAAAGAGTGGGCACGCATCTGCGGCCAGCCAGCCGCAATCGGTGACCTCACGGCCTCCCTCCGCTCCCTCGAACAGCAGTACGTCGAGTTCCGCCGAATGTTCCGCACCGGCCTCCCGTCACGCCAGCGCACCATCGCTGAGATCGAGTCCAAGACAACGATCACCCGCAACTTCGAACCCTGCTTCGTTCCAGGCCTCCTGCAGACCCCCGAGTACGCCCGCTACCGCTTCGCCGAAGGAGACGCCGGCGACACCGACCGCGGCGCGCCGACCAGCGAGGCCGAGGTCGACGAGGCAATCGCCGCCCGCATGTCACGCCAACAGGCCCTGCACCACGGCGACCGCAAGTTCCACTTCGTCATGACCGAAGCCGTCCTCCGCTACCACCTCTGCCCACCCGACGTCATGACCGGACAGCTCGGCCACCTCATCGCGATGACGACGGTCCCGACCATCCGCGTCGGCATCATCCCGTTCGAAACCCCGCTGCCAGTAGCTCCAGCCCACGGCTTCTACCTCTACGACAACGCATTGGTCGTCGTAGAGCTCTTAACCGCCGTACTGAACATCAACCAGTCGGACGAAATCGCCGCCTACGAACGAGTCTTCGGCCACCTAGCGAAGGCCGCGATGTACGGAACCGACGCCCGGTTACTGCTCACCCGCACTCTCGATCACCGGGGCGGTAATCGGCAATCTTGAACTCCACCTCTCTGGCAACAGCGCTGGGAGGCACGCCGTACCACCCACCCGAGCCCGGTAACTCGGAGTAGCGTCGAATCAACGCCTGAAAGGCGCGATTCGCTCTCCGGGGGGGAGACCGCTGTTGACTGGTGAGAAGCTCAAGAAGATGACCTGGGGTTCCCTACGGCCCTACATCTCGGTAGTTGTGCTTGAGTGCACAGGTGAGGATCCTGCCTCCATATTCGCCACAGCCAATGTCAAGTTGCGAGCCGGGGTGCGATCGCGTACGGGCCGCGTCGAGAGGATTGTCAGCGAGGGCACTGCTGATCTGGCCTCCGACCACGATCTTCGCGGGTTAGCCGAATCAGGAATCGATCAACTGTCTGGTTTCGTCCGCGAAGTTCGCAGTCATCCGGGTTGGGCAAAGCCCGACTCAGGGTTCGGAGACACGACCAACTACTTGACCGTTCTACTTCGCCGAGAGCGACTGGTCGCGATCCACGCTGACCCTCTTGTCGTTGATCGACTTCAACGGTGGTTGGACAAAGCACCTCGGCCCGCCGCGCGCCGGATTCCGCCGGAAGTCCTCGAGAGTGCTTTGCTGCGCGGTGAGTCGAAAGGGCTCTGGTTGCGGAACACGCATCAACGTCGCATGACCAAGCCTGACACGAAGACCATCAGCGGAGTTCGTCTTCAGAACGCGCTCAGCCCATTCGAAGATGCGGGCTACGCGATGGGATCTGCGAAGGCACTGCTTGAGGACGATCCTGACCGAACCTCACTTCAGGGAACAGTTGGTACGACGCCGCGACGATCGTCCGTATGGCTCAAGGCGTCGACAGACTTCATCACGTTCGCTTCCGCCGTCAGCGAACTGCTTAGCTTGCTAGAAGGCGAGCTGGCCAGCGGTCTCAGCGCCGGCCACGGCCTACCCCATTTGTCGCGGGCAGCGGATGACCTGACCGGCGTCTTCGGAGCATACGAGGTCACCACGCCGCCACCCGACGATCTGCCGAACCTGCCGGGTGCAGGAGAGGAGTTGATAGCTGCCGCCGAGACTTTGCAGGACTCGGTGATCGGTGTACACGGCAGGAGTGACTCCGCAGATCTCGTTGTCGATGTCGGATTCGACGACTCGATCAGCGGATCGCTCGCCATCGTACCCAAGCCGTCCGACGACGGATTCGACCTCAGCATAGGCTTCGCGGTAAAGCCGAACAATCCGAGCAATCCGCCGGTCGCGCGACAGATCCTCGACGCGCTCGAACATACGGAACTGTTGACGATCTACTACCGATCTGGCCACACCTTCGCGGACGGCCGGATCTGGAGAGACAAAGTCCCGGTCGCTCCATTCGGCAACTGGATGTTCGCGAACTTCGAACGGTTCGATCTCGACCGGGAGAAGCCGACCCCCCGAGGAGAAGATCCCGAGGTGTCAGCACAACAGGAGATCCATGATCTTGTTGCAAAAGACGGCGACGCCTCGTTGTTCAGCTGGGTCGTGGAGCACTTCAATCAAGGCTGGCTCACCTGTGACGACGGGTCTGGAGAAGCTGCGGACTTCCTCCACATCGCCCCCGATGGCATGCTCAGCGCAATCCACGTCAAGGGCGCGAACAGTGCATCATCAACGCGGCGAGTATCGGCGTCAGCCTTCGAAGTCGTAGTGGGGCAAGCGGTGAAAAACCTGATCTTCAACGACGTCGAACGTCTTCGGGCCAAGCTTGGTAGCCCGCCAGTCGACCGCCCCGGCTGCTGGACCGAGGGCGTTCGATCGAAGGACCGTGCCGACTTCCTCGAAGCCTTGGAACTGCGTAACGCGACTGATGGTCACCAAGTTGTGATCGTGCAGCCACATGTCAGTCAGAGCACCTATCACCGGTTGAGATCGGACACGGTTCCAACTGACAACGCTGACCTCATGCGAATGCATCTAGTGGAGAACATGCTGAACTCCGCCCGGGCCTCTGCCGTCGGCATCGGCTCCGACCTCGTCGTGATCGGAAGCCTTGTATAGCGCAAGTCGGTGTATCTAGATGGCTTGTGCTTGCGCACGCTTCACTTTCGTTGGATTCGTTTCTCATGGCAGGCCTCGCCAGTGCGTGGGAGTCGAGGGCGGGTGGGTGCTGTGGTCATCGTGCGGGCGCTGTCCCGCGATGGAGCAGTTGGTCGCCGAGGTCTGAGCGGTAGTAGAGGACTGAGCGGCCGTGGCGGGCCTTCGTGAGGAGGCCGGCGGTGTGGAGGGCTCTGAGGTGTTGGTTGATTGCGGTGGGGGTGACGTTGAGGCGGACGGCTAGTTCTGTTGAGGAGGTGGGGGTTTCGAGGAGGGTTAGTAGGCGGGTTCGGGATTGGCCTATGAGGTTGGTGAGGGCTTTTGGGGTGGGGGTTGGGTGGGTTTCCCACAAGGTGGCCAGGCCTCGGGCTGGATACATGAGGTGGGGTGGTTCTTCCGCCGAGATGGGGGTGGAGGCTCTGCGGCTGAAGAGGCTGGGGACGAGGGTCAGGCCTCGGCCGGCGGCGGAGGTGCGGTAGGTGAGGTCTGTGCGGAGGACTATTTGGAGGGTCAGGCCGGTGAGGCGGACCTGGGGGCTGATGTCGGTGAACATGGCGGCCAGGCCTGATTGGGCGATGACTCGGCCTCGGTAGACGACGTCGGACTCGAGGATGGTGCGCATCCTTGGCCAGTACGGGGTGAAGCAGGTTTCCCAGTACTGCGAGAGGGCGGCGAGGATTCGGGTGAGGACTCGGTCGGGGCGGCCGCGGAGTGCTGGGGGTAGGGAGTCGGGGTGGACGCTCGCCAGGTCGGTTCGGAGTACCGAGGACGGGGTGGCGGACACGGCGGCGAACTCGTCTTCGATTCGGCCCAGTGGGGTGTGGGGGCGTGGGGTGAGGAAGTCGGGGACCCAGAGGTTCTCGTTCGAGAGGGCGAGGAGGAGGTCCAGGTTCAGTTGGGAGCGGGCGGGCTCGGTGGCTCGGAGCCAGGGCAGTTGCAGGGGGAAGCGGCCGGGGTCTCTGAGGGCGCGAAGGGAGAGGACCAGTTCGTTCAGCGGGGAGATCGCGAAGCGGACTTCGCCTAGGTCGTTGGCGGCGAGGTCGTACTCGATCATGAAGTAATACGCTACATCGTTGGCGGTGCGGTGGCGGGTGGTGCGACAACTGCACGGTGGCTCAACTTCTGAAGGATCCTGTCGAGCGGGCGCTTGCGTCTGCTGTTGCCGCCTTGTCGTTGTCGCGGGGGATGTTCTTCGCGGTCAGCGCTCTTTACTTCACGCGGGGCGTCGGGTTGTCGCCGGCCGCGATCGGCATCGGGCTCACCGTCGCGGGTGGGTTCGGGGTGGTGGCGTCGTACGTCGGTGGGCGGTTGAGTGATCGGTGGGGAGCGGATCGCCTGCAGCAGTGGGCGTTGGCGGGCAACGGGGTCTCGTTGCTGGCTTACGCGTTTGCCGGAGACCTCATCACATTCCTAGCCGTGGCCGTGTTCGTGTCGACTACCCGCGGGCTGCAGGGCACCGCGCAGATGACGATGCTCGCTCGCTGGTACGTCGGGCCGGAGCGGGTCGCTGTTCGGGCGAGGCTGCGGGTGGTGATGAATGTGCTGATGGGTGTCGGCACGTTGCTGGCGAGTTTGGCCCTGCTGGTCGACACGGCGACGGCGTACCGGGTCACGATCGTTGTGGTCGGCGTGCTCACGCTGCTCGGGGCGCTTCCGCTGATCGGTCTGCGGCGGAGGGTCGCCGGGCTTGCTGCGCGGATGGATGTCTCGGCCGCGTCCGGCGTACCGCGTGGGCCGTCGCCGATGCGCGACCGGACCTATGTGGCGTCGACGCTGTTGAACGCGGTGGTTGCGATTCACTTCGGGCTGACGTCGGTCGGGATTCCGTTGTGGGTGGCGGACCACACCGAGGCGCCGACGGTGGTCGTGTCGGCGTTGCTGCTGGTCAACACTGCGTATGTGGCGCTGTTCCAGATTCGCGCGTCGCGGGGGACGCAGAACGTTCGCACTGCTGGGCAATCCGTACGCCGGGCAGGGTTGCTCCTCTTGATCGCCTGCCTGCTGTTCGCCACAGCGGGCCAGCTCGGTGCTGTCGCGGCGACCGTCGTGTTGCTGCTTGGTGCGCTTGCCTCCTCCGCGGCGGAGACCAAGGGGGAAGCAGGCAGTTGGGGGATGGCGTTCGAGCTCGCCGATCCTGCGCGGGCTGGTGCGTACCAAGGTCTCAGTCAGACCGGGCATGCGCTGGCGTTGATGCTTGGGCCGGCGGTTGTCACCACGACGGCCGTTGATCAGGGCGTGGGTGGGTGGATCGGGCTCGGGGTGCTGTTCGCAGCCGCAGGTACTGCGACGGGTGTGGTCGCCAACCGCGCCGCTGTCAGCCCAGCAGGAAGAGCCAGAGTGCCCGCAGCGCCTACCAGCGCCTAGCGAATGCCGTAGTCGTGGATCTTTCGGTAGATGGTTGCGCGAGACATCCCCAGCGCCCGCGCCGCCTCGCGGCGGTTGCCGTTGTTGTCCAGGAGGCTGCGCAGGATCGCGTCTCGCTCCAAAGCCTCAAGCGGGCTGAGGCTTCGGCGGCTTACGGACTGGAGGTCGGTGGGGAGGTCGGTGAGGACTACCTGGCCGGTACGCCGCCGGTGGCGGACGATCTGGTTGAGGACTCGGTGGAGTTCGGCGGTGTTGCCGGGCCAGGCGGAGCGGAGGAGTTGGTGGAGGGCCTCGGGAGAGCAGCGGAGGTCGCCGCGGCTCAGTTGGCTCAGGAAGAAAGGGACCAGCTCGCGGATGTCGTCGGCGTGGTGGCGTAGGGGTGGGACCGGGACCGTCAGGGGGAAGAGCGGGAGTAGGTCTCCTAGGTCGGGGTCTGTGGTGGTTGTGGTGGTGAGGGTCAACGCGACCCACGGTGGGTCGGTTCGGCGGGATTCGAGGGCTGTGTAGAAGACCCCGACCAAGTCGTCCAGTTGGGGTGGAGTCAGGTGTTCGGTGTGGCGGATGACCAATGCTTGAACGTTTTCGTCCGAGAGTTCGGCCGCCACATCGGCTGGGGTGTCAGTGGCAGCGTCCAGTACGGCGAGGGCGCCGGCTGGGTTGTTCTGCTGGTGGGCGGCGCGGGCCAGCGCAGCCTTGCCGGTACCGGTTTCGCCGGTGAGGACGATCCACTGGCCGGCGCGGTAGGCGTTGTCGACGTCGCGGCAGCAGGCCAGCCAGGGGCCGCTGCGGCCGACCATGCCGGGGAGCTCGGGGCGTGGGGGTGGGCGGCTGGCGCGGACGGTCATGACGCCCAGGCCTGGAGCTAGGGGTGTGACCTGGAGGACGGCGGCGGTGGTGCGGACGCCTTCTGGGACAGGGCGGCAGGTGATGCGGACTCGGCTGCCGCTGGGGAGTTCCACCGCTACGGCGGTGCGGCCCGCAGACAGGAGATCGGTGCCGTGGGCGAGGATGGCGGCCTGGTCGCTGTTGTCGAGGTTGCGGCGGGCGTTGGTGTTCATCACCAGCAGGTCGCCCTCGAAGGCGAGCACCATGTCCGCCGTACGCCGTCCGGCCTGCAGGTACTGCTCGACGAGCTCCTGCTGGCGGGCCGAGCAGTCGCGCATCAGCGCGGCGCGGATCTGGTCGGCTGTGGTCTTCGCCAGCGCGATCAGCAGCGAGCCGGCGTCCTTGCGCCAGCAGGTCAGGTCGATCGCGCCGACGGTCTTGCCGGTGATCGGGTGCTTGATCGGTACGCCGGCGCAGGCCAGGTCCTCGAGGTCCTCGGCGTAGTGCTCGTGCCCGAACACGTGCATCGGGCCGCCGCGTTCGAGCGCCGTACCGATGCCGTTGGTGCCGGCGAACTGCTCCGAATAGCTGAAGCCCGGGGCGAGATGGACGCGGTCCAGGTGCCGGCTCAGGCCGGTGTCGGCGGTCAGGCGGCGCAGGACGAGACCGTCCCGCTCGGTCAGGATGACGCTGATCGGCTGGCCGTCGAGGTGCTCGTGCAGCCGTAGCAGGACCGGGTCGGCGCTGCGCGCGAGCGGCTGGTCGAGGTCGGGGTCAGAGACGTACGGGAGCTCGATCCGGTCCGCGGGCAGGTTGCGGCGGCGCGAACGGACCCAGGAGGCGAGGACCGGACGGCGGACGTCGCCGACCGGAAAGGCGTCGTAGGTCAGGAAACTGAGCCGGGCCTGCTCGGTCCGGCCGCTGTCTCCGGCAATGGTCTCCAGGTCCTCCATGACGGGGCCTCGCTTCGGGAACGGCACCGATCCCTCCAGCGTAGTCACGTCGGCGCCGATGGCTGTCTCAATTTGAGACAGCCACCGCGACGCCCAGGGTTTCTGATGGACAGATGGCCACCGACGAGAGCTACAACCCGTGGACGGTCGTCAACGCGGTCTTCCACCAGCTCGCCGACGCCGGGCTGCACCCGGTGCTCGGGACGGCCGGCGATCCGGGCGAGGCCGCGGCCGCGCTGCTGGTCGCGCTCGGTATCCGGCCCGCCGTACCGGGTGACTCCCGGAGTCTGCAGGACGCCGCCCCGGAGCTCGCCGAACTCCGGGACGCCGTCTTCGGCAAGGACTGAAACCCACCCGGCAAGCGGAGTCTCAATTTGAGACCTCCCGGCACTCGGCGGCTGCGATGTACTGCAGAAAGCAAGCAGGACGTGGCGCAGCCCACGTCGTACGGCCCCGTGGGGGTGGGGCCCGGCCAGAGGCCACAGCGAGCCACAGAGGAGTGCCATGAGTCGCCAAAGTGTGGCGAAGGCCCACCAGAAGATCCAGGAACTGTCCTGGGAGCCCGCCTACCACGAGCCCGTCTCCCAGTACGGGACCGACTACACGTTCCAGAAGGCGCAGAAGAAGGACCCGCTCAAGCAGGTGCTGCGCTCGTACTTCCCGATGCAGGAGGAGAAGGACCACCGGGTGTACGGCGCGTCCGACGGCGCCATCCGGGGCAACATGTTCCGCCAGGTGCAGGAGCGCTGGCTGGAGTGGCAGAAGCTGTTCCTGAGCATCATCCCGCTGCCCGAGATCTCGGCCGCGCGGGCGATGCCGCTGCTGTTCCGGACCGTCCCGAACCCGGAGCTGCACAACGGTCAGGCGATCCAGATGATCGACGAGGTCCGGCACTCGACGATCCAGCAGAACCTGAAGCGCCTGTACATGAACAACTACATCGACCCGGCGGGCTTCAACTCCAGCCTGCGCAACTTCCAGAGCGACTACTGCGGCACCATCGGCCGGCAGTTCGCGGAGGGCTTCATCACCGGTGACGCGATCACCGCGGCCAGCATCTACCTGACCATCGTGGCCGAGACCGCCTTCACCAACACGCTGTTCGTCGCGATGCCGGCCGAGGCCGCCGCGAACGGCGACTACCTGCTGCCGACGGTCTTCCACTCGGTCCAGTCCGACGAGTCGCGGCACATCAGCAACGGGTACGCCACGCTGCTGATGGCGCTGGCCGACGAGAACAACCACCAGCTGCTGGCCCGCGACCTGCGCTACGCGTGGTGGAACAACCACCGCGTCGTCGACGCCGCGATCGGCACGTTCATCGAGTACGGGACCAAGGACCGCCGCAAGGACCGTGAGTCGTACGCCGAGATGTGGCGGCGCTGGATCTACGACGACTACTACCGCAGCTACCTGGTGCCGCTGGAGAAGTACGGCCTGGAGATCCCGCACGACCTGATCGAGGAGTCCTGGAACCAGATCTGGAACAAGGGCTACGTGCACGAGGTCGCGCAGTTCTTCGCCACCGGCTGGCTGGCCAACTACTGGCGGATCGACCCGATGACCGACAAGGACTTCGAGTGGTTCGAGTTCAAGTACCCGGGCTGGTACGACCGGTACGGCAAGTGGTGGGAGAACTACAACCGGCTGGCCACGCCGAACGGGCACAACCCGATCGTCTTCGAGGACGTCGACTACGAGTACCCGCACCGCTGCTGGACCTGCATGGTGCCGTGCCTGGTCCGTGAGGACATGGTGATGGCCGAGGTCGACGGCCAGTGGCGCACGTACTGCCACGAGATGTGCAGGTGGACCGACGAGACCGCCTTCCGGCCGACGTACCAGGGCCGGCAGACGCCGAACATGGGGCAGCTGATCGGCCACCGCGAGTGGGAGACGCTGTACCACGGCTGGAACTGGGCCGACGTGGTGTCCGACATGGGCTTCGTCCGTGACGACGGCAAGACGATGGTCGCCCAGCCGCACCTCGACCTGAACCCCGACAAGATGTGGACGCTCGACCATCTGCGGCGCTGTCCCCCGCTGCAGAGCCCGAACGTGCTGCTGAACGAGATGACCGACGACCAGCGGACGGCCTTCGCGGCCCGTTACGTACGCGGCGGTCCCGCGGGCCGGGCCCCGGTCGACAACTGACGCACGACCCCTCCACCAGGGAGGGCGAGACCCCCGCTCGCCCTCCCCCAGGTCCGTTTCGCCGGCGCACGAGCAGCTGCGAGGAGCCGAGGAGCCATGGGCGACAAGCACGTCGTACGGTTCGAACCGGTCGGCATCGAGATCGAGGTCGACGAGAACCAGACCATCCTGCGGGCCGCGGCCGAGCAGGGCGTGATGCTGATGCACGGCTGCAAGGAAGGGCAGTGCTCGTCGTGCAAGTCGTTCGTGCTCGACGGTGACGACCTCGAGCTCGACCGGTACTCGACGTTCGCGCTGCCGGACTACGAGCTGTCCGAGGGCTACACGCTGCTGTGCCGGGCGCACGCCTACGAGGACCTCACCATCGAGCTGCTCAACTACGACGCGGACATGATCAGGTCCGGCCTGCCGATCCAGGAGGCCGTCGCCGAGGTGGTCGCGAACACCGCGGTCACCCACGACATGCGGCACCTGGTCCTGCGGCTGCTGGAACCCGGCGAGCTGAAGTACTTCCCGGGCCAGTACGTCGACATCACCGTCCCCGGGACGCGGGCCACCCGGTCGTTCTCGATGGCGAACACGTCCAGCCGCGAGGGCGGCCAGCTCGAGTTCGTGATCAAGATCTACCCGGGCGGGCTGTTCTCGTCGTACCTGGACGAGCGCGTCGCGGTCGGCGACCGGCTGGACCTGACCGGGCCGTTCGGGGTCTTCACCCTGCGCGACAACCCCGGCGCCCGGCTGGTGTTCCTCGGCGGCGGGGCGGGGATGGCCCCGATCCTGTCGCTGCTGCGGTCGATGGCCGAACGGGCGATCGACCGGCCGACGACCTTCTACTACGGCGCGCGCGGGCTGCGCGACCTGTGCTTCGACGAGGAGCTGCGGTCGCTGGCCGCGACCCTTCCCGACTTCCGCTACCTGCCGGCGCTGTCCGAACCGGCCGGTGACGACGAGTGGGACGGCGAGGTCGGCCTGATCACCGACGTCGTCGCCCGGTACGAGGACGACCTCGACGGGGCCGACGCCTACGTCTGCGGCCCGCCGCCGATGGTCGAGGCCGCGCTCCCCCTGCTGGAACGGCTGGGGGTCGCCCAGAAGCGCATCTTCTACGACAAGTTCACCACCACCGGCGACGCCGGTGATCCCGCGCTGGAGGAAGAAGCCAGATGACGACCACACAGGAATCCCCGCAGGCACGCAGCGTGCCGCAGCCGGTCTTCACCGACGCCGAGGCCGGCGCCAAGGTCTTCCCGGACTCGACGGCCCGCCGGTACAACTACTACACCCCGCAGAAGCGCAAGCAGAGCCACTACGAGGACGTCACGGTCGACGTCCAGCCGGACCCGCGGCACTACCTGACGCAGGGCTGGCTGTACGGCTTCGCGGACGGTCGCGGCGGCTACCCGCTGGAGTGGACCCAGCTGAAGGCGTGGGGCTCGGACCAGCCCTCACCGCAGCGCGGGCCGGGCACCGGCGGCATGATCGTGAAGGAGTGGCCGTCGACCGGCTGGCACGAGTTCCGCGATCCCAACGAAGAGTGGGAGATGACGCTCTACCGGTACAACTCCAACGTCGTCCGGCAGGTGACCCAGAACGTCGAGGCGGCCCGGCAGTCCAAGGCCTTCGAGCAGTGGAACCGGAACTGGATCCGCTTCGTCGAGCAGCACGTCGGCGCCTGGATGCACGTCGACCACGGCCTCGGGCTGTACCTGTTCGCGAACGCCAACCGGCGGGCGCCCACCAACATGCACAACAACGCGATCTCGGTGAACAGCATGCACCGGATCCGGGCCGCCCAAGATCTCGCTCTCTACAACCTGACGCTGAGCGAGGAGATCGAGGACTTCGACGGCAAGGCGCACCTGGAGACCTGGAACTCCGACCCGGCCTGGCAGGGAGTCCGCGAAGTGGCCGAGCAGCTGACCGGGATCGACGACTGGTGCGAGGCGATCTTCGCCGCCAACGTCGTGTTCGAGCCACTGGTCGGTGAGCTGTTCCGCAGCCAACTGGTCCAGCACGCGGCCCCCGGCAACGGCGACTTCGTGACGCCGACCGTGGTCGGCGCGGCCGAGTACGACTTCGCCGAGCGCGACCTGCGCTACACGAAGGCGATGTTCGAGCTGCTCACCAACGACAAGGAGTTCGCCGACCACAACAAGGCGCTCCTGCAGGACTGGCTGGCCACCTGGACCGAGCGGTCGATCAGCGCCGCCCGCAAGCTGCAGCCGCTGTGGTCGCAGCCGGACACCAAGCCGCCCCGATTCGAGGACGGGCTGGACCGGGTGAAGAGCCGCTTCAGCGGCATCGTCACCGGGTTGGGCCTCACCGAACCCAAGGAGCTGGGACTGTGAGCACCACCTTCACCACCGCAGAGAGCCCGTTCAAGTCCGACAACACCCCGTCCAATCGGTGCGGTTTCACGCTGATGAACAACCAGGTCGGCGCGGTGGTGGCCGAGGTGATGAGTGCCGAGGACAACGTCACCGTGACGCCGCTGCCGTCGATGATCCGGGTCGACGCGGTCGGCAAGATGGAGGTCGTCTACGACGAGATCTCCGAGGCGCTCGGCGAGGAGCAGGGCTTCTTCGACGCGGCCCAGTTCGAGGAGAACATGTCCACCCACTACGGGCGGATGATCCACCTCGACGACCGCACCATCATGTTCGCCAACCCCGAGGACGCCGCCGAGTACATCGGCTTCGACCTGACCACCCGCTGACCAGCTCAGGAGGGGAACCGTGTACGAGCACAACGGCGAGAAGTACTTCGTGGTCGACAGCCACATGCACATGTGGAAGGCCGGCCCGGACAACTGGGTGCCGGGTGCCGAGCAGTACGCCAAGGGATGGATCGAGTGCTTCCACGCGTACCAGTCGCTCGCCCCGAAGGAGACCCACTGGACCATCGAGAAGTTCATGAGCTACACCCACGACGACCTGATGAAGGACGTCTTCGAGGACGGCTACGTGGACGTCGCGATCTTCCAGCCGACGTACCTGAAGGAGTGGTACACGGAGGGTTTCAACACCACCGAGCAGAACGCCGACCTCGGCGAGAAGCACCCGGGGATGTTCGTGCTGAACACCCGGTTCGACCCACGCGACGGTGACGCCGGCCTGGAGGAGCTGGCGCGCAACGTCGAGCGGTACGGGTCGAAGGGTGTGAAGCTCTACACGGCCGAGTGGAACGCGGGGTCGCGCGGGTACAAGCTCACCGACCCGGCCGCGTACACGTACCTCGCCCGGGCCCAGGAGCTGGGGATCAAGAACATCCACGTCCACAAGGGCCCCACCATCTGGCCGCTGGACAAGGACGCGTTCGACGTCTCCGACATCGACCACGCCGCGACCGACTTCCCCGAGCTCAACTTCATCGTCGAGCACGTCGGCCTGCCGCGGATCGAGGACTTCTGCTTCATGGCCACCCAGGAGCCCAACGTGTACGCCGGGCTGTCAGTGGTGATCGGCGGCCTGATGGCGGCCCGTCCGCACTTCTTCAACAAGGTGATGGGCGAGCTGCTGTTCTGGGTCGGCGAGGACAAGATGACCTTCGGCAGCGACTACGGCATCTGGGAGCCGAAGTGGCAGATCGAGGGCTTCGTGGACTGGGACTTCCCGGACCTCCCGGAGTTCGCCGACTACCCGCGCCTCGGCGTCGAGGGCAAGAAGAAGATCCTCGGGCTGAACGCGGCCAAGCTGTACGACCTCAAGGTGCCCGACGAGCTGCAGCTGCGCGACGCCGAGCCGGCCGCGCAGGACGACGCGAAGCTGGTCACCCAGTAATGACGACGGCCACGCAGAGGTCCAGGGTGCTGAGCGCCCTGGACCTGGTCCGCGACCCCGAGCTGGACGAGCCGGTCACCACGCTCGGGTTCGTCGCGTCCTGCCACGTGTCCGCGGCCGGTGACGTGGTCGTCCGGCTCCGGCTGCCGACGTACTTCTGCGCGCCGAACTTCGCCTTCCTGATGGTCGCCGACGCGTACGACGTACTGGCCGCGCTGCCCGAGGTCCGGACCGTCGACGTGGCGCTCGAGGACCACTTCGCCGCCGACCAGATCAACGCCGGCGTCGCCGCGCGGGCCGGGTTCGTGGCGGCGTTCGACGGCGAGGCGGCGGCGGAGCTGGACGAGCTGCGCCGGGTCTTCGTGACCAAGGCGATGCTGGCCGGCACCGACCAGGTCTGCCGGCCGCTGGTTGCCGCAGGCACCGATCCGGCGGACCTGTCCCGGTTGACGCTCGGCGATGTCCCGCCGTCCGCCGACCTGGACAGGTTGCGCCGCCGCCGCGCCGAGCTCGGGCTGGCCAGCGACGACGGCGCGGCACTGCTCGTCGACCCCGGCACCGGTACGCCGGTGGCCGCGGCCGGCGTACCGAGGCACCTGGGCCTGGCCCGGCTCACCCGGACCGGGATCGAGGCCAACACCGGGATCTGCAGGGGAATGCTCCAGCACCGGTACGCCGGGGCCGGAGCGGGTGAGGAGGGACCAGGATGAGAGCTGTCCGGCTGCACGGCTACCACCAGCAACCAGTGGTCGAGGACGTCCCGGAGCCGAAGATCAGCGGCCCGCTGGACGTGATCGTCAAGATCGGCGGTGCCGGCGTCTGCCGGACCGACCTGCACATCATCGAGGGCCAGTGGGCCGACGCGATGAATCCCACGCTCCCGTACACGATCGGGCACGAGAACGCCGGCTGGGTGCACGAGATCGGCAGCGCGGTGACCAACGTCAAGGTGGGCGACACCGTCATCCTGCACCCGACGCCGACCTGCGGCCTGTGCCAGGCGTGCCGGGCCGGCAACGACATGCACTGCGTGCTGAGCACCTTCCCCGGGCTGGACAGCGACGGCGGGATGGCCGAGTACCTGCTCACCTCCGCGCGGGCCTGCGTCAAGCTCGATCCGGAGACCCAGCCGAAGGACGTCGCGGCGCTCGCCGACGCCGGCATCACGGCGTACCACGCGGTGCGCAAGGCGATCCCCCGGCTCGTCCCCGGTACGACGTGCGTGCTGATCGGGGCCGGCGGCCTCGGGCACATCGGCATCCAGTGCCTGGCCGCGCTGACTGCGACCAGGATCGTCGTGGTCGACCGCAACCCGGACGCGCTGAAGCTCGCCGAGCAGCTCGGCGCCGACAAGACTGTCGTTGCCGATGGCAATCAGGTGGAGGCGGTCAAGGAGCTGACCGGCGGCGCCGGGGCGCACGTCGTCCTGGACTTCGTCGCCGAGCAGGGCGCCGAGCAGGACGGCTTCGCGATGACCGCGGCCGGCGGCTCGTACTTCGTGATCGGGTACGGCGGCGAGCTGCGGGTGCCGACGCTGGACATCATCTCGACCGAGCGCAACGTGATCGGCAACATCGTCGGCACCTACAACGACCTGGCCGAGCTGATGGCCCTCGCCCAGGCCGGCAAGGTCACCCTGCACACCAGGACCTACCCGTTGGAGGCGGCCGCCGAGGCGGTCGCGGATCTCGATGCCGGCCGGGTGCGGGGGCGGGCGATCCTCGTCCCGTAGCGCACTCCGGCAGACCGTTCGCCCGGACCGGGCACGTACTGAGGAGCAAACGATGGCCAAGGAACTGCGGTTCGGTGCCCAGGCGCGCGAGCTGATGCTGGCGGGGGTGGACCAGCTCTCGGAGGCGGTCAGCTCCACGCTCGGGCCGAAGGGACGCAACGTCGTGCTGGAGAAGATCACCGGCTCCCCGGTGGTCACCAACGACGGCGTCACGATCGCCCGCGAGATCCACCTCAAGGACCAGTTCGAGAACATGGGCGCCCAGCTGGTCAAGGAAGCCGCGATCAAGACCAACGACATCGTCGGCGACGGCACCACCACCGCGACCGTGCTGGCGCACGCGATCGTCCGCGAGGGGATGGCCGCGATCGGCTCCGGCGGCAACCCGGTGCTGGTCAAGCGCGGTATCGACATCGCGGTGGCCCGGCTGGTCGAGCGGCTGCGGCAGGTCGCGCACCCGGTCGCCACCGAGCAGGACCTCGGCCGCGTCGCGGCGATCTCGGCCAACGACGACGACGCGGTCGGCGCGGTGATCGCCAAGGCGCTGCACTCGGTCGGCGACGGCGGCATCGTCACCGTCGAGGAGTCGGCGGTGCACGGGATCCGGGTCGACTTCGTCGAGGGGTTCGAGTTCGACAACGGGTACCTGTCGCCGTACATGGTGACGGACCCGGGCAGTCTGCAGGCCGTGATCGACGACCCGTACCTGCTGCTGTGCAGCGAGAAGATCAGCAAGGTGCAGGAGCTGATGCCGCTGCTGGAGAAGGTGATGCGCGACCCGAAGCCGCTCGTCATCATCGCGGAGAACCTCGAAGGTACGGCGCTCAGCATGCTCGTGCACAACCACGTCAACGGGCACTTCCAGTGCGTCGGCGTGCGGGCGCCGGGCTTCGGTGACCGGCGGCTGCACAAGCTGGAGGACATCGCGGCGATCACCGGTGGCGCCGTCCTGAGCCGGCACTCGGGCTTCACGCTGGAGACGATGGGCGTCGACAAGCTCGGCCGGGCCGACCAGGTCCGGGTCACCGCCGACCGGACGGCGATCGTCGCTTCGCCGGGGCACGAGAAGGACGTCGAGTTCCGGCTCGCGCAGCTGCGGGCCGAGCTGGAGCGGGCGACCTTCGGGGTCGACGAGGACGTGCTGACCGAGCGGATCGGGGCGCTGTCCGGCAAGGTCGCGGTGATCTCGGTCGGCGCGCCGACACCCGCCGAGCTGAAGGAGCTGCAGCACCGGGTCGAGGACGCGCTCTCGGCGACCCGCGCGGCGATGGCCGAGGGCATCGTGGCCGGCGGCGGCGTGGCGATCCTGCACGCGGCGTCGGCGCTGGACGACCTGGAGGTGAAGGACGACTACAAGACCGGCGTCGAGATCGTCCGCCGGGCGCTGCGCGAACCGGCGTACCTGATCGCGACGAACGCCGGCTACAACGGCGACGAGATCCTGGCCCAGATCGACCAGCTCGGCCCCGACGACGGCTTCGACGCGCTCGACGGGCGCTACGGCAACATGCTCGAGATGGGCATCGTCGATCCGCTGCGCGTGGCCCGCTCGGCGCTGCAGAACGGCGCGTCGGTGGCCGGGTTGCTGCTCACGACCAACGCGATGATCGCCGAGGAACAGACACCGTGGGGCGGTAGCGCGGCGCTGATGACGGAGTTCGGCCCGCTGGACGAGGGACTGCATCAGCCGTCGCCGGACTCCAGTACGCCGCAGTCGCTGGGCCTGGGGCCGTCGGTGGGTTAGCGGGGAACGATTCCGGTCCGGCCCTGCCAGGAGCCGTGCTCCGACAGCGGCCGGAATCGGAGTGTTGCGAACTCGTGGTGGAAGTCGCGGCGGCGGCGTTCCTTCATCGCGACGGCGTGCCGCGCCGGGTCGGGGACCTCGCTGTGCCCGTGGACCATGGCTTCCATCTCCTGGACCGAACGCCAGACGGAGAACGTGGAGATCGTTCGGGGTGGGCGCATCGCGGCCAGTGCGAGGGTGGTCGCCGGGTCGTCGCGGACCAGGCGTTCTACGGGCTTGCCCCACTTGAGGAATCTGGGGACCTCGGGGAGGCGCATGCGGGCGAGGGTGACGGCGACGACCGGCTCGGTCTGATCCCATTCGCCGGCTCGGGCCGGGAGGTCGGGGAGGGCTGCCAGGCGGGACCAGCGGCGGAGGTACTGCAGGCGGACGTGCCAGGCCGCCGCGAGCTGCCGGCCAAGAGGATCGTCGGCGAGGAACGCCTCCAGCGCGGCCTCGTCCTCCCAGCGGGCGAACATCGCCATCCGGCGGAGCTGCATGCGCGCCGGGGAGATCGTCGGCGCGCCGAGCCGCATCAGCGCCAGGCACTCGGCGTACCGGAGGCCGGGGGCCGACGGCGGCTTCCACAGGGCGCGCGCCGTGGTTGCCGGGCGGAGCTCGGCGAGGTGGAAGGTGAAGATCGTCATCGTCGGGACACTGTCGCACGAGGAGGAGATCAACCGATCGGCTGACGGATCGCGAGCTCGATGGGCGATGTGAGGCAGAGGTGCTCTGGCCGAAGCTCGGGGTATGACAACAGTGGTCGAGGTGAAACAGCTGCGGAAGTCGTACGGCGGCCGCGAGGTCGTCGGCGGTCTGTCGTTCGGGGTCGAGGAAGGCGAGATCTTCGGGATCCTCGGGCCGAACGGCGCCGGGAAGACGACGACGGTGGAGTGTGTGGAGGGGTTGCGCGTCCCGGACGGTGGCCAGGTGCGGGTGGCCGGGCTGGATCCGGTCGCGGATCGGGCCGGCGTACGGCAGGTGCTCGGGGCGCAGCTCCAGGAGAGCGAGTTGCAGGCCAAGCTCACGGTCCGGGAGGCGCTGGAGCTGTACGCCGCGTTCTACCCGCGGCCGGCTGACTGGGGCAAGCTCGCCGAGCGGCTCGGGCTGGTCGAGCACCTGGACAAGCGGTTCGGGACGCTGAGCGGCGGGCAGAAGCAGCGGCTCTTCATCGCGCTGGCGCTGGTCGGGAACCCGCGGGTGGTGGTGCTCGACGAGCTGACCACCGGACTCGATCCCCGGGCCCGGCGCGACACCTGGGAGATCGTCGAGGACGTCCGCCGGCAAGGGGTGACCGTCCTGCTGGTCACGCACTTCATGGAGGAAGCGCAGCGCCTGTGCGACCGCGTGGCCGTGATCGACAAGGGCAGGATCACCGCGCTGGACACCCCGCGCGGCCTGATCAGCCGGGCGACCGGCGCGACCGTCATCTCGTTCACGCCGTCCGAGCCGCTCGCGACCCCGGAGCTGGCGGCGTTGCCCGCGGTGGTGACGGTCGAGGAGAAGGACGGCCGGATCACCCTCAAGGGCGACGACGACACCGTGACGGCGCTGCTGTCGCTGCTGGCCCGCCGGCGGATCACCGCCCGGCAGCTCCGGGTCACCGACGCGACCCTCGACGATGCCTTCCTCGACCTGACAGGAGCAGCGAAATGAGTGCGACGACGGCGGTCTTCAAGGCCGAGGCGCGGTTGTTCCGGCGCGAGCCGGGGGTGCTGTTCTGGGTGATCGGGTTCCCACCGCTGCTGCTGGTGATCCTGGGCTCGATCCCGTCGTTCCGCGACGGCAGCGGCGGGTTCCGGCTGATCGACGTCTACGTGCCGATCCTGGTGCTGGTGGCGCTGGTCGTGGCGGGGTTGCAGACGATGCCGCCGGTGCTGACCGGGTACCGCGAGCGCGGGATCCTGCGCCGGATGTCGGCGACGCCTGTACGCCCGGCGGCGTTGCTGGCCGCACAGATGGGGCTCAACGGCGCCGCGGCCGTGGTGTCGGCCCTGTTGTGCCTGGCGATCGGGAGAGTCGCGTTCGACGTACCGCTGCCGCAGCAGGCTTTCGGATACGTGCTCGCACTCCTCCTCACGGCGGCCGCCGCCCTAGCGCTCGGCGCGCTGGTTTCGGCGTTGGCCCGTACGGCGAAGATCGCGAGCGCGATCGGGTCCGTGGTGTTCTTCCCCAGCCTGTTCTGCGCCGGCCTCTGGATCCCGGTGCGGTCGATGCCGGACCTGATGGCGCACATCGTGCGGCTGACGCCGTTCGGCGCGGCGGCGAGTGCGCTCGACCAGGCGTCGACCGGGCACTGGCCGGACTGGTCGCACCTCGGGGTCCTCGCGGCCTGGGCGGTCGTGCTGACCGCCGTGGCGGCGCGCTGGTTCCGGTGGGAGTAGGAGACTGAGCAGGTGGACACCGAGATCGAGCGCCGGCAGGAGATGTTCCGCAAGTGGCTGCCGTACGGGCTGCTGGTGGTCGGCACCTTCCTGGCGGTCGCGACCGCTGGGCTGATCACGCCGAGCAACGACCTGCAGGTCGCCGCCGCGGTCCTGGTGGTCGCCGCGCTGGCGCTCGAGATCTGGTGGACGCGGACCGAGCGGGTCCGGCCCGGGCCGCACTGGCTGTCGGCGACGTACTACGCCGTCCGGCTGGCGATCGGGTTCGCGCTCACGCTGCTGAACGGCTTCTTCGCCTTCTACGCCGTCGCCGGCTACTTCGACACCAACGAGCAGATCGCCGACCGGCGCTGGCGGCGGATCGCGCTGTTCGGCTGCTCGATCCCGGTCGCCGCCGCCCAGACCAGCGGGATCCCGGTCGGCGACACGATGCGGTGGGTGGTGTTCGGCGGTCTCCTGGTCGCCAACAACGTGCTGCTGACCACCGTGATCCACTTCTCCGAGCAGGAGGACGAGCGGTCCCGGGCCCGGGCCGCGACGATCGTCGAGCTCGAGAAGGCCCAGGCCGAGAACGCCGCGCTGCAGGCGCAGCTCCTGGTCCAGGCCCGGGAGGCCGGCGTCGCCGACGAGCGCCGCCGGCTGGCAGCGGAGATCCACGACACGATCGCGCAGGGTCTGACCGGTATCGTCGCCCAGCTGCAGGTGGTCGCGAACATCACCGACGACCCGGCCGTCCGGGAGCGCGTCACCCGTGCGACCGACCTGGCCCGGCACAGCCTCAGCGAGGCCCGGCGCTCGGTGCAGAACCTGGCCCCACTGGAGCTGTCCTCCGACGACCTGCCGGAGGCGATGCGCAAGACCGTCGACCAGTGGGCCGAGCGCACCGCCGTACGGGCGGACTTCACGCTCGCCGGTACGGCGCAGCCGCTGCACCAGGAGGTCTCGGCGACGCTGCTCCGGATCACCCAGGAGGCGCTGGCGAACGTCGCCAAGCACGCCGCCGCCGAGCGCGTCGGCGTGACCCTGAGCTTCATCGACGACGAGGTGACCGTGGACATCCGCGACGACGGCAAGGGCTTCGACCCGCTGGCCCGCCCGGCCCGCAGCAGCACCGGCGGGTTCGGCCTGGACGGGATGCGGGCGCGGGCCGAGCGGATCGCCGGTTCGCTCACCGTCGAGTCCGAGCCAGGAGCCGGTACGGCGCTGTCGGCCCGCGTACCGTTGGTGCCCCATGGCTGACATCTCGCTCCTCCTCGTCGACGACCACCCCGTCGTCCGCAACGGCCTCCGCGGCCTGTTCGAGTCGGTCCCCGGTTTCACCGTGCTGGCCGAGGCGTCCGACGGCGTCGAGGCGGTCGCGCTGGCGACCGAGCTCGACCCGGACGTGATCCTGATGGACCTGCGGATGCCCGGCGGCAGCGGGCTGGACGCGATCACCGAGCTGACCCGGCGCGGTGCCCGGGCGAAGATCCTGGTCCTCACCACCTGGGACTCCGACACCGACACGCTGCCCGCGATCGAGGCCGGTGCGACGGGCTACCTGCTCAAGGACGCGCCGGCGACCGACCTGTTCACCGGCGTACGGGAGGCTGCGGCCGGGCGGACGGTCCTGTCCCCTGCCGTCGCGTCGCGCCTGGTCTCAGCAGTCCGTACGCCGGCCGCCAGCCCGCTCGCCGCGCGCGAGCGCGAGGTGCTCGCACTGGTTGCCAAGGGCACCTCGAACCGGGAGATCGCCCGCGAGCTGTTCATCAGCGAGGCGACGGTGAAGACGCATCTGAGCCACCTGTTCACCAAGCTCGGCGTCACCGACCGGGCCGCGGCCGTTGCCAAGGGCTACGAACAGGGCATCCTCGGCCGGGACTGACCTCAGCGGTCCGGGAAGCAGGCGGCGACGGCGAGCTCGTCGACGAAGTCGTTCATCTCGTGGCCGGAGTGGCCCTTGACCCACTGGAACGCGATGTCGCCGCGCTCGGTGAACAGCTCGACGAGCGGCTCCCACAGGTCGCGGTTGGCGACCGGCTTCAGCGCCGAGGTCAGCCAGCCGCGCTGCAGCCAGCCCGCGTGCCACCGGTCGCGGAAGCAGTTCACCACGTACGTCGAGTCGGACACGACCAGCAGCGGGCCCTCGTTCGCCCGGACCGCTTCGAGGGCGGCCCGGATCTCCATCCGCTGGTTCGTCGAGGCGGCCTCGTGGCCGGCGGCGAACTCGGTCTTGGACAGCGCCCAGGCCCAGCCGCCCGGACCGGGGTTGACCGAGCAGGCGCCGTCGGTGAAGACGCTCCGGGCGCCGGCGGGGACGGTCATGTCGGCCGGGCGCGGCCGGCGTACGCGGGTTGTCGCCATGGGACCGAAACCTACAAGGAGCTCAGCACCGCGAGCAGGATCGACACCACACTCGCGGTGACGATCAGCCCGACCAGGGCGAGCAGCACACCGAGGCCCTTCCGCTTCACCTGGCTGTGTCCGATGCTGCCCTCGGACGCGAACTGGTGGTACGGCGACGCGTAGAACACCGGTACGCCCTGCCCCGGCAGCACGGTGAACTCGAGCGCGGCCCGGCCGAACTCCCGCATCCACTGCGAGTGGATGTCGACGCGCAGCGGCCCGGCGTACACGGGGATGTCGTTGCGGCCGTACTTCACCCGCACCGGGTAGCCGTTCAGGCGCACGGTCGGCGGGGTGAAGGTGCCGGTCATGGCGCTGCCCTGCAGGGTCAGGTGCAGCATCCCCATCGGCGGCTGCGGCTGGTAGGGCGGCTGCTGGTAGCTCATGCTGCCCAACGATAGGGCTCAGAAGATCTCCAGACTCACCGGACCGAGCGGCCAGCCGAACGCGGCCGTCGCGGCGGCCAGCGCGCCCGGAGTGTTCTCGGTGACGCGCCCGGTCGTGGCGAACTCGGCGAGGCCACGCCCGCCCAGGTACGCCGCCGACAGCTCGTTGATCGACAGCGCCAGGTCGGCGGCGGCGTCGGTGCGTTCGCAGGTCGCCTTCTCGGCGTCGCCGGTCAGGCGGAAGCGGCCGTTGTTCGCCTCCATCAGGTCGTCGGTCACCTCGATCACCACGTCGGTGGCGACGGCGTACCGGCGCTGGGCGAGCGCACGGGGTACGTCGGTGATCCGGATCCACAGCGTCTCCGACAGCCGCCGGCCCAGTGCGACCGGGTTGCTGACCAGCTGCAGCAACGGCTCGTCGACCGCGGCGTGGCCGTACTCCAGCTTGGCGGCCAGGTCGAGCGTCAGCAGGTGCAGCCAGAGCGCGTGGTACGCCGTGGGGTCGAGCGCGGCCAGCTCCTGCACCGACACCTCGTACGCCGGTCCGGTGGGTCCCCAGTTCATCTTGCCGCGCCACAGCACGTACCCGTCGACGGCGCCGGACTCGTCGCGGTGCACGAGGATCTGCCGCGCGGTGCTGCCGCCACGGTGCGCCGGGTCGTCCTGCAGGTGCTGGCGCCAGACCTGCTCGGACCGGCCGGACACCCCCGGACGGGTGGCCTGCAGCGCTTGCAGCAGCGGTGCCAGCAGCGCCGGTGCGTCCTCGGCGGACACCTCCTCGATGCGGCCGGAGTCGCTGGGCAGCGGGCGCGGCTTGACCGACCGCAAGTCGACCTCGTACGACACGCCGAACGCCGCCGCGGCGTACCCGAACCGCCCGTAGATGCCCGCCTCGCTGGCCCAGAGCACCGCCAGCGCCTCCGGTGCCTCACGCAGCTGCCGGCTCATCATCCCGGCGAGGATCCCCCGCCGCCGGTGCGTCGCCCGCACCCCGACCGCCGTCACGTGCGCCGCCGGAACCACCGCTCCGGGGACCGACAGGTCACGGCTCATCGCCTTCGCCGTCCCGACCAGCTGGTCGCCGTCGACCGCGACCAGCGCCCGCTCCGGCTCGAACAGCTCCCGGTCCAGGTCGGTCGGGGTCGCCTCGAACATCATCGCCGCGGCGAACAGTCCCAGGAACTGGTCGTGCTCGTCCGCCGTCGCCGCCCGCAGTACGTACTCGGAGTTCGCCATACGGCATCGTCACACGCCCGGACACCCGCCTGCACGGGAATTCCCGGGCTCTCGCCTCCGCGCCGGGTGCGTCGTAGTCTCGAAGCAGGGAGAGTGCGCGATGGAGAGGCTGCGGACGTCGCTGGGTCAGCTGGCGGGGCGGTTCCGCCGGCAGCCCGTCACGGTCGCGGACCCCTTCGACACGCTCCGCCTCCAGACCCGGCTCGGGTACCTGGCGACCGAGATCCGGCGGGTCGAGAACGCGCCCCGGATCTACGCGCGGGCGCACCGGCTGATGGCGATCGAGGCGGCGTACGACGCGCTGCTGGACGAGGCGTGCAAGCTGGCCGGCGTACCGGACGTGGACGGGCTGGACGGTGAGGACAAGCGCTGGTCGGAGGAGCAGGAGCTGGCCGCCCGCGGCTGGTCCTGGTGAGCCTCAGTCGCTGACCCCGCGGCTGAGCAGCACGGCGGCGATGAACGTCCGGTACAGCCGCAGCGGATCATCGTTGCGAATGGCAACCACCTGGTCGTCGACCTGCTCGACGTCGCGCAGTGCGCAGGCCAGCTCCGCGAACGCGTGGTTGTGGTAGCGAACGGTCAGCTCGGCCGGGGCGATCTCGGGCGGCCGGAAGTCACTCAAACGCTCCAACGCGCGCGTCGCCGCGTCCCGGATCCGCGCCCGTGCAAGATCGGGGTGCACGGTCAGCGCGGCGTTGTGCGAGACCGACTCCTTCACGACGACGCCCTCGACCCCCGGGCAGAACGGCAGCGCCTCGTCGATCGTCACCTGGTCCCCCGAGATCAGCACCACCGGTACGCCGTGAGCACGCGCGACCAGCGCGTTGATCCCCGCCTCGCCCGTGACCACGCCGTTCAGCCGGACCTCGGCGATCGCCTTCGGGTTGTAGGTGTGGTGCAGCACGGACGACGTCGCGCCCGCGGAGCCGTGGTACGAGACGAACATGACCGCGTCGAACGAGTCGTCGAGGCCCTGCATCATGTAGAGCGGCTTGTGCCGGCCGGACAAGTAGCTGGCCTGACCGTGCAGCGCGTCCGGGCGGAGATTCTGCATCGACGAGTGCGAGTCGTTGACCAGGAAGCCGGTCGCGCCGGCGGCGAGCGCGCCGTCGATCGCGGCGTTCACCTCCGCCTGCAGCAGCCCGCGGTAGTACTCGTACTCCGTGGCCGGCCCGCGGACCTGGCCCCAGTCGACGACCCCGGTCGTCCCCTCCATGTCCGTGGACAAGAACACCTTCACGGCCGGCTCCTCTCGGTGATCCTGGTGGCAGCCCAGCCAACCACGGCCCGGCCGCGTGCACGGGATCGAGGGGTCCGGACCGTACGGTGGGGGCGTGAGTACCTTCGGGCAGTGGATCGACGCCGTGCAGCGGCGGCGGAAACGGCTGGGGTTCCCGCTCGCCGTGGTCTACAAGTTCTTCGACGACCAGGGCAGCTACCTGGCCGTGATCGTCACCTACTACGCGTTCGCGGCGATCTTCCCGATGCTGCTGATCTCGTCCTCGGTCCTCGGCTTCGTGCTCCAGGGCAACGAGGACCTGCAGCGCGCCGTCCTGGAGTCGGCACTCAAGGAGTTCCCGATCGTCGGGACCCAGCTGGCCACCCCGCAGGGCCTCCAGGGCAGTACGCCGGCCGTCATCGTCGGTTCCCTGGCCGCCGTGTACGGCGTGATCGGCCTCGGCCAGGCCGTCCAGAACGCCGTGAACGTGACGTGGGGCGTCCCCCGCAACGGCCGGCCGAACCCGTTCCACGGCCGGCTCCGGTCGGGCGCGCTGCTCTCGCTGGCCGGGCTCACCGTGCTGAGCTTCGCGACGCTGACCGTGCTGGCCGGCAGCCAGGCCAGCAACATGGGCTGGCTGGTCTCGGTCGGCTCGGTGCTGGTGCTGACCGCGATGCTGACGCTCTGCCTGCGACCGGGGATCAGGCCGCGGCCGGCCTTCCGCAAGATCGTGCCGGGCGCGTTCTTCACCGCGCTGGGCTGGCACCTGCTCGAGCGGCTGGGCGGGATCTACGTCGAGCACGTGCTCGCCAAGGCCAGCGAGGTGAACGGCGTCTTCGCGCTGACGCTCGGCCTGATCGGGCTCATCTACGCCGCCTCGGTGATCGCCGTGATCGGCGCCGAGCTGAACTCGGTGATCGCCTACAAGCTCTACCCGCGCTCGCTGCTCGCGCTGTTCAACGACTCGGCCGCGAACCTGACCGCGGCCGACCACCGGGCCTACGCGATGTACGCGCAGGCGCAGCGCCACAAGGCCGCCGAGACCATCGAGGTGAGCTTCGGGCCGCACGAACCGACCGGTCCCTGAACACCGTCGCGACCTGGTTTCGCGGCACGCCGGTCGGGCGGTTAAGGTCCTCCGCGTGTCGATTTCTGGTGTGGCCGAGATGACGGATGTCGAGGAGCGGGACTGGCGGGAGGTCTCGGACGTCGGGATCGCCGCCGCCCGGATCGAGTGGGCGGGCGCGGCCCGCGAGATGCTGCTGGTGGCAGCGCGGAAGTACCAGGCTCTGGTGCAGTACAAGGACATCGCCGCCGGGGTCCAGGAGCGGACCGGGATCCGGACCAAGCAGCCGACCCGGCAGTGGATGGGTGGCGTGCTGGCCGAGGTCTCCGGCGAGAGCCTGCGGCAGGGTGAGCCGATGCTGTCGGCGTTCTGCGTGAACGCCGACGAGAGCGTCTTCGACGGGTACGCCGCGATCGTCGGCGCCGCGACCGGGACCACCCCGGCCGACCCGGACGCCTACGCCGCGCAGGAGCGGCTGGCGGCGTACCGGCACTTCGAGGCCGTGGGCCTGCCCGAGGACGGCGGCACCGCGATGATCCCGGCCAAGCTCGCCGCGGCCAAGGCGCGGGCCCGCAAGGCCGCGATCGCCGAGCGCCCGGTGAACGCCTGCTCGCGCTGCAACCTGCAGATGCCGGCCAGCGGTGTCTGTGACACGTGTGACTGAAACACGTTGCTGATGGCAATGGGTTGGGTCATGCGCTTGACCCAGTGCGGAGCTCTGGCCCGCGGCGGGGTTTGGGTCTAGCCTCGGGCCAGGCGGGTGCCGCGGGGGTGTCTGCCGGTACGCCGGAACCCGGGGGGGTTCGGTCAGGGACTTGGGGGCGGTGGCGCCGTACGGCGTCGCCCGGTGTGGCCTGTCCGCCTTCCTTCGGTGACGGCGTCGACTGCCTTCACAGGAGGCCCACATGAGGTCCAGAACCCGGACCCGTTCCACTCGACGTGCTGCCGTCGCCGGCCTGTCCGCCGGTCTGCTGGTCGCCACCACGCTGCCCGCGACAGCGGCCGACCCGTCCCCCACTCCACCGACGAACTGGACCGCCACACCGTTGACGGTCGCCAGCACGATCAGCGGCGCCAAGTCGCCGAGCGGTCAGCTGGCCAAGAGCGACCCGGCTCTGATCAACAGCACGTCCGCCCAGCAGGTCCGTGTCGTCGTCAAGCTCGACTACGACTCGCTGGCGGCGTACCGCGGCGGCGTCAAAGGGCTGCCGGGCACCAGCCCGTCGGTCACCGGCAAGAAGCTGGAGCCGAAGAGCGCCAACGCCGCCAAGTACCTCCAGCACGTGACCGCGGTCGAGGACACCTTCCTCTCCGCGCTCCGCGACAAGGTCCCGAGCGCCCGCGCCGGCCAGAAGCTCCGCACCGTGTACGGCGGTGTCGCGCTCAGCGTCGAGGCGAACAAGGCGCGCGACCTGCTGAAGCTGCCCGGCGTCGCCGCGGTCCAGCAGGACAACCCGCAGAAGCTGCTCACCGACTCCAGTGCCGCCTTCATCGGCGCTCCGACCATCTACAACCAGCTCGGCGGTGCGGCCGGCTCCGGCAAGGGTGTCATCGTCGGCATCCTGGACAGCGGCGCCTGGCCCGAGCACCCGTCGTTCGCCGACCCCGGCACGCTGCCGGCACCGCCCGCGACCGTCGACGGCACGGCGCGGGTCTGCGACTTCGGCGACAACCCGCTGACCCCGGCCGCCGACGTGTTCGCCTGCAACCGCAAGCTGATCGGCGGACAGCCGTTCCTCGACACCTACAACGCGGTCGTCGGTGGCGACATCTACCCCGACTCCGCGCGCGACTCCAACGGCCACGGCACGCACACCGCGACCACGTCGGCCGGCGGACCGGTCGCGAACGCCAACCCGCTGGGCATCAACCGCGGCCCGATCGCCGGGATCGCCCCGGCCGCGGCCGTGTCGGTCTACAAGGTCTGCGGCGCCACCGGCTGCTTCCCGAGCGACTCGGCGGCAGCGGTCGGCCGGGCGATCCTGGACGGCGTCAAGGTGATCAACTTCTCGATCTCCGGCGGCAGCGACCCGTACAGCGACCCGGTCGAGCTCGCCTTCCTGGACGCGTACGCCGCCGGCGTGTTCGTCGCCACCTCGGCCGGCAACTCCGGCCCGGGGGCCGGGACGACCGACCACCGCAGCCCGTGGGTGACCACGGTCGCGGCGTCGACGCAGGCCCGGACCTTCCGCTCGACGGTGACGCTGGCCGGTGGTGGCGCGACCGCCACGATCTCCGGCGCGTCGATCACCGGCGGGGTGGCCACGCCGCGGCAGGTCGTGCTCGCCTCGGCACCGCCGTACAGCAACGCGGCCTGTACGACGCCCGCACCGCCGGGGATCTTCACCAACAAGATCGTCGCCTGCGAGTTCACGCCGGGACGCGTGATGAAGGGCTTCAACGTCCTGCAGGGCGGCGCGGCCGGCATGCTGATGTACAACACCACCGGCCCGTCCGACGTGTTCACCGACAACCACTGGCTGCCCGCCGTCCAGCTGGAGAAGCCGGACGCCGACGCGCTGCTCGCGTTCCTGGCCGCGCACCCGGGGACGACCACGGCGTCGTTCACCCAGGGCGCCAAGACCACCTGGCAGGGCGACGTGATCACGTCGTTCTCGTCGCGCGGTCCCGGCGGTGACTTCCTCAAGCCCGACGTCACCGCACCCGGCCTGCACATCCTGGCCGGCCAGACGCCGACGCCGGAGTCCCCGGCCGAGGGGCCGCCGGGGAACCTGTACCAGGTGATCGCCGGCACCTCGATGTCGTCGCCGCACGTGGCCGGCGCGGCCGCGCTGGTCTTCGCGCTGCACCCGACCTGGACGGCCGGGCAGGTCAAGTCCGCACTCGGTACGACGGCCAAGACCGCGGTCAAGAAGCCGGACCGGGTCACCCAGGCCGACCCGTTCGACACCGGTAGCGGCCGGATCGACCTGACCAAGGCCGGCGACCCCGGTCTGACCCTCGACGAGACCGCCGCCAACTACGCGGCCTCGGCGACCGACGCGCTGAACCGGATCGACCTGAACCTGCCGTCGATCAACGCACCCACGATGCCGGGCCTGATCACCGCCGAGCGGACGGTCAAGAACGTCACCAACCAGACGCTCACCTTCACCGCCACCGGGACCACGGTCAGCGGCGCGAACATCACCGTGCTGCCGCCGGTGTTCCAGGTGAAGCCGGGCAAGACGCAGAAGCTGACCATCGCGATCACCGCGCCCGACGTACCGGACGGCCAGTACTTCGGGCAGGTCAACCTCAAGCAGGTCGGCGGCAGCCGGGCCCTGCACCTGCCGGTCGCGTTCTTCCGCCAGGAAGGCGTCGTACCGGTCGACCAGACCTGTACGCCGTCGACCATCGCGCGCAACACCGGCCAGTCCACCTGCACGGTGACCGTGCAGAACAACAGCCTGCAGACCACGTCGGTGACGGCGGCGAGCACGCTCAGCTCGCAGCTGCGGCTGAACAGCGTCACCGGCGCGACCAAGATCGGCACCCAGATCGCCACCAAGACCGCGACGCTGGCCGGACGCCAGCCGGACGCGCCGGTGATCGCACCGGGCGTTTCGCCGGCCGGCTACATCCCGCTCGACGCGTTCGGGATCGCTCCGGTACCGATCGGTGACGAGCAGTCGATCAACTTCAACGTCCCGGCCTTCCAGTTCGCGGGACGGACCTTCACCAGCCTCGGCGTCACCTCCAACGGCTACTCGGTCGCCGGTGGCACCACCGGGTCGGACGACGTGCAGTTCACGCCGCAGACGCTGCCCGACCCGGCGCGGCCGAACAGCGTGCTGGCGACGTACTGGACCGACCTCGACGGGACCGGGGCGCCGGGCATCTTCGCCGGCACCCTGACCGACGGGGTGAGCGAGTGGCTCGTCGTCGAGTGGCGGGTCAACCTGTTCGGGACCAGCAGCCAGAAGGTGTTCCAGCAGTGGATCGGGCTGAACGGCTCCGAGGACATCTCCTACACCTACGACCCGGGGAACCTGCCGGGTGATCCTGGTCCGTCGTACGGGCTGACGGTCGGTGCGGAGAACTTCGAGGGGACGGCCGGCAGCCAGATCGCCGGTCCGCCGACCCAGGACCTGCGGGTCGTCTCGACGCCGGGGGCGCCCGGTGGGTCGATGAGCTACACGATGAACATCAAGGGCGTGCAGAAGGGGACCGGGACCGTGACGACCGGGACCTCGACGCCGCTCGTCAAGGGCCTCACGATCGAGGTCGACAAGATCACTGTCAACTAGGTGCTCGTCGGACGGGCCGGATTCCTTCGGGGTCCGGCCCGTTCGGCGTTCGCGGCGGCTCTCGCCTCTTCCTTCGGGTCCGGCCCGATCGCGTTGCCTGTGGACGAACCTCGACGCGGAAAGCCCTTGTGCGGCTACTGTCTTGGGCATGAGCGAACTTGTGGTGGACGCCCCGATCGTGGCCGTCGTCGTGTACCCCGACCGCGCGCGGGTGACCCGCCGCGGGCGGATCACCGTGCCTTCGGGCGACCGGACCGTGCACGTCGACGGCCTGCCGCTGGCGTTGCAGGACGACTCCGTCCGCGTCGCCGGCCGCGGGCCGGCGACCGTGCTCGGCGTGGACGTCGCGATGCGGCACCATCCACAGGCGCCCGACGAGACGGTCGCCGAGCTGGAGCGGCAGCGCCGCGCGGCGCAGGCCGAGGTCGACGAGCTGGCCGACGCCGACGAGGTGCAGGCGCAGCTCGATCTTTTCCTGGCCCAGTTGGCCCGGCGGGCCGGTGGGACCTTCGCGCGGACGCTCGCGGGTGGTGAGGCGTCGGCGGATCTGGGCGAGTTCACGGACTCGCTGGCCGGGCGGTTGTCGGCTGTCCGCGGGCAGCGACGGGAGCTGTCTCGCCAACGGTCGGAGGCCGAGGAGCGGCTTGCCGCCGTCGGGCGCCGGTTGGCTGCGGTCGCCGAGCAGCGCGCGCCTGATCGGCGGGTAGCTGCGGTCGGGCTGACGGCGGAGTCCGAGGCCGAGGTGGAGATCGAGCTGTCGTACGTCGTACCGCGCGCCGGGTGGACCAGCTCGTACGACGTCCGCCTGGTCGGGGACCGGCTGACGCTGAGCTGGTACGGGCTGATCACGCAGCACACGGGTGAGGACTGGCCGGAGTGCGAGCTGACGCTGTCGACCGCGCGGCCGACGGTGACCGCGAAGGTGCCGGAGCTCGATCCTTGGTACCTGGATCGGTTCCACCCGCCGGTGCCGGTCGCTGCAGCGCCGGTCGCCGTTTCCGCGCCGGCGGGTGGGGCGCAGATGATGCGGGGCAAGTCGCTCGGTTACGGGTCGGCGGAGGACATGGACATGGTCGAGTTCCGGGAGTCCGCTGCGGTGGTGGAGCAGGGGGTGACCGCAGCGACGTACACGCCGCCGCGGGCGGTCGCCGTACCGGCCGACGGTGCTTCGCACCGGGCGACGATCGCGTCGCTGGAACTGGAGACCGAGCTCGACTACATCACTGCGCCGGTGCGCTCGACGGATGTGCACCTGCGGGCGACGGTGGTGAACTCGTCGGAGCACACGCTGCCGGCGGGGAAGGCTGCCGTCTTCCATGAGGCGGACTTCGTCGGGTCGACCGCGCTGCCGTTGTGGTCGCCGGGCGAGGACGTCGAGCTGGCACTGGGGTTGGACGACCGGATCCGGGTCGAGCGGAAGCTCGTGCGCCGGACCGCGACGAAGGCGACGCTGGGCTCGACGCGGCGGCGCGAGGTCGAGTACGAGACGACGATCGAGAACCACACGCCGCGGGCCGCTCGGGTGACGGTGCTCGATCAGCTGCCGGTCGCGCGGGACCACGAGATCACGGTCAAGCCTGTGAGGGCGGAGCCCGAGCCGGACGAGACGACAGAGCTTGGTGTTGTGACTTGGAAGCTCGAGCTGGGGGCCGGTGCGGAGACCTTGGTGAAGCTCGGGTTCCGTGTGGAGACCGGTAAGTCGGTGGATCTGACGGGGTGGCGCGAGTGAGGACCTGAGCGAGCGGTCTCGGGCTGCGCAGCGGCGGGGCCCAGGCTGCGCGGCGGCGGGGCTGAGGTCTCGCGGTTTCCCTTGCTCCGGCGTACTTTCGGAGGTGGGGCGGCCGCTCTGGAACGGCCGCGGGGGCAGGTGAGCCGTGTTCGGTTTGGAGCTCAGGACCTTCGACCGTGAGTCCGCGCCGGCGGACGATCCGTTCGTGCGGTCGTACCTCGCGATGCGGCGCCGGATCGGGTTGCTCGGGTTCTGGTTGCCGTGGGTGCTGGTGGCGATCGACTGGCTGCTGATCGACGACCTGCGGGTGATCCGTGGCTCGATGAGCGCGTACTACCACTCGTCGGCGCGGGACGTCTTCGTCGGCGGGCTGTTCGTCACCGCCGCGTTCCTGGTCAGCTACCTGCGGGCGAAGCGGAACACCTACGACTACTGGCTTTCGACGCTCGCCGGGTGCGCGCTGTTCGTCGTCGCCGTGGTGCCGACCGCGCGGTCGCTCAAGACCCCGGGCTTCCAGGTCGGCGCGGACAGCTGCGTCGTCTACACCGGTCCACCGAGCTGCAGCGGCGTCCAGGAGTTTCTGCACGAGGACACCGCGCGGCTCGTGCACGGGATCGCGGCGACGGTGTTCGTGCTGCTGCTGGCGGCGCTGTGCTTCGTGTTCGCGCTGCGCGAGTTCGGGTACGGGCCTGCGGCGCGGACGCTGTGCGATCCAGCGACGCCGGACGTTGCGCGGGTTCGCGAGCGGCTGCGCGAGCTCGGGGTCCCGCTCTGGCAGTACCTCTGGTCAGGCGTCCCCAACGGCGGCCCCGCGCCGAAGAAGCGGGTCCGCCTCTACCTGGCGATGGGCGTCCTGATCCTGCTCGCCGGTGTCTGGGCCAAGTTCGGCGTCGCCCTCACGCTCGCCGACCTCCGGCTCGGCAAGACGTACGTCGGCGAGGTCGTCGCCTTTCTCGCGTTCGGGGTCGCCTGGCTGGCGGCCGGGAAGGACCTGCACGCCAACAAGTTCGGCGAGCTGCTGACCAAGCTGAAGACCTGAACTGTCGCAGGCGCGTGAAAGCATGCGAGGGAAGCACCCGATCGCAGAGGAGCCCGCATGTTGCCCTGGCGTGCCGAGTTGGCCGGCCGGTTCGAGGAGACCCAGTTCGAGAGCGAGCTGCTGCAAGGGAACCCGCTGGGTGACCCACACGTGCGCCCGGTGCTCGTCTACCTGCCGCCGGGCTACGACGAGTCCGACCAGCGCTACCCGAGCATCTACGTCGCGATGGGTTTCACCGGGCACCTCGGCATGTGGTTCAACCGCACGCCGTTTCGCCAGCCGTTCCCCGAGCTGCTCGACGCGATGTTCGCCACGGGCGACGTACCGCCGGCGATCGTCGTCTTCGTCGACGCCTGGACGAAGTACGGCGGCTCGCAGTACCTGGACTCGCCCGGGACCGGCCAGTACAACTCCTACCTGTGCGACGAGATCGTCCCCTGGGTCGACGCGACGTACCGGACCGTCCCCGACCGCGACCACCGCGCGATCACCGGCAAGTCCAGCGGCGGCTACGCCGCGATGGTGACACCGCTGCTGCGCCCCGACGTCTTCGGCGCGCTCGCGACCCACGCCGGCGACGCCGCGTTCGACCTCTGCTACCGCCCCGAGTTCCCGGTCCGCGCCAAGCAGCTGCGCGACAAGTACGACGGTTCGTACGACAAGTTCTTCGCCGACATCGAGAAGCGCGCCGGGCAGACGACCTTCCAGGACCTCGGCCCGCTGGAGCTCTACGCCTACGCCTCGGCGTACTCGGCCGAACCCGACGGCACGGTCCTCCTCCCCTTCGACGACCTCGGCGAGATCGTCCCCGAGATCTGGGACCGCTGGCTCGCCCTCGACCCGGTCCTGATGCTCAACCAGCCCCAGTACGCCGACGCACTGCGATCGCTGCGCGCGGTGTGGATCGACGCCGGCAAACAGGACGAGTACCACCTCGACCTCGGCGCCACCGCCTTCGACCGCGCAGTCCGCGCGATCGGCGGCCCAGCGGTCCACTTCGAGCTGTTCGAAGGCACCCACGCCGGCATCGAGTACCGCTACCCGCTGGCGGTTCGCTGGTTGTGCGAGCAGCTCACGGCGTAGGCCAGGCGACGCTGAAGTACTGCGGTTCGGTGTACTCGTCGAGGCCCGCGCGGGCACCCTCGCGCCCGAGCCCGCTGTGCTTCAGCCCGCCGAAAGGCGCGGAAGGATCGGAGAGCAGCCCGCGGTTGATCGCCACCATGCCGATCTCCAGCCGCTCGGCGAGCTGAAGGGCGTGTTGGAGGTCGCGGTCGTACACGTAACCGGCCAAGCCGTAGTCGGTCGCGTTGACGGTGCTGACGAGGTCGTCGAGATCGGTCCAGGTGACGACGGGCGCGAGCGGGCCGAAGATCTCCTCGCGCACGATGGCGGCGTCGGCGGGCACGTCGGTGAGCACGGTGGGCGGATAGAAGTAGCCCGCCAACTCTCCAGAAGTCGCTTGGACAGCCGTGGCCCCCTGCGCGACTGCGTCGGTCACCAGGCGGTGGAGATTGCGAACGGCTCGAGCAGAGATCAGTGGGCTGACGCTCAGCTCCTCCACTTCGCGCACCAGACCGTCGACGAACTCCTCGGCAACGTCGGCGTGCACGTACAGCGTGTTGGCAGCAGTACACGCCTGACCACCGTTGCGGAACTTCGCCACCAGCGCACCCTCGACAGCAGCCTCGACGTCGGCGTTCGCGGTGACGATGAACGGTGCGTTCCCACCGAGCTCCATCGACGCGTTGACCACCCGATCGGCAGCCTGGCGGAGCAGCGTGCGGCCGACGGCGGTCGAGCCGGTGAACGAGATCTTCCGGACCCGCGGGTCCTCGAGCCACGCCGAGACCACCCCCGGCGCGTCAGTCGTCGGGACCACGTTCAGTACGCCGTCCGGCAGCCCCGCCTCCCCCAGCAGGCGAGCGATCGCGAGCGCGGTCAGCGGCGTCTCGGCCGCCGGCTTGAGCACGACGGCGCACCCAGCGGCGAGAGCCGGCGCGAGCTTGCGAGCGGCCATCGCTGCGGGGAAGTTCCACGGCGTCACCAAAGCGGCGACGCCGACCGGGCGGTGGGTGACGATCGTGCGGGTCCCACCGGCGGGTGACGAGCCGTAGTCGCCGTGCGGGCGAACGGCCTCCTCGGCGTACCAGCGGAAGAACTCGGCCGCGTAGGCGACCTCGGCACGGGCGTCGGCGACCGACTTGCCGTTCTCGGCCACGATCAGCGCGGTCAGCCGATCGGTTGCCTGGAGCAACAACTCCCGAGCGCGGTACAGGATCTCGCTGCGCGCCCGCGGGGCGTACGCCGCCCAGCGCGGCTGAGCGGCGCTCGCGGCGTCGACGGCACGGACCGCGTCCACCGGCGTACCGTCGCCGACGAACGCGATGGCGCGCGCGGTCGCGGGGTCGTCGACCGCGAACGGGGTGCCCTTGCCGGGCTCCCAGCGGCCGTCGACGAGGAGTGCGTTGGTGGGGTCGAGCGCGTCGATGGTCTCGGCGACGTCGGTCACGGGTGCGGCCCTTTCAGAAGGCGGTGAAGCCGATGGCGTGCAACTGTTCGCGGCCGTCGGGGCTGATGTCCTGTGGGCGCCACGCGGGCAGCCACTCCCACTCGACGACGGTTGGCCGGTCCAGGACGGCGTGGATGTTGCGCTCCATCACCGCGGTCAGCGGGCAGGCTGCCGAGGTGAGCGTCAGCCGGAGCGTGACGACGCCGGGCGAGATCCGCACGTCGCGCACGAAGCCGAGGTCGACGATGTTGACGCCGAGGTCGGGGTCAACGACGTCGTAGAGCGCCTCCCGCACGGCAAGCTCGGCGGGAGATTCAGAACGAGCCTTTCGCGCCGGTACGACCTGCTTGTCGTCAACAGCAGAAGGGGTTTCAAGAGCCACAAGACCCTTGGGACGAAGTACCACCACCACATCGCTCGTCGGCGAACTGATCCAGTCCGCCAGCCCGTGCGCCTTCCGGCGAATCCGCACGATGTCTTCGGCCGCCACGGCGCTGCCCGCGGCGACCACCAGCACCTCCGGATCCAACTGATGCTCCGCAGCCCGAACCAGCGCCTTGTCCAGCACCCGCGCAAGCTGCTCGCACGTCCTCCCCGGCCCGAACCGCAGCCTCGCCCGCGCCTCCACCGCCGGCTCGCCGAGCACCCGCTCCAGCGCGGCCTGCGCCTCGGGCTCGGCGACCCGCAGCTGCTGCTCGCGGATCGTGATGTCGCTGATCGCCGCGATCGTCGTCATCCCCGCACCTCCACTCGCCTCGCGCCCGCTCGCCGTGGCAGCAGGCTCTTCAGGTCGAACGACTCGTCGGCGAGCTGCTCCGCACTCACCTCGTGCGGTACGCCGATCACCTTGCGGGCCTGCAGGACGTCGCGCGGCCGGTCGAGCGACACGACCCCGCGAACCTGTCCGCCGGCCACGAAGAACACCGAGAACGCCCGCTCCTCCACCGACCCCCGCACGACCGCCCGGGCACCCTCGACCGCATGCGCGCCGACCGACTGCACCCGGTGCTCGTACTGGTGCGACCAGAAGTAGTGCTCCCCCGCGAACGCCTCCGGCTCGCCCAGCAGCGTCCCCGCGAGATGCGCCCCGTGCCGCGACGCCGTGTCGTGGTGCTCGACCCGGATCCGCCGCCCGGACGCCGGGTGCCGGCGCGCGGCCACGTCACCGATCGCGAACACACCCGGCGCACTGGTCCGCCCGAACTCGTCGGTCACCACCCCGCCGTCGACCTCGATGCCCGCGGCAACGGCCAGCTCGGTGTTCGGCACCGAGCCGACCCCGACCAGCAGCTCGTCACACTCCACCCGCAGCCCGTCCGCAGCCTCCAGCACGAGCCCGGACGAGGTCTCCGCCATCCCCGCCACCAGTACGCCGGTCCGCATGGTCACCCCGTGCTCGGCGTGGATCGCCCGCAGCGCCCGGCCGACCTCCGGCGCGGGCAGCCGCCCGAGCACGGTCGGCGCCGGCTCCAGCACCGTCACCTCGACACCGCGCGCGGCGGCGATCGCCGCGACCTCGCACCCGACGAACCCGGCGCCGAGAATCGCCAGCCGCCGCCCGGCGACAAGTCGTTCCCCGAGGCGTTCGGCGTCGGCGATCGTCCGCAGCACGTGCACCCGGTCGCCGGTGAACGCGGGCAGCGTCCGCGCCCGCGCTCCGGTTCCGAGCACCAGCGCGTCGTACGTGAGCCGACCGCCGTCGGACAGCTCGACCCGGCGCTCCCCCGGCGCCAGGTCGACGGCCCGGACGCCGCGGATCAGGGTGACGTCGTGGTCGGCGTACCAGGTCTCGGGATTGACCTCGAAGTCGGCGCGGCCGAACGTACCGGACAGGTACTCCTTCGACAGCGGCGGCCGCTCGTACGGGAGGTGCGGCTCGTCGCCGACGAGCACGATCTCGCCGTCGAAGCCGCGCTCCCGCAGCCCGGTGACGGTGGCCGCAGTGGCGACGCCGGCGCCGACCAGCACGTACCTGGTCATTCGAGACACACCCTCACGGCGCCTTCGGCGTCCACCTCGCACCGGTACGAGACCAGCACGCTCGTGGCCGGGTTGATCCCCTTCGCCGCGCAGACGTCGAACTCCCACAGGTGCTGCGCGCAGGTCAGCTTGCGCCCGTCGAGGTCACCGTCGTCGAGCGGCCAGGCCTGGTGCGGGCACCGGTTGCGGTAGGCGAAGACCTCGCCGTCGACGTTCACCAGGAGCACCGAGGTGCCCGCCACGTCGACGGCGGTCATCTCGCCCTCCCAGAGGTCGTCGAGGTGCGACACCTCGTGCCACTGCAGCGTCTCCGTCTCGCTCATCACGCTCACCCCGCCTTCGCCACCGCGTCGAAGAACCGCCCGTGCAGCTCCTCGCGCGCCGCCCGGGCCTCGCCGACCACGTCCTCGACGGGCCGGCCGAGCAGCGGAGCGAGCCCCGCGGCGGCCGCGTCGGCGAGCACCGACCAGCGGTCGATCCACTTGCGCAGCGGGGCCTCGTTCCCGGGCCGCTGCTCGATGGCGTAGCGGGCCAGCGCGCTGCTCCAGCGGTCACGCCGCCGGCTGTCCTCGGCGAGGTGCCCCGACAGCAGCCACGACAGCTCGTCGCCGTTGGCCCGGCTGACCGCACCGAGCTGCCGAATCAGTACGTCGTCCAGCGTGGGCGCGAGCACCAGGTTCAGCGAGGTGAACGCCTCACCCCAGTCGTAGGCGATCAGCGCGCGCTCGATCGCCTCCCGCGCGGGCTGCCAGGCCGGGTCGTGCTCCCAGAGCGCGCGCTCGTTCGAGCCGATGCCCGACTCCGGGTGGGCGAGCTGCAGCGCGCGGGTGCGGTAGGCAACGACGGTGACCCGGCGCAGGAAGTCGGCGTTCGCGTAACCGGCCGCACTCGTCACATAGGACGAGGGCCCGATGAACCCGACGTACGCCTCGGCCTGCTGGAAACCGTGCACCAGGTAGCGGGACGGAGTGAAGAGCGACCCGAGCATCCGCAGCTGTTCCGGCGCGACCGTGCTCTCGTCGCCGTAGCTCTCCAGTACGCCGTCCAGCTTGGTCTGCGCGGCTGCCTGCAGGTTCACGTACGACCGGTACGCGACCTGGTCGGGGTCGCGGAACCCCTCCCAGTTGCCGGCCTGCAAGGGCGAGTGCTCGCGGTAGGTCAGGAACCACAGGTTGCCCGGCGACGACGGGTTCTGCTCGAACACGCTGCTCTTGCCGCTGCGGGTGTTCCAGTTCTGCGCGTGGGTGACGATCTCGTACTCGCTCGGCAGCCGCCGGACGTCGCCGAAGGCGCTGAACGTCCGCAGCTTGCGCCGCCGCCGCACCGGTTCGCTCATCGTGCCGCTCCTTCCCTGGCGCCGGCCCGCTCCCAGATGATCGAGTCGCTCCCGGTGCGCACCCGCCCGGCGAACGACGACATCACGACCTCCAGCGAGCGGATCCGGTAGTCCGCCCCGAGGTGGTCCTGCAGCGTCGCCTCGGTCAGCACCAGCCGGTCCTCGGCCTGGACCCGGACGTACGCGCCCCGGTCGATCACCTCGATCTCGGTCTCGGGGTTGTCGTCCTCGAGGGCGGCGATGATCTTGTCGACCTCGTCCCCGATCCGGAACACCGGTCCGACGGGATGCTTCATGACGCGCCTCCTGGGATCTCGTACTCGACGGCGACGTGGTCGAGCGGCTGGATGCCGGCCTCGGCCACGGTCATCGCGCCGGGCAGCTGACGGCCGTTGTGCAGCACGACCTTGGGGTACGGCAGCGCGCGCACGCGCCGCCCTTCGGAGTGGTGGGCGACCGCGGCGGCGACCTCGTCCATGGTGTCGTCGGTGGTCACCGGCACCAGGATCGCGACGAAGTCGGTGGCGAAGATCGCGTTCAGCGGTACGAGCTCAGCCATCAGCCGGCCACTCCCGTCGTGATCAGGCCCGAGGCCGGGCGGCCGACGTAGTCACGGGTCCAGGCCTCGTAGTCGGGGTCGTCACCCATCACGTCGGGCGTGATCCCCATGTAGTCGAGCAGCCCGGGCACCGTCATCGGCTGGATCTGGCCGGCCAGGAAGCGGTCGACCAGGGTCAGGTGGTTGACGTTGTCGCGGTCCTTCCACCAGATCTGCCGGCAGCCGAGGCTGCAAAAGTGGTGGGTCTGCCCGTTGTAGTCGAGCTTGTGGTCGCGGATCCGCCACTTCCCGTCCCGGGACTGGGTCGGGTTGCACATCGGCAGGTGGCAGGTCGAGCACAGCCAGGGCAGGGTCTCCGGCAGCGTGGCCTCGACGTTGTTGGCGTTGATGTTGTCGATGATCACGTCCCACTTGTCGCCGTACACGGTCTCCCAGTTCGGGTACTTCTCGCGCAGCCACTCGCGCTCCTCGACCGAGACGCCGGCCTTCGGCTTCCACCACAGCGTCGGGCGCCACCACCACAGGCCCATGTGCAGGCTGTGGTGCCAGGTGTCCAGGCCGCGCATGAACTCGTCCCAGAACCAGGGCTTCTTCAGCCCGTAGTCCTCGATCGTGCGGACGAACTGGTCGACGATCCACTCCTCCATGAACTCCCGGTACGACTGCTTGCGGTGCTCCAGCGGCGTGTAGTAGTCCATCGCCGGGCCGGTCAGCGCCGCGAAGGCGCGGGCGTTGGCCCAGAAGCCCTTGTCGATCACCCACTGCGCGCGGGCCGGGTCGTGCTCGACCAGGATCTCCAGCGTCGCCACGCCCTGCTGGGAGTGCCGGGCCTCGTCGGTCTGGATCGACGAGATCATGCTGGCGAAGTTCACGTCACCGGCCTCGAGCGCGTCGGCCGACAAGGCGACGAACTGCAGGTTGGTGAAACCGGTCTCGAAGGTCAGCGGCAGCATCAGCGCGCAGTCGACGGCGTTCGAGGTGGTCATGAACCCGTCGAACAGCGTGCGCAGCGCGATCGGCACCCAGTCGTTGGTGCTGTAGGTCTTCTGCGTCCAGTCGAACTGCGGGTCCTTGGCGACCAGCTCATGGCCGAAGAACGTGGTCAGCGCGTTGTGCCGCAGCTCGTCGAGCTGGCCGTAGACCGCCATGTTGCGCCAGGCACCGTTCAGCCCGAACCGGGCCATCTTCAGCTCGGCCAGCATCGCCGTGTACTCGACCTGGGCGACACCGCCGAAGTGCATCTTGGTCGACGACTTCCAGCCCTCGTCGAGGTGGTCGAAGGTCGCGGTGCGCTGCAGCGCCGCCTTCACGGCGTACGTCGCCGCCTCCTTCTCGCGCTGGGTGTAGACGTACTCCGGATAGCTGACCTTGTAGCCCTCCTCCCACTTCAGCCAGGCCTCCCGCGGCACCTTGCCGGAGCCGGTCAGCCAGTCCGGGTAGACGGCCTCGTCGTCGACGTACGACAGGGTCCAGTCGACGTCGCGGACGAAGTCCTGCCACTCCTCACGTTTGAGCAATGCCATTGCAGTGTCCTTTCAGTCGACTTCGAGGTGGCCGAGCTGCCGGTTGACGCCCGCGTTGTCCCAGTACGCGCGGATGCTGTCGATCAGCCCGGCCTCGTTGACGTGCAGGATGAACAGGTGCGGCTCGGCGAAGTACCGGCCCTGGGAGCTGATGAACCCCCAGGCCGACTGCTGGGTGCCGGTGATGTCGCAGGTGACCACGACGTCGCCGTGCTCGTTGCCGTCGATCGTGTACACGTCGTTGCCGAGGTTCGGGAACGCGTTGATCAGGCCGCTCCAGATCACCCGGCCGATGGTGCGGACCTTGCCGTCGCCGCGGACCACGCGCTGCTTGGCCCAGACCTCGAACGGGATGTAGGCGAAGTCGGCGTTGTCGGTGCACAGGTCGGTCATCGCGACCACGTCGCGGCGGCGGTAGACGTCGAAGAACTCGGTGACGACGTCGACGGGGGTTCGGGTTGCCAGTTCGGTCATCGGATTCTCCAGTCAGACGATCGTCACGCGGTCCTGCCGCTTCACGGCGAGCCGGCGGTAGAGCTGGTTCTGGCACCAGTAGGCGTCGATGCCGGTGATCTGCCCGTCGGCGACGGTGAACCGCCAGGCGGTGTCCAGGTCGAGGTGCTTCTCCTGGTTGATCGCGTCCAGGAAGTCCGCGGCCTGGGTGCCCTCGATGGTGAACTCGGCGACCACGACCGGGCCGAGCTCGATCACGTTCTTCACCGTCAGCAGCAGGTCGGGGAACGCGGCGACCACGTCGGTCAGCAGCTTGCGGACCACCTTCTTGTCGCCGTTGCGGACCTGCAGCGGGTGCACGGTGACCTGGACCTGCTCGGACACGGTGCCGAGCGCGGCTTCGACGTCGCCGGTACGGAACCCGGTCAGGAAAGCGCTGACCGCCGCGGTGCCGCTCACAGCAGTTCCAGCGACTTGAGGACCGCGTCGGCGGTCGCTTCGGTGGAGTACGGGTTCTGGCCGGTGATCAGGTTCCGGTCCACCACCACGTGCGAGGCCCAGGCGTACGGCGCGTCGTCGAAGATCGCGCCGGCGTTCTGCAGCGCGTCGGCCAGGAACCACGGCATCCCGAGCCGGCCGATCCGGTTCTGGTTCTCCTCGTCGTCGGTGTAGCAGGTCAGCCGGAACCCCTCGAACAGCCACTGGCCGTCCGCGCGGTCGGGCGCCGCGAGCAGCAGCGCCGGGCCGTGGCACAGCGAGGCGATCAGCGCGTCCTTGGCGTGCAGGATCGCGAGCAGCCGCCGTACGTCGGCGTTCTCCGGCAGGTCGACCATCGGGCCGTGCCCGCCGGGCGCGAACACGGCGTCGAACTCCCCCAGCTGCGCGTCGGTCAGCTCCGACAGCGCGACCGGCGACCGGAAGCCCTCGATCGCGTCGAGCTCGGCGCGACGCTGGTCGGCCAGCGCCTGCGCGTCGGCGTCCAGCTCGGCGACCGCCGTACGGAGTACCGCCTCGGGCAGACCGCCGTCCAGGCCCTCGGCGAGCATGACGTCGACCAGCGGCCGGTCCTGCTGCCAGGCGAGCTTCGCGGCCCGGCTGACCAGGTCGTGCGCCTCGGCCGGCGTACGGCCGGCTCCGGCCAGGCGCTGCGCGATCCTGCGGGCGGCGACCAGGTCCAGCTCGGTCGACTGGTGCAGGGTGATCCGGATGTCGTCCGGGTCGTGGTGGAAGGTCCGGTAGACCGAGGCGAAGTAGTCCCGGTCCGGGTCGGGGTGGTGGAAGACCGGTTCCAGCCCGTACGGGTCGGGTACCGGAGGCCGGCCGTCCGGGGTGATCACCACGACCTCGGCACCGGCCGCGACGAAACGCTGGTACGACTTGAGGGCCTCCTCGGCCCAGTAACCGGTCGGGTGACCGGGAGCCTCGACGAGATCGATCTCCCGCGCACCGGACACCAGGAAGGCAATGCGAGCCATGTGAACTCCCGAAAGCGGATTCGACTTTCGAGGAACGTACGGTCGTCCGGGCCGCGCCCACATCACAGAATCCTGCTGGTCAGTAGCGGATTCCGGCACCGCCCGGCACCGATGCCGGGATCCGGTCGGCTGATCCCGGGATCCGGTCGAAACCGGGTCCGGGCCGGTCCGCCGAGCGGTGAACTTGTGCATCATCGGGCGCACGGCGCCCGCCGGAGGTACGCTCCACAACACCCTTCCCTGGGAGACCGCGATGACCGATCCGCTGACCCCGCTCGAGTTCAAGATCACCTCCGGCGACCTGATCGCCGAGCTGAAGTCGCGTGCGCACACCGTCGGCATCAACGAGAGCGACTACCCCGGGCTGACCATCTACCGGTTCGAGTCGCCGGCCGAGCCGCTGTGGGAAGAGGTCCGCGAGCTGCATCTGTGCGTGATCGCGCAGGGCCGCAAGTGCATCCGGATGGACGAGACCGACTACTACTACGACCCGTTCACCTACCTCGCGATCCCGGGCAACCGGCCGTTCCGGACCGAGATCCTGGACGCCAGCCCGGAGAAGCCGTTCCTGTCCTTCGGGCTGCAGATCGACGCCGACCTGGTCCGGCAGGTCTCCGCCGACATCCTGCTCGAACGCGAGACCGCGGTCTTCAGCCCGCCGCGGCCGCCGGCCGACGCGGCGTTCTTCTCGGCGCTGGACAGCAGGATGATGGACGCGATCCTGCGCTTCCTGCGCTCGCTGGCCACCCCGACCGACCGCCGGGTGCTCGCGCCGACGTACCTGAAGGAGATCGTCTACCGGGCGCTGCAGGCCGAGCAGTACTCGCGGCTGGTCGAGCGCGCCGCCAGCGAGAGCGGCAGCAACCCGGTCAGCGCGATCATCGACTACGTCAACGCGCACCTCGCCGAGCCGCTGACCGTGAGCGACCTGGCCGAGCGGGCCTTCATGAGTCCGTCGGCGTTCTCGCACCTGTTCCGCGACGCGACCGGGCGGTCGCCGTACCAGTTCGTCAAGGAGATGCGGCTGAACCGCTCGCGCGAGCTGCTGGCCGAGAACCGGTGCACGATCACGCAGATCTCCAAAGCCGTCGGGTACGGGAGCACCTCGCACTTCATCAACGAGTTCCGGGAACGGTTCGGGGCGACGCCGCGGGCGTTCAGCGACACCCTCGGCGGCGCGCGGGCCGCGGCGCGGTAGCGGATTCCTGCGCGGGTTCTGCGGATTCCTGCGGGGGTTGTCCGGAGGGCTGTCGGGCAGGGTGGCCGGCTTCGTCTAATGGGCCGAGACACCTACCCGAGAGAGGGACTCCCATGACCCGTGCCCTGATCGCTGTCACCGGCGCCGACCACTGGACGCTGGCCGACGGCACCACCCACCCGTGCGGCTACTGGCCGGAAGAGGTCAGTACGCCGTACCGCCTGTTCGCCGAGGCCGGTCTCGAGATCGTGATCGCGACGCCGGGTGGGGTCGTGCCGACCGCTGACGAGGCTGGTTTTCGGGCTGAGTACAACGGCGGGAGTGCCGCGCAGGGCGAGCTGCTGCGGGAGCACCTGCAGTCGATCGCGGAGCTGCGGGCGCCGGCGGTGCTGGAGGACGTCGAGGTCGACGGGTTCGACTTCGTGTTCGTGCCAGGTGGGCACGGGCCGATGGAGGATCTGGCCGAGGCCGCGTTCTTCGGGGCGCTGGTGCAGGACTTCACTGCTGCTGGGAAGCCGGTCGCGGCGGTGTGCCACGGGGTGGCGGCGTTGCTGCCCGCACGTGGCGAGGACGGCGAGTGGTTGTTCGCCGGGCGGAAGGTGACGGCGTTCAGCAACGTCGAGGAGGAGCAGGCGGGCCTCGCCGCGCGGGCGAAGTGGCTGCTGGAGGACCGGCTGAAGGAGTCGGGAGCGGCGTACGTGGCGGGGCCGGAGGCGTGGGGCGAGTTCGTGGTGGTGGACGGGAATCTGTACACCGGGCAGAACCCGGCCTCGTCGGGCGCACTCGCTGAGAGGCTGATCGCCGACAGCGGTCGCTGATCCGAGTGGTGGAACTCATGTTTCCCCGCGTGGCCGGGCGGCGATGATGGTTGCGGACTTTCGCCGCGTGGGAAGGGTGAGTGGATGACGTCGGGTGAGTGGTCGTTCGAGGATGATCTGGGGCAGCGCGTCGGGCTGGCGGCGGTGCCGCGGCGGGTGCTGGCGTACGGGCAGGCGGCGGAGACGCTGGTGGCGCTCGGGGCGCCGGTGGTCGGGTTCTTCGGGTCGCAGCATCAGGCGGACAGCGGAGCGGCGGGAGCTGTTGGTGGGTTGCCGCTGGTGGGAGCCGGCGATGCGGTCGACCTCGAGCAGGTCAAGGCGCTGGAGCCTGACCTGGTCGTGAGCGTCAGCTACGCCGGTGAGGTGTACGGCGTGTCCGAGGCGGTCGCGGCGCAGCTGCGCGAGGTCGCGCCGGTCGTGCTGATCCGGATCGCCGGGGACGTGTCGCTCGCGGGCGTCATCGGCCGGTTCCACGCGCTGGCCGCCGCGCTCGGCGGTTCGGTGGACGACGACGAGGCCGCGCTGACCGCGGCGTTGGAGAAACTCCAGGGCTCGCCGCAGCTCCTGGCGCTCTCCGGCGGTACGCCGACCGACGCGTACGTCGCCAACCCGGCGTACTGGCCGAGCCTGCGGCTGCTCGCCGACGCGGGCGTCCCGTTCGCGCCGACGAGCGCGAAGGGCGGCTGGGAGGTCGTCAAGTGGACCGACCTCGGCACGACCCATCCCGCCGACGTGCTGCTCTACGACCAGCGCGGCAACTCGCTCGGCGCGGAGCAGCTCGCCGAGATCCCGTCGTGGGGCGAGCTGCCCGCCGTACAGGGCGACCGCGTGCAGCCCTGGAATCCCGAGCCGACCTTCACCTTCGCGGCCGCGGCGGCTTTCGTCGACGGGATTCCTCGCTAGCTTGGGGGCATGACTCAGCTGTACGGCGAGACCGGTCCGGTAGTCCTCCTGCTCCCCGGTGGAGCTGAACGGACCGAAGGGTTCTTTCCCGGTCTCGTCGAAGGCCTGCTCGACGACCCCGGCTGCCGGGTGATCGTGCACGACCGGCCCGGCACGGGCCGATCAGTGGCCGAGGGCAACCTCACCACAGCGCCGCTGCACCTGCACCGGCTGCTGCAGGAGTTCGGGCCGGCGGTCGTCGTCGGCCAGAGCCTCGGTGGTGCGGTGGCGACGCTGCTCGCGCGCCAGTACCCCGAGGATGTCGCCGGGCTGGTGCTGATCGACTCGACGCCGGTGATCGACCCGGCGCTGAGCCGCCGGATCGAGACCGTTGCCCGCGTCACCGGTCTGCTCGGCCGAATCCCCGGGGCACGCGAAGGTCTTGCCGCCCTCGTACGCCGATCGCTGGAACGCGCTGCCACCGATCCGAAGACCAGGCCCGACTGCGCGGCGGCGTACCGGGCGACCGAGCTCGACTTCGGGAAACTCGACCGCGCGGTGCACGGCCTGGCCGCGCTGTCGGAGGGCTTCGACCTCGCCGATCTGCCGAATGTCCCCTCCGCCGTGATCACCGCCGATCGCAAACCCACAGCCGCCATCCGTCGTAGCCACGAGCAACTGGCGACGGCGCTCGGCGCCGACCTGCTCACCTGGCCCGGCGCCACTCACTCCGCCCACCTGACGCACCCCGACGAGGTGCTGGCCGCCACCCGCGCCGTCGTACGCCGGACCCTGGGCTGAAAACTCCTGTGTTTCTTGGTGATTAGGGCCGGTGACTGCGGGTACCGACAAGAGCACAGGGCGTAACGATGTTGCGCAGGGCAAACGAGAGCGAAGGGCGGTACCTCTCATGAAGCGGGTTGCTCGAGCAGTTGCGGTCGTCTCCATCGCGGTGGCCGCGTTCGGCGGTACGGCGACGGCGGCGAACGCGCAGACCACCAAGATCCAGGCCCAGGGCGAGGTCGCCTGCGGGTACGACTTCGACAAGTGTCACCTGCAGTGGTTCGACTACGGGTTCGTCAAGAACTACATCGTCAGCAAGATCTACTACAGCGGCGGCGGCTACCACTTCTACTGGTGGAACTGACCCGGCGACCGGCCGAAACACCTACCCGACGTACGTCAGGGTCTCGGTGAGTGGGGCTCGGCCGGTTCGCGGTGCCGGGGTGGACTCGTAGCCGATGGACATGCCGCAGAAGAGGGTCAGGTCGGCGGGCGGGGAGAGGATGTCGGCGACCGTGCGGTGACACTTGGCCCAGGCCATCTGGGTGCAGGTGTGCAGGCCTTCGTCGCGGCAGAGCAGCATGACGGTCTGCAGGTACATGCCGACGTCGGACCACTGGGCGGGGCCCATCGCGCGGTCCAGGTAGCAGAAGAGGGCGGTCGAGGCGCCGAAGCAGTCCCAGTTCGCGATCGCGGCGCGGTGCCGGGCCTCGAGGTCGTCGCGGGGGATGCCGAGCGAGCCGTAGCGCTGCTCACCGAAGGCCGAGCGACGATCCCGGTACGGCGACTTCAGCGCCGGCGGGTACTGCTGGTACTCCGGCTCGTCGAACGGGTCGCCCGCCGCCACCCGTTCGCAGGCGCGCTTCTTGAGCTCCGCCAGCGGCTCACCCGTCACCACGTACGCGTGCCAGGGCTGCAGGTTCGACGCGGACGGCGTCCAGGCCGCCGCGGTCAGGACCCGGTCCAGCGTCCGGCGCGGGACCGGCCGGTCGGTGAACTCGCGGACCGCTCGGCGGCTGGTGACTGCCTCGTAGACGTCCATGACTCCTGTCTCTTTCAATCGACTGATTATGTATCGAATGAGAAGGTATCATTCGATACGATCAAGCAAAGCCGATCTGAGGAGACCCCTGATGCCCACGTTGCTGCACCTCGACTCGTCCGTGTTCCCCGGGGAACGGTCCGCGTCCCGGGCCGTCACCGACACCTTCCGCCGGACCTGGCAGGAGCAGCACCCGGACGGCACGGTCGTCTACCGCGACCTCGCCGCCGCACCGGTGCCGCACATCACCGCCGACGCCTACACCGCCGGCCTCAGCGACCCGGCGAGCCACTCCCCCAAGCAGACGGCCGCGCTCGCGGCGCGGCTGGAGCTGATCGAGGAGCTCGAGCAGGCGGACGCCGTACTGCTCGGTGCGCCGATGTACAACTACGCGATCCCGTCGACGCTCAAGACCTGGCTGGACAGCGTGCTGCTGCCGGGACGGACCTCCGGCGACGCGCCCTCGTCGAAGGGCACGCCTGTGGTCGTGGTCGCCAGCCGCGGCGGCTCGTACCGGCCCGGTACGCCGCGCGAGGACTGGGAGTTCGTGCAGACCTACCTGCGCAAGGTGCTCGGCGAGAGCCTCGGCCTGGACGTCGAGTTCATCGTCCCGGAGCTCACGATGGCACCGAAGATGCCCGCGATGGCCGAGCTGATCCCGCTGTACGAGCGCTCCCGCGAGCAGGCGCTCGAGGACGCGGTCACCAAGGCGAAGGAGCTGGCCGAGCGGCCGGCGTCGTAGCGGCTACCCGGCCGGGTAGGCGAGCTTCGTGAGCAGCCGGACCAGCTGCTCACGCTCGCCGTGGTCGAGCCCGGCGACCAGCCCTTCGGCCGAGGGCTCCGCCGCGACGTGCGCGGCGTCGAACAGCTCGATCCCCGCCGGCGTGATCGCCACCGACCGGGCCCGCCGGTCGCCCGGCACAGCCTGCCGCTCAGCCAGGCCCTTGCGTTCGAGGTCGTCGACGATCCGCATGATCCCCGCCTTGTCCGTCCCGGCGGCGGCGACCAGGTCCCGCTGCAGCGTCGGACCTTGGTTGACCAGCACGATCAGGACGGAGAAGTGCCGCAGCTCGATGCCCAGCGGGCGGAGCGCCTCCGACATCAGCGCACCGGCGCGCGCGTGCGCCTGGCGCAGCAGCAGGCCGAGCGCGAACGGCGAGGCGTCACCGGGACCGTCGGTCGCCCGGCCACCGCCGGTACGACGAGGTGCGGTCATGCGCGCCATCGTACCGACGAGGTTCAGTGCCGCACGGTCGGGCGGAGCTGTTTGCGCGACGTGATGCCGAGCTTGGCGAACACCTTGCGGAGGTGCCATTCGACGGTGTGCTGGCTGAGGAACATCTGGGCGCCGATCTCGGCGTTGGTCAGGCCGGCACCGGCCAGTTCGGCGATGTGGGCCTCCTGGGGGGTCAGGGTGTCGGTGGCGCGGTCGGTGCGGTGTCCGACGGCTTCGCCGGTGGCGACGAGCTCGTGGCCGGCGCGGTCGGCGAAGGCGTCGGCTCCTGAGGTGCTGAACATCTTGTACGCCGTCCGCAAGTGCTCGCGGGCGTCCTGACGACGGCCCTCGCGGCGCAGCCACTCGCCGTACACGAGATGGGCGCGGGCCAGCTCCATCCGCATCCGGGTGCGGCCCAGGCGCTCGATCGCCTCCTCGTAGGAGGATTCATCGGCGTCCGTGCCGAGCAGCGCCTTCGACCGAGCCAGTACGCCGAGCGCCCAGTCGGTGCCGCAGGCCTCGGCCATCGCCCGCAGGCGCTCGAAGGCGTCAGCGGCCAGCTCCGGCCGGCCGCTGCGGGCAGCTGCCTCGATCAGCTCGGGCAGCGCCCAGCTCGCGATGCTCAGCTCCTCCGGGAACGCCGACGCCTCGCGGGCCGACGCGAGCGCCTTCTGGTACTGCGCCAGGCCGTTCTGCAGGACGGCCTGCGCGTAGTGCGCGTTCGCGACGCCGTTGCCCTCACCGCGCGACTCGGCCTCCTGCGCGCTGAGGGCGATCCGCGCCGCGGCCTCCTCCGGGTGCCCGCGCCAGGCCGCCAGACAGACCTCGCCGTACGGCGTCAGCGCGGCCCCGGTCATCTCGTTGATGGTCTGGATCTCGGCGGCCAGCGCCGCGGCCTTGGCGATCTCGCCGGAGAACAGGCTGAGGTTGATCCGGTGGTTCAGCACGTACGGCAGCTCGGTCAGCGAGCCGTTGTCGCGGGCGATGCCGAGGTTCCGTGCGGTCAGCGCCTCCCACTGCTCGTCGTCCCACAGGTGGATGGCCAGCAGCGAACCGTGGCCCAGCCAGCGCATGTCGTCGATGTCCGGCGGCCCGACGGCCTGGGCGAACGCCCGTACGGCGTCCTGCGCCGGCTCGATGCCGGCCGGGTACCCGTCGGTGTAGAGCACCGCGAGACCGTGCAGCACCAGGTCCCGCTTGCGACTCAGGTCCGCCGCGGGCAGCTTCCGGGCCGCGCGGGCGACCGCGGTCAGGCCCGTCGCGCCCGCCATCCGCCCGGCGAACAGCGCGGCGCCGAGCGCGTTCAGGTACGTGTCCCGGGCGAGATCGAGATCGATCGGTTCGAGCCGCCGGGCGGCCTCGACGAGCAGCGGCGGCGCTTCGACGCCGTGACCGGAGAACAGCGTGACCTGGGCGCGGACGAGATTCACCCGCGCGTTGTGCGCGGGGTCCGCCGGCCCTTCGCCGGCCGTGACGAGCAGCCGGAGCGTGGTCTCGAAGTCGCCCGCGCCCATCGTCGCCTGAGCAGCGGCCAGGGCCCGGGTCGCCCGCGTCGCCGGGTCGGGCGTGAGGTCGGTCGCCCGCTGCAGGAACGCCGCCGTCGCGGCCATCCCGCCGCGACGCTGCGCGCGATCGGCGGAACCGGCCAGCTCGGCGGCGATCTCCTCGTCAGGCCCGGCAGCGCCGTGCGCGCGGTGCCAGGCCCGGCGGTCCGGGTTCAGCTCGGGGTCGATCGCCTCCGCGAGCGCTTGGTGAGCGCGACGGCGCGTCGCGGGATCGGCGACGCGGTTCGCCGCGGAGCGCACCAGCGGATGCCGGAACCGCACTGTCGTTCCGATGTCGATCAGCCGGTCCGCCTCGGCCGGAGCGGCGGCGGTCACCGGGATGTTCTGGATCGCCAGCGCACGGATCAGCAGCGGTACGTCGCCGACCGGTTCGACAGCTGCGGTCAGCAGCAGTTGCTGCGTCTCCGGCGGGAGTGCCTGGACCCGGGTCACGAAGCTCTGCTCGATCTGGTTGGGCAGCGGCCGGGTGTCGAGGCGCTGGAAGCCACCGGCCAGCTGACTCGCGGTCAGACTCCGCGGCAGCTCCAGCAGCGCCAGCGGGTTGCCGCGCGTCTCGGCAACGATCCGGTCCCGGACCCGTACGTCGAGCCGCCCGGGGACGACGGAGTCGAGCAGCTCGGCGGCGTCGTGGTCGTGCAGGCCGCCGACCGCCAGCTCGGGGAACGCGTGCCACTCGGGTCCGGCGACCGGCTCGCGCAGCGCGAACACCAGGCCGATCCGGTCCGCGAGCAGCCGCCGTCCGACGAAGGTCAGCGCCTGGACGGACGCCTGGTCGAGCCACTGTGCGTCGTCGACGACGCACAGCAGCGGCGTACTCTCCGAGCCCGACGACAGCAGGCTGAGCGCGGCCGCGCCGACCAGGAAGCGGTCCGGCGGCCCGCCGAACTCGAGCCCGAAGGCGACGCCGAGCGCGTCGCGTTGCGGCTGCGGCAACTGGTCGTCGCGCTCGATCAGGGGTGCGCACAACTGATGCAGCCCGGCGTACGGGAGTTCCATCTCGGACTCGACGCCGGAGGCGCGGACGACGTGGCAGCCCTCGGCGCGCGCGGCCAGGTAGTCGAGCAGGGCGGACTTGCCGATGCCGGCCTCACCGCGGACGACCAGGACCTGCCCGTGGCCGGTGCGCACGCGCGACACCACGTCGTCCAGCCGATCACACTCCGTCCGGCGCCCGCGGAGCTCGGGCTCCGAACCGACGATCGACACGGTCATCACCCCAGCCCTGAGGCTAGCCCCGGAATCCGCAGTCCCGATAGGCGTTGCCGGTCGATCACTGCGCGTCCCATGCCGACCGCAACGAGTTCAGGACTCCGACCGGGTCCAGCCCGGCGCGACCTGTTCCCACTCGCCGGCCCAGTCGCGCAGCCGGCGCCGGTCGACGGAGAGCCGCACCAACCGGTACAGACCCCACAGCGCCGGCCAGGTCACGAGCAGCAGGCCGAAGCCGGCAGCCGTTCCGAGCGCGGAGCTGTCGGCGAGCTTGCCGACCGTCGTACCGAGTGCTGTGCCCACCCTTCTGTGTAAGAGGTTGACGTCCAGCTGCGTGACGGGTGGTACCGAGAGAAGTCAACCAGCGTTGACTTCTCTTGTACGGTGGGAGGATGAAGAAGTCGGAGCGGACCCGGGCGGCGATCCTGGAGGCCGCGCGCGAGCAGTTCGCGGCGTTGCCGTACGGGCAGGTGAGCGTGCGCGCGATCGCGACCCAGGCGCAGATCGACCCGGCGATGGTGGTGCGGTACTTCACCAGCAAGGAGTCGCTGTTCTCGACCGCGATCGACGTCGACCTGCACCTGCCGGACCTGCGCGACGTCGACACGGCGCAGCGCGGCGAGGTGCTGTTGCGGCACTTCCTGGCGATCTGGGAAGGCGACGACAAGCAGACCGCGCTGCCGATCCTGCTGCGGTCCGCTGCCACGCATGAGGCCGCCGCAGCCCGACTGCGCGAGGTGTACGTGAAGCAGCTGCGCGCGATGGTCGCGACGGTCGCGCCCGACCAGGCGGCGCGCCGGGCCGGCCTGATCAGCAGCCAGCTGCTCGGCATCGCCCTCACGCGGTACGTGCTCCGCCTGCCCGACATCACCCGGCGCAAGCCCGACGGCCTGGTCGCGGACCTCGCGCCCGCGATCCAGCGGTACCTCACGGACGACCTTCCGAAGGACTGAGCTCCTCCCGTACGACGCTGAGCTCGATCGCGTCCCGCAACGCGGCCAGGATGTACGCCGGGACGTCGAGTCCCTGCTCCTTCGACCAGAGCAGCTCGCGTTCGACCCGGCTGACCTGGCGCGCGACCTCCAGCAGGTCGCGGTCGAAGTCGAGCGCCCGGGCGACGTCGCCGAAGTCGGCTTGCTGCTTGCGGTTGTTCACCCCGACCAGCCCGAACGACCGGCGGCGCAGGATCCGCACGAGCTGGAGCTGCCAGTCCTTCAGCCCTTCCTCGCCGATCAGCGCCTCGGCCGACAGCCGGTAGAACGCGAAGTGGCCGGGCTCCTGGCGTTTGATCGGCGCGATCACGGTCTCGGCGATCGCCCGCTCGCCCAGGTCCTGCAGGCCGTCGACCAGCCGCGAGTAGGCGATCACGGCGGAGCGTTCGGTGGCGGCGCCGGTCAGGTAGTAGAGCAGCCGGATCACGCCGAGCATGCCGGGCAGGTGCGACAGTACGCCGACCAGCCGCATCTTCGCGCTCAGCCGCAGGTCGGTCGCCTCCGGTTCCAGGCCGAATCCCTGCTGGACGGCGTCGAGCAGGATCCCGTGCTGGAGCTCCTGCGGCGACCAGACGTCGTGGTAGAAGAACCGGTCGACCTCGGTCGCGTCCGGCATCAGCGCGCGCAGCTCGAGCACGTTCCGCTCGACCTCGAGCTCGACCCGGGTCAGGTAGTTGAACACCCCGCCGTACCGGCGGCGGACCGCGGCCGGGTCGTGGATGGTCAGGTCGGCGGCGGCCAAGGTCAGCGGCGGGTGCTCCTCGGCGAACGTCTCGACGAACCGCCGCAGGCCTTCCTGGGTGGCCCGGCCGGGTCGGGCGGGGGCGTGCATCTGCGTCATGGCCGCACCTGACTTTTTGTCAATGGCTGTTGACTTCGACGGTAGGAGGGCGCCGGAAAGAAAGTCAACCCGTGTTGACTTTTTGTGTCCGGACTCTCAGTGGACCGGTCCAGGCCGGCTTCTGTGACACCGGCCGCTCCCTGTCACAGACCGGGGCCGCGCCTGGTCCAAGGGGGTAGGGACGACTCCTCGGGAGGTGCTTCATGACGGTGATCGACCGCCGGCCGGCGACCGCTGACGGCCTGGCCGCGCTCCCCCGTCCGGTCGCCGTCGTGGCCGGTGCCGGCGGTGTTCTGGGGGCCGCGCACGTCGGCGCCGGGTACGCGCTGGAGCGCCGCGGCTTCGTCCCCGACCTGATCGTCGGCACGTCGGTCGGCGCGCTCACCGGAGCGATCGCGGCCGCCCACCCCGACACCGCCGCACCCTGGCTGGACGACGTGTGGCGGCAGTTGCGGCGCCGCGAGGTCTTCCCGCTCGGTCTGTCCGCGCTGGCCGCGAGTGTGTTCACCGATCGCGGACTGCGGCGTCTGATCGCGCGCGCCGGGCTGCCGTCACGGATCGAGGACCTCGCCATTCCGTTCACTGCGGTCGCCACCGATCTGGCCACCGGTGGTGAAGTGCTGCTCGACCACGGCGACCTCGAGTCGGCGTTGCTCGCCAGCGCGGCGATCCCGGGGATCCTGCCGCCGGTGGATCGCGACGGGCGGATGCTGGTCGACGGCGGAGTCGTTGCCTACGTCCCCGTTCTCGCGGCGCAGCGGGCCGGGGCGGCGAGCCTGGTCGTGCTGACGACCGGCCCCGAGAGCTGGCCGCTGCAGCCGACGGTCCCACGTCGCCGCGCGGGCGCGATCGCGGCGCGGGCCGGGTTGTTGCGGTTGCACCACCAGATCGAGTGCGACCTGCACGAGGTCGCCGAGCACCTGCCGACCGTCGTCCTGCCGACCGGGATCGACACCTGGCCGGCCTGGTGGGACTTCGGGCACGCGGACCGGCTGATCGACACCGCCTGCAGCACCGCGGACCGGTTCCTGGACGGTCTGCGGATCGACGGCCCCGGTCTGTACCGGGCCGCCGGCCCCGAGCCGGCTTCGGCCGGCCCGGACGAGGGAGCGCGTTCCTACGAGCGGAGGTCCGGACGATGAGCACGATCGCCTTTCTCAACATCGCGATGCACGGGCGGGTGAACCCGACGCTGCCGCTGGTCGCGGAGCTGGTGCGTCGCGGGCACACCGTCACGTACCACACGTCGCCCGCGTTCCGGGCCGAGATCGAGGCCGCGGGGGCGAGCGTTCGGGTGTACTCCGGCGGGGATCAGCCGTTGCCTGATCCGCCGACACCGTTGGCTTTGCTGGCCGGGCTGGCGGAGACCGCCGTCGAGGTGCTGCCGGCCGTGCTCTCGGATCTGTGCGGGATCCGGCCGGATCTGATCGTGCACGACGCCGCGTGCCCGTGGGGTGCGGTGGCGGCGCGGGAGCTCGACGTACCGGCGGTGTCGTCGTACACCACGTTCGCGTTCAACAGCCGGGTGCCGAGCCCGACCGCGGTCTCCCGGGAATTGTTGTCGTCGGCAACCACCAGTCCGCGGATCCTGCGGCGGTTCGTGAGCGCGCGGCGCAAGCTCAACCGCCAGTACGACGCGAGCGGCCTCCCGGCGGTTGACCTGGGCAACATCCAGCAGCCGCTCAACCTGGTCTACACCTCACCGGAGTTCCAGCCCGGGGTCGAGGAGCTGGACGACTCGTACCGGTTCGTCGGACCGAGCATCGGCGCCCGCCCGGACGACCGGACGTTCCCGCACGACGAGCTGCACGACCCGGTCCTGTACGCCTCCCTCGGCACGGTGTTCAACGCGAACCCGGAGCTGCTCCGCACCTTCGCCGTCGCCCTCGCGCCGCTGGCCGGCACCGCCGTGATCGCCAGCGGGCAGACCGATCCCGCCGCGCTCGGTGAGCTTCCGCCGAACGTCGTCGTCCGCCGCTTCCTGCCGCAACCGGCCGTGCTCGCCCGCGCCGCACTGTTCGTCACCCACGGGGGGATGAACAGCGTCAACGAGGCCCTGTACGCCGGAGTCCCGATGCTCGTCATCCCGCAGGGCGCCGACCAGCCCCTGGTCGCCGCCCGCGTCGTCGAACTCGGCGCGGGACTGTCGATGCCGACGCTGGCGGTCACCGAGGGCTCGGTCCGCGCCGCCGCGCGGCGGTTGCTCGAGGACCCGCGCTTCCACTCAGCCGCGGCGAAGCTTCGGACGTCGCAGCAGCGCGCCGGAGGCTTCCACCGTGCGGCGGACGAGATCGAGCGCTACCTGATCGCGAAGCACCCGCCGATCGCCCCGCTGGCCAAGCAGGCGCCGGCCGCGTCGGCCGCGTCGCCAGTCGCATCACCCCGCCACCGCAAGGCCGCGCGATGACGCCACTGGTCGTCGTACTGCTGCTGCTCGCCGGGCTGTCCGAGGCGGCCGGTCGCGTGCTTCCCCTCGTAGTCCGCGGTCCCAAGCTCTCGCGCCCCTCGGTCATCGGTCTCCTCGCGGCCGGTGCCGTGGTCGAGGGCATCGTCTTCGCCCTCTGGCCCTTGACCGCCTGGACGCTCGCCGAGCTGGTCACCTCACCGGCCGGCAGCGAACTCACCTGGACCCCCGGCCTGGTCGCCCCACTCATCTTCACCGCGGTCCTCGCCTTCCCCCTGCTCGGCCCCTTCCTCCACCTCCTGCTGTTCATCGGAGTCGGCTTCGGCCTCGCCGGTGCACTCGCGACCGACTGGACGACCGCCGCCGTCTGCGTGGCCGTCGCCGGGGTCGGTCTCGGCGCCGCCGTCGAGGTCGTCCGCCGCCTGGTCGTCCGCATCACCGTCCCGACCACCCTGGAGCCGGTGACATGAACGACTTCCTGTTCTGGGTCATCCTGCTCGGCCCGGCGCTGCTCGCCGAGGGTCTGCTCGCCCGGTACGAAGTCCTCGTCTACAGCGCCGGTTGGCGCAGCCCCACCGCCGTACTGCCGGAAGGCGTTCCGTACGCGCGCGGTGCCGCGCCAGACCTCCCACCGCTGGCGTACCTGGTCTACCTCGACGGCATCGGCAAGCGCCGAGCCCGCGACACCCGCGACGGCGGCCAACTGGTCAAGGCCCTGATCGACGGCGCCCCCGAACTGCGCATCCTCGGACAGGTCCAGCCGTACTCACCACTCGCTGCCCCGCTCGCCGACCGACCGGTCTGGTCCTGGCTGCGCAGCCACGCCGGCCTGCTGCTCTTCCTGCACAACGTGATGCAGACCTTCGTCGCCGCCGATCACCGCTACCGCCCGCTCTACAACCGGGCCGTCGGCTCCCAGATCGCGACCCAGCTCCGCCTCGCCGGCTACGAGCCCGACAGCCGCATCCCGGTCGTCCTGCTCAGCTACAGCGGTGGCGCCCAAGTCGCGACCGGCGCTGTCGAGGAGCTGCACCGGCAGCTGCACCCGCCGCTGCTGCTGATCTCGATCGGCGGCTTCCACAACGGCGCGAACGACGTCAGCCAGGCCGACCAGCTGCATCAGCTGACCAGCGCCAGCGACTGGATCGAGCGCGTTGGCACTCTCATCTTCCCGCAACGCTGGCGGCTGTTCCGCTGGAGCGCGTGGAACCGCGCGGTCCGCGAGGGCCGCGTCACGAAACACCCGCTGGACCCGGCCACGCACGTCGGCCCGGCCAGCTACATCAGTCCGACCGCCGCGCTCCCCGACGGCCGCACGTTCCTGGACCGCACCACCGCAACGGTGATCGCGATCGTCCGGGATCGCTACCCGTTGCCATCCGCCGTACAGAACAGGACATCCACACCATGAGGAACTCGCAACGCTCCACCCGGCGGCCGTCGTTGGTCGCGCTGCTCACCGCACTCGTGCTGGTCGTGATCGGCCTCAGCCCGAGCGTCGCCTCGGGCACCGGTCAGGGCAGCCCGAAGCCGACCGTCGTCCTGGTGCACGGCGACTGGGCCGACGCGTCGGGCTGGAACAGCGTCATCAAGCGGCTCCAGAACGACGGCTACCGGGTGGTCGCCCCGCCGAACCCGCTGCGCTCGCTGTCCACCGACGCCGCGTCGGTCCGGGCCTACCTGGACACGATCAGCGGCCCGATCGTGCTGGTCGCGCACTCGTACGGCGGTGCCGTCATCTCCAACGCGGCGACCGGGCACCCGGGGGTGAAGGCGCTGGTCTACGTCAACGCATTCATGCCGGACACCGGTGAGAGCATCGGGCAGCTGGCCGGGCCGGACTCCGCGCTGTCGGCCGACCCGACCACGATCTTCGACTTCGTCCCGGCCACGCTGCCGCCGACGCCGGCCACGGAGGTCTACCTGAAGCGGTCGACGGTGTTCACCGCGTTCGCGACCGGGCTGAGCTTCGAGGACAAGTCCCTGGTCGCGGCCACGCAGCGGCCCGCCACCCTGCTGTCGATCAACGAGCCGTCCGCGACGCCGGCGTGGCGGACGATCCCGTCCTGGGCGCTGGTCGGGACGAAGGACCTGATCATCCCGATCGACGTCCAGCGCTCGATGGCGAACCGGGCGCGGTCGAGCGTCACGACGTACGACGCCGGGCACCTCGGGCTGATGTCGCAGCCGGGTGCGGTGGTGAAGGTGGTCGAGCGCGCGGCGAAGGCGGTCACGCGGTAGTCGGTCACTGTGCGCCGGGCCGAGCTCGACGGCCCGGCGCACGCTGCTGCCCGGGGCGGGACGCGCGTAGTGGCGCCCGTGGGCGCACCACGTGATCACCACGCACTCCCAGGGGCGCGGGACCACGGACCCCACGGCGACGGTGGAACCAGCACCGAGAGGAGCCGGGACCGTGACCATCCAACTGATCGACCGCCCTGTGGAAGACGGCCTGTCCGCCTTCGTCAGCGCCCGCCCCCGGCTGCTGCGGATCGCCTCGAGGGTGCTCTCCAGCCCGACCGACGCCGAGGACGTCGTCCAGGAGATCTGGCTGCGCTGGCAGCGCACCGACCGGTCCGTGGTCGCCGACCCGCACGCTTTCCTCGTCACGATGACCGTCCGCCTGTCGATCAACGTCGCGCAGTCGGCGCGGAGGCGCCGCGAGACGCCGGTCGGCGAGTGGTACCAGGACCAGATCGGCAGCACCGACGACGACCCCGCGACCGAGGCCGAGCTCGCGGAGCAGGTCGAGCACGCGGTCCTCACCCTGCTCGGCAGCCTCCCGCCGCGCGAGCGGGCGGCGTACGTGCTCCGGGAGGCCTTCGACTACCCGTACGCGCGCATCTCCGAGATCCTGCACACCGGCGCCGCCAACACCCGCCAGCTGGTCAGCCGCGCCCGCACCCACCTCAGCGCCGACCGCAACAACCCGGTCTGCCCGGCCGCCCACCACCAGCTCCTGCAGGCGTTCCTCAAGGCCGCCCGCGCCGGCGACCTCACCGATCTCGAGGCCCTGCTCATCGCGGATCTCCCCGCAGAACTACGGGCGGGCTGAGCAACCCCGACGCCAGGTGGTCGGCCGCGTGCTCGACGTCCTGCAGCTCGAACCGGTTCCCGTACTGCTTCGTCACCGCCTCGACCACCGCCCCGAGCTCCTGATCAGCGGCCAGCGCGTTCGCGCCGGTGTTGTGCACGACGATCCGCACCGCGTTCTTCCCGGCCCGTACGGCGTCCGTCACCTCCACCCGGTACGGCGGCGCCCACACGCTCCCGCAGCGCACCTCGTTCACCCACACCTCCGCCGCCACCCCGACCGGCGGCAGCAGCAGCGCCTGGAACGAGTTCTCCGGCAGGTAGTCCGCTCGCTCCACCGGCTTCCCGTCGCCGAAGTCCAAGAAGACCTGGGCCGCCGCGGGCAGCTCGACCTCGGTCAGATAGGCAGCCGACCCCGAGTACGCCGGCCGCGACTCCTCCCAGCGGTGCGGCAGCGTCACCGGCTCAGGCCCGGCACCGAAGTCGACCAGCCACGACCCGTCCATGCGCCCCACGACCTCGACCTCCTGCCCGACCTCGGGCTCGGTCCCCACCTCTCCCGCGGTCGGCACGAGCACCACCGACCCATACGGATGCAACGTCACCCACGACCCGACTACCCGAGTCTCGCCCGTCGCCGCATCCCACCGCTCGAACGCGTCCGCCACCCCGAACCGGAAACTCCGCACCTCGTTCCCGGTGTTCGCCAGGAAGTACACGTCCGCGTCATCCAGCCGCCGACGCACCACGCCGACATCCGGCGCAAGCCCGTCCGGCAGCCGACCGGTCAGATTGCTGACCACCTCACACCGCTCCAGCCAAGCCCGAGTCCGCTCCGGAACGATCGCCCCCTCCGGCACCACCACCAACCCACCCGGCTCCAGCACCTCGACCGCGTCGTCGTCGACCAGATCGAAGTCCAGCCCCGACTCCCTGATCTGCCGCGGAATCTCCGCGCCGATCCGATCGCGAGCAGCCCGGTACAGATTCACCGACCCCCGAGCAGCGGCGTACACATCAGAGGCCGGCACGTAGACCTTCACGTCCCGCACCGGCGTCCCCTGCTGCAGCAACCACGACACCCGGTGCAACGCCCCGAACAACTCACCGGCGACCGGCCACCAGGGATTCCGGTCGTCCAGTGCCCCTGCCGCGTAGAAGATCCACCCGGCACCCGCCGGCGAGTACGGCCACCCGTGCCCGATCAGCTGGTTCACCCCCGCCAGGAAGTGCTCGTGCGCCTCCCCCTGCAGGTCCAGCGGCGTCGCCCGGAACGACGGTGAGTGCACCCAGGTCCACACCTCCGCCGACACCACCTGCCGTCCGTACGCCGCCGCGGCCGACGCCGCCCACCGCGTCTCCGGCACCCGCGTCCATCCCCAGCCCTCACCCTCGAACAGGTCCGCCGACCGGTAGCTGCTCACGGTCGCGCCCGGTTCGCCGTAGCTCTGGATCCGGAACGGCACCCCGTGCCCGGCCGCCCAGCGCTGGAAGACGGCGACGAAGTTCTCCTCGTACAGCTCCGCCAGCGTGCGCTGGAAATCGATCCGCACCTGCTGTGCGCCCGGCGCGTCAACCAGCAGCTCCCACAGCCGTGGCTGCAACGAGTACCCACGCCGGGCCGTGAACTCCTTCAGCAGCTCCGGCGTCCAGTCCGCGCCGTACACCTCGACGCTGTCGCAGAACACCGACCCGACCAGCTCCGGCCCGGCCGCCCGCAGGAACGGCTCCGCGACCGCCGCGATGTGCTTCTCCGCCGCGGCGACGCTGTAGTGGTCGAGCACCGGTCCTTCGGCCCCCGCCGCCGCGCGCTTCACGTTCTGCCCGGTCAGCCGCGAGGTCGCGATCAGCACCTCGCGCGGCCCCTTCCCGGGCGGCACGTGGATCACCCCGCCGTCCACCACCAGCTCCTCGTACGCCGCCGGCGCGGCGCCCTCGCCGACGAACGCGGCCACGACGTCGTCCCCCGGCCAGGCCTCGACCACCGGCACCTGGAGCGCCGCCGCGCCGATCTCCCGGCGGTCCCAGCCGAGCCCGCGCGCGGCGTGCTCCGGACCGATGTGCCCACCGCCGTACGACCAGCCGCTGCCCAGCGTGAGGTCGAACCGCAACCCCAGCTCACGCGCCGTCCGCGCGGCGTACCCGAGATCGGCGAGCAGCGCCTCCGAACCGAACTCCGCGGTCACCGGACCCATCGGGTAGACGAACGCGACCTCGACCCCACCCAGCCCCGCCGCAGCCATCGCCCGCAGCTGCCGCGCGATCTCGCCCCGCTCGACCGAGGGCCCGAACCACCACCAGCGCATCATCGGCCGGCCGTCGGCCGGAGGGTTGCGGAACTGGCGTCGTACGTCGTCCAGGGTCGCCATCAGCCGGCCTTCCCAGTCGCCCACGGTGCTCGTCCTCCCACCCCATCGCGCCCGCCGCGACCACGTCAACGCGGCCCCGGCGCGGTGTCCGGGATCGGCCACCGTCACAACCGCGCCGGGTGGGTGGTCCTACCTGTGCCGATCGGAGGTCACCGTGACAGACAGGCAGGGCGTCGTACTGGTGCTGGGCGACTCCAGCGGCTGGAACAGCGTGGTGGAGCGGCTGCTGGTCCGGTCGATCGAGGTCGTCGCGGTGGCCACGCCGTGGCGCGAGCTCGCGGCCGACGCGGCGGGCGTGCAGGAGGCGATCGCGGGCGTCGGGCGGCCGGTGGTGCTCGTCGGCCACTCGTACGGCGGCACGGTGATCACCGCCGCGGCCGCGGGCGACGCGGCGGAGGGCGTCCACCCCCGCGTGCGCGGGTTGGTCTACGTCTCGGCGTTCGCGCCCGACGTCGGCGAGTGTGCTGCCGACCTGATGTCGCCCGACGGGACACCTCCAGAGGCACCCAGCGAAGCACTGCACGCGCCGCTGACAAGCGTCGTACCAGCCTGGAAATCTCTCCCGTCGTGGTTCGTCTTCGGCGACGAGGACCTCACCATCCCCGTCGCCCAGCACCGCGCAATGGCCCGCCGAGCCGGCGCCCGTGGCATCCGCGAGGTCGCAGGCGCCACCCACACCCTCCACCGCTCCGCACCAGATGTCGTGAGTGCCGCCATCGCCGACGCGTTGAAGGGTTGATCACTCCTCCTCACCGCAGGCCTCGCAGTACGCCAGATCGTCGTGCCGCAACCGGTACAGCTCCAGCCGCGTGTGGTGGTAGTCGTCGGTCTCCCCGATCCACTCCATCCCGATCCGACGCGCCGTCGCCGCCGCCCGCTCGTTCGACGCCCCGACGAGCGCGAACAACTCGTCCACGTTCGCGTGATGCATCGACCACCGCGCCAGCGCCTCACCCGCCTCCGCGGCGTACCCGTGTCCCCAGGCCGGCCGAGCGAGCTGCCAGGCGATCTCGACGTCCTCCCACGGCGCCAGCCGCAGCAGTGCGACGCCGCCGACCAGCCGCTCCGCATCACGCTCGCGGACCGCCCAATGACTCACCGGCTTCACATCACCGGCCTGCCACTCCCGCAGTACGGCGCGCATCGCGTCCTCGTCCGGCACCCGCTTCATCTCGGGCGTCAGCCAGCGCGTCACCTCCTCGTCGCCGTAGATCGCCAGGGCGTCCGGCGCGTCCTCCTCGCGCCACGGCCGCAGTACCAGGCGTTCGGTCTCGATCATCGGGTCCATCACGTCCTCCGGAGTAGTCGGCACCCACTGAGACCGGACAGACTGCTCCCCTGTGACACGGGTCGCGTCACACCTGAGCGGGCTGCGTTGTCTTCTTGGTAGGAGGACAAGAAAGGGGAACCGTCCATGCGCAAGATCGTGGTCGTCGGTGGCGGGTACGCCGGGTTCTACACGGCGTGGAAGCTGGAGAAGAAGCTCCGCCGCGGCGAGGCCGAGGTGGTCGTCATCGACCCGCGGCCGTACCTGACCTACCAGCCGTTCCTGCCCGAGGTCCTGTCCGGCGCCGTCGAGGCCCGGCACGCGGCCGTGTCGCTGCGCCGCAACCTGCGCAAGACCAAGATCGTGTCCGGGTCGGTGACCAGCATCGAGCACGGCCGCAAGACCGTGACCGTGCACCCGGCGCAGGGCGACGACTTCGAGATCCAGTACGACATCCTGGTCGTCACCGCCGGTGCGGTCACCCGGACCTTCGCTGTCCCGGGGCTGACCGAGCAGGCGATCGGGATGAAGCACGTCGAGGAAGCGGTGGCGGTGCGCGACCGGCTGCTGACCGCGTTCGACGAGGCGTCCGTCCTGCCGCCCGGTCCGGAGCGGCGCAAGCTGCTGACCGTCACTTTCGCCGGTGGCGGGTTCGCCGGCGTCGAGGGCTTCGCGGAACTGCTCTCGCTGGCCCGCAAGCTGCTCGACTTCTACCGCGAGCTGAGCGCCGACGACCTCGCGTTCCACCTGGTCGAGCTGAAGAACCGGATCCTGCCCGAGGTCACCGACCGCCCCGGCCAGTGGGTGGTCGAGCAGCTCGAGAAGAAGGGCGCGCACGTCCACCTGAACACCTCGGTGGTCTCCGCCGTCGACGGCCACGTCATCCTGTCCAACGGCGTGGAGTACGACGGCACGCTGATGGTCTGGACCACCGGCAACGCCTCGCCGCACCTGGTCCGCAACCACACCGACCTGCCGGTCAACGCGCAGGGCCGGATCCAGGTCCGGGCCGACCTGCGGATCGGTACCGACGACGAGATCGTGCCGGACGCGTGGGCGGCCGGCGACGACGCCGCCGTACCTGACCTGGCCTCGCCGATGCCCGGCACGTTCACGACGCCGAACGCGCAGCACGCCGTACGGCAGGGCAAACTGCTGGCGAAGAACCTGATCGCCTCGCTGCGCGGGCGGGCGCCGAAGAACTACGAGCACCACAGCCTCGGCGCGGTCGCGACGCTCGGCCTCGGCACCGGGATCTTCCAGTTCCGCAAGATCGTCGTGAAGGGCTTCCTGGCCTGGCTGATGCACCGCGGCTACCACGTGCTGGCGGTGCCGACCTGGGACCGCAAGATCCACGTGCTGGCGGTGTGGATCACCGCGGTGTTCTACGGCCGCGACATCGTGTCGCTGGCGTCGGTGCAGCGGCCGCGCGAGGCCTTCGTCACCGAGGCCGACGAGCCGCGTGCAGCAGTTGCATCGTCAGTCGCCCCTCGCTGAACAAGCGCGTGAGCCGCTCGCCCTGGCGGGCGGCCAGCGCGTACGCCGGCGTCGCGCGGTGCCGCGCGGCGACGGCCCGGGTGACCTCCTCGACCCGGCGCGACCACGACAGTGGTGCTGCGTCGGGTCGTGTCGTCTGTTCGAGCAGCGTGAAGCCGGTGGTGGCGAGCAGACTGTTGAGCTCGTACTGGGTCGGGAAGTGGTTGCCGTCGGGGGTGTTGTGGATTTTGTTGTCTTGGGCAACCACCACCAGGAGGCCCAGGGAGGCGCCTGGTTCGAGGACTCGGTGGATCTCGCTGAGGAGCTTGGGTTTGTCCTCGACGGTGCAGAGGACACCCAGGCACCACGCGGTGTCGATCGACTCGCTGCGGAGCGGGATGGCGGTGCCGTCCGCGGTGACGACCGGCAGGCCGAACAGCCGGGACGCTGCTCGGGCTGCCGACGGCATCGGCTCCAGAAGGATCGGCCGTACTCCGAAGCGCCGCGCGGCCCAGGCTGCCGGGCCGCCGACGCCGGCGCCGACGTCCAGGAGCGTCGTACCGGCCGAGAGCTCGCAGGCCTCGGCCAGCCAGGCCAGCGCGGCCGGGCTCGCGCTGCCGCGGCAGGCGGCCGGTATCGCGTACCGGTCGCCGAGCCGCTCCACCGCATCAGCCGTCCACCCCGCGACGTCGCCGAACTCGGCCGCCATCGCCGGTGCTGTCATCTTCTCTTCGCTGTCTCTCGATCAGTTGGACAGCGCCGCGACGGCCTCGATGATCACCTCGGCGATCGGGCCAGGCTGCGACACGCTCAGCGCGTGCGACCCGCCCGCGATCTCGCGCGTCACCCGCGCCCCCGCCCGCTCCGCGAAGTACCGGTGCGCGGCGACCGGGATGTTCAGGTCCTGGTCGCTGATCACGAACCACGACGGCGCCGTCCGCCATCCCGGCGAGTCCGTCGGCAGCGGGTCGGTCAGCGCCTTCTCCGTCACCGGCCGCTGCGTCGCGGCCATCAACGCCGCCTCCTCCGCCGGTACGTCGGCGCAGAACTGCTGGTGGAACCGATCGTGCCGGATGTACAGCTCGTTGCCACCCGTCGCCACCGGGTAACCGGCCAGCGCCTCCCCCAGCGTGCTGCCCGGGAACTTCGCCGACAGCTCCAGCGCGCTCTCCCCGTGATCAGGCGTGAACGCGTCGACGTACACGAGCCCCACCACCGCGTCGTTGTGCGCCGACGCCTCGGTGATCACCATCCCGCCGTACGAGTGCCCGACGAGCAGCACCGGCCCACCGATCCCCGCGATCACGTCCCGCACGTACGCCGCGTCGCCGGCCAGGCTGCGCAGCTGGTTGCCCGCCGCCACCACCTTCAACCCCTGCTCCAGCAGCCGCGAGACCACCCCGTTCCAGCTGGCCGACTCCGCGAACGCTCCGTGCACCAGCACGACGGTCGGTTTCTCACTCATGACTCTGCTCTCCCCTGACTGACGAATGGCTGTCACGAGCTTGGACCGGACAGCCACCCGCCCTGTGACGGGTGGCAGGGAATTCGTCCGCGCTCAGAGCTGGCGGACACCGCCGTCGACGAAGATCTCACCGCCGGTCATGAAGCTGCTCTCGCTGTTCACCCGAATACCGCGCGGCGCCAGCTCCGCAGCCCAGACGCGGCCGAAGGAGCGGATGGCCGCCTTCGAGGCGGCGTACACGGTGAAGTTCGGCGTACCGTCGGTGGCCGCGCTCGACCCGGGCAGGACGATCGCGGCGCCGTCGTTCAGCACCGGGAGCGCCTTCTGAACGGTGAACAGCGTGCCGCGCACGTTGATCCCGAACGTCCGGTCGAACTGCTCCGGCGTGACCGCCTCCAGCGCGGTGAACTCGCCACCGCCCGCGTTGGCGTGCAGCACATCCAGTCCGCGCCCGAAGCGCTCGATGGTCGCGAACAGCGCGTCCAGGTCGTCGAGGTTGCTGATGTCACTCACCACCCCGGTGACACTTCCGCCCGCCGAGATCTCGGCCACCGCCGCGTCGAGCTCGTCCTTGCGGCGCCCGGTCACGAAGACGTGCGCCCCCTCCACCGCCATCCGCCTGGCCGACGCCAGACCGATCCCGGTCGTGCCTCCGGTCACCAGCGCGACCTTGTTCTCCAGCTGTCCCATCAGATTTTCCTTCCCTCGAGGTTGTTGGTCAGATCCGCCAGCCGCCGCCACTCCGGCCGCGGCAGCGGTGTCGCCGAGAGCAGCTGGACGGCGACGTGGTCGGCGCCCGCGTCGAGGTGCTCCTGCAGCCGACGGCGTACGGCGTCGTCGTCGCCCCAGCCGATCAGCGCGTCGATCAGCCGGTCGCTGCCACCCGGCACGAGGTCCTCGTCGGCCCAGCCGAGCCGGCGGAGGTTGTTGCGGTAGGCCTCGAACCCGATGAACATCCCGAGCTGCTCGCGGGCGATGCCACGCGCTTCCGCCGGGTCGTCGCTGAACACGACCGCCTGGTGCGGCGCGATCAGCGCCTCCACACCGAGACGCTCGCGCATCGCCGCGGTGTACTCCGGGCTGACCAGGAACGGATGGATCCCGGCCGTCCGCTGCGCGGCGAGCGACGCCATCCGCGGGCCAAGCGCACCGATCAGCGTCCGCTGCTTCGCGATGCCGACGCTGTCCAGGTAGTTGCTGACAGCATCTACCGGGTTGCCGAACGCCTGCCCGGCTGCCTGAGCGGCGTTGCGGTCACTGACGCCGAAGCCGACGACCGAGCGTTCGCCGTACCGGGCGTCGAGCTCGTGCAGCCGCGCCGAGACCGTCTCCGCCTGCTGACGCCAGATCCCGAGCACGCCGAGCACGACGTGTGTCTCGGGCGCGGCCGAGAGCAGCGCGCCGGCGTCATCGAAGACGCCGTTGCCGTCTAGACCCGGGATCCAGACCGCCTTCAGCCCACCATCAGCCAGCTCGGCCACCGCATCCGCGACGCCGGGCCGGGCCGCGTCGCGCAGTCCCATGCTCCAGACGCCGATCGGACCCAAGGCCCGGTCCTGCCACCAGCTGCCCACGACATCCTCCTTCGAGTTTTTAACCACTCGGTTCGTAAATCAAGCTAGCAGCGGTTGAGCGTTCATGCAAAATTTCTGACCGCTCGGTTAAGAACTGGTACGCTGGGCCGCGAGGAGGTGTGGCATGCCAGGTGGGCGGCCGCGGACGTTCGATGAGGACGAGGCGCTGGAGCGCGCTGTCGAGGTGTTCTGGCGACAGGGGTACGAGGGCACGTCGATCAGCGACCTGACCTCGGCGATGGGCGTCAACAAACCGAGCCTGTACGCCGTGTACGGCGGCAAGGCCGATCTGTTCAAGCGGGTCGTCGCGCACTACGCCGAGCACGACATGGCGTACGTGGCGGCCGCTCTGCGGGAGCCGACCGCGCTCGGCGTCGTACGGCGGTTTCTGCACGACAACGTGATCGCGCTGACCCGCGAGGGGAAGCCGCCGGGGTGTCTGTCGATTCAGGGCGGGGTCGCGTGCAGTTCGGAGAACCAGGACATCGCCGAGTTCCTGGCCGCGAGCCGTCTGGGTGGTGAGAAGGCGTTCGCGGAGCGCTTTCGCGCGGATTCAGTGCCTGCGCCGGAGACCCTCGCGCGGCTGCTGATGACGATCTCGGAAGGGCAGGCCGTGCATGCGGCGGCCGGGGTCTCGCGGGCCGACCTGCAGCAGTCGGCGGATCTGGCGGTGCGGGCCTTCGAGGGGTTGTTGGGTTAGGTCGCCGGAACCCGCCGGGGTCGCTCGTACGTCGTACTCGCCGACAAGACACACGCCCACCGGTCGTCACGGCCGGATCTTGCGGAGGTAGTGATGGTGGAGAGAGTGAGCAGGCGACGGGCCCTGATGCTCGGGGGTGGTGCGCTGGCCGCGATGGTCGGGTCGGCGCAGGGCGCCTCGGCGCGACGGGAGAAGCCCGCGGCAGCAGCTTCGGAGTGGGTTCGGTTGCCGGTCGTGACGGCGAACATCGGGCGGAAGAACCTCGGCGCCCGCGAGGCCGCGATCCGGGACGTGCGGAACGACGCCGACCCGGGCAACCGGCCGTTCGTCGGCTGGCAGGAGATCCGGGAGGGCGACGAGGGCGAGCCGGCGATGATCTCGCAGTACTTCGGCCCGGCGTACCAGAACGCCTTCCTGCACCACGAGACGGCGTACCGGGTGCCGATCTCGGTGCCGCAGCCCTGGACGGTGGTGAACTCGAACGCGACGTTCGTGCACGGCGGCATCGGCGGGGTCACGCCGCCGCGGTGGATCACCGAGGTCGCCGTGGAGCACTCGGCGCAGCCGGGGCTGAAGTTCGTGCTGATCAACACGCACTACCTGGCCGGCGCCTACAACGGCGAGCAGAACCCGGCGCTGCGCGACGAGTGGGACCTGCACAAGAAGACGCACCGCGAGCGGGTGATGGCGCACCACGAACGCGGGCACCTGGTGATCTGGACGGCGGACACCAACAACCCGGCGTACGAGCAGGCCACCGGGCAGGACGGCGAGCGGAAGGTGTTTGCCAACGGCATCGACCGGATCGACTGGCTGCCGGGTGACGGCTCGGTGCAGCTCGAGCTGACCGGGACGCGGGCGGTGCCGATGAGCGTGGACTCGCACGAAGCCCGGGTCGCACTGTTCCGGATCCGGAAGGCTTGACCGCAGCACAGCGGGGGCCCGGGAACTCCCGGACCCCCGCTGTGTCGTTGGGTGCTACTTGGCCAGCGTGTAGCGCAGCTGGTCGGAGCGGAGCACGTCGCCGGAGACCTTGACGATCTTCAGCGTGTGGTTCGTGTCCTTCAGACCGGACTGCGTGAAGACCGGCTGCAGGGTGACCCGCTCGTCGCTGTGCAGGTTGACCCGGCGGACCAGCTTGCCGTCGAGGTAGACGTCGGCGTCGCCCTGGTCGGGCGCCTTGGCGGTGATCCAGTCCACCGACGTACCGCGGAAGGTGAAGCTGACCGAGGCGCCGTTGGCGGTGGTGGCGTGGATGTCGTCGCGGTAGTCGCCGCGGAAGGTGAAGTCCAGGGCGCTGTCGCCGGTGGCGAGCGTGGCCAGGTACTCCTTCTTCAGCGTGACGTTGCGACCGGCAACCGTGTAGTCCGTGCCCTTGGCAAGGACCTTGCCACCCTGGGCGATCGCGGCCAGCTCGCTGGAGTCGCGGGCGATCTCCATCGTCACGTCGGCCGGCGCCTTCTTGTCGAAGGCAACGGTGTCCGGGTTCAGCAGGCTGACCTGCCGGACGTCGAGCTTGTCGACCAGCATGAACTGACCCGACTTCTTCACGCCACGGATCGTGTGCGTTCCGTTCGGCAGGTCGGAGATGCTGAACACCTTCTGCTGAGCGCCGCGGCCCTCGGCCTGGTGGGTGTCGACGGTCTGCTTGAGCTCGCCGTCGATGTAGATCTCCACCTCGCCCTGGGACTCGTGGGTCTCGGTGAAGAAGTCGACGCCGGTGCCGACGAAGGTGTGCGAGAACGCGTCGCCGTTCGCCTCGGTGTACTGGACGTCGTCCTGGTAGTCCCCCAGTCCACGCCCGGTGCTGCGGCTCCACGACCCGGTGTAGTTGATCTGCGGGTCGTCGTTGTTCAGCGTCACGGTGCGGACGCCGGCGTTGTTCTCCTGCGGCCCCGGCGCCGTACCGGTGTCGGTGACCTTGACGGTCAGCGGCTCGGAGACCGCGGCGACCTCCTTGTTGCCGTTGCGCTGCCAGTCGCCGTCGTACTGGGCCCGCAGGTCGTCGTCGTTGACCCGGATCGTCGCCTTCTTCTGCGGCGTCACCTTGAACAGGCGAGCGCCGTGCGGCGGCACCACCTGCGCGGTGTACGCCGACTTGAAGGTGCCGAGGTTCTTGCCGGCCCACAGGTCGCGCACGGTGGCGGAGCCGTCCAGGCCGAGGTCGGCGAAGTTCGCGGTCATGTCGGCCTCGGTGGTGCCGAGGTTGAACAGCGCGACGGTGTACGAGCTGTCCGCGTTCAGCGAGTACCAGACCTGGCGGTTGGTCTTGGTCGACACCGGCTGCGCGGGGCGGCCGGCCTGGTTCACCGCGACGACCTCACGGTTGGTCAGCAGGTCGAGCCCGTACTGGTCGAGCTTGGTCATGTCGTTGCCGATGTAGAACGGCGCGGCCGAGACCGCCCACAGCGTCGCCGCCGTACGGCGCTCGTCCTTGGTCAGGCCGTCCATCGTTCCGTTGCCGACGTTCAGCGAGTCCAGGTCGTTCCAGCCGCCGGGCCCGCCGTGGCGCCACCAGTCGGCCACCTTCGGGAACAGCCGGGAGATGTTCGGCCAGGCGGTCAGCGCCTCGTTGGTGCAGTAGCACTCGACGTCCCAGTCCAGCCGCCAGCCGTTCGCGACCGACTTCCAGTAGTCGGCGTACCGGATGTCGAGCGCCCAGGACAGCTCGAACCAGATCTTGTGCCGGGCCAGCGCCTTCGACCAGCCGGCCACCTCTTCACGGGCGTCGAGGGACAGGTCGTTCTTGCCCGAGCCCGGGGTGACGCTGTCGAACTTGAGGAAGTCGATGCCCCAGCTCGCGAACAGGTCCGCGAAGGAGTCGATGTACTTCTGCGCGCACGGGTTGTCCATGTCGAGACGCCAGCCGAAGCCCCAGTAGTCGCCCTGCTGCTTCGGCTCCTTGGCCAGGTTGCCGGTGGTGCAGCCGGGGGCGCCGTACACCGGCAGGTTGGCCTTCAGCACCGCGTCGGAGATGCCCGGGATGCTGTAGATGCCGACCTTCTGGCCGTTCTTGTGGATGTGGTCGATGACCTCCTGGAAGCCGTTCGGGTACAGCGTCTTGGACGGCGTCGGCCGGCCGTACGCGTCGATCCCGTCGTTCCAGGCGGCGTCGATGTTGATGTACTTGTACCCGTACGGCTGCAGCTTCTGGTGCATCGCGTCGGACTGGGCCTTGATCTGGGCCGCGGTGATCCACTTGCCGCCGAGCGGCGAGAAGACCTCCATGCTGTAGCTGCTCCACCCCATGTACGGCTTCGCGGCGACCGCGCCGGCCGGGGCCAGCGGGTCGGCGGCCGGCGGGGTCGCGGGGGTCGTCGTGGTGTCCGCCTTGCCCACGGCGGTGGTCGTGCCCGGGGTGATCGGCGCGGCCGACGAAACGGCCGACGCTCCCACCGGGAGGACGACGGCGACGACGAGCCCCGCGATCAGGCCTCGGATCGCCTTCGGCCGACGGGATCTGGTCATGAGCGGTGACCCTCTCTGTGGTCTTCGGGTGAACCGTCCGACCGGGGCGGATCGGATAGGATATTGGAACCTTGAAGGCTGCCCGAGACGATGTCAAGACTTTCTGTCGCTCGTTAAGAAATTACTTCCCGGTCGCGCCGTCGATCCGCTCCCGGAGGATGTCGGCATGGCCGGCGTGGCGGCCGGTCTCCTCGATCAAGTGCACGAGCACCCAGCGCCGCGAGGGCTTCGGGGCTTTCTTCGGAGGCCCTTGAGCGGCCTGGTCCAGATCTGACCATCGGGCGATCTCCTTGTTCGCCTGCCCGATGGCCTGTTGGTAGCCGGCGAGCACGCTCTCGACGGTCTCGTCGTCGGTCGGCTTGAACGTCCGCGGCCAGCTCCGGACCGGCTCCCCCAGCAGGTAGAACCGCTCGACCGCGGTCAGATGCTTGACGAGCCCGAGCAGGTTCGTGCCCGACTGCACGCCGGGCGCCCGGACGTCGGGCTCCGGCACTCCCGCGACCTTCCGCACGATCGCGGCCCGCAGGCCGTTGAGAGCGCCCTGGAGGGTGTCTTTCTCCTGTTCTCCCATGCCGACCAGCATCGGCGGCAGCTTGCTGCATTGCACGAAGAATTGCGGATCTGCAAGATGGGGAGATGAGCGAGAACGATGTCCTGGACGGTGTCGGCGCGCGACTGCGGGAGTTGCGGCGAGCTCGGGGAGCCACGCTGGCGGCCCTCTCGAGCGAGACCGGGCTGACCGCGAGCACGCTCTCGCGGCTGGAGACCGGCAAGCTGCGACCGACGCTCGAGCAGCTCCTGCCTCTCGCGCGCGCGTACGGCGTACCGCTCGACGACCTGGTCGCCGCTCCGCCGACGGGCGATCCGCGGATCCACCTGCGGCCGCTGCGGCGGTTCGGGCTCGCCATCGTGCCGCTGACCCGGCAGGCCGGTGGGGTTCAGGCGTACAAGGTGCTTTATCCGCCGGCCGGTAAGGCGTCGACGAGCAAGCGCCAGACGCATGAGGGGTACGAGTGGTTCTACGTGCTCAGCGGTCGCGTTCGCTTCGTGCTCGGGGACGCCGAGTACGTGCTCGGGGAGGGTGAGGCGGCGGAGTTCGACACGCGGATTCCGCACTGGATCGGGAGTGCCGGGAAGCGGTCGGCGGAGGTGCTCACGCTGTTCGGGCCACAGGGCGAACGGGCACACGTCTCATCACGCACTTAGTTACCCTCGGACGGCCTCGCCGGACTTCTGCCAGTTGTCGTGCAGGCGGTCGAGGTACGACTGAGCTTGGGTCCCCGGCTTGCGGCCGTTCGCGAACAACCGCATGTTGCCCCGACCTGCGTTGTAGCCGAGGGCAACCAGTTCGTCCTTGGTCAGATCGGTCCGCAGCTTGTCGGGCAGCCCTCGCCCGAGATCGCTCAGGTGCCACGCGGCGGCCTCGATGGCCAGCTCGGGATGGTCGGGGAGCTCGTTCCAGGTGCGGCCGCGCATTCGCTTGCCGCGTTGGGTGTCCTCGAACGCGGCCTCGTGCATGTTGGCGATGCCGAGCGCCGGGTTGGAGTCGATCTTCTGCCAGGACCGTTCGAACTCGGGGTCGTGCGGTTTGTACGACTCGTTGTAGAGGATCGCCATCAGCAGCTGCGGGTTCACCTTCGCCGCGGCCGCCGACTTCCGCACCGCGGCGGCGAACTGCGCGGGGTCGTAGTCGACCCACCAGTCCGTTGCCCTGGGCGTCGATTTCGCGCTCGGTTTCGCCGTGGGCGTGGCGGTAGAGGCGCTCGGCGGGCCGGCTTTGGAGTCGTCCGACTCCGGGCCGCGCGCGACACACGCCGCGACGGCGACCGCGCCGACGACGATCAACCACCAGCCCTTGCTCACCACACCTCCCCGCGAGTCAGGCCACCAACCCTACCCACCGAGCAGGCGCTCCCCCGGCAGGTCGCCCTACCGGGACGACACTCCCCGGCAGGTCGCCATTCCGGGACGGCACTCCCCGGCAACTCGTCCTCCAGGCCGGCGCTCCCCCGGCAGTCGCCCCTTGTCCACCGGCGCCCAGCACCCACCAACCCCGCTCCGCGGCGCCGGATCCGTCGCGCCCCCGCTCAGGCCGGCTGCGGGCGACGGGGTTGGTGGGTGCTGGGCGTCGGTACCTGCAGCACTCAGTAACCTCACGCCGACCGGCCGCACCGAGCGAGTCCGCGCTCGACCCGGGCCGGGCGGCGCGAGTTACTGAGTGCTGCAGATCCGCTCAGCCCTGCGAGGCGCGCAGCATCTCCTCGCGCGGGACGACCTTGATCCGCTCGCGGCCCGCCGCCTCACCGAGCGACTGCTCGTGCGCGTCGAGGCGCGTCCAGCCCTCGGCGTCGACGACGGTCGCGCCACGTGCTGCCAGATGCGCGACGATGGCATCCGGGTCGGCGACCTCGGGCCGCGGCAGGTTGTCGAGATCCTCGAGCAGGCACGCGATCGTCTCGGCCGCGTCGGACTTGGTGTGGCCGATCAGCCCGATCGGGCCGCGCTTGATCCAGCCGGTCACGTACAGACCGGGCAGCGGTACGTCGTCGATGTCGAGCACGCGGCCGCGGTCGTTGGTCATCACGCCCGCCTGGTGGTCGAACGGCAGCTCCGGCAGGTGCGACGACAAGTACCCGACGGCGCGGTAGACCGCCTGCACCGGAGTGTCGACGTACTCGCCGGTCCCGCGGACGGTCCCGTCGCCCTGCAGCTCGGTCTTCTCGGTCCGCAGCCCCTCGACCTTGTCGGAGCCGAGCACCTCGACCGGGGCGTGGCACAGGTGGATGTGGATCCGGTGCGCCGCGCCGGTCGGCTCGGCCTCCAGGTACTTGAGCAGGGTGTCGACGACCAGCCGGGTGCCCTTGCTGGCGTTGATCGCCTTCTGGCTGGCCTCGTCGATCTCGAAGCCCTCGGGGTGCACGATCACGTCCACGTTCGGCGAGTGCGACAGCTCGCGCAGCTCCATCGGCGTGAACTTGATCTGCGCCGGGCCGCGGCGCGCGAACACGTGCACGTCGGTCGCCTGGTTCGCCTTCAGCCCCTGGTAGACGTTCTCGGCGATCTCGGTGGTCAGCTGCTCGTCGGCCGGCTTGGCCAGCATCCGGGCGACGTCGAGCGCGACGTTGCCGGCGCCGATCACCGCGACGTGCTTGGCCTCGAGCGGCCACTCCCGCGGTACGTCGGGGTGCCCGGCGTACCAGCTGACGAAGTCGGCGGCGCCGTGGCTGCCGGGGAGGTCGATGCCGGGGATCGCCAGTTCGCGGTCGGCCGTCGCGCCGGTGGAGAAGATCACCGCGTCGTAGTACCGGCGCAGGTCCTCGAGCTTGAGGTCGACACCGAACTCGACGTTGCCGAAGAACCGGATCCGGTCCCGGCCGACGACCCGGTGCAGCGCCTTGATGATCTCCTTGATCCGCGGGTGGTCCGGCGCGACGCCGTACCGGACCAGGCCGAACGGCGCGGGCAGCCGCTCGATCAGGTCGACGTGAGCCCCCTCGTACTCCTTGGTCAGAATGTCGGCGGCGTAAATGCCGGCCGGCCCAGCACCGACAACGGCGACTCGGAGCTCTCGCACGATCTCCCCAGACAATAGGTAAGGCTAACCTAAGCAACTTTACCGGTTCGGGGATCCGTTCCCAACTTTCGAGACCCACTTCACACGGCCTCGACCCGGCCCGGAAATCATCTCCGGGATCGGCGGGCGGTCCGGCCGCTGCCCGTCCTGCGAGACGTGTCGGCGCTCGCCCTTTCGCCTTCTATACTGCGGGATCCGGACAAGGGGAGGCACTGGGGATGAGCGACCAGCAGGCAGTCGAGCAGGCCGTCGACGCGACTTTCGGCACCGACGTACGGCGTACGGTCACCGTGCACTCCTCAGGCGCCGTCTCGATCGTCGTCCGGGGCGCCCGCGTCGTCGTCATCGACGGTACGGCGGACGGTGACGAGTGGGGTTTCTCGATCGACCCCGACGACGCCGCGGCCTTCGCCGGGCACACCGAGACCGCGCCGACGCTCGACGCGGCGCTGCGCGCGGCCCACGCCGCCGTCGCGGGCTGACCTCGCGGTGGCCGACGAACCACGCCTGAGCCTGCCCGACCGGCTCCGGCTGCTCTACGAACGGCTCAGCGCACTGCCGCCGGCGGCCTGCAGGCGACCACCAAGGGCAACCTGATCGAGATCTCGCCCGGCGGGACGACGGACATCTACAGCCGCCACACCAACAACCTGATTTTCCGGCGCCCGGGCATCGACGCCCAGCTGGACCCCGAGCTCCAGAAGCTGCGCGAGCTGAACGCCGCCAACCACGTCTCCGGCTCCCGCGCCGCTTCACCAAGCACAGCCACTCCCGCGGTGCAGCAGCCGTCACGCGAGGACCGTACGCCGGAGCGCTAAGCCTGCTGGAGCGCAGCCAGTACGGCGGCGACCGCGGGCGGGTCAGGCGGGTCGCCGTACGTCGCGGCGTGGATCTGCCTGCGCAGGCCGGTGTCGGTCGTCTCCACATCCGTACGCCGGTACGCCTGCAGCGCGAGCCCAGGCAGCAGCGCGACGCCCAGCCCCGCGGCGACCAGCGCCTGGACGACGACGATGTCGTCGCTGTGCGACCCGATCCGCGGCGTGAAACCGGACCGGTGGCAGACCGCGAGCAGCTCGGCCTCGCAGTGCACGCACCCGCCGATCCACGCGGACTCGTGATGGTTGTCGAGGCTGTCGTCAGCCTGCCGGCTGACCAGGTGGATCGGGTCGTCGGCAAGGTGCACCAGGCGGAACTCCCCCGACTCGGCCGGCGAGTCGACGTACCGGAAGACGAGCGCGACATCGACCTCACCGTGTCGCAGCAGCTGCAGCGACTCGACCGGGTGCTGCTCGATCAGGCTCAGCTCGATCCCCGGGTACGAGCGCGCGAGCGCCGCCGCGGCCTTCGGCACGAGCGTGCTCAGCGCCGACGCGTTGGCCGCCAGCCGGACTCGCCCCGACCGCAGCCCGACCTGCGCCGCCAGCTCACTGCTCGCCGCGTCGACGCGGCCGAGGATCTCGGCGGCCCGGTTCGCGAGCAGCTGCCCTTCGGGTGTGAGCCGGATGCCGCGGCCGACGCGCTGGATCAGCTTCACGCCCGTCGCCGTCTCCAGCCGCGCGAGGTGGTGGCTGACCGACGGCTGCGAGTAGTGCAGCTCGCGCGCTGCCTCGGTCACCGACCCGTGCCTGGCGACCGCTGCGAGCACGCCGAGCTGAGTCAGGTTGAGCATCCATCAACTTTATCAATGTGTTCGCGTCAGTATTGGCATTGGACGTCATACCAGTTTCGCCTGATGCTCGAAACATGAACCCACAACTCTTCGCCGCGTTTCTGCTGGCCGCAGTGATCATCAACCTCACGCCTGGGCCCGGCATGCTGTTCATGCTCGCCCAAGGCCTCACCGGCGGCCCGCGGGCCGGTCGCGCCGCAGCCACCGGTACGGCGACCGGACTGCTCGTCCACACCAGCGCCGTCGCCCTCGGACTGGCCGCCGTGCTCCGCGCCGCGCCGATCGCGATGGACGGCCTCCGCTTCGCCGGCGCCGCCTACCTGCTGTGGATGGCGTTCCAGTCCTTCCGCAGGTCCGAGCTGACCTCGACCGAAGCCGCCGCGGCCGTGTCGGACCGCTTCGCACCCGTCTACGTCCGAGGCGTCGTCAACAGCCTCACCAACCCGAAGATCCTGCTCTTCTACCTGGCGTTCCTCCCCCAGTTCGTCGACCCGGCCCTGGACCGCGAGGGCCTGCAGCTCTTCACCCTCGGCCTCACGATGCTCCTGATCGGCCTGGCCGTCGACCTCACCGTCGGCACTGGCGCCGTCCGCGTCGGCCAGTTCCTCCGCCGCCACCACGCCGCCAACCAGTGGCTCCCCCGCGGCGCGGGCGCGGCGTACGGCATACTGGCGGCCGGCCTGATCATCGGCGCGACCACGTGAACTGTCGGCGCGACCACCTAGATTCACGACCATGATCAAGGTCCGCGAAGCCATCCCCGCCGACGCCACCGCCGTAGGCGAGATCCACGCCGCCTCCTGGGCCGCGGCCTACGCGCCCTTCTTCGACCAGGCCTTCGCCACCGCCCAGATCGAAAGCCGCCGCACCCGTTGGCACGACCGCCTGATCAACCCCGACGGCACGATCCTGATCGCTCTCCTCGACGGCCGCCCGCTCGCGATGGCCTGGCTCGAGGAGTCCGAGATCCTCAGCTTCTACGCCCACCCCGACGGCTGGGGCACCGGCCTCGCCGCCGCCCTGATGACCGGCACCCTCGAAACCCTCCGCACCCAGGGCTTCGACCGAGCCCACCTCTGGACCCTCCGCGACACCCCGCAGTCCCGCCGCTTCTACACCAAGTCCGGCTTCACCGAGACCGGCCGCACCCAACCCAGGGACTTCGGCAACGGCATCCCCCTCGAACAGGTCGAGTACGAACGCGGCCTGCTAGTTGCCTAGGGCATCCAAGTACGCCTTGCCGCGCGGGCTCAGCTCGTAGCCGACCTCGAGGCTGTGGGTGAGGCCCAGGTTCTTCAGTTTGCGGACGTCGATCTTGAAGCCGGGGGTGTCTCGGTCAAGACTCGCGGCGAGGTCGCCCGCGCGGGTGGCCGGGGTGTCGCGGATGATGCGGAGGGTGGCGGACGTCCAGGCGCCGTGGCGGCTGAGTTCGTCGAGGTGGGCGAGCTTGGTGGTGAGCTCCTCGACGTCCGCGGGGGTGAGGTCGGTCGAGTTGGCGAGTTCCTCGCGGGGGTCGGGGCCTTCGACGAGGTGGAAGCGGATCAGCCAGGTGGGGAGGGTTTCGTCGCCGCGGAGGCGGCGGCGGGCGTCCTTGGCGTTCATCCGGCCGGCCAGGTGCAGCATCTCGTCGTAGTCGGAGATCAGGTCGGGGTTGACCTTCTTGATGCTGTCGATCTCGATCCGGCCCGCGTTGGTGCGGTAGACGCGGCCCTCGATCACGCGTGGTTCGGCCCAGCGCCGGTACGCCGCGGTGATGCGGCCCTCGGCGACGCCCTCGGTGTCGGATCCGGCGAACAGCATCAGGCCTCCAGTGCTTTGGCGACGAGCGGCGCCAGGGCGCGCAGCGACTTGCCCCGGTGGCTGATCGCGTCCTTCTCCTCGATCGACAGCTCCGCCGTCGTCCGGTCGTAGCCCTCAGGCACGAACAGCACGTCGTACCCGAAGCCGCCGGTGCCGCGCAGCTCGCGGATCACCGAGCCCGGCATCTCCGCGCGCAGCACCTCCTCGGCACCGCCGGGCTGCACGAACGCGACGGCCGCGACGAACTGCGCGCTGCGGCGCTCGTCCGGGACGTCCTCGAGCTGCCCGAGCAGCAGCACGTTGTTCGCGTGGTTGTCCTTGGCCGGCCCCGACCAGCGCGCCGACAGCACCCCGGGCATCCCGTTCAGCGCGTCGACGCAGATCCCGCTGTCGTCGGCGATCGACGGCAGCCCGGTCGCGGCCACCGCGGCCCGCGCCTTCAGCAGCGCGTTGCCCTCGAAGGTCGGCTCGGTCTCCGCCGGTTCGTCGTACGCCGGTACGTCGGCCAGCCCGAGCACCTCGATCCCGGGCACGATCGGCGCCAGGATCCGGCGCAGCTCGGCGAGCTTCTTCGCGTTGTTCGACGCGAGCAGCACCTTGCTCATGCCAGCGCCTCCAGCTGCAGCTTGGTCAGCTTCTCGCAGCCCGCCGTACCGAGCGAGAGCAGCGCGTCCAGCTCGGCGCGGTCGAACGGCGCGCCCTCGGCGGTGCCCTGCACCTCGATGAACTTCCCGTCGCCGGTCAGCACCAGGTTCATGTCGGTCTCGGCGCGCACGTCCTCCTCGTAGCAGAGGTCGAGCATCGGGGCGCCGTCGATGATCCCGACCGACACGGCGGACACCGAGCCGGTCAGCGGCTCACCCTTGAGCGCCTTGCGGTCGCGCAGGTACGACACGGCGTCGGCGAGCGCGACGTACGCGCCGGTGATCGCCGCGGTCCGCGTGCCGCCGTCGGCCTGCAGCACGTCGCAGTCGAGCAGGATCGTGTTCTCGCCGAGCGCCTTGTAGTCGACGACGGCCCGCAGCGAGCGTCCGATCAGCCGGGAGATCTCGTGCGTCCGGCCGCCGATCCGGCCCTTCACCGACTCGCGGTCCGAGCGGGTGTTGGTCGAGCGCGGCAGCATCGCGTACTCCGCGCTGACCCAGCCCAGGCCGGAGCCCTTGCGCCAGCGCGGAACCCCTTCGGTGACCGACGCCGCGCAGAGCACCCGGGTCCGGCCGAACTCGACCAGCACCGATCCCTCGGCGTGGTCGAGCCATTTCCGGGTCAGCGTCACCGGGCGGAGCTGGTCAGGGGTACGTCCATCGCTACGAGCCATGCCCGAAACTTTATGCCCGAAGGCGCTGCACCCCCGCATCGGCGGGCGGACGGAACTGGCCCAGCACCATCCGAGCGGCCCACGGAGTCAGGTCGCCGGCCCGTCGGCCGAGCCACGGAATCCCTTCGCGAACCATCCAGACCGCGTCCGCCCAGCGGCTCGGCGGCTCCCCCGCACAGGACAGATCAGGCGGTACGTCGATCCGTACGCCGCGCGCGTGCAACTCGTCGGCGAACGCCCGGGCCAGCCGCCGGTGCCCCCGCTCGCCGGGGTGCAGGCGGTCGACCGACCAGAAATCGCGGCGGTAGACCTCCGGGTAGTCGGCCATGTCGAGCCGCACCCCGCCGTACTGGAGGAACAGGTCGTCGTACACCGCGTTGACCTGCTCGATGCGCTGCCAGAGCGGTCGCCGCAGCCAGGTGGGCAGCCCGAAGACCTGTCCGTGGTCGTGGAACCGGACGGTGAGCAGCAGCGCACCGCGCTCGGTGAGCTGCGCCGCGCACTGGTGCAGGCAGTCCCGGATCTGGCCGGCGTCGAACGTCGAGCGCAGCGTGTCGTTGACGCCGACGATCAGCGAGGCCAGGTCGATCGGGCCGTCGCCGGTTTCCGGCAGCTGGTCGGCGGTGACCTGGGGAACGGTCGCACCGCTGGTCGCGTAGTTGGAGAACGTCACACGGTGGGAGCTGCCCAGGGAGTCGGCGAGCAGCGAGGCCCAGCCCCGCCACCCCTCGCCCGGGCGCGCTCCGGCACCGGAAAGGTCGGTCGTGCTGCCGTTCAGCGGGTCCCCGACACCGACGGTGGTCGAGTCCCCGAGTGCCACGTAGTGGAGGCTCACGTTCCGTCATGGTGACGACACCGAACGGGTGCTGGGTGATGGCCAGGTGGCCGGTCGGGCAACACGGCGGGAGCAAACAGGTGTTGAGGACCGCAAGTGTTCGGACATAGGCTCTTACAAACAACTACGTGCAGGAGTAGTGAACGATGACTGATCTACGGTTCGGTGTGGTCGGACTCGGCGCGCGCAGCAGCCTGGCCCGGCACGCGCACAGACCGGGCGAGGGCGCCGAGATCGTGGCCGTCTGCGACCCGGTCGAGAAGCAGCGGCAGGCCGCGCTGACCACCTACCCCGACGCAGGAGCGTACGGCGACCACCGCGAACTGCTCGACCTGAAACTCGACGGCGTCTTCCTGACCACTCCGGACGACCTGCACGAGGACCCGGCGATCGACTTCCTCCGGGCCGGCGTCGCGGTCTTCGTCGAGAAGCCGCTGGCGATCACCACCGACGGCTGCGACCGGGTGCTGCAGGCGGCGTACGAGAGCGGGACGCGGCTGTATGTCGGCCACAACATGCGGCACATGCCGGTCATCCAGACCATGCGCGAGCTGATCCAGTCGGGCGCGATCGGCGAGGTGAAGGCGATCTGGTGCCGGCACTTCGTCGGGCACGGCGGCGACTTCTACTTCAAGGACTGGCACGCCGACCGGCGCCGGTCGACCAGCCTCCTGCTGCAGAAGGGGGCCCACGACATCGACGTGATGCACTGGCTCGCGGGCGGCTACACCACGCACGCGACCGCGCTCGGCGGGCTCGTCCTGTACGGCGGGATCGAGGACCGGCAGGACCGCTCCGACCAGCGCTTCGGCGAGTTCGTGTCGAACGACAACTGGCCGCCGCTGGAGCAGAAGGGCCTGGCGCCGGTGATGGACGTCGAGGACCTGTCGATGGCGAACTTCCAGCTCGACAACGGGGTGTTCCTGAGCTACCAGCAGTGCCACTTCACGCCGGACTACTGGCGCAACTACACGGTGATCGGCACCCACGGGCGGCTCGAGAACTTCGGCGACACGTCCGGGAGCGTCGTGAAGGTATGGAACAGCGGGCGGTCGGGGTATCGGCTGGATGCTGATCAGGTGGTCGAGGTCGCTTCCGAGGACGAAGGCCACGGCGGCGCGGACCCGAAGCTGGTCGACGAGTTCGTGCGGTTCGTGCGGGACGGTGGTGCGACGCTGACGTCGCCGATCGCTGCCCGGGCCGCTGTTGCCGCCGGCTTCGCGGCGACGACGTCGCTGCGCTCGAACGGGACGCCGATCGACATCCCTGCGCTGGATGCCGATCTGGTCAAGTACTTCGACGGTGGTCAGGCTCGCTGAGGATTCCGTTCAGCAGCAGGCGAAACTCCTCCGGCCGCTCGCGCCACGGCGAGTGGCCGGCGCCTTCGATCAGGTGAAAACGCACGGCCGGCGCGAGCGCGCCGGCGCGCGACGGCGGGTCGGCGCGCGAGGTCGGGTCGGCGCGCGACGTCGGGTCAGCGCGGCCGGTCGCGTTCGCCAGTTCCCGTACGGCGCTCGCCGGGCGCGGGTCGCCCTCGCCGTGGACGAAGTCGACGGGCATGGTCAGCGCCGCGGCCTGCTGGAGGAGGCGGTCGTCGCCCCACGCGCGGTTGTCCGCGGACAGCGCGCGGTTGGCGGCGAAGTTGATCGGGTGCGGGACGTCCGCGTCCTCCAGCGCCCAGGCCCAGGCGCGCTCGCGGTCGGCATGGTCGGTAAACCACGAGAGCGCGCGGAACTCGCGCTCCTCCTCGGGGTTTCGGTCGCGCCGATTCCCCAGTGATTCAAGGCGATCGGCCTGTCCTTCGGTCATGCGGCGCCGCGCCTCGGCCTGGGACGGCGTCCGCCAGTCGCCTACGCCGACGCCGCTGAGATAGATGAGCCGCGCGACCCTCGCCGGATGAGCGGCGGCATAGTGCAGCGCCAGCGTCGCGCCGAACGAGTGGCCGAGGACAACGATCCGCTCGTGCCCCCAATGTTTCCTGAGCTCCTCGAGATCAGCGACGGAGCGCGCGATCGACTGCTCGTCGGAGGGGTCGGAGCCGCCACACCCGCGCTGGTCGTACCGATGCACGACCCGGTCGTCGATCAGCTCGGCGACAGGTTCCAAGTAGTCCCACAGCCCAGGCCCACCATGCAGAAGCACCACCGGCGCCCGACCGTCCGACGCCTCATCGTCCGGCGCGGCGCTGCCCGGCGCCCCGCTGCCCGGCGTACCGGATGTCCAGGTCTGCAAGCGAACGCCATCAGCAAGCTCGACCAGCATCAGATCTCGTACACCGCACCCGGCGTCGCCGTCAGCACCTCACCGGGGAACGTCCGCCGCGCGTTCTCGGTCTGCGTCACCCGGTCGTACCACGGCGGCACGTGCGTGATCACCAACCGCTTCGCCCCGGCCCGCTTCGCCTGCTCGCCCGCGTCCGACGGCGTCAGATGCAGATCCCCCGGGTTGTCCGGGTTGTTGTCCTGCAGCGCCGCCTCGGACAACATCAGATCGGTCCCCCGCGCCAGCTCGACCAGCCCCTCGTTCGGCCCGGTGTCGCCGGTGTAGGTGAGCGACTTGTTGCCGTGCTCAACCCGGATCGCGTACGCCGGCACCGGGTGCACCATCGGCGCGGTCCGCACGGTGAAGGGCCCGATCTGCTGGGATTCCTGCCAGGCGTGGAACTCCATCTGCTCCTCCATCCCCGGATCGAGCGGCAGGTCGTACGCGAGCGCCATCCGCTCCGCCGCACCCTCCGGCCCGTACACGGGGATCCGCGGAATCGGGGCGCACGGCGAGTACTTCGTCGCGACGTACAGGCCGCACAGATCCATGCAGTGATCGGGATGCAGGTGCGACAAGGCGATCGCGCCGATCTCCGGCACGCTGATCTCCCGCTGCAGCGCACCGAGCGCTCCGCTCCCGAGATCGAGCACCAGGTGGAACCCGTCCGCCGTGACCAGGTAGCTCGACGCAGGCGAGTCCGGCCCAGGCACAGATCCGGAGCAGCCGAGCACGGTGAGCTTCATACCTTGAACATTACCGGCGAGTTCCCGACTCTGCAGGCAACCCCGGGACGTCGCAGAACAGTTGATCGAGTTGCCTGGCGGCGATTGCGCGCACCTCCCGCGCGGATCTGGTGCCGTGGACAACATCCAGTGCGAGCCCGGTCACACCCGCGACCAGAAGGTCCGCGGTCGAGTCCGGGTCGATCCGCGGCCACAACTGCCCGAGCGCCGCCGCCTGCCGCAGGACCAAGGCAACGAGGTCCTCCAGCGACCGGTCGCCGGTCAGGAACACGGCGGCCAGCGCGGGATCGGTCAAGCTGCGCGCGTAGTACGCCGCGAGCGCGCGCAGGCTGAGCCGGCGCTGCTCGTCGACCGGCAGGAACTCCTCGAAGATCGCCAGCAGCAGCTGCCGCGGCTCGCTCGCGTCGTATTCGATCCGCGCTTGCGCGGCGCGCTCGTTGGTCTCGTGCAACAGGCGGAGCGAGTCGACCAGCAGTTGGCGCTTGGAGCCGAAGTGGTACTGCACGACCCGCACCGAGACCCCAGCTGCGGCCGCGACGGTCCGGAAGCTGACCGCCTCGAGCCCGTGGTCCGCCGCGATCCGCCAAACCGCCCTGGCCACCTGCAACCGCCGCTCCGCGGCGACGCCGGTCGTCCGATCGGGCGCCTGCGCCTTGCGCTGCCGGTACGCCTTGGCCTGGCACGACCGCGAGCAGTACGCCGGACGCCGGCCGCGCGCGGCCGGGCGCAACTCCCGCTTGCACACCCGGCACATTTCGTCACGCATACTCGTCAGCCTATCGGGCCGAATACCGTGCGGGAACAGGCTGAACGAGACCAAAGTCGTACGGCGTGGTTGTTACGTTCGTATCCCCGACGAGAGGAAACGACGATGGACGAAGGTGTCTACCGGCTCGCGATGGTGCTGGTCGCAGTGGCCGGCATCTGGGAAGGCGTGCTCGCGCTGGTCTTCCGCCTGTTCACCGACAAGGGCCCGTCGGTGATGACCGCGGCGAACTACCTCGACGCGCCTTGGTGCTACGTCGTCGCGGGGGCGGTCGTCGTCCTCGCGCTGGTGCTGCTCGATCTGCTGGACAAAGCCCACAAACGCGCGCTAGCCCGATGAGCTGACCCTTGCAGCCCTGCTCGCGTGAGATCGCGTGCGGTGCAGACACCCGGCGCGGGCGGCGTGCGGGGAACAGGTGGTGCGCCGAAGGTTCTCAGACCGCGAGCAGATTGAAGGCGAGCCACACGCCGCGCGGCGCAAGCCGCGTGCAGCGCGTGCAGCGCGTGCAGCGCGTGCAGCGCATGCAGCGCATGCAGCGCGGAGCATGCGGCATGCGGAACGGGCAGCACGAGCAATGCGAGGCGCTACGCGAGTGCCAGTCGAGGGCTGAAGCCGGCAGATTCGTCCGCTGGTTCGAGGCGAGTCACGCGGCGAGGGGATTGCGCCCCTGGCGTCCGATTCCCGCCAACGACTGCGCTCAGCGCACCCAGGCGAACTGGTCGACGGTGGTGATGACCGGGCCGAGGAAGCGGGAGCCGATGCCCGGGGAGACCGCGGAAGCTCCGCGTGAGGGCGGAAGCGTGGGCTGACTGCCTGGCACCTCGAGTACGCGTCGCAGTCCCAGCTCTTCCCGTGGGCGTCGCTCCTGCGGTGCACACGCCGCGCGGCGCAAGCGGCGGACAGCGCGGGGCGCGTACGGAGCGAGGCGTCAGGCGCTGGTGGCGCAACGGAGCAGGGCGAGGCGCGGGCTACGCGAGGCGCCTGCGACGCCGACGCGAGGAACTGCGCGAGTCGCTTGTGGCGTTGGCGGGTTCGTTCGCAGGTTCGAGGTGAGTCCTCGGCGCGAGGAGGCTGCCCCGCTGGATTCCCGCCAGGACTGCGCTCAGCGCACCCAGGCGAACTGGTCGACGGTGGTGATGACCGGGCCGAGGAAGCGGGAGCCGATGGTGGCGAAGTCGGACGGGTTTCCGGTGGTGACGAAGCGGTGCTGGGGTTCGGGGAGGGTGGGGTCGCGGAGGAGGTTGGACTTGGTGAGGACGCCGTAGATGTCCTTGGCGCCTTCCTCGGCGCTGCTGACGAAGGTGACCTCGTCGCCCATCACGTAGGAGATGACGCCGGTGAGGAGGGGGTAGTGGGTGCAGCCGAGGATGAGGGTGTCGACACCGGCTTCGACGAGGGGATCGAGGTACTCGTGGGCGGCGGCCAGGAGCTCGGGGCCCGAGGTGACGCCGGACTCGACGAAGTCGACGAACTTGGGGCAGGCCTGGGTGGTGAGCTCGACCTGGGGGGCGGCGGCGAAGGCGTCGTCGTAGGCGAGGGAGGCCGCGGTGGAGCGGGTGCAGATGACGCCGACGCGGTTGTTGCGGGTCGCCGCGACCGCGCGCCTGGCCGCGGGGAGGATCACCTCGACGACCGGTACGTCGTAGCGTTCGCGGGCGTCGCGGAGCATCGCGGCGCTGGCGGAGTTGCAGGCGATCACCAGGGCTTTGACGCCGGCCTCGACCAGGTGGTCGAGGCACTCCAGCGCGTACTCGCGGACCTCGGCGATCGACTTCGGGCCGTACGGCTGGCGGGCCGTGTCGCCGAGATACAGGATCGGTTCGTGCGGCAGCTGGTCGAGCACCGCGCGGGCCACCGTGAGCCCGCCGAAGCCTGAGTCGAAGATGCCGATCGGTGCGTCTGCCACACCGGAAACCCTAACGCGCAGCACCGACAAGACCGGCAACGGGCAGTTCTGAAGTAACCCTTACCTAAGCCCGCAGAACGACACGCCGGAGTTATCCACATCTTTACTCTCCGGAATTGCAATCTCACGTGACGCGCGCCACTCTGGAGCGATGTATTTCCGACCGCCCCTCGCGACGCCATGAACCTGGCAGTCCACATCGCGGTGGCCTTGGGCTCCACCGCCGCACCAGATCCGCAACCGACGAACGCCGCGCAAGCGGCCGGACAGGTTGCCGACGCCAACGCCGACAGCACCGCCGCCGACATCGCCGGAGCCCTCGGGCCCACCGGCATGCTGATGGTGCTGCTGCTCGCCGCCTTCACGATCTACGTCGTGTCGCTGTCCCTGCACCCGCTCGCCAAGTGCAACCGGTGCAAGGGCATGGGACGCCACAAGGGATCCGTGTTCAACTACGCCACCCGCCCGTGCAACAGCTGCAAGGGCCGTGGCACCCATCCCCGGCTAGGACGCAAAGTGCTGTTCAAACAACCCTGACGCAACAAATCCTGACAACAACCTATAGCCAACCGGCCGGCGCCACCGCCCAGCGCACCGGTTGACCACGGCAACAAACCCAGCCGGTCAGGCCCAGAGCTGTCCTTCGAGGCGGTCCTCGGCCTCGTCGATCGTGCCCTCGTACGCCCCGGTGGACAGGTACTTCCAGCCGCCGTCCGCGACCACGAAGGCGATGTCGGCCTGCTCGCCCTCCCGCACGCACTTGGCCGCCTGGCCGAGCGCGGCGTGCAGAATCGCGCCCGTCGAGATCCCGGCGAAGATCCCTTCGTTGTCGAGCAGTTCCCGCACCCGCCGGACGGCGTCCCGCGGCCCGACCGAGAAGCGGCCGTCGATCAGCGTCGCGTCGTACAGCTCGGGCACGAAGCCCTCGTCGAGGTTGCGCAGGCCGTAGACGAGTTCGCCGTACCGGGGCTCGGCGGCGACGATCTTCACCTCGGGCTTGTGCTCACGGAAGAAGCGGCCGGCGCCCATCAGCGTGCCGGTCGTGCCGAGTCCGGCGACGAAGTGCGTCACCGAGGGCAGGTCGGCGAGGATCTCGCGCGCGGTGCCGTCGTAGTGCGCGGCGGCGTTCGAGGGGTTGCCGTACTGGTAGAGCATCACCCAGTCCGGGTGCTCCTCGGCGACCTGCTTGGCGACCCGGACCGCCTCGTTCGAACCACCCGCGGCGGGCGAGGAGATGATCTCGACGCCCCACATCCGCAGGATCTGCCGGCGCTCCTCGGAGGTGTTCTCCGGCATCACGCAGACCATCCGGTAGCCGCGCAGCTTGGCCGCCATCGCCAGCGAGATGCCGGTGTTGCCCGAGGTCGGTTCGAGGATCGTGTTGCCGGGCCGCAGCCGGCCGTCCTTCTCGGCGTCGAGCAGCATCCGCAGCGCGGCCCGGTCCTTGATCGAGCCGGTCGGGTTGTGGTCCTCGAGCTTGGCCCACAACCGGACGTCGGCCGACGGCGAGAGCTTCGGGAGGCCGACCAGCGGCGTACCGCCGACAGAGTCGAGCAGGCTGTCGAAGCGCACGCTCAGCCGCCGGCGACGGCCGGCAGCACGACGACGACGTCGCCGTCCTTGACGCCGGTGCCGAGGCCGCCGGTGAACCGGACGTCCTCGTCGTTGACGTAGACGTTGACGAACCGGCGCAGTTCCTCCGGCTCACCCTCGACGATCCGCTCCTTGAGCCCGGGGTGGTTGCCGTTCACGTTGTCGATGAACTCGGCCAGCGTGCTGCCGTCGCCGTTCACCGCCTTCTCGCCCCCGGTGTAGGTGCGCAGAATGGTCGGCACGCGAAGCTCGATCGCCATCTCAGTTGTCTCCTGTTTCGTAGGTCGCCACGATCTTCACGTCTTCCTCCGTGACGGCGCCGTCGATGATGCGGTAGGACCGGAACTCGACCGGACCGTCGTACGACGGCTGGTCCGCGCCGTCGCGGGTCGAGACCAGCACGTAGTGCGCCCCCGGCTCCTGGGCCAGGTTGATGTCGGTCCGGGACGGGTAGGCCTGGGTCGCGGTGTGCGAGTGGTAGATCACCACCGGCTCCTCGTCGCGCTCGTCCATCTCCTTGTAGAGCTTGAACAGGTCGCCGGAGTCGAACTCGTAGAAAGTCGGCGACATCGCCGCGTTCAGCATCGGAATCAACCGCTCGGCCCGGTCGGACCCGGCCGGCCCCGCGACCACCCCGCACGCCTCGTCCGGGTGGTCCCGCCGCGCGTGCGCCACGATCGCGTCGTAGGTCGCCTGCTCGATGATCAGCACGGTTCCACGATACGGAGCGCGCCGAGGGACCCCAGCCAACCCGGGATCCCGTCCAGAATGTGGACTACCAGCGGCTGTGGACCTGCGGGCGGATCAGGTCGTCGTACGTCGTACGGACGGCCGTCAGCTGCTCGTCGGTGAGCGGCGCGAGGGCGGCGGCGCCGATGTTGCCGGCGACCTGGGCGACGTTGCGGGCGCCGGGGATGACGACCGACACGCCGGGCTGGTCGAGGATCCAGCGCAGCGCGAACTGGGCCATCGTCGCGCCCGAAGACACGGCCGGGAGGAGGCGCTGGACGGCTTCCAGACCGGTGCCGAAGTCGACGCCGGAGAAGGTCTCGCCGACGTCGAAGGCCTCGCCCTGGCGGTTGTAGTTGCGGTGGTCGTCGGCGCCGAAGGTGGTGCTCGCGTCGTACTTGCCCGAGAGCAGGCCGCTGGCCAGCGGGACGCGGGCGATGATGCCGACGCCGGCCTCGCGGGCGGCGGGCAGGACCTCGTCGAGGGGCTTCAGGCGGAACGCGTTCAGGATGATCTGCACCGACGCGACGTTCGGCCGGGCGATCGCGGTGAGCGCCTCGGCGCAGGTCTCCACGCTGACGCCGTACGCCGCGATCCGCTTCTCCTCGACGAGCGTGTCGAGCGCGTCGAAGACCGCGTCGGTCGAGTAGACCGAGGTCGGCGGGCAGTGCAGCTGGACCAGGTCGATGGTCTCGACGTCGAGGTTCGCCCGCGAGCGGTCGTTCCAGGCGCGGAAGTTGTCGAGGGTGTAGTTCTCGGGCTTCTGCTCGACCCGGCGGCCCATCTTGCTGGCCACGGTCAGCCCGTCGTACTCCTTGAGGACCTGCCCGACGAGCCGCTCGCTGCGCCCGTCGCCGTACACGTCGGCGGTGTCGATGAACGTCACGCCACCGTCGACAGCAGCCCGCAGTACGCCGAGCGCCGCGTCCTCGCCGACCTCACCCCAGTCCGCCCCGAGCTGCCACGCTCCGAGCCCGACCACACCGACATCCCGACCAGTACGCCCAAGGGTCCGCTTCTCCATACAACCAACCCTACGGCGAACCACATGCTGCGCCCGCCACCGGATGAAGGGAAGGAAAGATGGGGGTGGGGGGAATCAGCGCATGTTGTGCAGGAGAGCGGACTGCAGATACCCCAGCCAGTCGTACAAGTCGTACGTCAGCCGCCGCGGGTCGTCGTCCGGGAGCTTCTCCCAGACCGCGTAGTCGTCGTCCTCCTTGATGTCCAGGCGGGTGCCGATCGCCAAACGGAGGTCGTTGAGCGCGCGCAGCCAGGCCAGCTGGTCGTCGGGCTCGAGCGCGATGCCGTCCTCGTCCGACTCCTCCAGCGCGGTCAGCACGCGCTTGGCGTCGTTGGCCTTGCCGTCGCGCAGCCCGCGCTCGGTGAAACGGCGGAACTCCGCCGCGGCCATGTCGTCCCCGGAGTACGCGTTCGGCAGCAGCCGCTGCAGTACGACGTCCTCCGGCGGCGCGGTCGGCCCGTCGGAGTCGAGCAGCGCGGCCAGCGGGTCGTCGCCGGCGGCGGTGGCGCGCGGCGGCATGCCGTCGTACAGGAGCTCGACCAGGTTGCGCAGGAGGTTGGACAGGATGTCCGCCTCGTGCTCGGCGAAGCTGACGACGACGGTCTTGCGGCGCTTGCGGAACCGGGTCACGACTTCTCGCAGGTGGCCCACAGGCCGTAGCTGTGCATGGCTTCGACGTCGCGTTCCATCGCCTCGCGGTTGCCGTTCGACACGGCCGACTTGCCCTCCTCGTGCACCTGCATCATCAGCTTCTCCGACTTCTGCTTGGAGTAGCCGAAGTAGGTCTGGAAGACGAACGTGACGTAGTCCATCAGGTTGACGGGGTCGTTCCAGACGATCGTCGTCCACGGTGGGCTCAGCTCGATCGCCTCGTCGACTTCGGGGCTCTCCAGCTCACTCGGTGCAGTGGTCACTCGCCCATTCTCTCCACTCATCGATCCGGCTTCGCAATAGGCTGCCCCTGTGAACGCTTCCACGGCTCTGCTCACCGACCACTACGAGCTGACCATGCTGCAGGCCGCCTTGGCCGACGGTACGGCGCACCGCCGGTCGGTTTTCGAGTTGTTCGCCCGCCGCCTGCCCGACGGTCGCCGGTACGGCGTGGTCGCGGGCGTGAACCGCCTCCTGGACGCCTTGGAGCGGTTCCGCTTCGACGACGGCACGGTCGCGTTCCTGCGCGAGCGCGGGGTGGTCGACCAGGCAACCTGCGACTGGCTGGCCGATTTCCGGTTCAGCGGCGACATCTCCGGCTACGCCGACGGCGAAATCTTCTTCCCGGGCTCGCCGGTGCTGGTCGTGGAGTCCAGCTTCGCCGAGGCGGTGCTGCTGGAAACCGTGTTCCTGTCGATCCTGAACCACGACTCGGCGGTCGCCTCGGCGGCGTCGCGGATGACCTGGTGGGCCGGCGGCCGGCCGTGCATCGAGATGGGCTCGCGGCGCACCCACGAGGAGGCCGCGGTCGCGTCCGCGCTGGCGGCGTACATCGCGGGCTTCGCCACCACGTCGAACCTGGAGGCCGCGCGCCGCTTCGGCATCCCGAGCGCCGGTACGGCGGCGCACTCGTTCACGCTGCTGCACGACACCGAGCGGGACGCGTTCGTCTCCCAGGTCGACGCGCTCGGCAAGGGGACGACGCTGCTGGTCGACACCTACGACCTGACCGAGGCGGTCAGGACCGCGATCGAGGTGACCGGCACCGAGCTGGGCGCCGTACGGTTGGACTCGGGCGACCTCCCGTCGCTGGCCGGTCAGGTCCGCGAGCAGCTGGACGCGCTCGGCGCGACGAAGACCCGGATCATCGTGACCAGTGACCTCGACGAGTACCAGATCGCCGCGCTGGCCCCGGCCGCCGTCGACGGGTACGGCGTGGGCACGTCGCTGGTCACCGGCAGCGGGTACCCGACCTGCGGTTTCGTCTACAAGCTGGTCGCCCGCGAGGACGCGGACGGCACGATGGTCCCGGTCGCGAAGAAGAGCCCGGACAAGATCTCGATCGGCGGCCGGAAGTACGCACTGCGCCGCCGCAACCGGCTCGGCGTCGCCGAGGCCGAGGTGATCGGCGTCGGCGAGGCCCCGGTCGACGACGGCGACGACCGCGTCCTGCTCAAGTCGCTGGTCGAGGCGGGCAAGGTCGTCGGCCGGACGACGCCCGAGGAGTCGCAGGCCCACCACCTGAAGGTCCGCGACGAGCTTCCCCGCAGCGCGAGCCAGCTGAGCCGCGGCGAGCCGGCCATCCCGACCGACTACACGGGCGACCTGAACAGCCGGAACCCGTACGCTCCGCGGAGCGCGATCTAGGAACGGATCACGGCCCAGCCGCCGGCCGACAACTGAATGCTCCCGGCAACTTCCTGACCGGTGACCAGATCGAACCCGTCAGCCGGTACGGCGACCTCGGTGTCGCCGTGGTTGATCAGGAACGTGAAGGCCGCCGAGGGTGTGCTGCGGGCAGTGCGCACGAGCTCGACGCCCTCGGGCAGGTCCGGCCGCTGGACCCCGGCCTCGCGCAGCGGCTCGGTCAGGTAGTCGTCGAGCGGCGTCGAGACGTACCAGGCGATCCCGGCGCCGTACTGGTTCCGGGTGACGGCAGGAGAACCGGCGAGGACACCGCTGGCGTAGTGGTCGACAGCCTCGGCGCCGGCCAACTCCAGGTGTTCGCTCCACGCCCGGCCGCGGCGGCCCGACTCGAGCAGCACCTCGTCGACCGGGTGGAACTCTTCCACCCGGATCCCGAGCAGGTCGCGAAACGCCCCCGGATACCCGCCGAGCCGTACCTGCGCGTTCTCGTCGACAATCCCGCTCAAGCACGTCACGACGACATGCCCACCGGCCTCGACGTACCGGATGATCGGCGAGGGATCAGCCACCAGGTACAGGCTCGGCACGACGACCAGCTTGTACTGCGAGAGATCCGCGTCAGGTCCCGGCAGGTCCACCGCGCCCGTCCACAGCTGCCGGTGCGCCGCCTGCACCGCGGCGAGGTAGTCGACCTCCGACGACGGCAGATGCGTCGCCTGCATCGCCCACCACGACTCGACGTCCCACAGGATCGCGACCTCGGCCGTGACCGCGCTCCCGGACACTTCCTCCAGCCGAGGCAACAGTGCTCCCAGCGATGCCACCTCCCGGAAGCGCCGAGTCTCAGGCCCCGCATGCGGCACCAGCGCCGAGTGCCACATCTCCGAGCCACCCCGCGAAGCCCGCCACTGGAAGAACAACGCCCCCACCGACCCCCGCGCCACATGCGAGAGACTGTGCCGCGTCATCCGCCCCGGCTCCTTCGTGTGCCAGCGCTTGCCCTCGTTCAGCCCGCCGCCCGCCTGCTCCATCAGCAGCCACGGCTTCCCGGCCGCCCACGACCGCGCCAGATCCGCGCCGAGCGCCGTCTGCTCCTCCGCGCCGATCCCCGCCACCGTCGGATAGTGGTCGATGGCAACCAAGTCCACCTCCGCAGCCCAGCGCGCGTGATCGACCGGCACCCAGGCCCCGAAGACGAAATTCGTTGTCACCGGCAACGTCGACGACTCGCGCAGCAGGTCGCGCTGCTCGCAGTACGCCGCCAGCAGCTCGTCCGACCAGAACCGCCGGAAGTCCAGCGCCTGCGTCGGGTTCACCAGGTACTGCGTCGCCCGCGGCGGCTCGATCTCCTCCCAGCTCCCGTACCCCTGCCCCCAGAACGCCGTCGTCCACGCCGCGTTCAGCGCGTCGAGGTCGCCGTAGCGCTCGCGCAACCACCGGCGAAACGCCGCCGCCGCATGAGAGCAGTAGCAAACCGTCCCGTACTCGTTGTGCACGTGCCACATCGCCAGCGCCGGGTGCCCGGCGTACCGCTCCCCCAGCGCCCGCGCGATGCCCGCCGCAGCCTCCCGGTACGCCGGTGCGCAGGCGCAGTACGTGTCGCGACTCCCGTGCGTCAGCCGTACGCCGTCCGCCCGGACCGGCAGCGCGTCCGGGTGCGCGAGGCTGAACCATGGCGGCGGCGAGGCCGTCGGCGTCGCCAGGTCGACCTGGATCCCGTTGCTGTGCAGGAGATCCAGCACCTCGTCCAGCCAGCCGAACTCGTACCGCCCCGGCGACGGCTCCAGGCTCGACCAGGCGAACACGCCGACCGTCACCAGGTTGACCCCGGCCTCGCGCATCAGCGCGACGTCCTCGGCCCACACCTCGCGCGGCCACTGCTCGGGGTTGTAGTCGCCGCCGTACCAGAGCTCAGGCACGAACGACCTCGAAGCGCTCGCAGACTCCCTCGACGACCCGACCGGAAGCCACCCCGTCGGCGAAGCCCAGCTCGATCACCGCACCTCCCGGCAGCCGAACAGTCGCCACCTGCCCGTCACCAGGCGCGAACCAGCGCAGGGTCACGTCCTCGGACCAGTCGTACTCCGGCCGGTCGTCGAAAGCCCCGAACGGCACCACCGCGCCGCCGCGCACGAACAGCGGCAACGCATCGAACCCGTACGTCCTGGTCACCCACCGCGGCCCTTCTACCCGCTCCCCGTCGAGCAAGCTGGTCCAAGACCCTTCAGGCAGGTAGAACCGCACCTCACCCGCGGCGCTCATCACCGGCGCGACCAGCAGATCGGGCCCGAGCATGTACTGCCGCTCGAGGTACGCGACCGCCGGATCGTCCGGGAACTCCAGCAGCATCGGCCGCATCATCGGCGTACCGGCGGTGTGCGCTTCCTCGGCCGCGTTCATCAGGTACGGCATCAGCGACAGCTTCAGCTTCGTGAAGCGACGCAACACCTCGACCGCCTCCTCGTCGAACGCCCACGGCACCCGGTACGAGCCCGAGCCGTGCAGGCGCGAGTGCGACGACAGCAGCCCGAACGGCAACCAGCGCTTGAACACCGCCGGGTCCGGCGTCCCCTCGAAACCGCCGATGTCGTGACTCCAGTAGCCGAAACCGGACGCGGCCAGCGACAGCCCACCGCGCAGCGACTCCGCCATCGCCTCGAACGTCGACTCGCAGTCGCCACCCCAGTGCACCGGGAACTGCTGCCCGCCCGCGGTCGCCGACCGCGCGAACAGGACGGCGTCGCCCTCGCCGCGCTCGTCCCGCAGCAGCTCGAAGACCGCCGCGTTGTAGAGCTGCGGGTAGTAGTTGTGCATCCGCGCCGGGTCCGAGCCGTCGGACCAGACCACGTCGTCGACCGGGATCCGCTCGCCGAAGTCGGTCTTGAAGCAGTCCACGCCGACGTCGAGCAGCGCCTGCAGCTTGCTCCGGAACCAGGCCGTCGCGTCCGGGTTGGTGAAGTCGACGATGCCCATCCCGGCCTGCCACAGGTCGGTCTGCCAGACCGAGCCGTCGGTGCGCTTCAGCAGGTACCCGAGCTCGCGGCCCTCGTCGAACAGCACCGAGCGCTGCGCGATGTACGGGTTGATCCACAGGCTGATCCGCAGCCCGCGCGCCTTCAGCCGGGCCAGCATCCCGGCCGGGTCGGGGAACGCCGCCGGGTCCCAGACGAAGTCGCACCAGTGGAACTGGCGCATCCAGAAGCAGTCGAAGTGGAACACGCTCAGCGGGAGATCGCGCTCGGCCATCCCGTCGACGAAGCTCGTCACGGTCGGTTCGTCGTACGACGTGGTGAAGGAGGTCGACAACCACAGCCCCATCGACCAGGCCGGCACCTGCGCGGGCCGACCGGTCAGCGCGGTGTAGCGGTCGAGCACGGCCTTCGGCGTCGGCCCGTCCACGACGTAGTAGTTCAGCTCCTGGCCGGCCACGCTGAACTGGTTGCGCGAGACGACCTCGGAGCCGATCTCGAACGACACCTCCGCCGGGGTGTCCACCAGTACGCCGTACCCGGCGCTGCTCAGGTAGAACGGCACGTTCTTGTACGCCTGCTCGCTGGACGTACCGCCGTCGGCGTTCCAGATGTCGACGCTCTGCCCGTTCTTCACCAGCGGCCCGAACCGCTCGCCCAGCCCGTACACGGTCTCGCCGACGCCGAGCAGCAGCTGCTCGTGCACGAAGCTGCGGCCGTCGGCGTCGGTGATCAGCGCGAGGCCGGCCTCGGAGGAGGTGACCAGCTTCCCGTCGCGCTCGAACCGCGCGCTCCACGGCCCTTGCAGCGCGACCACGGCGGTCAGCCCGCCGCTGCTGAACCGCGCGGTCTCGGTGTCGACCTCGACCTTCACCGCGTGCTCGTCGCCCCGGTTCAGCTGGTACGCCGGACGCGCGGCGACCCCGCCGCGGTGATGGCTGACGTGCACCCCGATCACGCCCGGCGCAGGCGAGTCGAAGGTGATCGTGAAGACCGGCTGGTTCAGCGTGTCGCCGCGCCGCTCGATCCGCTTCGCCGGGGCGAAGACGGTCAGCGACCGGTCGCCCGCCTCGACACTCTCGACCTCCGCCGGGCGCAGCCGGCTGAATCCTGGGCGCAGCTGCCAGTGCCCGTCGGTGAACTTCATCCGCGGGCGCCCGGCAGGTAGGTGTTCAGGTAGTCGTTGCGGAACTTGCCGCCCGCGTCGTACCGAGCGGCGAGCTCGATGAAGTCCGGGACCTTGGGGTAGCAGGTGCGCAGCGTCGCGGCGTCGGCTGCGAACACCTTGCCCCAGTGCGGGCGCGCGCCGAGCGGCAGCAGCGCCGCCTCCAGCGCCTCGACGACCGGGCGGACCGCGGCCTCGTCCTGGACCCAGGTGAAGTGGAAGGCGACCGTGTCCCGGCCCTGGCTCGGGCTCAGCCAGAGCGTGTCGGCCGCGATCGTCCGGACCTCGGAGACCTGGATGACCGCCGCCATGTCGTTGCCCAGGGCCCGCAACTGCTCGATCGCGGCGGGTGCCTGGGAGCGCTCGACGAAGTACTCCGACTGCAGCTCCTCGCCGTTCGACGGCGTGAACTCGAGCCGGAAGTGCGGCAGCCGCGTGTTCCACGGCCCCGGTACGCCGCCCTGCTCGGTCGCGAACCCGGCCGGCATCGTCTTGATCGGGTGCCGCGCGCCGTCCGCGAGCCGCGCGCCCAGCCACTCCGGGTCGAGCGCGATCTGCTTCGCCTTGCGCCAGACCATCACCTCGGGGTCCACCCAGTCGGTGAACGCGCTGACGCTGTACGCGCTGCCGAACACCTCGTCGAACGACGTCCCGAGCCGGTCGACCGGCAGCCCGTCGTACACGACCTGGCTCAACTCGTACGACGGCTCGACGGCGAGCGTGAGATGCGTCGTCACGCCGAGCGCCCCGAGCGCGATCACCGCGCCCTCGAAGTCGGCGTCGCCCCGGTCAAGCGCCACCAGCGAGCCGTCGGCGCTGACGAACTCGATCCGGGTCACGGCCGACGCGAGCGTCCCGTTGGTGTCGCCCGACCCGTGCGTCCCGGTCGAGCATGCGCCGGCGACCGAGATGTGCGGCAGCGACCCGAGGTTGTGCAGGGCGAGCCCGTCGGCCTGCAGCGCGGCCGTCACCTCGCCGTACCGGAGACCGCCGGCGACGCGGACACTCTGCCGGTCGGCCGCGATCTCGACCGTCTTCGGCAGCTCCAGGACCGAGACCAGCGTGTCCGCGGTGTCCGCGATCCGGTTGAACGAGTGGCCGGTGCCGAGCACCCGCACCCGCTCGCTGCCGCCGACCAGGTCCTGCAGCTCCGGCACCGATCCCGGCTGCCGCAACCGCTCGGCCGCGAAGGTGACGTTGCCTGCCCAGTTCTTCATCCGGTTCCTCTCGCCGCGATCCACCCCGAGCCTTCCACACCGTTTCCTGGCAAGTTTCGGCCACCTGCGGCGAGCCAGCACCCGGAGACCCGGACCGTCCATGGTTTGATACGACCGCTCGCATCCCCCGGTGATCAAGGAGACACGAAGCGTGGCACCGTCTCGGCGCTGGCTGCTGATCGCGGGGGCCTCAGCGGTGACCCTGGTCGCGACGTACGTGCTCGCGGTCCGGACGAAAGCCGGGCAGGAGCTGGAGAACGCGGTACTGCGCGGCGCCGACGACAGCGCCAACCGGACCGAGTTCGTTGCCGCGAACAACGCGCTGGACGAGATCACCGTGTACTCGCTGCTCGGTGCCTGTCTGGTGATCGGGCTGGTCGGGCTGCTGCGCCGCCGGACCGACCTCGCGGTCGCCGCGGTCGGCGTGATCGTCGCCGGGCAGGTGGTCACCCAGGGGCTGAAGCGGTTCCTGCTGGTCCGCCCCGAGCTGGTCGACGTCACCGGCGACTTCAAGGGCAACAGCCTGCCGAGCGGGCACACCACGATCGCGATGACCGTGCTGTTCGCGGCGCTGCTGGTGATCCCGTACCGGTGGCGCGGGGTCGCGATGTTCCTGACGCTGAGCTGGGCGACCGGCATCGGCGCCTACACCTTGGCTGCGAAGTGGCACCGGCTGTCGGACACGATCGCCGCCGACGCGATCGCGCTCGGGCTCGCGTGCCTGGCGTCGTGGTGGCTCGCGCGCCGGGGCGCTGTCCATCCGTACGAGGGCAAGCGGTACGTCGGACGAGTGGTGTTCGTCGTGGTCATCTGCCTCTACACCGCCGGCTGGCTCGCGCTCGGCGGGATCCTGTGGGGCGTGCCGCTGGTCGGCGAGGGCTTGCAGCAGGCGATCCACGAGAGCGAGTGGCCGCTGTACCTGGGCGCGACTGTCCTGGCGTCGGCCGCGTCTGCGGCTAGTGCTCTGATCTTCTGGGCAAGCTGGCGCCGGTTGGAAGTCCGCTGATGATCTTCGGCTTCGGCATCGCGGCGTTCTGGTTCGTGCTGTTCGTGATCAGCTTCCTGCGCGACCGGCGGGTGCTGCGCAACGGGATCTACCTGGTGATGACAGTCTTCTTCGCCGGCATCGGGACCGTCTTCGCGCTCGAGTCGGTGAACGAGACCGCCGCGCGCTGGCTGGTCCTGCTGGTGCTGGTGATGATCCCGCTGACGATCTTCGTGCTCGCCGTCGCGCTGATCGGCAACGGCGTCGTGATGCTCCGCCGCGAAGGCCGCCGCCCGGCGAACCTCCTGTCTCTGGCCGCGGGCGTCGGCTTCTTCGCCTTCCTCGGCTTCAGCCTCGTCGTCGCCAAGACCGGCTCCCCGTTCCTCGCCGCCCTCCGCGACGGAGTCGGCGGGATTCTCGGCTACGTCTCGTTCCTTTTCGTCTGCTTCCTGGCCTACGCGTTCGTCTACGCACGGATCCGCTTCTTCCGCCGCCCGGACTTCATCGTCGTCCTCGGCTCCGGCCTCCGCGGCCGCCGCGTCCCGCCGCTGCTCGCCAGCCGCCTCGACAAGGCCCAAACCGTCTGGCAGAAGGAACGCGACCGCGGCCGAGCACCGCTCCTGATCACCTCCGGCGGCCAAGGCCCCGGCGAGGACGTCGCGGAGGCCGTCGCGATGGCCGACTACCTGATCGACCACGGCGTACCAGCAGACGCCGTACTCCGCGAGGACCGCTCCACCACGACGTACCAGAACCTCACCTTCAGCGCCGTGATCATGACGGACCTGAAGCCGAAGTACCGCTGCCTGATCGTCACCAACAACTTCCACGCCCTCCGCGCCGCCTTCACCGCCCGCAAGGCCAAGGTCAACGGCCAGGTCCTCGGCTCCCCCACCGCCCTCTACTTCTGGCCCAGCGCGACGATCCGCGAGTTCATCGCCGTCCTGGTCGACCACAAGATCGCCAACGGCATCATCATCGGCCTGATCCTCCTGAGCGCCTTCGCCCGACTGATCTGAGTTGGCTAGGGTGAACGGGTGAGTCTTACCGCTGGTGGTCCGCGTCGTGACGACTTCTTCAAGGTGCCGGGGAAGGGGGCCGGGGCGCCGGTCAAGCCTGGGGAGAAGGCGCCGGTGGATCGGACGGCCGCGTTGTCCGTGGGGGCGTTTCAGCCGGTGGTGGCGGCGGTGCCGATGCCGAAGCGGTTGTTCGTGCACGAGGGTGAGCGGGTGGCGGCGCTGGCGGCTGGGGGTGATGGGGAGCGGGAGCTGAAGAACGTCGTCGCGGATCTGGATGTTGCGTTGACGACCGCGGTGTTGTTGTTGCGTGGGGTTGAGCATGCGAAGGCTCGCGAGCGCGTTGTCGAGGCGGTGCCGTTGCTGGCTTCCGCGGAGGCCTATCAGCCGTTGGAGGCTGCGGCGGAGTTTCTGGATCTCGACGACGAGGATGTCGCAGAGATTCTCGACGGGTTGACCGAGCGAGGGTTTGCGGGGCCGACCGAGGCGGCGATCGCGGCAGCTGAGGGGCTGCGGGAGCGGGTTCGGCAGGTCGGGCACGAGGAGCTCGACGGGGTGCTGGCTTCGGTACTGCGGGTGGTGGCGCTGGTGTCGGTCGCGGGGGCGGCTGCGCCGCTCGGGGCGTTGGGCGAGGGGGATCCGAAGCTCGCTGAGGTGGCCAAGGCCGGGGTCGTCGGGCTGGCGGCGGTTGCGTTGGAGGAGCTGGCGAACAGCCAGTACGAGCCGGTCGACCTGGCGGAGACCGAGGAACTGCAGAAGAAGCTGACGCCGCCGGTCAGGTGAGCATTGTGACGGCCGCGATGATGCCGGCCAGCACGATCAGGATCCTCAGCAGCGTGGGCGGCAGCACGCGCCCGATGTGCGCGCCCGTGTAGCCGCCGACGATCGAGCCGATCGCCAGCAAACCGACCGCCGTGTAGTCGAGATCCGCGACGAACACGAAGATCAGCCCGGCGACGATGTTCGCCGCCAGCACCGCCAACGTCTTCAGCGCGTTGACGATCCGCAGCTCCAGGTCGAGCCCGAGGCCGAGCACCGCCATCATCATCACGCCCGAGCCGGCCCCGAAGTACCCGCCGTACACGCCGGTCAGCGCCGCGAAGAACGTGGTCAGCGGCGACATCTTCGTGCGCGGCGCCACCTCGTCGGGCTGGCGGGAGCGCAGCCACTTGGAGATCGTCGGCGTCGCCCCGACGATCAGGCAGGTGAACAGGATCAGCCACGGCACGATCGCCTCGAACACCCCCGGCGGCAGCGCCAGCAGCAGCACCGCGCCGCCGATCGACCCGATCGCACACGTCGCGACGACCAGCCAGGTGACCGCAGGCTGCTCCTTCAGCTCCCGCCGATAGCCCAGCGAACCACCAAGCCCAGCAGGGATCAGCCCGACGGTGTTCGAAGCGTTCGCGACCACCGGAGGGATGCCAAGGGCAACCAGCACGGGGAAGCTGACCAGTGACGCCACACCGACGGTCGAGGTCAGCAGACCTGCTCCGAGTCCAGCGGCGATGACAATGAGGTGCTCGGCCCCCGTCACGACTGCTCGCGGATGAGCGCCACGTCGCTGACCAGCATCACGTGCTCGTGCATCGCGGCCGCCGCGGCCAGCGGGTCGCCCGCGATGATCGCGTCGGCGACCTTCCGGTGCCCGGCCAGCGAGTCCTTCGGGCGGCCCGGTTGGGACAGCGACTCGATCCGGGTCTCCCGGATCAGGTCGTGGATCGCCGCCATCATCTGCGCAAGCAGCTCCGACCGCGCCGCCGCGGTGACCGCGCCGTGGAACTGCTCGTCCCCGTCGACCCCGCGCCCGCCGGTCGCGATGTCGCGTTCCATCTCGGTCAGCGCGGCCAGGATCGCGCCCACGTCGGCATCAGTACGCCGTACGGCGGCCAGCGCCGCGAGCTTCGACTCCAGCGCGTCCCGCGCCTCGATGATCTCCGGCAACCGGTCGGCGTGCGCCCGGATCGCCTCGATCACCGGCGCGGTCCGGGCCCGATCGGTCAGCACCGTCCCGTCGCCGTGCCGGACGACGACCACCCCGATCACCTCGAGCGCGACCAGCGCCTGGCTCAGCGTCGCCCGGCTGACCCCCAGCCGGACGGCGAGCTCCCGCTCGGGTGGCAGCCGGTCGCCGGCCTTCAGCCCGTTCTCCGCGATCCACCCGGTGATCTGCTCGGCGACCTGCTCGTAGAGGCGGGTCCGCAGCACGGGACGGGGGAAGCGCGGCGAGTCGTCCATGGGTACCAATGTATTGACAACTGGGTCATTGAGCTATTGGCTAGGCCACTGATCCAACGTGGTGTCCCCCACAAACCTTCTGGAGGCCCGGTCATGGGACCTGAATGGGTGGCAATCCTGGCGCTGGTCGCCTTGTTCGTGATCGGCACCCTGCTGCCGATCAACATGGGTGCGCTCGCCTACGTCGCGGCGTGGCTGGTCGGCATGTTCTCCCTCGACCTGAGCGAGAAGGAGATCCTCGGCGGCGTCAGCGGCGACCTGATCCTGACCCTGATCGGCGTCACCTACCTGTTCGCGATCGCCAAGAACAACGGCACCGTCGACCTGATCGTGCGATCGGCGGTGCGCGCGGTCGGTGGCCGCGTGGCGCTGATCCCGTGGGTGATGTTCGCGGTGACCGCTCTGCTGACCGCGATCGGGGCCGCCAGCCCGGCGGCCTGCGCGATCATCGGCCCGATCGCGCTCGGCTTCGCCGGCAAGTACAAGATCAACCCGCTGATGATGGGCATGTTCGTCGTGCACGGCGCCCAGGGCGGCGGGTTCTCCCCGATCAGCATCTACGGCACCATCACGAACTCGGTGATGGAGGACAACAACCTGCCCTCCAGCGAGATGACGGTCTTCCTGGCCAGCCTCGCGGTCAACCTGGTGATGGCCGCGATCCTGTTCGCGCTGTTCGGCGGCCGCAAGCTGATGGCGCAGCGCGTCGACCCCGACGACGAGGACACCCTGACCGAGGATCTGCATCGCGGCGGCGCGACCGTCCCCGCGCGCGGCCAGGGCACGTCGGCTCCGACCGGTACGCAGGCTCTCGGCGTACGCCGGGACCAGGTGCTGACGCTGGTCGCGTTCGTCGGCGTCGCCGTGGTCGCGCTGGTCTTCGACAAGAACATCGGCTTCGTCGCGATCACCGCCGCGGTGATCCTGGCGATGCTGGCGCCGAAGGAGCACAAGGACGCGGTCAAGCAGATCGCCTGGCCGACCGTCCTGCTGGTCGCCGGGGTCAGCACGTACGCCGCGATCCTGACCGAGGCCGGTTCGCCGGAGTTCGTCGGGAACTGGGCGGCCGGGCTGGGCGCGGTCGCGATCGGCGCGCTGGTGCTCTGCTACGTCGGTGGGGTCGTCTCGGCGTTCGCGTCGTCGACCGCGCTGCTGCCGGTGATCATCCCGATCGCGGTCCCGCTGATCGCGGACGGCGGGATCAACGCGGGCCTGTTCGTGGCCGCGCTCGCGGTCGCGTCGACGATCGTCGACGTCAGCCCGTTCTCCACCAACGGCGCGCTGATGCTGGCGAACAAGCCGGACACGATCACCGAACCCGTGTACTACAAGCAGATCCTGACCTACAGCATGATCGTCGTGCTCGTCGGTCCGCTGCTGGTCTGGGCCGCGCTGGTCCTGCCGGGATGGTGACGTGATGACCGGACCACTGGACGGCGTACTGGTCGTCGACCTGTCGCGGGCTCTCGCCGGTCCGCACGCGACGATGATGCTCGGCGACCTCGGCGCGCGGGTGATCAAGGTCGAGGCGCCCGGCCGCGGCGACGACACCCGCGGCTGGGGACCGCCGTTCGCCGGCGACGAGTCGACGTACTTCCTGTCGGCCAACCGGAACAAGGAGTCGATCGCGCTCGACCTCAAGGACCCGGCCGACCGCGAGGTGCTGCTGCGGCTGATCGACCGGGCCGATGTGCTGGTCGAAAACTTCCGGACCGGGGTGCTGGAGCGGCTCGGGCTGGGGCTGGAGTCCTTGCAGGCCAGGAATCCGCGGCTGGTCGCACTGTCCATCACCGGCTTCGGGCACGATGGGCCGGAGGGCGGTCGGGCGGGGTACGACCAGATCGCGCAGGGCGAGGCCGGGTTGATGTCGCTGACCGGTTCGGGGCCGGAGGATCCACAGCGGGTCGGGGTGCCGATCGGGGATCTGCTGGCCGGGATGTACGGCGCGTACGGCGTACTGGCTGCGTTGCGGGAGCGGGACGTGACCGGCGTCGGGCAGGTCGTACGGACGTCGTTGCTGGCGGCGGTGGTGGGGGTGCATGCGTTCCAGGGGACGCGGTACACGGTCGCCGGGGAGGTTGGAGTTGCTCAGGGCAACCATCATCCGTCGATCGCGCCGTACGGGTTGTTCCACTGCCAGGACGGGTCGGTGCAGATCGCGGTCGGGAGCGAGGGGTTGTGGCAGCGGCTGGTCGCGGCGTTCGGGCTGGACGAGAGCGGGCTGGAGACGAACGCTGCGCGGGTCGCTGATCGCGGGCGGGTGATCGAGGTGGTCGAGGCCGCGTTCGCCGAGTGGCCGGCTGAGCGGTTGCTGGCTCGGTTGGACGAGGTGGGCGTGCCGGCGGGGAAGGTGCGCGGGCTCGACGAGGTGTACGAGTGGGAGCAGACGGTCAGTCAGGGGTTGCTGATCGATGTGGAGCATTCGACGCTCGGGGCGGTGCGGTTGCCGGGGCCGCCGCTGCGGTTCTTCGGGGCGGATGGTGAGGAGAAGACCCGGCAGGACCACGCGGCGCCGCCGACGCTCGATCAGCACGGCGAGGCGATCCGGGGTTGGGTTTCATGAGCGCTCGAGAGCTGATCGACGTCGTGCTGGACTCCGGCTCCTTCGAATCCTGGGACGAGCCGGCTGATCTCAGCGGACATTCCGAGGACTATCGGCAACAGCTTGCGAAGGCGGCTGAGCGGTCTGGTGCCGATGAGTCGGTGCTCACCGGGCGCGGGCTGATGCGGGGACGGCCGGTCGCCGTACTGGTGAGTGAGTTCGCCTTTCTCGCCGGGTCGATCGGCCGGGCCGCGGCTTCCCGGATCACAGCGGCCGTACGGCGGGCGACCGCTGAGGGGTTGCCGATCCTCGCGTCGACGTCCTCGGGTGGGACGCGGATGCAGGAGGGCGCGCCGGCGTTCTTCGAGATGGTGCGGATCTCGCACGCGCTGATGGAGCACAAGAAGGCGGGGCTGCCGTACCTCGTGCACCTGCGGCACCCGACGACCGGCGGGGTGTTCGCGTCCTGGGGCTCGCTCGGTCATGTCACCGTTGCTGAGCCGGGCGCACTGGTCGGCTTCCTCGGGCCGAAGGTCTTCCAGGCCTTGTACGACGAGCCGTTCCCCGCGGACGTGCAGACGGCGGAGAACCTGACCGAGCACGGGGTGATCGACGGTGTGGTGGCATCGGTGGACCTGCCGGTACTGCTGGATCGGACTCTCGGAATCCTTGTCGACCCCGCGACCCCGGCCACCCTCGTCCGTCGGACCTCCGGCTCGGCGCCCTCAGCCAGGGCGGAGGCGGGCGGATGCGGACCCGCTTCGGGCACCGCGAGCCGCGGCGAAGCTGGTCGCACGTGGGAGCCGGGTGCGACCGGGTGGGATGCGGTGCTTGCCACCCGCCAAGCCGATCGCCCCGGCGTACGCGAGTTCCTGCGGTTCGCCTGCAGCGGGACTGTTCGGCTGACCTCGGCGGATGCGAGCGTGCTCGTCGCGTTGACCCGCGTAGACGGACGCCCCTGCGTGCTCGTCGGCCAGGACCGCGAGTCCCACCGGCCCCTCGGCCCAGCGGCCCTCAGATCCGCCCGGCGCGGGATGCGGCTGGCCGAGGAGCTCGGGCTGCCGCTCGTCACGCTGATCGACACCGCGGGTGCCGAGCTCTCGCAAGCCGCCGAGGAAGGCGGGCTGGCCGGCGAGATCGCTCAGTGCATCGCGACGATGAGCACGCTGACCGTCCCGACCGTCTCCGTGCTACTCGGTCAAGGGACCGGCGGCGGCGCGCTGGCGTTGCTGCCGGCAACGACCGTGATCGCCGCCGGCCACGCCTGGCTGGCGCCGCTGCCGCCCGAGGGCGCCAGCGCGATCATGTACGGCGACACGACGCACGCGCCCGACCTCGCCACCGCACAACGCATCGCCGCGACCGACTTGCAGGAGCAGGGCATCGTCCACCACGTCGTCCCCGAACTACCCGGTGACACCCCCGAGACCCTCACCACAGCACTCGCTGCCGAGATCGCCGCCCACCTCCGCTGAGCCGCAGCCGCCGGGCTACTCGTCCGACTTCGTCCGCGCCCACCGCACCCCCGCCGCGAACCTCGTCCTCACCTGCAACGCCTCCAGCAACCGCGCCACCTCGTACCGCACCGACCGCACGCTCAACCCGATCCGCTCCGCGATCTGATCGTCCGTGCACCCCTCGCACAACAGCTCCGCGATCACCTGCTGACGACTCGTCAGCTCCGCCTCAGGCTCGGACAACTCACTCGCCCGCACCGCCGTCTCCCGCACCGCCCGCAGGTACTGCCCGGCGGCGTTGACCGCCTCCAACCCACCGATCAGCATCAAACTCCGCTGCCCGTCCACGATCGGCCCTTCGACCACCACCCGCTCGCCGTCGAAGACCTTCAGCTGGATGGGCCCGTAGGCCAGGTGGTACGGCATCTCTTCGGCCGCGATCAGGAACTCCGTCATCGCGTCCGACCCGCCGGTGGTGTCGAAGAAGCTCGTCATCCGGACGCCGCGCTCGACCAGCGTCTGGTTCAGCTTGTGGCTCGGGGCGAAGCTCTCGACGGTCTGGCACTGCGTCGACGTCACCGCGGTCAGCTCGGAGCACTCCCAGCACAGGTCGTGCAGCCAGTCCCGCAGCCCGAGGTGGTCCGGGCCGAAGACCCGGACCTCGGCGTCCCGCCGCCGCCCGGCCAGCCACTCGTCGCAGTACCGCGCCCGGACCACCTGCAGCCGCAGTGACGCGTCCCACACCTGCTGCCGTACCGGAAAATGCGCGAGCGCACGAACCACAATCCCCACCCCCGTGGCGAGACCGACCTCGACGACCGGCATCCTGTCACGCACCCCGCTCACCCGCCGCCCGCCGAGTGTCGCGGTCCCCCGGCGAACGCCCGCTTGAACACGGCCGCCATTGCATCGTTGCACGTCACCTGCCAGACTGGTGACGTGGAGCATGCCTTTCCCTGCGGGAACACCGCCCTCGACTTCGTCGGCACGCTGAAGGCGCGCCGGAACGCCGTACCGCTGGAGACGCTGACCGCGGCCTCCAGCCTGGCCTCGTGGTACCGCGAGGCCGGTGTCGTCGCGGGCAGCGAGGTGAGCTGCGCGGCCGCCGACATCCCGCAGGCGGTCACCGTCCGCGAGGCGATCTACACCCTCGTCTTCGCCCGCCTCAACGACCTCCCGTACGACGAGCACGCGGCCGCGGTCCTGAACGCGGCCGCGCGCGTACCCGCCGCGGTCCCCCAGCTGGTCGTCGACGGACACCGGATCGAGGCGACCGCCGAGCAGGCTCTGTCCGCCGTCGCGCGGGACGCGATCGCGATTCTCGGCGGCTCCGACGCGGAGCTGCTCAAGGAGTGCGGGCGGCCCGAGTGCACCCAGGTGTACCTGGACCGCTCCCGGGGCGGCCGCCGCGAGTGGTGCGCGATGGAGACCTGCGGCAACAAGATGAAGGCCAAGGCCTACCGGGCGCGCAAGAAGGACCAGACGCGCCCGGTCTCCGTGCGTCCTTAGTTCCACCACCGCGTGCTGAGCGAGTCCCGCAGGGTGTTCGTCGCGCAGTGGATCTCGCCCTCGGAGATGTGCTCGGACTTGAGGTCGTCGGCGTACGTGACCTGGTAGCCGATCCCGGCCAGCGCCTTGCTGATCGCCGACGCGAACACGTCCTTGCCGCCCACGACCGGCCCGTACGGCTTCGGCGCGATGTACTTGCCGGCGTTCAGCATCAGCCCGTTCACCGCCCCCGGGATCTCCGCGACCGCGTCCCGCATCGCGTGCAGCTTGGCGACCGCCGCGTCCTTCTCCGGCCCGTCCTGCATCTGACTGATCTCGGTCTCGAGCATCCCGTAGTCCATCGACTTGGCGGTGAACAGCGACGGCACCCGGACCAGATCCGCGTCGGTCAGCCCGGCCTCGCGCTTCAGCACCTCGACGTTGGCCTGGATCTTCGCCGCCGCCCGCTCGTTCGTCTCCACGAACTGCTTGTCGGCCAGGAACTCGTCAGTGCTCCGCTGGTCGATCCGCAGGTCGTACGGCCACTCCAGCTCCGGCAGCCGGCCGTGCATGATGTCGCCGCCGTGCCCACCAGCCCGTACGCCGCGCAGCAGCTGCAGCCCGGCGGCCGGGTCCGCGATCAGCGCCTTCCATCCGAGCCGGCTCCCCGGCACCGGCACGAACTGCAGGAACTCGTCGACATGCCCGACGGTCAGCCAGGACGTATCGAGCCCGAGCGGGTTCTGCATCCCCTGCGACTTCAGCAGCGTCATCATCTCGCTGGCCGGTCCGGTCTTGCCGTGCTCGAACCCGTCGCCCCCGATCACGATCCGCCCGACGGGGTGCTGCGGCGTCGCGGGGATGGTTTCCAGGTTCCCCATCGAGTCGTAGCTGTCGTTCTCCTCCGGCACCGGCACGTGCTCGACGTGCACGGCCGCGACGTCGGCGCCGGCCAGCTCGGTGAAGATCACCCGCGACCCGACCCGGCGCGAGTCGTTGACCGACCCGAGCAGCACCTTCATCCCCTGCGGCTTCCCACCCGGCCCCGGGATCGACATGTACGCCGGCTCGAACAGGTCCTGCGTCCAGCTGTCACCGCTCTGGTCCAGCCGCTGCAGCCCGGACGGTACGCCGCTCTGCTTCACCACCTTGTCGACCTGATTCCGCCAGGCGGCCCCGACCTTGTCGCCGTCGCCCGCCGTACCGGCGAACACGCGCTGCAGCCGCTGCGTGTTCAGCTGGGTCAGCACCGGCGCCTCCTTCAGCGCGACGGTCGCGCTCGACGAAGACCCGTTGCCCGAGACAACGAGCTTCAGCACCGCCGTGCCGTCCCAGACGGCCCCGTCGCGGACGATGTCGCGCCCCTCGATCCCGAGCTCGACCCCGCGCCGGACCTCGTCGGTGGTCAGGGAATCGGCGATCTCCCAGCCCTTGGCGCGCTTCACGAACACCCGCACCCGGTCGGTCGACACCGTGACCTTGCCCGAGGCACCGGCCGGCGCGCCCGCCCAGGCCGTCGTCCGCACCCGCGCCAGGTCCTTCGCGTCCTGCGCACCGTTCACCACGTCGTCGGCCGCGTCGTTGCAGGCGGCCATCGTCCGGTCCGCCGCGTTCTTCTGCCGCTGGTAGGTCTTCACGAGCTCCTGGTACTCGCGCTCCGCCTTCTCCTTGTCCGGCTCCTTCTCCAGCTCCGCCTTGGCCTTGTAGAAGGCGTCGTCGTACGCCGCCTCCTGCTCGACGGCGGCCTTGGCGACCGTGCGCGCCTTCTCCTGGCAGCGGCCGGCATCGTCGTCCAGGTTGGCGAGGAAGAGCACCGGGCCGGAGGCGCCGGTCTGGTGGAGCCCGGCCAGCGGCTGGCCGGCGGCGGTCGCGGGGAGGACGCTCCCGACCAGGCCGGTGCTCACCGCACCGGCCAGCAGGAGACTGCGACGCAGACGTGACATGCTTCGGATCCTTTGCTCGACGAAGGGTCGACCAAAGGCTCGCGAAGACTTTTCCGGATCCTGTCAGGATCCGGTCCTCAGGCGGTCGGCAGTTCGATCCGGGGCAGGGTGTTCTCGATCTGCTCGCGGTTCGGCTCCAGCCACGGCGGCAACTTCAGCTTGCGGCCGAGCTCGAGCAGCGGCTCGTCGACGGTGAACCCCGGCTGGTCGGTCGCGATCTCGAACAGCACCCCGCCCGGCTCGCGGAAGTAGATCGAGGTGAAGTACTGCCGGTCCAGGATCTCGGTCACCTCGTGCCCGGACTCGACCAGCAGCTCACGCCAGTGCGCCTGCGTCTCGCGATCCGGCGCCCGGAACGCAACGTGGTGCACCGTGCCACCCGCCTGCACGCCCTTGTCACCGGACCCCGCGGCGACGTCGACGACCGTGCCGGGGTTGTCGCCGGTCATCGTGAACCGGGCCCGGCCCCCGCTCTCGTCACCGAGCGTCATCCCGAGCATCCCGCCGAGCAGCTCGGCCGTCGGCTCCAACTCGGCCTCACTGACCGTGATCGCGTGCAGACCGCGGACCGCGTGCTCGGCCGGGATCCCGGCGGCGCCGTCCCAGCCCGACCGGGCATCGCCCTCGGCCGCGACCAGCTCGATCACCAGCCCGTCGGGGTCACGGAACGCGATCACCTCTTCGTCGGTACGCCGTACCGGCGCGTCCGCGTCGACCTTCAGGCCGGCCAGGTGCTGCTGCCACCAGCCGAGGCTCTCCGGCGGGATGCTGAACGCCGTGGCCGTCGCCAGTCCGGTGCCCTGCTTCCCGTCCGGCGCCTCCGGCCAGGGGAAGAACGTCAGCAGCGTCGACGGCAGCCCGGCCTCGTCGCCGTAGTACAGGTGGTAGAGCTCGGGACGGTCGAAGTTGACCGTCTGCTTGACCAGCCGCAGGCCCAGCACCGTGGTGTAGAAGTCGATGTTGCGCTGCGGATCGGTCGCGACCGCCGTGACGTGGTGCAGGCCGTGCGGCTTGATCTCGTTCATGGCCCCAGCATCCCTCACCGGCCGACGCGCCGGTAGGTTCCGGCCAGCGCGGCGGCTGTGATCAGCGTCAACAGCCCGACACCGACGACCGCGGCGTTGCGGAGCTGGACGATCCCGTGCGGGGTGATCACGTCGTCGAACGGGTTGCCGTCGTCCGGCACCACCCCGACGCTGAACCGCAGCACGCCGTCCAGCGGCGTCCCGTCGTCGGTCAGCGCGGTCCAGCGGGCGGCGTACTCGCCGTCCGGCAGCTCCGCGCCGACCTCGCGTTCCAGCAGCACGCCCTCGACGCGGGCCGCGCCGGCCGACCAGTCCTTGCCTGCGGCATCTTCCAGGACGACGGACCCGCGCTCGATCACCGTGCTGAACTCGATCCGGACCGTGGCCGGCGACTCGGCCAGCCGCGATCCAGCTCCCGGCGTCGACCCGGCGACCGCGCCGTGCGCCGACGCCGCCAGAGGGCAGCCCAGCAGCACCGCGACCAGTCCGAGCATCGCCACCCACCTGCTCATCGGTACTTCTTCGCCAGGTACTCCGCGAACGTCTGCTTCCCGAACGACGACGCCGGCGCGAGGTGGACGCCCGCGGTGAACCCCGCCGACATCTTGCCCGGCATCCGGAAAATCACCGCCGGCCGGCGGCTCCCGGTCGCCTCCTTCCACTCCGCGTGCAGCTCCCGGACGGACTCGACCTGCGGCCCACCGATGTCCTCGGCGCGCACCTGCGGCGCCCCCATCGCCAGCTCGGCCATCCGCGCCCCGACCTCCTCGGGCGCGATCGGCTGGAAGCTCCAGGCCGGCGCGAAGATCGCCGGGGAGAACTTCTGCACGCTGAACACCTGGTCGACCAGCGTGTGGAACTGGGTCGCCCGCTGGATCGTCAGCGGTACGCCGGACGCCAGCGCGATCCCCTCCAGCTCCACCTTCTGCCGGTAGAACGCCAGCGGCACCAGGTCGCAGCCGACGATCGAGATCATCACCAGGTGCCCGACCCCGGCCGCCTTCGCCGCCGCGGTCAGGTTGCGCAGCATCGGCAGGTCGCGCTTGTCGTTGCCCGCGGCAAGGTGCACGACGGTGTCGATCCCGGTCAGCGCCCTGGTCAGGCCCTCGCCGGTGACCAGGTCCGCGGCCACCGCCTCGGGACCACCGCTGCGGGTCAGCCCGACCACGTCCGCCCCGCCCGCGCGCAGCGCCGCCGCGGCCGGTCCGCCGACCTGTCCGGTCGATCCCGTCACCAGGAACTTCGTCATCGCGATCCTCTCCTCGCCACCAGTACTGGCGACAAGGACCGGACAGCCCGGCGATTCGTGACACCACCGGTTGTCACGAATCGCGGCGCTGCCCGGTCGTACCCGTACTACTGCCCCCAAAGGAGAGACGATGACCCTCGCCATCCGGCTGCTGGTCGCCTTGCTGTTCCTGGAGGCCCTGGTGGTCGGCGTCTGGAACACGCTGGCGCCGCGGAGCTTCTACACCGACTTCCCGACCGTCGACATCAACCCGCCGTTCAGCGAGCACTTCTCCCGCGACCTGGGCGCGGTGATGCTCGGGCTGGCGATCGTGCTCGGGTTCGCGCTGGTCCGGCCGGTGGCCCATCACCTGATCCCGGCCGCGCTCGCCTACACCGCCTTCGCGATCCCGCACTTCTTCTTCCACGTGACCAACATGGAGAACGCCACGGTCGGCCAGGCGATCCTGCTGACCAGCGGGAACGCGCTGTTCGCCGTACTCGGGCTGCTCGTGCTCCTCCTCACCGCGATCCGCGACCGCGGCTTGTACGGTGGGAGCAGGAGAGAGGAGTCCCGCGATGACACGGGCGCTGATCGTGGTCGACGTGCAGAACGACTTCTGTGAGGGCGGCAGCCTGGCTGTCGCCGGCGGCGCGGACGTCGCGTTCCGGATCGGGCAGCTGCTGCACACGTGGCACGAGGCCGAGCCCCGGGACCGGACCTACGGGTACGTGGTGGCCACCCGCGACCACCACATCGAGCCCGGGGACCACTTCTCCGACCAGCCCGACTTCGTGCACTCCTGGCCCAAGCACTGCGTGGCCGGCACCGACGGCGTCGGCTTCCACCCGAACCTGGACCCGCAGCCGTTCGACGCGATCTTCGACAAGGGCGAGTACGCCGCGGCGTACTCCGGGTTCGAGGGCAAGTCGCACGACGGCGACGGCCTGGCCGCCTGGCTGCGGGACAAGGGCGTCACCGAGGTCGACGTCTGCGGGATCGCCACCGACTACTGCGTCCGCGCGACCGCGCTGGACGCGCACCGCGAGGGCTTCACGACGACGGTGCTGACCGGTCTCACCGCAGGGGTGGCACCGGCCAGCACCGAACACACTCTCGTCGAGCTGCGCGAGGCAGGGATCGCGCTTACCTGACGGGAGCCCCCGGGCCGAGCGGGATGCCGAGCGCCCACCAGGCCAGGAAGAGCAACGTCCAGGCGATCGTCATCGCGACCGCCAGCGGCACCGTGTACGACGCCAGCGTGCCGACCCCGGCGTCCTTGCGGTAGCGCTGCAGGAAGCCGAGCGCCATCACGAAGTACGGGCTCATCGGCGTGATCGCCGTGGATCCGGAGTCCGCGATCCGGAACAGCGCCTGGGTGGTCTCGGCCGGGACGTTCAGCAGCAGCATCATCGGCACCAGGATCGGCGCGGTCAGCGACCACATCGCCGAACCGCTGGTGACCAGGATGTTGATCAGCGTCAGCAGCACCAGGATGCCGAGGAAGATCACCACCGTCGGGGCGCCGATGTCGCCCAGCCAGCGCGCCGACTCCGCGGACAGCAGGTCACCGATCTTGCTCCAGCTGAAGTAGGCCAGGAACTGGGCGATCGCGAAGAACAGCACCAGCACCGGTGCCATCTGCTTGATCCCCTCGGCCATCAGCTTCGGCACGTCACCGGCCTGCTTGATCGCGCCCACCGTGACGCCGTACGCAATGCCGACCAGGCCGAACAGGACCGCGACCACCATCGCGATGCCGTCCAGGAACGGCGACTCCACGATGCTGCCGTTCTCCCCACGCAGCGGTGAGCTGTGCGGCGCGAGCGCAGCGACGATCGCGACGACGGCCAGCCCGAACACGATCCCGGCCCGGCGCAGGCCGGTCCGCTCGCGGTCCGACAGGGTCAGCGCGTCGGGGTCGTCGCCCGGTGCGTCCGGGTCGGCGTCCAGGTCGTTGCGCTTGCTCAGCACCAGCCGGACCACCAGCGTGATCACCAGCGAGAGCAGCACCGAGGAGGCGATGTTGAAGAACCAGTTCGACAGCGGGGAGATCGAGGCGTCCGGGTCGACCGTCTTGGCCGCCGCCTCGGTGATGCCGGCGAAGATCGCGTCGTTCGGGGTCGGGATCGGACTGGCGTCGTACCCGGAGGCGATCGCGGTGTAGGCCACCACGATGCCGAGGATCGGCGACCGGCCGACGGCCCGGAAGGCCAGCCCGCCGAGCGGGACCAGGATGATGTACGCCGCCGCCGAGGCGACGTGCGCCATGGTGCCGGCGAAGGCCACCGCGAACACCACCATCGAGGTCGGCACCCGCGACACGCTGACCTTCATCAGCGACTGCAGGAAGCCGGTCCGCTCGGCCAGCGCCACGCCCATGATGACCACCACGATGGTCGCCATCGGCGGGAACTCGGCGAAGTTCGAGATCGCCGTCGAGACCGCCATCTGCAGGCCGTCGCCGGACAGCAGGTTCTGCACCGCGACGGTCTTGCCGTCCTTCGGCGAGACCACCGACACGTCCAGCATCGACAGGATCCAGCTCACCACCGCGAGGATCGCGGACAGGATCCAGAACAGCCAGAACGGGTGCGGCAGCGCGTTGCCTGCCTTCTCGATCACCGCCATCGCCCGCACCAGGCGGGGCAGCTCCTTGGTCTGGTCGGTCGCCGTGCTCATCTCAGCTCCTCAGCTTGTGCGCGCGGAAGAACGAACCGATCAGCTCGTGCGCCTCGAAGGTCTGGCTGACGTAGCCCGGACCGGACGCGGCGTCCGAACCCGGCCAGCTGTGCCCGCCGTCGGTCACGGCGACGTGCACGACGTCGGCGTCGCAGCGCTTGTACGTCGCGGTCAGGACGTCGTCGCCCTTGGTGCTCAGCTGCGGCTCCGGGTCGCAGCCGTTGCGGACCGCCCAGTCGCGGGTCCAGGTCTGCACGCTCGGCAGGTCGCGGGAGCCGTCGCCGCCGTACGGGATGGTGGTGTCGCCGGTGCCGTGGATGTCCAGGACCGGGATCGGGCGGCTCGGGTGGCAGCGCTTGCCCTCGATGTAGAAGGCTCCGGCCACCGGCGCGATCGCCGCGAACCGGTCGGCCATCTGGCAGGCCAGGATCCCGGTGAACCCGGCGCCGTTGGACTTGCCGGTCGCGTAGACCGCGTCCTTGTCCACGCAGTACGTCGCCTCCAGGCTGTCCAGCAGGTCGGCGGTGAACTTCACGTCGTCGACGCCGGCCTTGGAGTACGGCGCGCCCTGCCAGGCCTGCTTGTCCTCGTCACCGAGCACACCGTTGGGGTAGGCAACGATCGCGTCGAGCTTGGACAGGTCGGAGAAGGCTTCGGTGAACTCACCGGTCTTGCCGCGGCCGTGGTAGACCACGATCAGCTGCTGCGCCTTCCGCGCGTCGTACTTGGCGGGCAGGTGCAGCCGGTAGGTGCGCTCGATGCCGCCGCTGACCAGCGTGTAGTCGGCGCCGGTACCGGGCTGCTGCGTCGTTTGCTTGAAGCAACCAGTACTGCGGTCGGCGGTGGCGTCCTGCTGGCGGTTGCTGCTTTCGGCCGCCGGGGCGGCAGTGGCCGAGAGGAGCGGCGAACTGGCCGCGGCGGTCACCAGGCCGGCCGTGACCAGGCCGGCGAGGGCAAGGCGATGGAGTTTCATCAGGGGTTGCCTCCTTGGGCAGGTGGCCTGCGGGCGGGCAGGCTCACGCCTGGAACGCATCGGGCGTACCAGTGAGGTGTGGACTTGCTGGGCCGGTCGCAGCAGGGTCTGGACCGGAGCGGGGGTCAGGCCGAGAGGAGCTCGTCGGCGAAGGCGGCGATCCGGTCGGCGGCCGTCTCGACGAGGAGCCGGCCTTGCTCAGCGGTGGCGCGCCGGGGGTCTCCCAGGACGCCGCGCTTGTGGTACACGTCGAACCCGACCGACATCCGTGGTCCCTGCTTGGTCCGGGACAGGCGGGCCGGGGTGCTCAGTTCGTCGAAGGTCAGCGCGCCGGGCTCGAGCTGCTCGGCGTGCACCAGGTCGGGTGCCAGATAGAGCATCTGCGCGGTCTCCGCCTCACCGGCGTGACCGTGCACCTCGCTGACGTCGGTGATCAGGTCGGACACGATCTCGGTCAGCGGCGTCCAGGCGAAGGTCAGGTCGCTGCGCACGTACTCCTGGGCCAGCACCGACAGCGCGGCGTTGTTGCCGCCGTGCCCGGTGACCACCAGGAACCGCCGCCAGCCGTGCTGGTAGAGGCTGTCCACCAACTCCCGGACGACGGCCGCGAAGGTTGCCGGGGACAACGTCATGGTCCCGGCGAAGGCCATGTGGTGCGGCGAGACGCCGTACGTCAACGGAGGTGCGACCACAGCGCGCCCAGCCAGCCGCTCGGCGACCAGATCGGCCACGCCGACCGCGCGCACGGTGTCGGTCGACATCGCCATCCCGCCACCGTGCTGCTCCTGCGCACCGACCGGGATGATCACCAGCGGCGCGGTCCGGACAGCGTCCTTGGCGGCGTCGGTGGTCATCTCGGCGAGACGGAAGATCCCTGTGGGCCAGTTCATGAGATCTCCGGGAAGTCGGCGGCGGTGACCGCTCGGCGAATGTTGTCGAGGTGCTCGCGGGTGAGCCGTTCGGCTTCGGCGGCGTCCTGGGCGCGGACGGCGTCCAGGATCGCGCGGTGCTCCTCGTGGTCTCGGTTGCGGTTGTCGTACAGCTGCCGGATCTGCTGCTGCTCGCGGACCCGGACCTTGAGCAGCGAGCCGACGACCTCCTCGAGCAGCGGGTTGCCGGAGGCGGCGGCCAGCTCTACGTGGAAGTTCAGCGCGAACGCCGGACCACCGGGGGGGACCAGGGCATTGGTCACCGCGGCTTCCAGGCGTTTGAGGTTCTCCTCGCCGCGGGACAGCGCGGACTGGTGGGCGACGGCCGGCTCGATCACCAGGCGGGCGCCGATCAGCTGCAGCACGGACTGCTTGGTGATCGGCGGCCGGTGCGGGTTGGCCAGGACGACGTTGTTGATCGTCGGGCCGACGTACGTCCCGGAACCGTGCCGGAACTCGACCGCACCGGTCGCCTCCAGCTTGCGCAGCGCCTCCCGGATGGTCGGCGTGGTCAGCTCGAACCGCTTCGCCAGCTCCCGGGCGGACGGGATCGCGTCCCCGGGCCCGAGGTCCTGGTCCCGGATGATGCCCAGGATCGCCTCGGTCAGGCGATCGGACAGGCTCGGGGTCTCCGCGGCTGAGTAAGTCACAAAGTGACTAAATCACTTAGCCTTTCGACCCGTCAAGAGGTCGTGCGCGGTTTCAGCGCGGGGTGTCGGTGGGCGTCACGTAGGGCTCGCTCATCGAGGGCCTGGTCGGTGTCGCGTCGGGGTCGCTCATCGGCGGCCTGGTCGGCGTCGCATCCGGGTCACTCATCGGCGGCCTGGTGGGCGTCGCATCCGGGTCACTCATCGGCGGCCTGGTGGGCGTCGCGTCGGGGTCGCTCATCGGTGGCCTGGTCGGGGTGGCGAGCGGCTCGTTCATCGGGAGCCTGGTCGGGGTCGCCGGGGGTGGGTAGGACGGGGTGTTGGTCGGTGTCGGCTTCACCTTCACCTGGTCCGACACAGGCGGGGTCGCGCCGCCGGTGGCGGCGGTGACCACCGACACGGTTGCCCCGGTCGCCGCCACGGCGCAGACCACACCGCCCAGGACCCGGCGTACCGTCCTCCGCCGGAGCCGGCGGCTTCCTCCTTCGACCACCGCGTCCAGCGGCAGTTGTCTGGGCGTGTCGCCCTGTTCACGGCGAAACAGTGATCGCATCTGGTCCTCGAGCTCCTTCTCGTCGGTCATTCGGTCACTCCCACACAGTGAAGATCCATCGATCGCCGCAGCGCCTTGATCCCGGCCGCGGTGTGCGCCTTGACGGTTCCTTGCGCGCACCCCATCACCGCCGCCGTCTCGGCGACGCTCAGGTCCTCCGCGAAGCGCAGGATCAGCGCCGCCCGCTGGCGCCGCGGCAGCGCAGCCAGCGCCCGGACCAGATCGATCCGGTCGTCGAGCGGCGCACCGCCCGGTTGCACCACGGCCGGCGCGACGTCCTCGCTGGTCCGTTCCCGGCGCCGCCAGGCCCGCCGGGTCTCGCTGAGGTAGACGTTGAGAATCATCTTGCGGACGTAGGCGTCCGGCGCCCCGACGCCGGCCACCTTCGGCCACACGACGTACAGCTTCTCCAGGCTCTGCTGGACGATGTCCTCGGCGAACTGCCGATCACCGCTCAGCAGGTGGGCGGTGCGTAACCACTGACTCTGCCGGGCCACGACGAACTCGGCGAAGTCCTCACGCATCTTGTGGGGCATACCTGGATAGACGCCCGCGGCCGCCGGTTCGGTTTAGTCGCGGACCGCGACCATCGACCTCGACCGGCTACGACTTCCGTAGGGGATCGTTCCACCCGCGCGGATGACGCGGAGCCGACGCTCCGGCTGACAGAGTGAACTCATGTTCACCCCTCACCGCATCACGGCGTTGCTGGCGGCAACCATCGGGCTGAGCCTGACGGCCACGACAGCAGTCGCCGCCTCTCCCGAAGCCCACGGCGCTCCGGGCGCCCACAGCATCGGCGACCGGCTCTTCCCCACCCTCGGCAACGGCGGCTACGACGTCCAGGACTACGACCTGAGCCTGCGCTACCAGCCCGACCGGACCACGATGGCCGCCTCCGTGACCATCCGCGCTCGCGCGACCCAGGCCCTCTCGTCGTTCAGCCTCGACTCCGTCGCCCAGCAGATCAAGGCGGTCCGCGTCGACGGCCGCACGGTCGCGTTCCGCCTCGACCCCGTGAACGAGAAGCTGATCATCACCGCCGCCGTCCCACGCGGCGCGTACTTCGCGGTGAAGATCGACTACGTCGCCGACCGCTCGAAGAACCCGGCACCGCCCGGCACCAATCTCCCGCCCGGCGTCGACTGGCCGATCGAGGCCTGGGTGAACACCCCCGACGGCTTCGCGACGATGGGTCAGCCGAACCGCGCCCACCAGTTCTTCCCGTCGAACGACCACCCGAGCGACAAGGCCCGCTACACCGTCCGCCTGACCACGCCGAGCGATCGGACCGCGCTGTCGGCGGGCCGCCTGCTGGCGTCGTACCAGCACGGCGGCGAGACCACCTGGGTCTACCGGACCGACCACCCGATCAAGCCCGACGTGCTGCCGCTCGCCGTCGGCCGCTTCCGCGAGATCAAGCAAATCGGGCCGCACGGGCTGCCCGTCCGCAGCTACGTCGCGCTGGCGAAGGCTCCCGACGGCAAGGACTACTCCGCCGCGATGGAACTGACCGCCCGCGAGACCCCCGCGCAGCTGGCGTGGCTCGAGAAGCAGATCGGCCGGCCGTTCCCGTACGAGAAGTACGGCGTCCTCGGCCTGATGAGCGGCTACAACGGCGTCGCCCTGGAGACCGCGACGCTGTCGACGTTCGGCGCGGGCCTGTCGCTACCGCCCAAGGACGAGGCACCGACCCTCGTGCACGAGATGGCCCACCAGTACTTCGGCGACTCCGTTGCCATCCGCAACTGGGACGACATGTGGCTGAGCGAGGGCCACGCGCGGTACTACGAACGCAAGTACGCCGCCGCCCGCGGCTTCATCGACTTCGGCGCCGAGCTGCGCAGTCTCTACGAAGCCGACCAGAAGACCCGCACCTCGGCCGGTCCGGCCGGGCGGCTGAAGAACTCGGGGTCGGTGCTGTTCGACACCGACGTACCGGGTCAGCTGGTGCTCGTCGGGCTGAACACGCTGGTCGGTGACGCTACCTTCCGCCGGATCGAGCAGACCTTCTACGACCGCTACCGCGACGGCGTCGCCACGACCGCCGACTACGTCGCGGTCGCCAACCAGGTGTCCGGCCGCGACCTCACGGCGTACTTCGACGCCTGGCTCTACTCCCCGACCACGCCGGCGATGCCCGGCCACCCGGATTGGAAGTCCCCGAAATGACCAGCTTCGCCCTGTCCGACGACACCCTCGGCGTCCTCGGCGGCGCGGGGATCATCGCGATCATCGCGGCGTACGCACTGCTCGTGCTCGGCGCACTGTGGAGCTCGCTGACCGCGCCGCAGGGCGGCGGGATGAAGATCGTCTGGCTGGTCTTCATCATCGCCGCCCCGTTCGTCGGCAGCGTGCTCTGGTTCCTGTTCGGCAAGCGCAGCGCCTACGCCTGAACGACGATCGGCGCGCCGTTCGAGACCAGCGCCCAGTCCGTCGTCGCGAACACCGCCGGGTCGACCGAGCCCGTCGCGGTCACGTAGTCGATCATCAGCTGGCGGATCTCGACCTGCTGGTTGTACAGCACCGGCGCCTTCGACACGTGCGGGAAGTTGCCGCCGCCCGACTGGCGGTAGTTGTTGACGGCAACGACGAACTCCTGGTCCGCGGCCACCGGCGTACCGTCGTACGACAGGCCGGTGATCCGCGAGCCGGCCGGCTTCGCGATGTCGATCCGGTAGACCAGCGGCTTGGTGAGCCCGCCGAGGATGTCGTAGTTGTAGTCCGGCGTGCCGGTCGGCGCGGTCGGGGTCGGCGCGTTCGTCACCTGGTCGGGCGTGAACGGCCCGGTGCCGCTGACCTGCTTGAAGTACTGCGCGCTGAACTCCAGGTACTCCTGCACCTGCGCGCCGGTCATCTTCACCGCGAGCAGCGTGTTGTCGAAGATGTACAGCCCGGCGACGTCGCGCACCGACACGTCCCCGGCCGGGATCGACGCCGCGCGGTTGAACGGCGCCGCGATCGCGAGCACCGGCAGCGCGGCCTCCGGCGTACCTGCGATCGCCTTGCTGACCGCGTCGGCCTGGACGAAGTTCACGAAGTCGAGCGCGGCGGTGTCCTCCCAGGGCGCCGTCGCGGCCGACATCGCCGTCGTACAGGTGCCGATCTTGGAGTTCACGTACTCGACGACCTGGTCGTGGTCCTTCTGCAGCAGCCGGACCACCTTCGGGTCGGCCGCGACGGTGTTCGCGTTCAGCACCTGGCTGTGCCGCGCGACGACCTTCCACCGGCCGCGCTGCTGCTGCAGGTCGAGGTCGATCTGCGCCAGCCGCATGCCCCACTTCAGCGGCTCGACCAGCACGACCTGCTCACCGGTCTGCTTGTTGGTGACGAACCGCTCGGCGATCTCCTGGTGCGCGTGCCCGACCAGGACGGCGTCGATGCCCGGCACCTGCTCGGCCATCGGCCCGGCCGCGTTCTCCGGGACCGGCAGCGCGTCGCCGTACGACGAACTGAGGTCGATGCCGCTGTGCGCGGACACGATCACGACGTCGGCGCCCGCGCGGCGCACCCGCGGCACCCAGTACTCGGCCAGCTCGACGATGCCGCCGAACTTGATCTTGTTCTCGACCGTCGCCTTGTCCCAGATCGCGATGCCGGGGTTAGTCAGGCCGAGGATGCCGACCGTGATCGGCCGGCCGGCGCCCGGCACGTGCACCCGCTTCAGCACGTACGGCGGGAAGACCGGCAGCCCGGTCGTCCAGTCCTGCGCGTTCGCGCCGAGCAGCGGGAACCGCAGCTGGCGCTGGAACTTGCGCAGGATGTCGAGGCCGTAGTTGAACTCGTGGTTCCCGAGCGCGGCGGCGTCGTACCCGATCGCGTTCATCGCGGCGGCCATCGGGTGCACGTGCCCGCCGGTGATCGGCTCGATCTTGGCGTAGTAGTACGCCAGCGGCGTGCCCTGGATGGTGTCACCGGCGTCGAGCAGCAGCGGGGCCGGGCGGCGCCGGTCCTTCGCGATCTCGGCGCGGGCCGCCTTGACCAGCGTGGAGATCTTGGCCAGACCGATGTCGTTGTGCGCGGAGTCGTCGTACTCGGCGTTCTTGAAGTAGTCCCAGTTGAAGACGTTGCCGTGCAGGTCGGTCGTGCCGAGCACGCTCAGCCGCACGGTCTGGTGGCCGTGCCCGTGGTTCTCACCGGCGTACGCCGGTGCCGCCTGGTACCCCGCAGCCACCAGTGCGGTCGCCGCCGCGCCCGAGATCATCGTGCGCCTGCCCATCGTCCGGTCACCGTTGTCCGTCATCTCTCCGCCTCACGCGTCGTTGGTCACAACGCCCGCCACGATACGGGCGACACGCGCCGTGATGACCCCCGGATGGCCCGGGGACTGCGAGAGGATGCCGCTCATGCCCGTGCCGCCGCCCGGCAAGTTGCTGCTCGCCGCTGCCGTTCTCCTCGGGGCCGCCCTCGCCCAGGCCGCCCAGCCCTCCGACCACCCGGCCACCGTCGCCGCGCCGCCGCTGCGGACCGTCGCCGCGCACGGGCCGCTCGCCGTACAACTGCCGGTCACCACCCGCAAGAAGTCACCGCCGGTCACCCGGACGACCCAACGCACCGCCACGAAACCCCCGGCGACCTGGAACCTGTCCGGCGGCAAGGTGCTGTACCTGACCTTCGACGACGGCCCGCAGCCCGTCTACACGCCGAAGGTCCTCGCGGTCCTGGCCAAGCACCGCGCGAAGGCGACGTTCTTCGTCCTCGGCCGCGAGGCCGCCGCGCACCCCGCGCTGGTCGAGACCACCCGCCGGGCCGGCCACCGGATCGGCAACCACACCTGGGACCACCCGATGCTCACCAAGCTCTCCCCCGCGCGGCTGCGGCAGGAGATCTCGACCGGCGTGAAGTCGAAGTGCTTCCGGCCGCCGTTCCGCGACACCAACGCGCACGTCGCGGCGGTGGCGTCGTCGTACGGGCAGCACCAGGTGCTCTGGGACGTCGACACCCGCGACTGGGAGAAGCCCGGCGTGGCTCGCATCGAACGGGCCTTGATCCGCGGCGCGCGGCCCGGCGCGATCTTCCTGATGCACGACGGCGGCGGCAACCGCTCGCAGACCGTCGCGGCGCTCGACCAGGCGCTCACCAAGCTCGCCGCGCAGGGCTACGCGTTCCACTCGCTGCCCTGCTAGCTGGCTACTTGAGGATGGCGGTCTTGCCGCCGGAGAAGTGCTGCAGCGCCTGGTCGATCAGGTGCACCGGCTGGTCGAGCGCGTTCACCGGGAACATCCCGGTCGGCCGCAGCAGCGGGTGCGGCTTCACCACGACCCGGACCGCGGGCTGATCCAGCCCGCGGACCCCGGCGGTCGTCGCGCCGACACCCCGCTGCAGGCGCAGCTCCAGCACGTACTGCCCGAAGATCTTCACCTGCTGGAACCCGCGGACCGACTCCCACGGCAGCAGTACGGCGTACGAGCCGCCCTCGCAGGCCAGCTCCAGCGCCTTCGGCGACATCCGCATCGCGACCGGCTGCAACTCGTTGGTCGCGAACCACCGCTCCCGCTCCTTCACCAGCCGCAACGCCAGCACCGCACTCGCGACCAACGGCGCCATGCTCGCGATCAGGAGCAGCATGAACGGCCACATCCCCGACCCCTGGAACGCCACCAGCGCGTACACCGCGACACCGATGCCCACGGCCCCGATCCCGCCGGTCACCCAGGCTCCACGCCGCAGCCCGTCCCGCACCCGCGCGCGCCGCGTCTCCACGGCTCCCCGATCGATGCCGACCACGAACGTCTGCACCGGAACCTGCTCGCTCATCCCCCTACCCTCCCAGGCCACCGGCCCACTCGCGCGCCGACACCTCTGCGACCGGTACCGGCCGCGGATGCAACCAAACGCACCCCGCCGGCGTGACTATCCAGGAGACCAACGATCGGAGCCCAGATGAGTGACCGTGACGCCGCCTTCGAGGCGTACTTCGCGGCCCGTTCCGACGCCCTGCGCGGTACGGCGTACCTGCTCTGCGGCGACTGGCACCGCGCCGAGGACCTGGTGCAGCAGACCTTCACCAAGATCTACCTGGTCTGGCGCCGGATCCAGCGGCACGAGGCGATGGACAACTACACCCGCCAGACGCTGATCCGGACGTTCCTGTCCGAGCGCCGCCGGGGCTGGTTCCGCCTCGAGTCGGTCGACGCCACGCCGTACGAGCGCCCAGCGCCGACGATCGACCGGCCCGAGGAGCGACTCGTGCTGCTGGAGGCGCTGGTCAAGGTCCCGCCGCGGCAACGCGCCGTACTGGTCCTGCGGTACTGGGAAGACCAGTCCGTCGAGCAGACCGCCACCCTGCTCGACTGCTCCACCGGAACCGTCAAGAGCCAGGCCGCCCGCGGCCTCGCCACCCTGCGCAGCCTGCTGGAAGAGGAGAAGGTCCGATGAAGGAAGACGAGCTCCACGAGGCCCTGCACGACGTGCTCGTCCGCAGCACACCACCGCCGTCGATGGACCCTGGGTCTGCCCTCGAGCAGGCTCGCCGAGCGCGCAAGCGCCGTACGGCGGCCTGGGCCACAGCCGCCGCCGTCACCCTGGTCGCGGGCGGGGTCGCGGGCCCTGTCCTGCTCACCAACCACACCTCGGCGGACCAGATGGTCGTCGGCGGCCCCAGCGCAACCGTCCAGCCGAAGTCCACCATCCCGCCGACCACCCGCAAGTCCAACGACCCCTGGCCCGAAGGCCAGTCCGACCGCACCGCCACCACCGGCCCCCGCGCCGACCGCTCGGTCACCCTGATGAACGACCTCAGCTCCTTGGTCCCGCGGGCCTTCACCACCCCGGACCTCGAGTACCCCGGCGGCCGCGCGATGCGCTGGCCCCAGACCCAGTACGCGTCGAACAACGGCGAACAGGACTACTGGGAGTACCGAGCCCTCATCCCCGTCCAACAGGCCAACCGCGTAGGCACACTCCTGGCCCAGTCGACCACCCCCGACGGCAAACCCGCCACCGCACCGTGCAAGCTCGTCCAACGCGCCGACTCGGGCACCTGCACGGTCGTCGACCTCAACGGCCAGAAAGTCGGCGTCCTCACCACGAAGTCCGGCGACCAGTGGGCCGCCTACCGCCACCCGGACGGCACGGTCGTCCACGTCTCCCAGTCGCGAAAGTCCGACAACCCGAAGTACCCGGCGCTGACCTCACCGATCTTCACAACCGAGCAACTGGCGGAACTGGCAACGTCGGAGAAACTCAAGATCGGCGAGTGAGGGTCCGGCCTACTTGGATCACTCCTCATGACCGACTGGGCCCAACTCCACCACCTCTTCGGCGGCACCACCTGCCTATCGTGCGGCAGCCCGTTCGAGATCGCCGACGCGCTGGCCTGAGGCCGACACCCACCACTGACCAAGCAGCACCCGGCGCCTGTCTCCACGCTCAGCCAGCCCGCTGGATCTGCTTGTCGCGGGGGTTGGTCAGTGGTGGGCGTCGCATCGCGGATCCGCGGACGCCCACCACCCACTAACCACCGCGGCGAGCGCGACTTCACGCTCAGCAAGCGCGCCGAACCGCTCGTCGCGGGGGGTTGGACGGTGGTGCACGTCCGCCCTCATTCGGGCCTGCGTGGGTCAGAGGCGGCGGCCGGACCAGGTCCAGGCGTAGACGCCGTCGTCGGCTGCGCGGCCGGCTTCGCCGAGTTCCAAGGGGCGGAAGGTGTCGACCATGACGGCCAGTTCTTCGAAGGATTCGGCGCCCAACGACGCTTCGATGGCGGACGGTTGGGGGCCGTGGGCGTAGCCGCCGGGGTGGAGGGAGATGGAGCCGAGGCCGATGCCGGAGCCCTTGCGGGCTTCGTAGTCGCCGCCGCAGTAGAACATGACTTCGTCGGAGTCGACGTTCGAGTGGTAGTAGGGGACGGGGACGGACAGCGGGTGGTAGTCGACCTTGCGGGGGACGAAGTTGCAGATGACGAAGTTGTGGCCTTCGAAGACCTGGTGGACCGGTGGCGGCTGGTGGATGCGGCCGGTGATGGGTTCGAAGTCGCTGACGTTGAAGGTGTACGGGTAGAGGCAGCCGTCCCAGCCGACGACGTCGAAGGGGTGGGTGGCGTAGGTCATCCGGGAGCCGACGATGCCGGAGGGGCCGTTGCCTCGGTGTTTGACCAGGACCTCGACGTCCGTGCCCTCGACGGTCCAGACCGCGGAGGGCGTGACGAGGTCGCGTTCGCAGTACGGCGCGTGCTCGAGGAACTGGCCGTACCTCGACAGGTAGCGCTTGGGCGGGGCGATGTGGCTGTTGGCCTCGATGCAGTAAGCGTGCACACCGTCAGGACCGGGCAGCCAGCGGTGCGTCGTCGCGCGCGGGATCAGCACGTAGTCGCCTTCGCGGGCCTCGAGCACCCCGAAGACGGTCTCGACCGTCGCGGAGCCCTTCTCGACGTACACGCACTCGTCGCCGATGGCGTTGCGGTAGTACGGCGAGGGCTCGGCCGCGACGGCGTACGAGATCCGGACGTCGCCGTTGCCGAGGACGAGGCGGCGGTGCTCGACGACGTTCGAACCGGCCGCCGACGGGAAGAGGTCGTGCAGCTTGAGGTGCCGCGGCGTGAGCGGGTGGTTGGCGACGGTCGCGAGGTCGGGGAGGTCCCAGACCTGGCTGTCGACGATCGCGGACGGGACGCCGGCGTGGTAGAGCAGCGACGAGTCGGACGAGAAGCCTTCCTCGCCCATCAGCTCCTCGTAGTACAGGCCGCCGTCCGGCTTGCGGAACTGGGTGTGCCGCTTCGGCGGGACCTGCCCGACCTGCCGGTAGTGCGCCATGATCATCCCATCCAGAGTACGTTTATCGGACGCATGTGTCCGCTCACCGAAAGCATCCGTTAGGCTCGGGGCCATGTCAACCGTCCCCGCGCTGTTCCGGCACCTGGTCGACGACGCCTCGATGTTCCCGCCGGGGAACCTGCCACTGCCCGACGCCGTGCCCGCGCACCGGGCGCACCAAAGCGCCGGGTACGCCGGTCTGGTCGGCACCTTCGTCACCTCCGACGAGGACCTGATGAAGGTCGCCGAAGCAGCAAGAGCAGGCGAAACTCCCCTGAAAGTGAGCGTCGTCATCACCGGCGGCGCCGGCGGCATCGAGCCCGCGGTCCGGTACGGCGACCGCTCCCCCGACCTCACCGTCCAGGCGATCGAGGTCCGCCTCCGCGACGAGGACGACCTGTCCCGCAACGCGCTGCGCGTCGTTCGCGCCTGCGACGACTGTCTCGACGACGAGAACGCGTTCGTCGAGATCGGCCTGGACGGCGCCTGGGAGCGCGCGCTCGACGTCGTCGCCGACGCCGGGTACGCCGCCAAGCTCCGCACCGGCGGCCTCGACGCGGCACTGTTCCCGACCTCGGGCCAGGTCGCCGCGTTCATCACCGCCTGCCTCGACCGCGAGGTCGCGTTCAAGTGCACCGCGGGCCTGCACAACGCCGTCCGGCACACCGCGGCCGACACCGGTTTCGAGCACCACGGCTTCCTCAACGTGCTGCTCGCCACCCGGGCCTCGCTCGACGGCGCCGGCTTCGACGACCTGCAGGCGCTGCTCGACGAGCGCGACGGCAGCAAGCTCGCCACTCAGGCCCAGGCCCTGACCGACCAGCAGGCCGACAGCGCCCGCCGCTGGTTCACGTCGTACGGGTCCTGCAGCATCACCGAGCCGTACGACGACCTGAAGACGCTCGGACTCATCGCCCCGGAGGCACTGTGACCTGGATCGACCTGCCCACTGGTACGCCGTTCGGCGCGGACAACCTGCCGCTCGGGGTGTTCCGGCTCGGCGACGAGGAGCCGCGGATCGGCGCCGCGATCGGCGACCACCTGATCGACCTGGCGCCGGTCGCGTCGGCGCAGATGCTGGACGGTTCGCAGCTGTTCAACCAGCCGACGCTGAACGCGTTCCTCGCGCTCGGCCGCCCGGCCTGGACGGCGACCCGCGAGTGGCTGCTCGACCTGCTCCGCAACGAGAACAACCGCGACGCCGTCGAGCCGCACCTGATCCCGCGCGACACGGTCACGATGCTGCTCCCGTTCGAGGTCGCCGACTACGTCGACTTCTACGCCTCGGAGATGCACGCGACCAACCTCGGCCGCCTGTTCCGCCCCGATTCCGAACCCCTGTTGCCGAACTGGAAGCACCTCCCGGTCGGCTACCACGGCCGGGGCGGCACGGTCGTTGCCAGCGGCACCGACATCGTCCGCCCCTCGGGACAGCGCAAACCACCGACCGAGACGGTGCCGTCGTACGGGCCGTCGCAGCGACTCGACATCGAGGTCGAGCTCGGCTTCGTCGTCGGTACGCCGTCCGCGCTCGGTGAGGCGGTCGCCGTCGACGCGTTCGAGGAGCACGTGTACGGCGTGGTGCTGGTCAACGACTGGTCGGCGCGCGACCTGCAGGCGTGGGAGTACGTGCCGCTCGGGCCGTTCCTCGGCAAGTCGTTCGCGACGTCGATCTCGCCGTGGGTGGTGTCACTGGAGGCGCTCAAGGACGCGGCCGTTCCGCTCACGAAGCAGGACCCGCCGGTGCTGCCGTACCTGGCGAGCGAGCGGCTCACGAACCCGGACATCACCTTCGAGGTGCGCTGGAACGGGCAACTGGTCAGCAGCCCGCCGTACCGGGGGATGTACTGGTCGCCGGCGCAGATGCTCGCGCACCTCTCGGTCAACGGCGCGTCGGTGCGGACCGGCGATCTGTTCGCGTCGGGGACGGTCAGCGGGCCGGAGAAGGACCAGCGCGGGTCGTTCATCGAGCTGAGCTGGGGTGGGCGGGAGCCGATCCTGGTGAACGGCGAGGAGCGGACGTTCCTGCAGGACGGTGACGAGGTGACGATCACGGGCTGGGCGACGGCCGCGGACGGGCGCTGGATCGGGCTCGGCGAGGTCTCCGGGCGGATCGCTCCTGCGCGAAACTGAACAAAAGCTGTTCATAGCTGTTCGTTTCTATTGACTACTGCTCGATCTTGAGCACAGAATCCTCGACGACCCGCCCGTCGTCCGAGGAGTGCGCTCGTGATTCCCATTCGTCCCGCGGCCGCTACCGCCGCTCTCGCGCTGACCGCGGCGCTGCTGGCGGCGCCGTCCGCCGGCGCCGTCAGCTCACCTTCCGTGCAACCAACCGGTCGGTTGCTTCTCTCGTCGCCCGAGCTGACCGTGACCGTCGCCGATGACTTCCCACGTGTCGTCCAGTACGCCGACAACGCCACCGGGCGCACGCTCGGCGGCCAGCCGGACGCGATCTCGACGATCGCCATCAACGGCACGCCCCGCAAAGCCCACCTGAGCAGGCCGCCGACCGTCAGCAGCAACAAAGCGACCTACCAGCTGACTTTCGACGACCTCCCCGGCGTCGAGCTCGACGCGAGCCTCGCCCTCTCCGGCCGCGTCACCACCTTCGCCATCGACGCGGTCCACGACACCGCCACCACCCGCGTCGGCACCATCGACATCCCCGACCACGACCTCGTCTCGGTCGCGAGCACCGAACCCGGCGCGACCACCGCGTTCACCACCCTCGACCCCGACTCCACCCGCACTGCCGACAAGATCACCCCGGTCACCGCCGCCACGCCCGCCGAGGCCGCCCCCACCGGAGCGTCGTACGCCTTCGTGAACACCAGCGGTCTGGCCGCCGGGATCGAGTCCAACTCGACGTACGACAAGCCGTCGGGCGCGACCTCCGACGACGGTGCCCGGTTCTGGCACCGCGCGCGCAAGAGCGCCGACGGCAGCACCCGTGTCGGTGTCTGGAGCGGTCAGTGGACCTACCGCGCCGACACCTCGCCGTACACCGAGCCGCTGCCCTGGGCCAAGGTCGTCGTCACCCCGGACGCGAACAAGGACCGGACCGTCGACTGGCAGGACGGCGCCCTCGCCTTCCGCGCGATCATGACCGAGCCGAAGGGCGGCGACCTGGTCAAGGACCGGGTGGTCACCCACATCCCGTTCAACTTCGCCAGCCAGGCCACGCACCCGTTCCTGCGCACCCTCGACGACGTGAAGCGGATCTCGCTGGCCACCGACGGCCTCGGCCAGCTGGCGCTGCTCAAGGGCTACGGCTCGGAGGGCCACGACTCGGCGCACCCGGACTACGGCGGCAACTACAACACCCGCGCCGGCGGCCTGGCCGACCTGAACACGCTGCTGAAGAAGGGCAAGGGCTGGAACGCCGCGTTCGGCGTCCACGTCAACGCGACCGAGTCGTACCCCGAGGCGAACGCGTTCAGCGAGGACCTGGTCGACAAGTCCAGCAAGGGCTGGAACTGGCTGAACCAGAGCTACTACATCAAGCAGCGCCCGGATCTTGCCTCCGGCAACATCGTGAAGCGGTTCCAGCAGCTCCGCGACGAGACCGACCAGAACCTGCAGGAGCTGTACATCGACGTCTACTACCAGTCCGGCTGGCTGGCCGACGGCCTGACCCGGCAGCTCGCCGGGCAGGGCTGGCAGATCGCCACCGAGTGGGCCGACCGGCACGAGCGCACCTCGCTGTGGTCGCACTGGGCCAACGACCTCGACTACGGCGGCGCGACGAACAAGGGCCTGAACAGCCAGATCATCCGGTTCGTCCGCAACCACGAGAAGGACGTCTGGAACGCCGACCCGATCCTCGGCCAGAGCTCGCTGGTCGAGTTCGAGGGCTGGACCGGTGAGAACGACTGGAACAAGTTCTACGCCAACATCTGGCAGCACAACCTGCCGGCCAAGTTCCTGCAGCAGCAGAAGATCACCGACTGGAACGCAGCCGACATCCGCTTCACCGGCAACGTCCGCGGCGCGGTCGAGAACGGCAAGCGCGCCCTGTACGTCGGTGACGCCAAGGTCCTCGACGGCGACAAGTACCTGCTCCCCTGGGACGGCAGCAAGAAGCTCTACCACTACAACCCCGGCGGCGGCCTGACCGCTTGGCGCGTCCCGGCCGCACTGGCGAGCACCACCAAGTTCACCGTCTACAAGCTGACCGACACCGGTCGCGTGAAGGTCACCACGGCGCCGGTCCGCAAGGGCGTGGTCACTCTCGACGCCGTCGCCGGCCAGCCGTACGTCCTGTACCCCGACAAGGCGCCGCAGCAGCCCGCCGCGAACTGGGGTGAGGGCAGCCACCTCAAGGACCCCGGTTTCAACGCCGGCGACCTGAAGGCCTGGAGCCCGACCGGCTACGCCAAGATCGACGCCCTCAGCAACGGTCAGCACGTCGCCGTACTCGGTCCCGAGCCGACCGCGCTCAAGCAGCGGATCACCGGCCTGACCCGCGGCAAGACCTACAGCGCCTCCGCCTGGGTCGAGGTCGAGCCCGGCAAGTCACGCCGTACGACGATCAGCGCGGGCGGGGTCAGCAACACGATCACCCGCTCGACCGCGCAGAACCAGGTCGCCTCGGACGACAAGAGCGGCGCCTACTACCAGCGCGTCCGCGTCGTCTTCGATGCCACCGGCAACAGCACGGACCTGACCGTCGCCGCGGCCGCCGGCTCGGCCAGAGTCCGGGTCGACGACGTCCGGGTCGTGGAGACCGAGCGCCCGGCCGCCGGGCTGGTCGACGACTTCGAGAACGTCGACCAGGGCTGGGGACCGTTCGTGAAGGGTGACGCGGGCGGCACGACCGACCCGCGGACGGTGCTCGCCCGCAAGCACGCGCCGTACACGCAGGCCGGCTGGAACGGCAAGCTCGTCGACGACGTGCTCGACGGCGAGTGGTCGCTGAAGTCGCACGAGGAGAACGAGGGCGTGGTCTACCGGACGACGCCCGCGACGGTGCCGTTCACGCCCGGCCACAAGTACAAGGTGAGCTTCGACTACGCGAGCGGTCAGGCCGGGCAGTACACCTGGGTGCAGGGCGTCGACCGGCCGGCGTCGGTCGAGGTGAAGTCGACTCCGATCGGCGCGCAGCGGACGAAGGCGACCTTCGATCAGGAGTTCGTGGCCGGCTGTGGCGGCGACTACTGGGTCGGCCTGCGCAAGCTGTCCAGCGGCGGCGACCAGGCGGACTTCGTGATGGACGACTTCGCCGTCCAAGATCTCGGCAAGTCGTCCGAGGCCGCCGACTGCACGTCGCTGGCGATCAGCGGCGTCAACGGCCTGGTCTCCGGCGAGGCCAACAACGTCACCGCGACCTTCACCAACAACGACACGGTCGCCGCGCAGAACATCACCCTGGCCCTGCAGGCCCCTGAGGGCTGGACCGTCGAGGCGACCACCCCGGCGACCCACGCATCGGTTGCCGCCGGCACCGAGGTGAGCACGACGTTCGCGGTCACCCCACCCGCCGGTACGCCGGAGGGCGAGTACCCGCTGACCGCGACCGGCGGCCGCGCGACCACCGCCGCGGAGGCGACCCTGCTCCCGCCGGGCATCGTCCCGCAGTCGCGGATCAAGGTCGCCGACGTCTCCAGCGAGGACGTCGCCACCGGCGGCCCGGCCGTCGACGCGCTCGACGGCAACCCGTCCACGCTGTGGCACTCGGCCTGGTCCGAGGTCCCCACCCCGGCGACGTTCCCGCACCACATCACGCTCGACCTCGGCTCGTCGTACGCGGTGGACGGCTTCAGCTACCTGCCGCGGCAGAGCGGGACCAACGGGATGTTCAAGGGCTACGAGCTGTACGTCAGCACCGACGGCCAGAACTGGGGTCCGCCGGTGAAGACCGGTGAGTTCCCGAACAGCACGGCGCTCCAGAAGCTGGAGTTCCCGGCCGAGGAAGGCCGGTACGTGAAGTTCGTCGGCACCAGCTCGCTCAACGGCGCGGTCTTCGGCTCCGCCGCCGAGCTGAACGTCTACGGCACCCACTAGTACGACGACAGCGGCACCACCTCTCCCCCGAGAGGTGGTGCCGCTGTTCGTGAATCACTTGGTGACGTTGACGCTCACCGCGGCGCTGGCGGCCTTCGCGGTGACCACGCGGAACTTGTTCACGCCGACGCGGCCGCTCTGCACCCACACCGAGTAGGTGGCCTTCGAGGTCACCTTGGTGGTGGCCGGGAAGTTGACCCACTTGCCGTTCTCCAGCCGCTGGACCTGGACCGCGGTGTTGGCGGCGATGCCGGTGGTCTTGCCGGTGAAGGAGACCTTGGCCCACGCCTTCGCGGTGGTCTTGTCGGACTTGATGCTGATCGTCGGCGCGGCGGCGACCGTCGACGAGACGTGGGCGCCGGCGCCGGTCTCCGCGGCCTGGGCCTGAACGGTGCTCAGGGCAACAGCTCCACCGGCAACGGTGAGGCCGGCCAGCACGGCGACGGAACGACGGACGAGCTGAGAACGAACGCGCATGATCTTCTGGTTTCCCCTCGTATGGAACGGGTTCCGGTGAACCCGACACCACAGGAGACGCCGGCCCCGCGGCAGAAGTTGTGTTAAGAATCCGTCTCAGGTGTCGGCGGCAGCACCAGCCGGGCCAGCGCGCCGCCGGTCGGCGCCGCCCCGAAGGTCAGCTCCGCACCGAGCACCTTGGCGTGCCCGGCGGCGATGGTCAGCCCGAGGCCGTGCCCGGCACCGCGCTCGGCCATCCCGGACCGGAACCGACGGGGGCCCTCGGCAATCAGTTCCTCGGGGTACCCGGTGCCGTGGTCGACCACCTCGACGGTCCGGCCGTGCACGGTCACCTCGATCGGCGGCCGGCCGTGCCGCAGACCGTTCACGATCAGGTTGGCCAGGATCCGCTCGACCCGGCGCGAGTCGGTCGAGACCGTCGCCTCCGGCCCGTCCAGCCGTACGACGACACTGTCCGGCGCGATCGCCTGTTGCATCCGCAGCCGACCGACCGCGGACGCGACGAACGCGCCGAGGCCGATGTGCTCCAGATCGGCCTGCTCGACCCCGGAGTCGAACCGCGCGATCTCCAGCAGGTCCTCGACCAGCCCGCGCAGCACCTTGGCCCGGTCCCGGACCAGCTCGCTCGGCCGGCTCGGCGGGAGCAGCTCGGCCGCCGTCAGCAGCCCGGTGACCGGCGTACGGAGGTCGTGCGCGACGTCGGCGGTGAACCGGCGCTCGGCCTCCAGCTGTCCGCGCAGCGAGCTGGCCATCGAGTCGATCGCCGTCGCGAGCGCGCGCACCTCGTCCTTGTTCCGGCTGCTGACCTTGCCGTCGCGTTTGCTGATCGTCTCGACCGCCGACGCGTCCAGCTCACCACCGGCGATCCGCCGCGCCGTACCGGCCACGGCGACGATCCGTTTCGACAGGCTGCCGGCCGCGACCACGCTGACCAGCGCGACCATCGCCACGGTGCCCATCCCACCGATGATGAGGGCGCGCCGGAGCGCGCGCATCGAGGCGTCCTCGTTGTCGTAGTCCTGGACGATCGACAGCACCTTGCCGCCCTTGACGCCGACCGCGGCCCACATCTTCGGATTCGGCGATCCGGTCTTGAAGGTGGCCCGCTTGCCCTCGCGGACCGCCTCCAGCAGCTGCGCCGGGACCGCCGGATCGTCCAGCTGCGACCCGAGCACCTCGACCTCGTTGAGGTTGTAGGTGTCCGCGGCCGCCTTGATCCGCTCGTCGGCCAGCCCGCGCGTGCGGTCCAGCCGCGACGACTCGGCCTGCGTGTAGACCGCCACGCAGAGCACCAGGATCGCCAGCGAGGAGACCAGCAGGAAGATCAGGCCGAGCTTGCTCCGCAACCCCACGGGATTCCTCCGTCCTCGAGGTCAGGTGCGGAGGATGTCACGCCCGGAGCTTGTAACCGAATCCTCTGACGGTCTCGATGCGGTCGGCGCCGATCTTCGTGCGCAGCCGCTGCAGGTGGACGTCGACCAGACGGCCGTCGCCACCCCACTCGTAGTCCCAGACCCGCTGCAGCAGCGTGCTGCGGCTGAGCACCACGCCCGGGTTGTTCGCGAACTCGATCAGCAGCTTGAGCTCGGTCGGCGTCAGCTGGACGGTGCTGCCGCCCCGGCGTACCTCCAGGGCCTCGCGGTCCAGCTCCAGGTCGCCGAAGGACTCGACGCCGGCTCCGGTCGACGGGCTGGGCCGCTCCGGGTCGACGACCGCGCGCCGCATCACCGCACGCAGCCGGGCCACCAGGACCTGGGTGTCGAACGGCTTGGTCACGTAGTCGTCCGCGCCCGCCTCCAGCCCCAGTACGACGTCCAGCGCGTCGCCGCGCGCGGACACCATCACGATCGGGACCAGGCTGGTCTCGCGGATCCGGCGGCACACGGAGATGCCGTCCAGGCCGGGCAGCATGATGTCCAGCATCACGGCGTCCGGATGGATCTTCTCGAAGCTCTCGATCGCCTCCAGGCCGTCCTCGGCCGTGGTGACGTCGTAGCCGTGCCGCTCGAGGGTCAACTGGGTCGCCTCACGGATCACCGCGTCGTCCTCGACCATCAGGATGCGCGCTGCCGGTTCTTCCGGTACCACTGAGTTCAGTCTCCCTTTTGGTCCTGCGAGCTCTCCAACAACATCTGCCGACCATTCCAACGGTAGACCTGCAGCCGGGTTACAGACGGGCAGCAAACTCGGTCGGTGGTCGCGAAGACTCCGGACTCCACGACGAGGTCGCCGCTCCGGCTGGCACTGATCTTGACCTGATCGGCCCGCAGACCCCAAATCCGGCGCGGACCGGTCGGTTCGGCGGCCATCAGGACGGCGCCGTACCGGAAGTCCTGGTCCAGGTGGATGTAGACGACGAGCTGCGGGTACTCCGCCTTGGTGACGTTCACCGTGGGGCCGCGGCTCATGCAGCGCTCCACCACGGTGCAGCGGACCAGGAGGGTGCGGAAGTAGGGTTCCAGCTTCTTGTCGGCCAGCAGCTTCAGCCGGACCTGGCCGAGGCTGACCGTCACCGGCGGCGTCTTGCGCGCGTCCGGTGACTGCGGGCCGTACCCGTTCGTGGTCTTGGCCGACGGCGCGGGCGACGACGTACTGGGCGCGGGCTCGGCGCCCTCGACACGCAGGCCGGTACCGTTCGCGCAGCCGGCGCTCAGCACCAGGGCGACCACTGCCAGCGCACCCGGCAGCATCTGCCTAGTTCGCATGGGTCGCCTCCTGATTAGCCTCACCGACTGATTTCCCCCGTGATTCCGACAGCTAACTTCCATAGTGCGGCCCCGACGTCACAACCGGTGGCCACAATCGTCCAGCGGCCTCGGCAGTTCCGTTGCGGTTGAGTCACAAAAGGTGAAACAACTCTCAGCTCAGCACCACCTTGCCCGGATTCAGCAAGTTCTGCGGGTCCAGCGCGGCCTTGATCGCGCGGTGCACGTCGAGTGCCACCGGGCCGATCTCCTGGGCCAGCCAGTCCCGCTTCAGCACTCCGACGCCGTGCTCCCCGGTGATCGTTCCGCCGAGCTCCAGGCCGATCTCCATGATCTTGTCGAACGCCGCCTGCGCGCGCCGGGCCTGCTCGGGATCCTGGGCATCGAAGACGACGGTCGGGTGCATGTTGCCGTCGCCGGCATGACCGAGTACGCCGACGGTGATGTCCAGGTCCTTGGCGCACTGCTCGGTCGCCTCGATGAAGTCGGCCAGCCGCGACCGCGGCACGCAGACGTCGTCGATCATCGTCGTCCCGAGCTCGTCGAGCGCCAGCAGCGCGGCCCGGCGGGCCTCCAGCAGCAGGTCGCCCTCGGCCTCGTCGTCGGCCTCGATGCACTCCAGCGCGCCGTTCTCGCGGCACAACTTCGCCACCGTCGCGATGTCGGCCGCACCCGCGGCCCCGCCGGCGTCGGACTGCGCGATCAGCATCGCGGCGGCGTCCTCGGGCAGGTCCATCCGCTTGTAGGCGTTCACCGCGCGGATCGTGGTCCGGTCCATGATCTCCAGCAGGCTCAGCGAGACCCCGGACCGGATGATCTCCAGGATCGCCTCACCGGCCGCGCGGCCGGAGCCGAACAGCGCCGCCATCGTCCGCGGCTTGGCCGTCTGCGGGCGCAGCGCCAGGGTCGCCTCGGTGATGATGCCGAGCGTCCCCTCGCTGCCCACGATCAGCTTGGTCAGGTCGTACCCGGCCACACCCTTGACGGTCTTGCGGCCGGTCCGCAGGATCTCGCCGTTCGCGAGCACGACCTCGAGCGCGAGCACGTAGTCCGTGGTCACGCCGTACTTCACGCAGCACAGGCCGCCGGAGTTGGTCGACAAGTTTCCGCCGATCGAGCAGAACTCCCAGCTGGACGGGTCCGGCGGGTAGAACAGCCCCTGCTCGGCGACGGCACGGGACAGTACGGCGTTGTAGACGCCGGGCTGCGTCACGACGTACCGGTCCACGGGCTCGATCTGGAGGACCTTGTCCATCTTCTCCAGCGAGATCACCACCGACCCGTCCAGCGCGTTCGCGGCACCGGACAGCCCGGACCGGGCGCCCTGCGGGACCACGGGCACGCCGAACTCGGCCGCGGCGCGCACCGCGGCCTGAACGTGCGCTGTCTCCCGGGCCAGGACGACCGCCGCCGGCATCCCGGCCGGGCAGAACATCGCCCGGTCGTACCGGTAACTCTCCATCCGGTCCGGATCGGTGACCAGAGCCTCGGGAGGCAGAACCTGACGCAACCGCTCGACGACCTCACTCATGACACCGAGCCTAGTGTCCGGTTGGTGCCGTGGCAGGTCGTGGCCTTGCGGTTGTGTCGGGTCAGCGCGTACGCGCGGTCCGGTTCTCCGAGATCTTGTCCCAGCCGCTGCCGAAGTTCCGGTACTCGCGGGCGATCGCCGTGAACGTCGTGCTGGTGTCCCCGGACTTCACCTTCGGAGTGCGGCAGGTGCGCTGGCCGGCCACGACGGCGCCGGTACCGCCGCCGCTGTCGCAGGTCAGCGTGCGGCCGTTGTTGGTCCCGCCGGTCTGCACCAGGATCGCGGTGGTCATCGCGTACTTCGGCAGCTTGGCGTCCATCGAGACCTCGGCCCAGTACTGCGAGCAGTTGTCCCGCATCAGCTTGATGTCGCCCCAGCCCGGCGGCTTGCCGTCGCGGAAGATCTGCGCGGACGAGATCGGTCGTGCACCCGGACAGTTGGCCAGTTCGACGGCCTGAGCTGGTGAGGCCAGAGCGATTGCGCCCGCTCCGGCCAGGCCCGCGGTGCTGAGCAGAATGCCCAGTGTCTTCATCGGAAACCCTTCCTGGACGTGCGCCCCGACGCCCGTCCACTGGGCAGCGTACGCGAACCGCCCCTGACCTGACAGTCAATCCGGTAATCGGACGTTGAACCGTCGGTGTCAGGGGCGGTACCCACCGTGGCCGTCGGCGTGTCGCCGCCGGCCACGGTCAGGGGTCGCCACGGCGGCGGTCAGAGGTTGCCGCGGCGTTCCTGCTCGCGCTCGATCGCCTCGAACAGCGCCTTGAAGTTGCCCTTGCCGAAGCCCAGCGAGCCGTGCCGCTCGATCAGCTCGTAGAACACCGTCGGCCGGTCGCCGAGCGGCTTCATGAAGATCTGCAGCAGGTAGCCGTCCTCGTCACGGTCGACCAGGATCTTGCGCGACTGCAGCTCCTCGATCGGCACCCTGACGTGGCCGATCCGCTCCCGCAGCTCCGGGTCCTCGTAGTACGAGTCCGGCGTGGCCAGGAACTCGACGCCGTTGGCCCGCATGATGTCGACGGTGCGCAGGATGTCGTTGGTGGCCAGCGCGATGTGCTGGGCGCCGGCACCGTCGTAGAACTCCAGGAACTCGTCGATCTGCGACTTCTTCTTCGCGATCGCGGGCTCGTTCAGCGGGAACTTGACCCGGTGGTTGCCGTTGGCCACCACCTTGGACATCAGCGCGGAGTAGTCGGTGGCGATGTCGTCGCCGACGAACTCCGCCATGTTCACGAAGCCCATCACCTTGTTGTAGAACGTCACCCACTCGTCCATCAGACCGAGCTCGACGTTGCCGACGACGTGGTCGATGGCCTGGAACAGCCGCTTCGGGTGCCCCTCCGGCCGCTGCACCTGGGTCTGCGCCGCGACGAAACCGGGCAGGTACGGGCCGTCGTAGCGGCTGCGGTCGATCAGCGTGTGCCGGGTGTCGCCGTACGCCGCGATCGCGGCGCGGCGGATGGTGCCGTGCTCGTCGGTGACGTCGTTCGGCTCCTCCAGCACCGTCGCACCCTGCTCGCGGGCGTGCTCGATGCACTTGTCCACGTCCGGCACCTCGAGCGCGATGTCGGAGACGCCGTCGCCGTGCTTGCGGTGGTGGTCGTTCAGCGGGCTGTCCGGCGTGACGCCGCCGGTGATCACGAAGCGGCCCGACCCGGCCTTCAGCACGAAGGCCTTGTGGTCCTTGGTGCCGTGCTCGGGGCCGGTGTACGCGACCAGGTCCATCCCGAAGGCGAGCTGGTAGTACTTCGCGGTCTGGGTGGCGTTGCCGACCACGAAGACGACGGCGTCCATCGCGGTCACCGGGAACGGGTCGCTGCTCTCGTCGTACGGGACCAGGCCGACGAGCTGCTTGAGCTGATCGAGGTCCAGATCGGCGTCGAGTTCGGCGGGGGTCAGGTCGGTGCTGGTCATCGCGGGTCCTCCCGGTCGGTGGCTAGCTTGGCTGGGAGCCTGGCTGGTGGGCGACAGGTTGCGCAACAGAACTCGTTTTGACTGATCAGCTTGTGCAGTATTCTCGGGCTGTTGTTGGACTATTTGGTCACCCTGACCACTGCTTGGAGGCAGCCATGTCGGTCGACGCACTGGACGCCCGGATCCTGGACCTGTTCGCCGCCGAGCCGCGGGTCGGCGTGCTCGAGGCCTCGCGCCGGCTCGGCGTCGCGCGCGGCACGATCCAGGCCCGCCTCGACCGCCTGCAGCGCGACGGCGTCGTCCGCGGCTGGGGCCCCGACATCGACACCGCGGCGATCGGCTACCCGGTGACCGCGTTCGCCACCCTCCAGATCGAGCAGGGCTCCGGCCACACCACGGTCGCCGCAGCCCTGGCCGCGATCCCGGAGGTGCTGGAGGTGCACACCATCACCGGCGCCGAGGATCTGTGGTGCCGCATCGTCGCCCGGTCGAACGCGGATCTCCAGCGGGTGATCGACCAGGTCGTCATCGTGCACGGCATCCAGCGGGCGTCGACGGTGATCGCGCTGGCCGAGCAGATACCCCACCGAGTCCTGCCGCTCCTGAGAGCAGCCACCTCGAAGTAGCCGGACTCGAAGTCGCCGGCACCTACTACAAGTAGTCGGCCCGCTCCGCCCGCCAGACCATCAGGTGGTTCAGGCGAGACGCTTGGCGACTTCCACAGCAGCCCGCGCGACCCGCGGACCCACGAAATCGCGATCCAGCTTCCCCAGCACCACCACGCCGATGCTCGCCTCCACCCCAGGCACCCCCAGCACCGGCGACGACACCCCCTGAGCCCCCGCCTGCAGCTCACCCGCGGTGATCACGAACGGCCGCCCCGCCGGATCCGGCTTCCGCCGGCCCGCCAGGATCGCCTTCCCCGCCGCGCCCTGGTCGAGGGCGTGCCGGGAACCCATCCGGTACGACACGTGGAAGTCGGTCCAGCTCGGCTCGATCACCGCGATCGCGAGCGCCTCCTCGCCGTCGGCGACGGTCAGGTGCGCGGTCGCGCCGGTGTCCTCGGCGAGCGAGCGCAGTACGGGCAGAGCGGCATCGCGCAGCGTCGGCTGGACCCGGCGGCTGTAGTGCAGCACCGCGAGACCGAGCCGGGCGCGGCCCTCGCTGTCCCGGCGTACCAGCCGGTGCAGCTCCAGCGTGTTGACCAGCCGGTAGACGACCGTCCGGCTGACCCCGAGCGACGCCGCCAGCTCGGTGATCGACAGCCCGTCCGGGGCGTCCGCCAGCAGCTCGAGGACCGTGAGTCCCCGATCGAGCGTCTGGGACGTCTCTGCCGGCACAACCGAAGGGTATCCGTTTTTCGGGCGCGGACCGATGGCGCCGTATCTTGCTGCCGTGCGAAATTACTGGTCTCTGCTCCCGGCCATCGCCGTCGCGGTCGTGCTGATCCTGCTGTACGCCGTCCCGACGCTGATCAACCCGCAGTGGACGACCACCGTGCTCGGGCTGTTCAAGCAGCACCCCGAGGACGCCGAACCGGCCGGGCGCCGGCTGACCCCGAAGCGGATCCAGTCCCGCCGGATGCTGGCCGGGCTGCTGGTCGTGCTCGCGCTCGGGCTGGTCGGGTTCAACATCTCGCTCAACCGTGAGGCGAACGGCTGCTTCCAGGCGGCCACCGCCTGGGGCGCGGTCGACATCCCGCCGGCCGGCAACCAGAAGCGCAGGAGCGACGACCCCTGCGTGAACATGATCTACGGCACGTTCATCGGCGACGGCGCCGGCGCGGTCACCGAGCCGAAACCGCAGGCGGTCGCGGCGTACCAGCTGATGGGCGACAAGAAGCCGAAGTACCTGAAGTGGATCCAGAACAAGCCGGACTACGACGAGGGCGACCTGCTGATCGGGGTCGTCCAGGACTGCGCGCTGGACCTGAAGGTCGAGCAGGGCGAGGACGCGATCACCGCCGTCGTCGACGCGGCCCAGCCGTGCCCGCCGGACAGCTCGATCTCGCTGACCGCGATCAAGCTGAAGGAACCGCTCGGCGACCGCAAGCTGGTCACCGTCGGCGGTCAGGAGCTGCAGCGGATCAACCCGGACATGGACTCCTGGCCGACGGTCCTGAAGAAGCTCGTCACCGGCGGCTGATCAGCGCAGCGCGCGGACGTCGGCGTCGTACTCGCGGAACGGGCGGTTGTAGGCGAGCAGGATCAGCAGCCCGACGATGCAGGCGCAGGCGCCGCCGGCCAGCGCGATCGTCGGCGTCGTCAGGTCGGCCGTCGTACCGGCGACGAAGTCCCCGAGCCGCGGGCCGCCCGCGACCACCACGATGAACACCCCCTGCAGCCGCCCGCGCATCGCGTCCGGCGCCGCCGACTGCAGCACCGTGTTCCGGTACGCCGAACTGACCATGTCGGCCATCCCCGACATCGCCAGCAGCGCCACCCCGAGCCAGATCGTCCGCGCGAACCCGAACAGCCCGACGGCGACGGCGTACGCCGTGATCGCGACCACGATCGCGATCCCCTGCCGCCGGACCCGGCTCACCCAGCCCGAGAACAGCACCCCGAGCAGCGCGCCGATCGCCGGCGCCGTCTGCAGCAGCCCGACCGTCTTCACGCCGCCCGCGAAGAACGACCCGGCGACCGCCGGGAACAGCGCCCGCGGCTGCGCGAACGTCATCGCCAGGATGTCGGCCACGAACGTCGCCAGCAGCGCCGGGGCGGCGCGCAGGAACGTGAAACCTTCGAGCACCGACCGGATCCCGGCCCTCCGGACCTCGCCGGTCGGCGGCACCGGCGGCAGCCGGAACAGCGCGTACAGCGCCGCGGTGAACGTGATCACGTCGACCAGGTACGCCGCCGCGAACCCGTGCCACGCGATCACCGTCGCGCCGAGCAGCGGCCCGGCGGTGAAGCCGAGGTTGAACGCCGCCTGGCTGAGCGTGTTCGCCGCCGGGAGCAGCTCGGGCCGGACCAGCCGCGGGATGATCGCCGACCGCGCCGGGTTGTTCACCGCGAAGCACGCCGACTGCACCGCGACCACGGCGTACAGGACGCCGACCTGCTCCCACTCCAGCACCGACTGCACGACCAGCACCATCGACAGCAGCCAGAGCCCGGCCGAGCTGACCAGCGCCAGCGTGCGCCGGTCGATCGCGTCGGCCATCGCGCCGCCGTACAGGCCGAAGACGATCAGCGGGACGAGCGCGAAGAGCCCGACCAGCCCGACCGCGAACGTCGACCCGGTCAGCGCGTAGACCTGGATCGACACCGTCACCGCGGTCATCTGCTGCCCGAGCTGCGAGACCGTCGAGCCGAGCCACAACCGCCGGAAGTCCGGCGACTCCTTCAACGGTCGGACATCGGTCAGCAGACGAGGCACATAGGTAACCTATGTCATCCGTTGACGACCCTTACGACAGGACCGCCAGTCGGTTGCGGGCACCGTGCGGCGGGTTGCTGCGTCTAGTCCCGTATGACGAACCAGCCGCAGGCCCCCACGCTCACGTGCCCGCTGTGCCAGTGCCCACAGTTTCAGCAGGAGGAGGCCCGCAGCGACTCCCGGTGGGGGTTCACCTCACACCGGATGACGCTCCTGATCTGCCAGAACTGCCGGTACGTGCTGCACTTCTACGACAAGAACTCGGTCTTCGACTTCGACTGAGCGCCGGGGCTGCCTCACTGGGCGACCGTCGGACGAGCCCCGGGCACGTCGTACGGCTGCTGCCTCACCGGCCGTCCGTCGTACGAGCGTCGGTCGAGCTCGTGCTCACCAGGGCAGCCGGCCGGACTCGTCGTGCAGCTCACCGGTCGGCCCACCCGCCGGTAGCGTCGCGAGCCGTACGGCGACCGCCGCACCCTGAGCCGGCGTACGGGCCGCGTCCCAGCCGCCCATGTCGGTCGCGCAGTTGCCGGGGTCGGCGGCGTTCACCAGGATCCCCTCGCCGCGCAGCTCGTTGGCGAGCATCACGGTCAGCATGTTCACCGCGATCTTCGACGAGTTGTACCCCGCAGTCAGCACGGTCGACATCCGCGACTCCGGATCCCCGACCCGCGCCAGCGACGACAACTCGGTCGACATGTTCACGATCCGCGCCGCCTCCGCCCGCCGCAACAACGGCAACATCGCCTGCGTAGTCGCAACCAGCCCCACCACGTTCGTCTCGAACCCGTCCCGCAACGTCTCCGCCGAGATCGCACTCACCGCATCGTCCCCCTCGGCAATCACCGCCGCGTTGTTCACCAACACGTCGAGCCGCCCGTACTTCTCCCCGATCCACTCCGCCGCCGCCTGCGCCGAAGCCGGATCGGTCACCTCGATCCGCACCGCCGCCGCATCGACCCCGTCCCCCACAAGCTCCTTCACCACCGCGTCGGCACGCCCGAGGTCCCGCCCACCAACCACCACACTCCACCCAAGCGCCCCGAACTGCCGAGCGATCTCCCGCCCGATTCCCTTGGTCGCGCCGGTCACCAGTACAACGTTCTGCTGAGTCATGGTGTCTAGATTCGGCGGCATCTCCGGGCGGCAGCAGAGCGAGCTGCTCCCAGGGACGCGGGGTCCTCCCCAGGCTGCTCGAGGTCGCAGGCCCACCCGCGCCGGCCCGGGGGCCCGGTTGCCTCCACCCCGCCCACCCGGCCCGGCAGACTCGTCTCCGTCCGACCCGCCCGTTCCGTCGATGGTCCGGTCCGGCTGCGCAGGCCCAGCGCTCTGGGCGCCGTACGGGGAGAGCCCCGAGAACACTTGCGCACGGTGCGCGAGGCGTGAGCGCAGGACGTGCACACGCGCCGCGGGCGCAGGACCTGAGTGCGGGCACGAGTGTGAGCGCGGGCGTCGGGTTCGCGCACTGCATGGGGCGCGAGCGCGGGGTCTATTCCAGGCTGCCCGAGGTCGCAGGCCCACCCGCCCCGGCCAGGACCCGCCCCGCCTCCACCCAGCCCACCCGGATCCGCCGAGCGGGCTCGACTCCGCCCGACCCACCCGCTTCGTCGATGATCCGGTTGCGCGGGCCCAGCGCTCTGGATGCCGTACGGGGAGAGCCCCGGCGACACACTCGCGTGCGGCGCGCGGGCACGGAGGCGAGGCAGGGGCGTGAGCGCTGGCCGCATGCGCAGAACGCCGAGTGTTAGCGCCAGGCGCGGGGTGCAAGCGCGGGCGTGGGGTGCGCGGCGTGTAGAGCGCGAGCGGCGGGCGCAGGCGTGAGCGTGGAACACGAGCGCAGGGCGCGAGCCGGCCGCGGGACGCCGAGTGTGAGTGCAAGGCGCCGAGCGCGGGGCTGAACGCGGGACCGCGAGCGCAGAACGTGAGCAGCCGCGGGCGCACGGCGTCGAGTGTGGGCGCGGGGCGCGGAGGCAAGCTCCGGGGCGAGCACGGGACGCGGGCGCGGAGCGCAAGCGCAGGACGTGAGAGCGCGCCTCCAAGCACGAGGCTCGGGCGTTAGCGCGGGTGCGGGGGTGTGCGGCGCGCAGAGCGCGGGGCGGCGCAGGCGTGAGCGCGGCCGCCGAGTGCGAGCGCGAGGCGCCGGGCGCGGGGATTAAGCGCGGGTGCGCGGCGCGCAGAGCGCGGGGCGGCGGGCGCAGGCGTGAGCGCGGGGTACGAGCGCAGGGCGTGAGCGCTGGTCGCGGGGTGCCGAGTGTGAGCGCGAGGCGCCGGGCGTGAGCGCGGGGTGCGGGGTGCGGGTGTTAGGAGCGCGGGGCGGCGGGCGCAGGAGTGAGCGCGGACTGCGGGCGTGAGCGCAGGGCATGGCGCCGGGCCCGGGGGCGCGCCTGACTTCGCCCAGTGCGCCGGGCTCCGTCCGGGCCGGTCCGACCCGCGCAGATCGACCGGTGGGCTCGGCTGGTTCGGGGTTCCGGTCGTCGTAGGAGAGCGCCCCGGGATGCTCCGCGCGGTGGGAGGGATTGGGCGTCCCTGGTTTGGTTCGGGGCTACCTGGGATTCTGGGAACGTGGACAGGCAGCAGTTGGCGGAGTTTCTTCGGATTCGGCGGGAAGGGCTTCGGCCTGAGGATGCTGGGTTGCCGGCTGGGGTTCGGCGGCGGACGCCGGGGTTGCGGCGGGAGGAGGTTGCGGCGCTGGCGACGATGTCGACGGATTACTACACGCGGCTCGAGCAGGCTCGTGGGCCGCATCCTTCGCGGCCGGTGCTGACTGGGCTGGCTCGGGCGCTTCGGCTGTCTACTGCTGAGCGGGATCATCTTTTTCGGCTTGCTGGGGAGGAGCCGGGGCCGCCGCCTGGGCCGCCCCGGGAGGTGCGGGGCGGGGTGCTGCGGATGCTGGCGCGGCTTGATGTGCCTGGGATGGTGCTCGACGCTAAGTACGACGTACTGGCTTGGAATCCGCTTGCTGCTGCGCTGATCACTGATTTCTCTGCGCTGCCGGAGGCTAAGCGCAATTTGCTGCGGCTTCGGTTTCTTGATCGGGCTCGGCAGGCTGAACTGTTCGGCGAGCAGGCGACTGCTGAGTTCGCGCGGGAAGCTGCTGCTGATCTGCGGGCGGCGACCGGCAAGTATCCGGATGATCCGTCGATCCGCGCGCTCGTCGCTGATCTGCTGAGCGGGAGTGAGGAGTTCGCGCGGATCTGGGCGTTGCATGAGGTGGGCACTCAGCAGTCGTTGTGTCAGACGCTTCATCATCCGGTGGTTGGGCGGATTGATGTGGTGGCTGAGGTGCTTGTTGTTCCGGAGCGGGATCAGCGGATTGTTCTGTACGCCGCTGAGCCGGGGTCGGCGTCGGAGCAGGCGTTGCGGTTGCTTGATGTGGTGGGGATTCAGTCGTTGAGTGCGCGGGGGTAGGGGCGGGCGGCGGGGGCTGGGGTTGTTTGTCGGGTGACCGGCGGGGGCTGAGGTTGCTTGTCGGCTGAGCGGCTGGGGCTGAGGTTGCCTGTCGGGTGACCGGCTGGGGCTGACGCACGTAGGGCGGGTGCGGGTGGTTCGGGCCTCGCGGCGCCGGCTGCGGGTTTGCGGTCGGGTGCGGGTAGGTGCCACCTGTGTACTTCTTGCCTACTTCCGACGGCCTACTAGCTACAGGCGCGCTGTTCGGGCAAGAAGTCAGCAGCCGTCACCTTGGGGTCGGCCACTGCCCTACACACCTTTGGCTTCGGTGGTGGGCCACTGTGGCTGAGGTTGCATTTGGCTGACTGGCTGGGTCCTCGCCGGTCAGGCTCGGCGTTGGGTGGCCCAGTCTCGGATTAGTTCTATGCGGTCTTTGAGTTGGGTCGACGACGCGTGGGCCGCTGCTGGGCCGCCTAGTTTGCGGCGGAGGTCGTTGTGGATGACGCCGTGGGGTTGGCCGGTGCGGTGGTGCCAGGCGGCGACGAGGCCGTTGAGTTCTCGGCGGAGGAGGGCTACCTGTTCGTGGGTGGCCAGCTCGACGGGGGTGGGGTCTTCGGTGGTGGTGCTGGTGCCTCGTTGGGAGCGTTTTTGCTGGGCGATGGATTTCGCCTGGCGCTTCTTGAGGAGCTCGCGGACCTGGTCGGGTTCCAGGAGGCCGGGGAGGCCCAGGAAGTCCATTTCCTCGTCGGAGGCCAGGTCGCCGCCGGTGCCGTAGTCGCCGCCGTCGAAGACGACGCGGTCGAAGCTGGCGTCGGAGCCTAAGGCCTCGAACTTGGCGTCGAGGTCGTCGCTGGCGCCTTCGGCCTGGTTGGCCTGCTTGATGAGGTCGTCCTCGAGGGCGAAGATGTCGCCGTCCTCGTTCGAGTTCTTGCGGCCTAGGACATGGTCGCGTTCGACCTCCATTTCGGCGGCGAAGCCTAGGAGGCGGGTGACTGACGGGACGAAGACCGATGCTGTCTCGCCGCGTTTGCGGGCTCGGACGAAGCGGCCTACTGCTTGGGCGAAGAAGAGTGGGGTCGAGGTGGGGGTCGCGTAGACGCCTACCGCGAGGCGTGGGACGTCTACGCCTTCGCTGACCATGCGGACCGCGACCATCCAGCGGGACTCGTCGCCGGAGAACTTCGCGATCTTCTTGCTGGCTGCTTTTTCGTCGGACAGGACGACGGTCGGGGCCTCGCCGGTCAACTCGCGGAGGACCTTGGCGTACGCGCGGGCGGTGTTCTGGTCGCCGGAGATGACCAGGCCGCCGGCGTCCGGCATGTGGCGGCGGACCTCGGTCAGCCGCTTGTCGGCCGCGGCCAGTACGGCGGGCATCCACTCGCCGGTCGGGTCCAGCGCGGTCCGCAGCGCCTGGGCGGTGAGGTCCTTCGTCAGCGGCTCGCCGAGGCGGGCCGCGACCTCGTCGCCGGCCTTGGTGCGCCAGCGCATCTCGCCGGAGTACGACATGAAGATGACCGGGCGGACGACGTGGTCGCGCAGGGCGTGACCGTAGCCGTAGGTGTAGTCGGCCTTGCTGCGGGCCGCGCCGTCGTGGCCGTACTCGTAGGTGACGAACGGGATCGGGTTGTCGTCGCTGCGGAACGGCGTACCGGTCAGGGCGAGGCGCCGGGTCGCGGGCTCGAAGGCCTCCTTGACGCCGTCGCCCCAGCTCAGCGCGTCACCGCCGTGGTGCACCTCGTCGAGGATCACCAGCGTGCGGAAGCGCTCGGTGCGGACGCGGAAGGCCAGCGGGTTCACCGCGACCCCGGCGTAGGTCACCGCGACGCCCTGGAAGTCCTTGTTGGTCCGGCCCTTGCCGCCGGCGAAGGTCGGGTCGATCGCGATCCCGGCCCGGTCGGCCGCCTCGGCCCACTGGACCTTCAGGTGCTCGGTCGGGGTCACCACGGTGACCCGGTCGATCACCCGCCGGTGCAGCAGCTCGGCGGCGACGGTCAGCGCGAACGTCGTCTTGCCGGCGCCCGGCGTCGCGACCGCGAGGAAGTCCCGCGGCTGCTGGTCCATGTAGAGCTGCAGCGCCTCCGCCTGCCAGGCGCGCAGCTTGCTGGCGGTACCCCAGGCTGCCCGGTCCGGGTAGGCCGGAGGAAGCACGGCTGGTGGTGCTGGCACGTGCGAATCCACGGACGGCATACTCCCCCGATACTCGACTGTCGGCCGTGCAGGAACGTTACCCGACAACGCTCAGACAATCAGATCGGCGGGCACCACCTCGACGTCGTACGGGCTGGTCAGCCGCGCGATCTCGTCCCCGGAGACCTTCGCGACCTGCGCATATGCCCCGTCCTGCATCTCCCAGACGATCAGGGTCGGCGTGTCGGGGTCGACCACCCAGTAGGACGGGCAGCCGGCGGCTTCGTACCGGGAGAACTTCAGCATGAGGTCGATCCGGCGGGTGCTCGGTGAGAGGACCTCCACCGCGAGCAGCGGCGCCTTCGGCAGGTCCCGTTCGGTGAAGTCGTCCCTGGCCGCGACGAGGATGTCGGGCTGCACGAGGGTGTCATCGGACAGGACGACGTCGAACGGGGCCGACAGAACGTACAGGTCGTCAGGACAGCTCAGCATCAGGCGGCTGAACAGACGACCGACCGCCAACTGATGCCGCAGGGACGGTGCCGGCGTCATGACCAGGACTCCGTCGATGAGCTCGTACCGGTGGCCGTCATTCGGCACCCGGTACAGATCGGCTCTGGTGATCGGGCGGAACGGGGCCCAGGGCATGCTGAATTCGGGTTCGGGCCGGGTCTCGATGGGTTCCACGAGTGTCATCGTGCCTCCTTGTTGTGGTCACACCAAGAACATGCCGTGATCTGCCCCGCGCCCGGCGGTTGTCCACAGACCAATTCGTGTCCACAACGTGCGGGCGCCCGCTGGCGCGGTCGGCCTACACTCGGTGCCATGAGTACTCAGTTGAGCCCGGGCGCGGAGACGGTTGTCGACGAGCGCACGCAGCCGTCGCTGGACAACGGTGACCACGAGCGGTTCTCGCACTACGTGCCGAAGGACAAGCTCACCGAGGCGATGGTGATGGGTACGCCGGTGGTCGCGCTCTGCGGCAAGGTCTGGGTGCCGAGCCGGGACCCGCAGAAGTTCCCGGTCTGCCCGGAGTGCAAGGAGATCTGGGACTCGCTCAACCCCGGTGACGACGACGAGGGTGACGAGTAGGCGCCCCAGTCAGTTCTGGGTGGGATCGTCCGGGTACGTCGCCAGGTAGGCCATCTGGTCCTTCTGGCGGCGCAGCACGCGCCGCCACAGGCCCTCGGGCTGCAGGCTGAAGACGTCGTCGGGCTCCGACGGTACGACGTACCAGGCGCCCTCGGTGATCTCGCCCTCGAGCTGCCCGCCGGACCAGCCCGCGTAGCCGGCGAAGATCCGCATCCGCTGGATCGCGCCCTCGATCAGCGCCGGCGGGACGTCGAGGTCGATCAGCCCGATCCGGCCGAAGCACTCGCGCCAGCCCGGCGGGTCCGCGGACTCGATCACCTCGGCGACCGCGAGCGCGCTGTCGGTGCCCACCGGGCCGCCCATGAACAGCACCCCCGGCTCGTTCACGGCGGTGGACCAGTCCGGCAGCACCTGGTCGACCTCGAGGTCGGCGGCCCGGTTGACCACCACGCCGAGCGCGCCGTCGTCGTCGTGGTCCAGCAGCAGGATCACCGAACGCCGAAAGGGCGGCTCGTCGAGCAACGGGGTCGCCACGAGCAACGATCCGGTCAGGGTCGAGGCCGTCATGACCCCATCATGTCGTGCCGCGGCGCTTTTGTACTGCGCGAAACCCGAGCCAGGCGCCGGTCGCCGTACCGAGCAGGTCGGCCAGCGAGTCCAACGGATCGCCGCTGCGCAGCGGCAGCAGGTAGTGCTGGACGAACTCGCTCCCGATCGCCTGGACGACCAGCGCCGCCAGCAACCACCGGGCCGGTACGCCGACCCGCAGGCCGAGGTACGCGACGACGGCGAAGATCGCGAAGTGGGCGACCTTGTCGAGGTACGGGATCCCCGCCGGCCCGGCCTGCCGGGGCGCGTAGAGCCCGTACAGCTGGACCAGGCAGGCCAGCACGAAGCCGGCCCGCCAGGCCCACACACTGCGCACTACAGCGACAGCGACGGCGCGTCGTCCGGGAAGACCTCGGCGGCCGGGGCCTTGCCGCCGGCGGCGTCCCGTACGGCGTGCGCCACCATCGTGTGCACCTCGGGGTGGAACACGCTCGGAATGATGTAGCTGGCGTTCAGCTCGTCGTCGGTGACGACGCCGGCCAGCGCCTTCGCGGCGGCCAGCTCCATCTCGATCGACACCGAGGACGACTGCGCGTCGAGCAGACCGCGGAAGACGCCCGGGAAGACCAGCACGTTGTTGATCTGGTTCGGGAAGTCGGACCGGCCGGTCGCGACCACCGCGGCGTGCTCGCCGGCGGCGGCCGGGTCGACCTCGGGGTCGGGGTTGGCCAGCGCGAACACAATCGCGCCGTCGTTCATGGTGGCGATGTCGTCGCCGTTCAGGATGTTCGGCGCGGACACCCCGATGAACACGTCGGCCCCGGCCACGGCGCCCTTCAGGTCGCCGCTGAACTGGGCGGCGTTGGTGTTCTCCGCGATCCAGCGCAGCTCCGGCGACAGCCCGTCGCGCCCGGTGTGGATGACGCCGCCGATGTCGGCGACGCAGGTGTCCTTGACCCCGGCCGCGATCAGCAGCTTGAGGATCGCCGTACCGGCCGCACCCGCGCCGGACAGCACGATCTTGACCTCGCTGATGTCCTTGCCGACCACGCGCAGCGCGTTGTACAGCGCGGCCACGACGACGATCGCCGTCCCGTGCTGGTCGTCGTGGAAGACCGGGATGTCGAGCTCCTCGCGCAGCTTGGCCTCGATCTCGAAGCAGCGCGGCGCGGAGATGTCCTCCAGGTTGATCCCGGCGAAGCCCGGCGCGATCGCCTTGACGATGCTGACGATCTCGTCGGGGTCCTGGGTGTCCAGGCACAGCGGCCAGGCGTCGATCCCGGCGAACCGCTTGAACAGCGCGGCCTTGCCCTCCATCACCGGCAGCGCGGCCTTCGGGCCGATGTTGCCCAGGCCGAGGACGGCCGACCCGTCGGTGACGACGGCGACGCTGTTGCGCTTGATGGTCAGCCGGCGCGCGTCCTCGGGGTTCTCCGCGATCGCGAGGCAGACCCGCGCCACCCCGGGGGTGTAGATCATCGAGAGGTCGTCACGGTTGCGGATCGGGTGCTTGGCCTCCATCGAGATCTTCCCGCCGAGGTGCATCAGGAAGGTCCGGTCGGAGACGCGGCCGATCTCGACGCCCGGTACGGCGCGCATCGCCTCGACCAGGCGGCCCGCGTGCGCGGTGTCGGCGGCGGCGCACGTCACGTCGATCCGGAGGCGCTCGTGGCCGGAGGCGGTCACGTCGAGCGCGGTCACCAGGCCGCCGGCCTGCTCGACCGCGGTCGTCAGTTTGCTCACCGTCGAGCCGCCCGCGGGCACCTCGAGCCGGACGGTGATGGAGTAGGAAACGCTCGGCAAGGCAGTCACGCCCGCGATCTTCTCATGGCCGTGGTGACGCCCCGGAGGTTCCGTACGTTGCGTCCATGAGCCGTCGCTGGGTAATCCTTTACTCGACGGCTAGGCTCGGCCCAGCGGAGGGAGGACGAATGGCCACGATCAGCGACGTCGCGGCGCTCGCGGGCGTCTCCACGGCGACCGTGTCGCGGGCCCTGAACGGCAAGGCGACGGTCGATCCCGACCTGGTCACGCGGGTCCGCAAGGCCGCCGACCAGCTCGGCTACCAGCCCAACGGGCCGGCCAGAAACCTGCGCAGGCAGGAGGCCGCGGTGGTTGCCCTGATCATCTCCGACGTGGAGAACCCGTTCTTCACCGCGATCGCCCGCGGCGTCGAGGACGTCGCGCACGAGGTCGGCTACTCGGTGGTGCTGTGCAACTCCGACGAGGACGCGAGCAAGGAGAACCGCTACATCGACATCGCGATCCAGGAAAGGGTTGCCGGTGTCATCTTGTCGCCAACCGGTACGACGTCCTCGGTCGAGAAACTGGCCGCCCGCGGGACGGCCTTCGTCGCCGTCGACCGGCCGTTGCCGCAGCAGGACAGCGATGTGGTGCTCGTCGACACCCGCCTGGCGGCGCGGCAGGCGACCGAGCATTTGATAGCCCAGGGCTATCAACGAATCGGTTGCATCACCGGCCCGGCCGGGGTCCGTACGGCGGACGACCGGCTCGCCGGCTACCGCGACGCGCTCAAGGCCGCCAAGCGGCGCAGCTCGACCAAGCTCGTACGCCGTACCGAGTACAAGGCCGCCGGCGCCCACAAGGCGGCGCAGGACGTGCTCGGCCAGGAGGAGCCGCCGGACGCGTTGCTGGTCGCCAACTCGGCGATGGCGGTCGGCGTGCTGCAGGCCCTGCAGGAGAACAAGATCCGCCCGGGCCTCGACGTCGGGATGGTCGCCTTCGACGACGCGCCCTGGGCCGCGCTGGTCGATCCCCCGCTGTCGGTCGTCGCGCAACCGGCGTACGAGATCGGGACGGTCGCGGCCCGGTTGCTGCTGGCAAGGATCACCGACGGCAGCCGGCCGCCGACCACGACCACGCTCGGCGCCCGGCTGATCGAACGCGGAAGCTCCCACCGCGGCTGACCTCGCCGCGGTGGGAGCCTCTCGAGCTACTCAGCCGTTCGGGTTCTCCTCGGCGTAGATCGACGCCGCGTTGGCCTTGTCGATCAGCCGCGTCGGCAACGTCTGCGACTTCTCGATCGTGCCGCAGTCGACCAGGATCTTCTTCGCCGCCGCGACCGCTTCCTTGCCGTTGGTCGGGTAGGTGAAGGTCGCGGTCAGCCGGCCCTGCTCGACGGCCTTGATGCCGCCGGACGGGATCGGCAGCGCGTCGATGCCGATGAACTTCATCTCCTTCTCGCGACCGACCGCCTTGGCCGCCAGGTACGCGCCCTCGGCCATCGGGTCGTTGTGCGCGTAGACCACGTCGATCTTCGGGTTGGCCTTGAGCAGCGCGTCCATCTGCGCCTGGCCCTTCTCCCGCAGCCAGTCGCCGGAAGCGGTGGCGATGATCTTGATCTTCGGGTTGGCCTTGATCCCGGCGGCGAAGCCCTCGTTACGCTCGGCCTGCGGCGTCGCGCCGGCCAGGCCCTTGAGCTCGACCACCGAGCCGCCGTTCGGCAGCACCTTCTCGGCGACGTACTTGCCGGCCTCGGTGCCGATCTGGACGTTGTCGCCGCCGATGAAACCGGTGTAGGCGTCGCCCTCGACCTTGCGGTCCAGGACCAGCACCGGAATGCCCTTGTCGAAGGCCTTCTTGACCACCGCGGTCAGCGGCTTGGCCTCGTTCGGGCTGATGATCAGCAGGTCGATCTGCTGGGTGATGTAGTTCTCGACGTCGGCGACCTGCTTGGCGTTGTCCTGCGCGGCGTCGGCGAACTTCACCTCGAACTGCGGCACCTGCGCCGCGGCGGCCTTGATGTCGTCGTCCATCCGCTGCCGGTACGGCTCGGCCACGTTGGCCTGGCTCATCCCGATCACGTACTTGCCGTCGGCCCCCTTGCACTCCTTGGAGCTCTGCGCCTGCGGTTCGTCCGACGTCCGCTCGCTGGTGGTCCCGCACCCGGCCAGGACCAGGGCAGCGACGGCCGCGACGGCCAGGGACAACTTGTGGATCTTCATCAGGGGTGGACCTTCCTCACGAGGCGGGCCGGAGCCGTTGCAGCGCGGCCGCCGCAACGATCACCAGGCCCTTGATCAGCAGCTGGATGTTGGAGTCGATGTTGTTCAGGGCAAGGATGTTGTTCAGTACGCCGAGCAGCAGCGCCCCGGCCACGGTCCCGGCCACCGAGCCGCGCCCGCCGGCCAGGCTGGTGCCGCCGATCACCACCGCGGCGATCGCGTCCAGCTCGTAGCCGATGCCGTCGTTCGGGCTGCCCTGGTTGAGCTGGACGGCGTGCACGACCCCGGCCAGCGAGGCGAGCAGCCCGCAGATCGCGAAGACCGCGATCTTGACCCGGATCACCGGTACGCCGGACAGCCGCGCGGCCTTCTCGTTGCCGCCGACGGCGTACAGGTGGCGGGAGAACGCGCTGATCCGCAGGAACACCACGGCCGCGACCGCGACCACGGCGAAGATCAGCACCGGGATCGGCACCAGGCCCCCGAAGGTCCGTTCACCCAGCAGAGCGAAGGTCGACGGCGCCTCGTTCGGCCCGTCGCCGTACGCGATCGCGACGCCCTGCCCGTCAGACCAGATCCGGGCCAGCCCGCGCGCTATCTGCAAGCCGGCCAACGTCACGATGAACGACTGGATCCCGATCATCGCCGTCGCCATCCCCTGCAGCGCGCCGAAGACCAGGCCGATCGCGAGCACCACCACGATCGAGGGCAGGAAACCCCAGTCGCTCTCGACCATCAGCACCGCCGAGCCGACCGCGGCCAGCCCGAGCACCGCGCCGACCGACAGGTCGATGCCGCCGATCAGGATCACGAACGTCATCCCGACCGCGATGATGCCGATCTCGGAGACCGCCCGGACCACGTTGGCCAGGTTGTCGGCGCTCAGGAACAGGATCGAGCCGTCGCGCCGGGGCGAGAAGATGATCGCGGCCACGAACACCGCCAGCAGCCCGAACACGCTCTGGAACCGGAACAGCGTCGCGGCCACGCCGCCGGACGCCCGCTCGACCGGCATCGCGGGCTTGTCCTGCACGGCGGTCACTGTGCTACCTCGTCGAACACGGCGCTCTCTCCCATGGCAGCGGCGAGCAGATCGCTCTCGCCGGAATCAGATGTCTTGAACGACGCGACGTCGCGTCCGTCCCGCAGTACGACGACGCGGTCGCAGACCCCGATCAGCTCGGGCAGCTCCGACGACGCCAGCAGGACGCCCAGTCCCTGCCCGGCGAGCTCGCCGAGCAGGCGGTAGATCTCGGCCTTGGCGCCGATGTCGACGCCGCGGGTCGGCTCGTCGAGCAGCAGCAGCTTCGGCTCGGTGAGCAGCATCTTGCCGAACACGACCTTCTGCTGGTTGCCGCCGGACAGCGTCCCGACGTCGTCCTGCAGCCGGCCGAACTTCAGCCGCAGCCGGTCGGCCATCTTCACCGACGCGACCCGTTCCATCCGGCGCGCGATCACGCCCAGCCGTCCGTACGCCGGCAGGCTGGACACGACCGTGTTGGCCAGGATCGAGTGGAACAGCACCAGCCCGGACGCGCGCCGGTCCTCGGGGACCAGGCCGATCCCCTGGGCCAGCGCGTGCCGTGGGTTGCGGGGCCGGATCTCCTGGCCCTGCAGGACGATCCGGCCGGTCTGCGTTCCGCCGGGCGCCACGCCGTACAGGGTCTCGAGCAGCTCGGTGCGGCCGGCGCCGAGCAGGCCGCAGAGGCCGACGATCTCGCCGGAGCGGACCGTGAGCGAGATGCCCTCGGGATCGCGGCGGCCCGGTCGCGGGCGGCGGGGCTTCAGCACCAGGTCCTCGACGCGCAGCAGCTCGTCGCCGGTGGAGACGTCGGGTGTGCTGAACATGGTCTGCACCGGACGCCCGACCATCGCCTCGACCACCTCGGCCGTGCTCAGCGCGCGCGGGTCGAAGCTGGTGACGATCTGCCCGTTGCGCAGCACGGTCGCGCGGTCGGCGACCTGGGCGATCTCCTCCATCCGGTGGCTGATGTAGACGATCCCGACGCCGGAGCGGCGCAGCTCGCGGATCACCGCGAACAGCCGCTCGACCTCGGAGTTGGTCAGCGCGGACGTCGGCTCGTCCATGATCAGCACGCGGGCGTCGAGCGAGATCGCCTTGGCGATCGTGACGAGCTGCTGCTCGCCGACCCGCAGCTCGCCGACCGGGCGGCGCGGATCGAGGTTCACACCGCTGCGTTCCAGCAGCGCGCGGGCCTCGCGGTCCATCCTGCGGCGGTCGACGGTCCGGTACGGCGTGCGCAGCTCGCGGCCGAGGAAGATGTTGTCGGCGACCGAGAGGGCGGGCACCAGGTCGAGCTCCTGGTGGATCATCGCGATCCCCGCGGCCTGCGCGTCGGTCGGCCCGTGGAAGCTGACCGGCGTACCGGCGATCTCGATCTGCCCGTCGTAGTCGGTGACGTCACCGGACAGGATCTTCATCAGCGTGGACTTGCCGGCGCCGTTCTCGCCGAGCAGCGCGTGCACCTCGCCGGAGCCCAGACTGAACTCGACCTGGTGGCACGCCTGCACCCCGCCGTACCGCTTGCCGATCCCCGACATCCGGACCAGGGCGGACTCGGCCATGACACCTCCGCGATCGGGTGAGTAATCGATTTCCCGGACGCTATGCCTGTGCTTGCCAGCCCGTCAACCCCTGGTTCGTTCCCGGACCGGAATCGATACCGGAACACCGTAGGAGGAGGGTGCCGCGGGCAGAACCTCTTCGATCCGGCTGGAAAGGCCGCCGTACGATCTGGCGGTGAGCATCGACCTGAACGTCGGGCCGCTGGCGGGGTCTGACGACAGCCCGTTCCAGCGGTTCCTGCTCGCGGCGCTGGAGGCCGCGAACGGGCACCTCGCGACGCTCGGTCTTCCACCGCACGACGAGCCTCGCGGGCCGGGTGGATTTTGCCGAGGTCGTGCACCTTGAAGTCGAGGGCGAGAACGTCGCGCTCGGCTCGGCACCGCGGTTGTTGTTCGAGTGCGCGCGGGTGCTCACGCTGATCGGCGCGGACGACTCAGACCTGAAGGTTGCCGTCGAGAGCTTCGGGGCTCAGCGGCTGGCTGAGCCGTTGCCGGGGTTTCCCGAGGAGCTACCGCTGTCGGACTACGGCGAGCCGGTTGGTGTGCTCGGGTGCGGGCAGCTGCTGTGGGCAGCCGGTCATGCGGTGCAGCTCAACGCATCCGTGTACGTGCACTAGTCCTCGTCGAGCCACGCCCGTACGGCGTCGTTGTGCTCGCCCAGTCGCGGCGGCGGCAGATTCGTCTCGCGCGCCCCGGCGTACGGGTTGTCGTCGAAGCGCAGCGGCGGGCCGGGGAGCTGGATCTTGCCCAGCTCCGGGTGCTCGACGTCGACCAGCAGGCCCTGCGACCGGGTCTGCTCCCACTCGTACACCTGCTGGAAGTCGCGCACCTTGCCCGCTGGGATCCCCGCCTCCGCGAGCCGCCGCAACCACACGTCAGCGGGCTCCGCGGCGAAGGCGGCTTCGATCGCCGCGGTCAGGAGATCGCGGTGCGCGACCCGCTCGGCGTTGCTCGCGAAGCGCCCGTCGTCCGGGTCGAGCCCGACGATCGGCGCGAACGTCCGCCACTGCCCCTCGCTGCCGACCGCGACCTGGATGCTGTCGTCCCGCGTGGAGTACATCCCGTACGGCGCGATCTGCGCGTGGTGGTTGCCGACCCGCTCGGGCAGCTGCCCGGCGACCGTCCACTTCGTCCCGTGGAACGCGTGCACGCCGACCACCGAGGCGAGCAGCGACGTCCGGACCACCCGGCCGCGCCCGGTGATCGCGCGTTCGTGCAGCGCCGCGAGCGCGCCGTACGCGCCGTACATCCCGGCCAGCAGGTCGGCGATCGGCATCCCGGTCTTGGTCGGCTCGCTGGCGCCGGTGATGCTCATCAGCCCACCCTCGCCCTGCGCGATCTGGTCGTACCCGGCCCGCCCACCCTCCGGCCCGTCGTGCCCGAACCCGGTGATCGACAGGATCACCAGGCCCGGATTCAGCTCGTGCAACCGCTCGACGGAGAACCCGAGCCGGTCGAGCACCCCCGGCCGGAAGTTCTCGATCAGCACATCGGCCTTACCGACCAGCCGGGTCAGGAAGTCCTTCCCCTCGGCCGACTTCAGATCAGCCGTCACCGACTCCTTGTTCCGGTTCGCCGACAGGAAGTACGTCGACTCGCCACCCACGAACGGCGGCCCCCACCCGCGGCTGTCGTCCCCACCGGCCGGCGTCTCGACCTTGATCACCCGCGCCCCGAGATCCCCCAGCATCATCGCGGCATGCGGCCCGGCCAGCGCACGGGTGAGGTCGACCACGACAACGTCCGAGAGAAGGTTCTGCACCCAACCACCCTAGGGGCGCAGCGCCATGGCGCAGTTCACAGCGCTCTAGGCGGCGGCCTTGCGAGCGAGTGATGCCAGGCGGTGGGTGACGTCTCTGGGGCGTTCCTGCATCAGCATGTGCCCGGCGCCCGGGTACATCCAGAGGCGGGAGGACGGGATCAGCTGGGCGATGCGGTTGGCGTGGCGTGGGGGCAGCAGGCGGTCGCGGGTGCCGTGCATGATCTCGACCGGGATGGTGTCCAGGACGGCGAGGGCGTGGCCGAGGTCGTGCTGGGTGATGGCCTCGAAGAAGCCGCTGAAGGAGCGGCCGGGGAGCACTTGCAGGTCGGCGAGCAGGACGTCGACCTCGGCGGGGTCGACCTTCTTGCCGAACACCAGTTGCTTCACCGCCGGGCGGCGGAGGCGGGTCGAGGCGAGCTGGCGCCAGGCCTTCAGCTCGGCCTCGACAGCTTGGCGCCGCTCGATGCGGGCGCCGGCGAGGTTCATCGCTCGCGGCGCGACCAGCGCGGCGGCGCCGTCCAAACGCGCCGGCAGCCCGAACGCCCGCGACGTCATCTGGCCGGACGACGTGCTGACCAGCGCCGCTCCAGCGATCCGCGAGCCGAAGAGCTCCGGGTGCCGGTCGGCGAGCGCCATCAGCGTCATCCCGCCCATCGAGTGCCCGGCGTACACCACCGGCCCAGTCGGCGCGACCTCGTCGAGCACCGTCACCAGGTCGTCGGCTAGCTGCTCGATGCGCGTCGTACCAGCAGGCGCCGCATCCGAGCGTCCGTGCCCGCGGTGGTCGTAGGCCACGACTCGCACCCCGTCCACCCCCAGTACGCCGGGCAGCCCCGCGAACTGGTGGTGCCAGCTGCGGGTCGAGCACGTCCAGCCGTGCGCGAGCACGACCGTCACCGGCGCGTCGGCCGAGCCGGTCGTCTCGACGTGCAACCGCACGCCGTCCGGCGTGATCACCCCAGCTCGCTCCGCCTGCATGGTCATATCTTCTCCACTCGATCCGCTTCGCGCTCGGACGCGCCGCTCAGGTACGCCGCGCGCATCCGCCCGCCGCGGGCGCCGCGCCCGACCAGCCAGGCGATCCCGAGGATCTCCAGCAGCCCGACGACCGCGAGCAGTGCGTACCCGCCGTTCCACATCCACTGCGGTACGTCGGTCCGCTCCTCCCGGCGCAGCACCTCCTGCTCGCCGATGAACTGCACGGTCTGCCCGTTCGACACCTGCACGGCCGGCTTCTGGATCGCCGCGTCCTCCGGCGCGTAGACCCAGGCCGCGACCAGGTCCCGCGCGCCCTGGTGCAGCCGCACCATCGACTTCCACTTCCCGTACATCGGCAACGGCTCCTGCGACCGGTAGACGCCGTCGGCAACCTTCTGCAGCGGGTGCAGCTCGAGCCCGCCGCCCTGCCAGGCCATCGCCTCGAACCAGCGCGCCCCCTCGGCCGCGTCGACCGGGTCCACCTTCACCGTCACGTACGCCGTCGGCTCGGCGCCGGTGGCAACTTGTTCCAGCGAGATCGTTGCCGACACCCCCGGTTCGGCCGACCGCGGCACGCAGAAGAACACCACGCCGAGCACCGCGACCAGCCCGACAGCTCCGAGCTGATGCGTACGCCGTACGTCGGACGCCACCCGCGCCTCGCCCGCGACCTCGGCGTACCGGGTCGCCAGCCACGCGCCGACCAGCCCGGCGCCGATCCCCGCGACCACCCCGAAGCCGAGCGCGGACGGTAGCATCGACGAGGGCCAGCGGATCGGCATCCAGACCTGGCTCCAGCCGTACTCCGCGAGCAAGCCGACGGTCCCGGTCAGCGCACCCGCGACCGCACCCAGCCGGAACCGGTTCTTGTTGCCCAGAGCAAGCGCCGTGAGCTCGACCAGCACCGCTTCGGCGATCAGCAGCGGGAAGTGCCCGAGGATCTCACCGAGCGGCTGGTCGACCGCCCAGGCGATCCCGCCGCGGATGATCAGGTAGACCGCGAGCGCCCCGAACGTGCTGAACGGCCCGCGCCGCGCCCGCAGTACGGTGAAGGCGAGAGCGGCCCCGAACACGATCAGGATCGGCTGCAGCACCAGCGGGAACTGCGGCACGCCGTAGTTGAACTCGGTGCTGAACAGGTCCCAGGCGATCAGCAAGGCGCCGACGGCAACGATCTCCTGGAACCGGCGCCACCGGTTGCTCCCGACAAGTTGTTCGACCTCGGCCGAGGCCAGCAGCCGGGCGAAGATCGACAGCACCACACCGCCGATCATCAGCAGGTGGGTCGGCCCCCAGAGCGTGACGTCCTCGCCGAACAGCCGGTGCCAGACGTCGTCGAGCGGGAAGCCGACCAGCGCGAACGTCCCGCAGACGGTGACCAGCGCGGCGCTGCACGGGATGTGCCAGCCCTGGGTCAGCTTCAGCGTCCGGGCCGGCAGCGGCTTGCGGGCGAGCGCGATCGGCAGCACGCCGGACACGATCACGCCGAGGATGCCGAAGAAGATCGGGTAGTGCGCCGGGGTCCCGAACGGGCCGGTGTCGCGGCCCTTGTCGATGTGCACCGCGATGTCCCACCAGACCCCGAAGGCGCAGGACAGCAGCGAGACGGCGTGCAGGTACGGCGTGAGCGCGGCCCATCGGGGGACTCCGTCCAGTCTCCCGATGGTGTCCGCGAGACGCCCTACCAGCGTGGCGTGCCCGGTGCGTTCCCGCCACAGCAGGACGGCGAGTGCGGCGTACAGCAGTCCGACGAGTCCGGTGACGATCGCGATCTGGTCGAAGCTCGCGGTACCGGTCGAGGCGGCCAGTGGGACGGTCATCGCGTCACTCCTGCGGGATCGGCGGGACAGCGGGCATGCGCCATGGAGGATGTTACATAAGATATGTAACGTCGAGTCTGGAAGACTGTCAAGCGTGGAGGGACAGCAGGCACCCGAGGAGTACACGGTCGACCAGCTCGCCGCGAAGGTGGGCATGACGGTCCGCAACGTGCGTGCGTACGCCGGACGCGGGCTGATCCCGCCGCCCCGGCTGGTCGGCCGGACCGGGTACTACGGCGCCGACCACGTGGCGCGGCTCACGCTGGTGCGCGAGCTGCTCGACAAGGGCTACACGCTGGCCGCGGTCGAACGGATGATGAGCGAGCTCCCGGACGGCGCGCTCGCGCTCGGGGTGTTCGAGACGCTGGTCAGCCCGTGGTCGCCGGCCGAGCCCGAGGTGATCACCGAGCACCAGCTGGCCGAGCGCGCCGGGATCCCGCACGACGCGAGGACGATCGAGAAGCTGATCGAGCTGGGCATCGCCGAGCGTGTCGAGGACGACCGGCTCCGGATCCCGAACCCGGACCTGCTCCGCACCGGCCTCGAGGTGATCAAGCTCGGCGTCCCGCTGGACGCGATCTTCGAGATGCTGCCGAAGCTGTTCGAGCAGGCCGACCAGGTGGCGAAGATCTACGTCGAGCTGTTCCGCGGCACGGTCTGGCGGCAGTTCGCCGACGCGGGGCTGCCCCCGGAGGGCTGGCCGGAGATCCAGCGCACGCTGGAGAACATCATCCCGCTGGCCGGCCAGGCCCTGGTCGCGGCGTTCCGCGAGGCGATGGGCCGCGAGATCGAGGTCGCGGCGTACGAGGAGCTCGGGCTGCCCCCGAACGACCTACCGTCGACCGGCTGATCCGGTAGCGCGATGTAACGAAGCTGAAGCCGGGACCGATAGTATCGGCAATACACGCACCTAACCCGCCAGACTCCCCCGAAGGATTTGAACCATGAATCATTTGGAGATTTAAGGTGGTTGGCAGGGATGCGCTGGTTGGCTATGTACTCGAAGAACTGATTGCCAAGCTGATTCAAAGCGCGGGCTACCGCGTGCTGACCGACGAGTCTGATGACCCCGAAGAGTTGACGACAAGGCCAGGAACAGGTGACCTACTTGTTCGGGGCCGTGGCGGCGTGCACCAAGTTGACGTGCTCGGTGAGTTCACAATTATTCCCGCCTTCAGTCAACCGATTCGCCTGTTCGTAGAGGCCAAGGCGCGAAAAGGAAAGACCGGAATCGGTGTGGTACGCAACGCCGTTGGAACGATTAACGACGTCAACCAAGCATGGATGATCAGATACTCGAAGAGTCGATCGCGGCGAACTTACCTTTATGCCCTATTCTCAGCAAGCGGATTCAGTAGGCCTGCCCAAGACTATGCACTTGCTCACCAAATCTCTCTTATAGATCTCTCTGGACCGGAATGGGCTCCGCTCCTCAGAGTGGCTTCCCAGACGGCCGACCGAATTCTTCGATCAATGCCAGGTGGCAATCAAGGGTTCCCGACAGCCCGCTTTCGAACCCTCGCTAGATCATCATTGGGAACGGCTAAGATCGGAATGCAGGAGAGCCTGCACGGCGCAGCCATCGAATCGGCGAGTTGGCTGAGAGCCGAATGTGAGACGATGGCCGCAGACCTGTCTGATGCCTTAAATGGCGCAGTCCTGGTGTTTCCCGCAGGAGGCCAAGCACTTCTCGCCAGGGTCGACGACATCGAGCAGTTCTTATCCATTGTCGACACCGCTCCAGATCAGCGCGTTTGGATCGACCCTCAAAGCGTGCGCCGGGGTGCAACATCAAGACGTTGGATTATCAGGAGCACTGACCACGAAAGCTACACAATCCAACTGACCTTACCAATTGAAACTGAAGAACAAGCCGTCGGAGAAGGTGAGCGGCGCGAGCAGGCGCCAGTTGCGATAAATGACCTCGGCGGCCAACTAGATATTCTGTGGGACCCTAGCGGTGAACTCGCACAAAGACTGCCAGGGCCTCGCATATTTCGGCTTCGATTCAGCACCCGAGGAATGCGTTCCTAAGTCGACCGGTAGGGGAGTCATATCTACCGGATATCCCAAACAAGCTTCACCGGGTATACCTGATTCAAATCCTGGCGCCACCTGGTCAGACCGTGCGACCTAGCCTCAAAGACCTCCCGACGAGCAGCCACATCCCCTAAGCCAGCCGTCGACCGTAACCCACCCGAATCCCCGCCGAGCTGAACGACGCCCTTGCGGTGTAGACACGGTGCATCCCAAGATGCCCACAGTCGGGCAGTCCGGTCTCGGCCCAGGATTGACCCCTTCCGCAGAACCACAGCGAACTCGTATGCGATATCCATCCCGAGGTCGTACCAAACCGCGGTATTACCCTCGTCGGACGAACTGCGGCATTTGCAGGATGTTGTGCGGGTACGGCAGCGGCTTCTCCCCCGCCTCGGTCAGCCGCTGCATCTGCTCCTCCTCCAGCACCCAACCGGCAGCCCCCAGGTTGTCCGCCAACTGCTCCGGCGTCCGCGCTCCGATGATCGGCGCGGTCAGCCCCGGCCGCTGCATCACCCATCGCAGCGCGACCTGCGCCGGCGTCTTGCCGGTCTCCTCAGCGACCGCCACCAGCGCGTCGATCACCCGCCAGGTCCGCTCGTTGTCGTGTGCCGCCCAGTCCTCAGCGCTCGATCGCGACTCAGCCGGCGGCGCACCAGCAGCCTTCGCGTACTTCCCCGACAACCACCCACCAGCCAGCGGACTCCAAGCGATCACCCCCGCACCTTCATTCAAGGCGACCGGGATCAAATCCAGCTCGGCGTCCCGATCGAGCAGGTTGTAGAGCGGCTGCAACGCGACGTACGGCTCCAGCCCGCGATGCCGCGACAGGTCGATCGCCTTCTGGAACTGCCACCCGGTCAGGTTGCTCGCCCCGACGAACCGGACCTTCCCGCTGCGCACCAGCGCGTCGAGCGTCGTCAGCGTCTCCTCGATCGGCGTCGCGTCGTCCCAGACGTGAATCTGGTAGAGGTCGATGAAGTCGGTCCCGAGCCGCCGCAGACTCGCCTCGACGCCAGCCATCACGTGCTTGCGACCAGCACCCCGCACCGGCAGCCCGGGCGCCGCTTCGCCGTACACCTTGGTCGCGATCACCAGCTCGTCGCGGTCCCGCGTCTTCAGCCAGCTGCCGATCATCTCCTCCGACACCCCGCCCGAGTAGGTGTCCGCGGTGTCGACGAACGTCCCGCCTGCCTCGACGAAGGCGTCCAGGATCCGGTGCGCGGTGGGCTCGTCGGTGCCGCCGCCGAACGTCATCGTGCCGAGGCACAGTTCGCTGACCTGCAGACCGGTGCGGCCGAGAAAGTTGGTGTCCATCCGGCCACTCAACCTGCTGGAGCGCGCTCCAGGTCAAGGCCCCGATTTCCCGGACTCCTGAGCGCACAGTTAGCGTAGCGTCGCACACTGTGACTCGCCGGGGTTGAGGACGTTCATGAAGAAGCTGGTTCTGGCAACCGTGACCGTTGCCGCCGTGGTCGCTGCCGCGCTCGTCCCGTCCGGCCCACCGGTCCAGGCCGCGCAGCAGGCCAAGGCCAAGACCGCCGCGCCGGGCTTCGGTTCCGCCGTGTCCTCCGTCGCGCGCCCGACCTGGCAGACCGACGACAGCGTGAACGCGCTCGCGACCGCCGGCAACACCGTGTACGCCGGGGGCCTGTTCACCCGGATCCGGCCGGGCGGGAAGCCGATCGGCGAGGGCGAGGCCGTGCGCCCGTACGTCGCCTCGTTCAACCGGACCACCGGCGCGCCGAGCGGCTGGGCGCCGCGCCTGAACGGCGCCGTCTGGTCGATCGCGACCAGCGCCGACGGCCGCTGGGTGGTGATCGGCGGCGACTTCACCAGCGTCAACGGCGTACCGCGCAATCGCGCAGCGATGTTCAACGTCGCGAACGGGCAGCTGACCAGCTGGAACCCCTCGGTCAGCTACCGGGTCTCCGCGCTCGCGATCTTCGGCAACACCGTCTACATCGGCGGCTCCTTCGGCCGCGTCGCCGGTACGACGCGCAACCGGCTCGCCGCCGTCTCCCTGAACGGCGCGCTGCTGCCGTGGAACCCGAATGCCGACGACGACGTGCACGCGATCGACCTGACCGACGACGGCCGCCGGGTGCTGGTCGGCGGCGGGTTCAAGAAGGTGGCCGGAGGCAACCACTACGCGCTGGCGATGCTCGACCCGATCAACGCCAAGGCGTACCCGCTCCCGGCCGCGGCGGCGATCCCGCCGCCGACCGACGAGTGCGTCAGCCGGGTCAAGGACATCGACACCCAGGGCAACCGCGCCTTCGTCGGCAACGCCGGCAGCGGCCTCGGCTGCTACGACGGCATCCTGGCCGCCGACACCAAGACCGGCAAGCTGGTCTGGCAGAGCAAGTGCCTCGGCGCGACCGAGGCGGTCAAGGCGATCGGCGGCTGGCTCTACAAGGGCTCGCACGCGCACGACTGCAGCCAGGACCGCAGCTTCGGCGACGGCAGCGGCATCCGGCACCTGCTCGTCCAGAGCACGACGACCGGCAAGTTCGGCCCCTGGTTCCCGAACACCGACGTCGGCGGCACCACCGAGGTCGGCCCGCTCGCCTTCACCTCCGGCGGCAACGACCTCTGGGCCGGCGGCGACTTCCTGTCGGTCAACGGCAAGCCCCAGCAGGGCCTGACCCGCTTCACCAACGCCGCAGGCGGCGCGCTCCCGACCCGCCCGACCGCACCCAAGGTCGCCAGCCCCGCCAAGGCCCGTACGACGGTCACTTTCCCGGCGGTCGTCGACACCGACAACATCACCCTCACCTACACGCTCTACCGCGGCACCACCAAGCTCGGCAGCTGGACCCGCAACTCCTACCCGTGGTCGCGCCCGACCGTCACGACGTACACCGACACGGGCGTCAAGACCGGCCAGCTCCCGGCGTACCACGTCGAGGTCACCGACGGCCGCACCCGCACGAAGGGCGCCTCGGCGACGGTCAGGGTCCGGTAGCCCGGGGTACCGGGGGCTGGAATCCGACTGAAGGAGCTCCCGGTGAACACGTTCCGCAAGGGCGACAAGGTGGAGTGGGACAGCCACGGCGGCACCGCCCACGGCACCGTCGAGAAGAAGCTGACCGAGCGCACCCACGCGGGCAAGCGCACGGTCGACGCCTCACCCGACGAACCGCAGTACCTGGTCCGCAGCGACAAGTCCGGGCGGACGGCGGTCCACAAGCCGTCGGCGCTGCGGAAGGTGTCGTCATGAGCGACGACGTGTACGCCGAGTTCAAGGACGCGGTGAACATGACGCCGTCGAGCCTGCGCGACTGGCTGGACACCGACGAGTCGAAGCAGGTCGGGCAGAAGTCGTCCGGCGGCTCCGAGTCGGTCGGGCATCGCAGCGGCCGGCGGATCGTCGAGCTGCTCGGGACGAAGAAGGCGGATCTCAGCGACGCCGATCTCGACCACATGCGCAAGGTCGTCGGCTACGTGCACCGGCACCTGAAGCAGCGGCCGTCCGGGGACGTCACGGAGACGGACTGGCGCTACTCGTTGATGAACTGGGGGCACGACCCGAAGAAGTAGGGCCGTCCTCGAAGTCGCCGAGGTCGCTGTCCCAGTCGTCGTCCTCGACGCTCGCCTCCTTGCGGCGGGCGATCCGGACGAAGGCGGCGATCAGGAGGATCGGGCCGAGGAACATCGCCAGCTCGGGGATGCCGCCCAGGTGCTGGGCGATCACGAGGCGGTCACCAGGGCGATGCCGCCGGCGGTGAAGGCGACCATGGCGGCGAGCATCGGGTACTGCGCGCGGCGCATCTCGCGGCGGCGGAACAGCAGGGTGGCGCGATCGTGCGCGGACACGACCCCGAGTACGTGTCCGAGCACGATCGCACCGATCTGGACCCCGGCGATCAGTCCGGTGCCGAGAACGCCGTAGTCGATCCCGGTCGCGCCGACGCCGAGCAGGTCCCAGCCGCGACCGAACGGGTCGGTCGCGAGCAGGACACCATCCTGCCCCTGGAACACCGCGAAGGAGAAGTAGTGGGCGACGGCGTACCCGATCGCGATCGGGACCAGCGAGTGCGCGAAGGCCCCGGGAAGGCCGGCGTTGCCGAGGGCACCGGGGCGGACGGAGGCGGATCCGGTCGCTCGGGCGGCGCCGAGGAAGAGAGCGGTCACCAGGGCGATGCAGGCTGCCAGACCGAGCGTGTGGACGAGCACGTGATCGGAGTCGCCGGTCAGCGACGTCCAGGCGCCCCAGCGGGAGATGCCGTCGAAGGCCGTTGAGCCGAGCAACAAGCAGAGGAGCGCGACCAGGCCGGGCTGCTGCGGCATGGTCGCGAGGCCGGCCAGGGGGTTGCGGAGGACGAGCTGCCGGTTCTCGCGGCCGAGCGGGCTGAGGCAGGCGAGCACTTCGGCGTACACCTCGAAGCTGTCGCCGACCGCGAACCAGCGCGGGCCGTAGACGATGCCGGCGGCAACGTTCACGACGGCGTACGCCGTGACGAAGGTGGCGACGACGAGCGGGGCGGAGCCTTCGGGGTAGGCCAGTTCGAGCCAGAGGAAGCCGAAGAGCCCGGCGACGGCCGGCCAGTAGGCGATGCCGCTCGGGAGCCGGCGATGGGTCCGTCGAGGGACCAGCGCGGCGAGCGTGCGTAGCGGGTTGGCCAGCCGCCAGACCGGGCCGAAGAGCAGTGAGAGCGGGATGATGCCGACCCAGATCCAGACGTAGAGCCAGGTCGGCGCCGGGTTGAGGGCGGGCGACGTACTGCCGAACCAGGCGGCGCCGAGCAGCAGCGCCAACGCGAGAACGCCCACGACCTTGAGCCCCCACCGAACCACCGGCGTGTCCACCAACTGGGTGAGCACCCGCAGAGGGCTACCGGAAGCGACTTCAAAGCGTGGTTTGGACCAGAACGCGGCCAGCGCGAAGAACGACACCGCAACGGCCGCGGCCGCCGAGTAGATCGCCAGCCACAGCGGCACCGGCAGGTCCCCACGCCCGCCGATTCCGTGCAAGGGGATCATGGGTCCGAATGTAACACGCCCTATGTCACATAGCTACTGTCTGATACTCCGACCGGTCGAACCGCCGGGTCAGCTGCCGGAACCGGAACGTGAACGACGGCCACAGCGTCGTGTTCCGCCCCTGCGCGTCCAGGTACCAGCTCGTGCAGCCACCGCGCGTCCAGACCGTGTTCCGCATCGACGACCGCACGCCGTCGACGAACGCCCGCTGCACCTCCGGCCGCACCTCGACCTGCCGCAGCCCCTCGGCGTCCATCGTCTTCAGCACGTCCAGGATGTACGCGATCTGCGACTCGATCATGAACACCATCGAGCTGTGCCCGAGCCCGGTGTTCGGCCCGATCAGCAGGAAGAAGTTCGGGAAGCCCGCGACCGCCGTACCGAGGTGGGCTTCCATCCCGTCCGACCACGCCTCGCGCAGCGTCAGGCCGTCGCGGCCGTGCAGCATGTCCATCACCGGCAGGTCGGTGACCCGGAAACCGGTGCCGTAGATGATCGTGTCGACCTCGTGCTTCACCCCGTCGTCGGTGACGATCGCGGTCGGCGTCACCTCGGTGATCCCGTCGGTGACCACGGAGACGTTGGGCCGCGCGACCGCCGGGTAGTAGTCGTCGGAGATCAGCACCCGCTTGCAGCCGAGGGTGAAGTCCGGCGTCAGCTTCGCCCGCAACTCGGGGTCGCGGACCTGCTGCTTCAGGTGCTTCTCGGCGACCTTCTGCGCCTGCGTCATGATCGCGGGCAACTTGGTGAACCCGAGCGCCATCGTCTCGCGCCCCCAGTAGATCCCGGCCCGGACCGCCTTCTGCACCAGCGGGAACCGCCGGTACACGGCTTTCTCGGCCCGGCTGATCTTCCGGTCCGGCCGCGGCATCACCCACGGCGGCGTCCGCTGGAACAGGTGCAGCTCCTCGACCTCGGGCTGGATCGCCGGCACGAACTGGATCGCCGACGCGCCGGTCCCGATCACCGCGACCTTGCGGCCGCTCAGGTCGAGATCGTGGTTCCACTGCGCCGAGTGGAACACCTCTCCCTCGAACGACTCGATCCCGTTCAGCTTCGGGTACGACGGCTCGGCCAGCGGGCCCATCCCGGACAGCAGGATGTCGGCGGTGAAATCGCCCTGGCTGGTGTGGATCAGCCAGTGGTCGTCGACCCAGTGCGCGTCCTGGACGGCATGCCCGAAGCGGATGTGCGGCCGGACCGCGAACCCGTCGGTGACCTGGCGCAGGTACGCCTCGATCTCGGGCTGCGGCGAGAACGTGCTCGACCACTCCGGGTTCGGCGCGAACGAGAACGAGTACAGGTGCGAGGGCACGTCGCAGCGGCAGCCCGGGTAGGTGTTGTCCCGCCAGGTCCCGCCGACGTCCTGGGCCCGCTCGAGCACGACGAAGTCGTCGTACCCGGCCTGCTTGAGCCGGACCGCCATCCCGATTCCCGCGAAGCCGGTGCCGATCACGACGATCCGGTGCTGCTGAGGCATGCGCTCGCCCTTCGTCGAAAGAACTTACTCCCAGTAAGTTACTCCGAGTCAGTTAGACTGCACAAGTGACCTCGACCACGCAGCCGATCCCGCCGGGCGCGCCGTCCGGCGACGCTCCGGTCAGGCGGAAACGCGACCGCGCCGCCCGCGAGCGCGAGATCCTCGACGCCGCCGAGCGGATCTTCGGCGACCACGGCTACCAGGGCACCTCGATGGACGAGATCGCCGCCCAGGTCGGCGTCAGCAAGCCGCTGATCTACCAGTACTACGGCTCGAAGGACGGCCTCTTCCTCGCCTGCCTGTCCCGCCTGCGCGCCCAGCTCCTGGAGGCGGTCTCCGAAGCCGTCCTCGCCGCTCCCGACGCCGAGCAGGCCATGTACGCCGGCTTCGTCGCCTGGTTCCAGTTCCTCGACGACCACCCCCGGTCCTGGTCGGTCATCGTCGACGAGGGCATGCTCTCCGCCGGCCCGGCCGCCCAGGCCGCCGACGAGGTCCGCGCCGACTTCGTCGAACTGATCGCGACGATGGTCCGCCTGAACGCGCCCGCGACGACGGACGAGGAGGAGATCCAGATCGTCGCCCAGACAATCTCCGGCGCGACCGAACGGCTGGCGATCTGGCGCACCCGCCTCGAGTCGCCGCCGTCGCCGGAGAAGACAGCAAGAACCCTGCAGGACCTGCTCTGGCAAGGGCTGGCCAACCTGCAGCAGCCCTGACAACGGGGAGGTCGGCCCAGACCGACGCTGCCTGTGGATAACCCAACTCCGCTGCGGACCTTCACTTGTAAACTCAACAAGGAAAGAGCAGGCGGGGGCGGCGGGCGTCCGGGCTCGTGATCTGATCCTCCTGTGCGCGTTCCACCCACCGCCATGGTCCTCGGCGGCGTCGTCTCGGTGCAGTTCGGCGGCGCCCTGGCCGCGACTCTGATCCACGAGATCGGTGCCCCCGGCACCGTCGCCGTCCGGCTCGCGCTCGCCGTACCGATCCTGCTGCTGATCGCCCGCCCCAGCCTGCGCCGCCGCTCCCGCCGCGACCTCGGAGCGGTGCTTGCCTTCGGCACCGTGCTCGGCCTGATGAACCTGTGCTTCTACCTGTCCCTCGAACGCCTCCCGCTCGGCGTCGCGGTGACCATCGAGTTCATCGGCCCGCTCGGCCTGGCCGCCGTCATGTCGCGGCGCCGCCGCGACTTCATCGCCGCCGCGGCCGCCGCGATCGGCGTCGTCCTGGTCAACGGTCACGAGCTCTCCGAGGTCGACTGGCTCGGCGTCGCCTTCGCCGCCGCGGCCGGCGTGCTCTGGGCCGGCTACATCCTGCTCAGCGCCGAGACCGGCCGCCGCTTCGCCCAGCTCGACGGCCTCGCGCTGGCGATGGTCGTCGCCACCGCGATCACCGTCCCGGTCGGCTTCGCGACCACCCCCGACCTGATCCACTGGCGCACGATCCTGATCGGCCTCGCGATCGCCGTACTGTCCTCGGTCCTGCCCTACTCCCTCGAAACCCTCGCACTCCGCACCATGCGCCCCGCCGTCTTCGGCATCCTGATGAGCCTCGAACCAGCCGTCGGCGCGACCGCCGGCTACCTGATCCTGCACCAGCTCCTCACCCCCGTGCAGCTCGCCGGGATGGCCTGCGTCGTCGGCGCCTCGATCGCGATCACCCGCACCTCACAAACGGAAGCCCCCGACCTCTGACGGATGTCACGGTCACCTCGTGACGCCCGATCCAGGCTCGCGCGCGCCGTTCCCAGGAGCATTCTGGGTATGACGACAACGACTGCGGTCACCCTCAGCGGAGTGACCAGGAGGTACGGCGAAGTGCAGGCCGTGGCCGGGGTGGACCTCACGATCCGGTCGGGCGAAGTCGTGGCCCTGCTCGGTCCGAACGGCGCCGGCAAGTCCACCACGCTGGAGATCCTGCTCGGGCTGGTCCGCCCGGACCAGGGCACCGTCCAGCTCTACGGCAAGACGCCGGTCGAGGCGATCGCGGCCGGGCAGGTCGGCGTGATGCTGCAGAGCGGCGGCATCATCGAGGACGCCAAGGTCGGCGAGCTGATCGACCTGGTCGCCGGGCTGCACAAGGACCCGCTACCGGTCGCCGACGCGCTGCAGCGGGCCGGTATCGCGGACCTGGCCGGGCGCAAGCTCAAGGCGCTGTCCGGCGGTCAGAAGCAGCGGGTCCGGTTCGCGATGGCGATCGTCGCGCAGCCCGACCTGATCGTGCTCGACGAGCCGACCACCGGGATGGACGTCGAGTCGCGGCGCGACTTCTGGGCCGCGATGCACGCCGAGACCGCGCGCGGCCGGACCGTGCTGTTCGCGACCCACTACCTGGAGGAGGCCGACGCGTACGCCGATCGCGTGGTGCTGATGCGGGCCGGCAAGATCGTTGCCGACGGCACCGCCGCGCAGATCAAGGCGAGCGTGTCCGGCCGGACCATCCGGGCGACCGTGCCGGGGGCGGACCTGGCCACGCTCGCGACGCTGCCCGGCGTACGGAACGTCGAAACCCGCGGGGACGTGGTGCTGCTGCAGTGCGCGGACTCCGACGGCACCCTGCGGTACCTGCTGGCCAACACGCCGGCCCACGACATCGAGATCACCTCGGCCGACCTGGAGGACGCCGTCCTCGCGATCGGCGCGGCACAGGAGAGCAACGCATGAACCTCGACTACCTCAAGTTCGACATCAAGCGCACGCTGCGCAACCGCCGCGTGCTGATCTTCGCGGTGCTGATGCCGCTGGTGCTGTTCCTGATCTTCGGTGCCACGCTGCACTCTTCCGACTCCGAGGGCGGCATCTCCGCGATCGCCTACGTGATGGTGAGCATGGCCATGTTCGGCTCGATGAACGCCGCGATGAGCAGCGGCGGCGTGATCGCGATGGAACGCGACGGCGGCTGGAACCGGACGCTGCGGCTGACGCCGCTCAAGCCGCAGGCGTACGTCGCCACGAAGGTGATCCTGTCGCTGCTGCTCGCGGTCCCGCCGCTGCTGGTCGTCTTCCTGGCCGGGATGATCATCGGCCACGTCGACCTGAGCGCCGGCCAGTGGATCTCGGTCGCGCTGGTCTCCTGGCTCGGCGCGCTGCCGTTCGCGGGTCTCGGCCTGGTGATCGGGTACGTCGCGAAGCCGGACAGCGTGCAGCCGATCACCGGCCTGACCACGATGCTGATCGCGGCCTTCGGCGGGCTCTGGCTGCCGATCGAGCAGATGCCGCACGTGATGAAGACGATCGCGCAGCTGACCCCGGCGTACTGGACCGGCCTGAGCTCGCGCAGCGCGCTGTCGGAGAGCGGGCTGGACATGCACGCGGTCTGGATCGTGCTGGTGTGGACCGTGGTGCTCGGGGCGATCGGGCTGCGCCGCTTCCGCGCGGACACCGCCCGCGCCTGAGCCGAGCGGGTTACCGTGACGACTGTGAAGACCGCACCGATCCTGCTGGGGACGGCGAGCGACGGCACCCGCCGTCGCCCGCCGAGCCGGTGGGGGTGGCTCGCAGCGATGATCTGGCTGTTCTACCTCGCCAGCCCGCTGAAGGAGATCCTCCAGCACAGCGACGGCCTGACCCGCGTGGTCGGGATCGTCGCGCTGCTGCTCTTCGCGGTCGGTTACATGGCCTTCTTCGTCTGGATCCGCCAGGTCGGCCTGAACGCCGGCGGCATGCCGGTCTGGCAGCGCGTCGGCTACCTGATCGGTCTGCTCCTGCTGGCGGCGCTGATGCTGCCGTCGGCCGGGCAGACCGCGCTGACGACGCTGGTCTACATCACGGCGATCGCGATGGTCTCGCTGGAGCTCCTGGTCGCCATCCCGATCATCCTGGTCCTGCTCGGCGGCGCCGAACTGTCGATGCGACTCGTCCCCGGCTGGCACGACGACAGCAGCTACGGACTCGCGATCTTCCTGTCCGCACTGGCCGTGTTCGGGCTCCGGCGGGCGATCCAGCGCTCGATCGAACTGACGATCGCCCGCCAGGACTTCGCCGAGCTGGCCGTCCAGGAGGAACGCAACCGGTTCGCCCGGGATCTGCACGACATCCTGGGCCACTCGCTGACAGTCATCACGGTCAAGGCCGAGCTCGCGGGCCGGCTGATCTCCGCGAACCCGTCGCGGGCCGCTCAGGAGGTCGCGGAGGTCGAGCAGCTCGCGCGCGCGGCGCTGGCCGACGTACGGGCTGCTGTCGCTGGGTATCGCGAGCTGAGCCTCGCCGGTGAGCTGGTGTCGGCTCGGGCGGCTTTGGAGGCCGCGGAGATCCGCGCGGATCTGCCGACCACGGTTGACGACGTACCTGAGTCGCACCGGGAGTTGTTCGCCTGGGTGGTGCGTGAGGGCGTCACGAACGTCATTCGGCACTCGGGGGCTCGCAAGTGCAGCGTGCGGTTGAGCGCACAGCAGATCGAGGTGCTGGACGACGGTCGGGGGCCGACGACCTCACCGGGCGGTCACGGGCTGATCGGGCTCCGCGAGCGCGCCGACCAGGTCGGAGCGACCTTGTCCGTCGGCCAGGCGCCCGGTGGCGGGTTCCGGCTGGCTGTCAGAGTGGGTCCGTGAGCATCCGACTGCTGATCGCCGACGACCAAGCGCTGGTCCGCGGCGCGCTGGCCGCCCTGCTCGACCTCGAACCCGACCTCGAGGTCGTCGCCGAGGTCGGCCGCGGCGACCAGGTCCTGGGGGCCGCCCGTACGGCGAAGCCGGACGTCGCGCTGCTCGACGTCGAGATGCCGGGACTGGACGGAATCGAGGCGGCCGCGGCGCTGCGGGCCGCCGTACCGGCTGTGCGGATCCTGATGGTGACCACGTTCGGCCGGCCCGGCTACCTGCGCCGTGCGATGGAGGCCGGCGCCGCGGGCTTCGTCGTCAAGGACACGCCCGCCGCGCAGCTCGCCGACGCCGTACGCCGGGTGCATCAGGGTCTGCGCGTCGTCGACCCGTCGCTGGCCGCCGAGACGCTGGTCGCGGGGACCAGCCCGCTGACGGCCCGCGAGTCCGACGTACTGCGGGCCGCTCGTACAGGCGGGACCGTCGCGGACATCGCCCGCGAGCTGCACCTCTCCGAGGGGACGGTCCGCAACCACCTGTCCTCAGCGATCGGCAAGACCGGCGCCCGGACCCGCGCCGAGGCCGCCCGCATCGCCGTCGACAACGGCTGGCTCTAACTCACCCAGCCGGCTCTACAAGTGCGCGGAAGGCTTCCAGCGCATGCCAATCCCATCCGTGCCCATCGGTCCCTCGCTCTTCCGGCGTGACCCGTCGCGCACTCCGGTAACACCTCAGCGCCTGCTCGACCACCGGCCTGTGCTCCTCCGGCAGGTTCCTGATCCCCCACTCCCCACCCTCTTCCTTGCTCACCACCTGCGGTGATTCCCGCACCATCAACACCCGGCACGCGTTCAGCACCCCGTAGTACGGCTCCGCCAGCAGATCCACCTCAGCCAGATCCGCCTCGATCGCCGCCAGATAGTCCTCCGCCGGCACCTCCGCGAACATCTCCGCCGGCCCCGGCCCACTCACCGCGACCCCGCGCGCCCTCACCACCGTGACGTGCGCCGCCAGATCCGGATCGACCCCCGGCCCGGCGTACTCCCCACTCAGCGCCCGCTCACTCCAGTACGCCGAGTAGTGCACCTCGAACTCCCGCGCCCCGCGCGCCGCCTGCCGCTCGGTCAGCACCGACACCTCGAGATCCCCCACCATCGGCCGGCCCTGCGACCGCTCCGCCAGCACCCGCGCGACCCGCTCCCGCTCACTCCCCGTCAGCGCATCCCGCACCACCACCAGCAGATCCACATCACTCTTGGCGCGGTAGAAGCACCCCATCGCCAGCGACCCGTGCACGTACACCGCGTTCGGCGTCAGCCCGGTCGCCGCCAGCGCCTCTCCGACGTACCGTTTGATGTCCTCGTCGCAGGAAGCCCATGACTGCGCTCGGTCACGAGGATGCGGTACGTCGTACGTCATGAGCCGACCGTAGCCAGGTCGGCGAGTTCGCGCTCTTGCTTTTCCCACCGCCGCGCGGCATAGGCTGACCTCCAGGGGAAGGGAAGTCGCCATGACGATCGAACAGTTCAGCGCCCGGGGCCGCCTGGCCGACACCGGCGAGGGCATCACCACCGACGAGCTCCAGCTGGCCGCCCGCAACCACGGCATCCCGCTGGAGGCGCTGCGCTACGACCTGACGCCGCCCGGGCTGCACTACGTGCTGGTCCACTACGACATCCCGCTGACCAACGCCTTCGACTGGCGCCTCACCGTCGACGGTTGCGTCGAGCAACCGATCGACTTCGGCCTGACCGAGCTCCGCGCGATGGGCCGCCAGACCGTCCGCGTCACGCTGGAGTGCGCGGGCAACGGCCGCGCCCAGCTGCACCCCCGGCCGATCAGCCAGCCCTGGTTGATGGAGGCCGTCGGCACCGCCGAGTGGACCGGCGTACCGCTGGCCGCGCTGCTGGAGGCCGCCGGCGTACGGGCGGACGCCGTCGACGTCGTCTTCACCGGCGCCGACCACGGCGTGGAACGAGGCATCGAACAGGACTACCAACGCGGCCTGTCGGTCGCCGAGGCCCTCGACTCCAACGCCCTCGTCGCCTGGGAAATGAACGGCATGCCCCTCCCACCCCAACACGGCTACCCGCTCCGCCTGGTCGTCCCCGGCTGGTACGGCATGGCGTCGGTCAAGTGGCTCCGCTCCATCGAGCTCATAGACCACCCCTTCACCGGCTACCAGAACGCCGAGGCCTACCGCATCCGCACCGAGCCCGACGAGCCCGGCGTAGCCGTCACCCGCATCGAACCCCGAGCCCTCCTCATCCCTCCCGGCCACCCCGACTTCATGACCCGCCACCGCTTCGTCCCCGCCGGCGAGGTCCTGCTCCAAGGCCGAGCCTGGTCCGGCTGGGCCCCGGTCGACCGCGTCGAGATCTCCACCAACGCCGGCGCCACCTGGCAAGACGCCACCCTCGATGCCTCCAGCAACGAAGACCTCGCCTGGCGCCCCTTCACCTTCACCTGGCAAGCCACCCCCGGCGAACACATCCTGACGGTCCGAGCCCACGACAAATCCGGCCGAGTCCAACCCATCGAAGCCCCCTGGAACCGAGGCGGCTTCGCCAACAACACCGCCCAACGCCTCACTGTTCTGGTTCAGTAAACCCGCGTGTCGCTCCTGCCGTTGCCCACTCCCCGCCACATCATCAGAAGTGGGCAACGCACCGATTCCTTCTCCCCAGGAGCGATCCGCGCGATGAACGACTTGAACCTGCACGCGAGAATCTTCCGCACCGGCACGGCGTGGTACGCCGACATCGACGACCTCGGCGACCCACTCCCGGAAGACCCGTACTGGTACGGCGTCTACGACACCCAACGAGCCGCCATAGACGCCGCGTGCACCCGAATCGCCACCCTCCACCAAACCCAGTGCCACCGCCTGAGCCACAGCCCGCTTTCCGCGTAGCGCGCCGATCACGAGGGAGAGCGAGACCGAACCCACGCCTGCTCGAAGTCCTTCGCATCGATCAACTCGGCATCGAACTCAGGCTGGTTAGAAATCTCCTCAAGCGCCGGAAATGGGATCTCCGAGAGTCCGACTGTCGCGGTCTCGTGATTTCGGTCTGCCCACTCGGCTCGCCCATCCCGATAGAACTGAACTTTCCGGGTTTCGTAACCGTCGTCACCCAACTCACTCAGATAGAGCACAGGCTCATCTTCAAAGTCATGCACCCAAGCGACCTTGACGTACCTCAAATCTAATTCCTCCCTGAGCTCAGGATGCGCCCGGTGAGATCCAACGGCCCACTGTTCGGAACAACGAACACACCGGGCCTCCCTTCGGCTGCGACAACATTCAGGCCCCTAACATCAATTTCGACATAGTGCGAGAACCTCCTCCCGGCCCAGGGAACTCTCAGAAAAGCCGCCGATAGTTGACCCGGAGTCCTGGTTCCTGGCTTTATATCCGACAGATACTGACCGTCTCCGTGACGAGCATCATTTGGGTTGTTTGCCTTCAGGGACGCGCGCAGCTGGCCACTTGCGATGATCCCATCGTGCCCCGCCTCATTTGTGTAGTGATAGAGACTTCTAGGGCAATTTGCGTTGTGAACGAGCACTGGCGTCTCACCCGTCAACACATAATACGTGTGAACCTTCCCTACGGTGAGGTTGTGCACGCGCGCCGGGGCGATGTACTCGCGGGCACCGCTGACCGTGATCGCTGCCCTGGCCATCGGCTCCGATTGCAACAGGTCACCGACTCGTAGATCACCGGCATCGACCCACCTGTGGTCGATCGGCCGGTAGAACGGGTGCCCTTGTGTAGCGACGACAGTCGACTGTTCGGTCTTGTTTCCGATACGGACGGTCGCGGTGAGCTCAACCAGCTCCTTCTGACCGTGACCTACGATCGTCGCCACTACTGGTTGTGCAGAAGTTTTACCAGTGTCCGGATCTGTCGCCAGCACCTGGTCACCGAGTTGCAACTCCTCGATGGGTCTGGAGGAACCATCGGCCATGACAACTCTGGTGCCTGGCACGAACGAGTTGCAATCTCCGAGTGCCTTGACTGATATCCGCCAGTCCTTGACGGCATCGACAGCCTGCTCAGCGAGCTTGCTGATCTTTGCTATCAACGCAGCCGCCTTGCCCCACTTGAGTGGAGAGCCATACTTGACGGCGAGTTTTCCGAGAATCCCGCCAGCGAAAGAGCTGAGGACGGTGACGCCGGTGGCAAGGCAAGAACTAATATCGCCTTGCGTGAAGCAGTTCAGCGCGTCGGTGACCCCCAGTTCGTCGGCGATGATCTTGACGAGGTCCTTGATGACTCGTTTGACCTTTGCCTTCGATTCGGCCGCCCGCTTCTTGTGGCTCGAGATCTGGTACTGGATCTCGTTCTGGACCTTTTCCTCATAGGAGATCGAGTTCCATTTGTCGACAGACTTCTTGTCGTCGTTGTAGACCTCGCTCTCGTTCTCAGGCTTGGTCGCTACTTTTCCGCCGGACGGGAGGTCGACGATCACTGCCAGACCGTCCGGGTCCGACATCGACACCGGACTGTTGGTGGCGTACGCGTAGGCGTTGAGCTGTTGCGGGTTGTTGTGGTCGACCACCGGGTCAACCGAGATGAAGCGGCCCAGGTCTGGGTCGTACTCTCGGGCACCCAGGTGTGTCAGACGAGTCGATGCGTCGAGTTGGCCGTCGACGAAGCCTCGGCTCTTGCTGTCCCAGGTCGACGATTGGCCTCTCGGGGTGCCGAACGGGTCCATGTAGCGGCGGGAGAGCTCGCTGGAGGTTCGGTCGATGCTGACCGTGGCGGTGCCGTGGTGGTCGGCGAAAAGGTTTTCTACCGCGTTCTCGCCGGTGCGCATCGCGACCGTGCCGCCGTTGAACTTGTAGTAGCGCGTCGACGAGACGGTGTCGGCGGCCTTGTCGAGGCGGACCTCGGTGTCGCCCAGGTAGAGGGTCGCTCCCGTCGGGTCGTGCTTGATGAGGCGGTCGCCCTCGGCGTCGTAGACGAAGTCGGTGGTGCCACTCGGGCCGGCGATCGACTTCAGGCTGCCGTCGACGTCCCAGGTGAAGGTGTCGGTGTCGCCGGACTCCGTGCGGGTCGCCATGTTGCCGGTAGCGTCGTATGTGTAGGAATCAGCTGACGTACCACCGGGTCCGGTGCTCGTCACTCCGGTCGTGGCGTGTGGGCGCGGCAGAGAGCCTGCCGGGTAAGAAAACTTGCGGACAGTGTTGCCGGCCGCGGCATGAGAGGTCTCTTCGGCGCGGTTGCCGGACTTCCAGTAGCCGTACGTCTTCCAGTACGGGTACGTCGAGCCGAGGTTGCCGGTCGTCGGAGCCGTGGTGCAGGACGCGTTCGACGTTGTCCGCGCCTCCGTGAGGCGACGGAGGAAGTCATACGTGAAGCACTGGCGATCCATGCTCGCGCCCTGGGCCTGCGAGTGGGCGATCGCCAGGATGTTGCCGCCGGCATCGTAGGTGTAGTCGAAGGAGTCGTCGGTCTTGGCCTGCGTCTGGCGATCGACCTTCATCCAGGTCAGGCGGTGCGTTCCCTCGTCGTAACCGAAGGTCTGGTGGGACGCCTTTCCGTTGAGGACGTCGCCCATCGTGTAGAGCGTGGGTTCACCGAACGGTGTGTAGTTCGCTCCTCCAACGTACGACGACCAGCCGCCCATTGCCACCAGGTTGCCGCTGTCGCTGTAGATCGTCTTGACTGTTTCATTCGGCAGCCCCGGCACCTGCGGCATTGTCACCTCGGCGACGCCGCCGTCGGGGTTGTACTTCGTCGACGAGGTGTACTCGCCGGCTAGCTTGCCTTCGACAGCCGGGATCGTGACCTTCGTCCCCGTCGGCCGGTTCAAGGCGTCGTAGCCCGTGATGGCCGAGATGTAGTTGTTGCCGCCTACCGTGCGGGTCGACGAGGTCAGCAGCCCCTTGCCGAGCGTGTCGTACTTCCACGACGCGAGCACCGTGCCGGTTGCCGAACCACTACGAGTAGCGGTTTTGCGGTCCAGGTTGTCGTACTCGAAGAACAAGGACTGGTTCCGTGCGTCCTTGGTCGACGTCAGCCGGTCGGCGGCGTCGTACGTCGAGGTTGTCGTTCCCTTGTCCGGATCAGTGGTCGAGATCTGGCGGCCTCGAAGGTCGTAGGTGTAGCTCCACGTGCTGCCACCCGCGTTCTTGACGCTCGCCAGCTCGTCGCGAGGCGTGTAGGTGTAGACCGTGTTGTCCGACGCCCCCTGCACGGCACCGCTGGGGTACTGGCGAAGCTCGACCGTGTTTCCCCGCGTGTCGACGACGCTCATCGTCGCCGTCTGGCCGACCGGTGGGTCGACGCCGACGAAGTTGCCGCCGTACGACGTGGTGGTGCGCCAGAGCTCGGAGTTCTTCGACTTCATCGTCTCGACGGTGACCCGGTTCGCGCCGTCCACGGTGTAGACGGTCTGGGTCGGGATCTGGACGTCGGTGACCTGGAAGATCTTGTTCGACGGGCCGCTGGAGTTGTCGAAGTACGGGCCGCCCTTCTTCTCCACGACACCGCGGAAGCTGTACTTGGTGTCGGTGATGACGCGGCCGTCGCCGTTCGCGCTCGGCGCCTGGGTCTGGCGTTCACGCAGCAGGCCGTCGAAGAGGGTCCGGGTGTTGGAGTAGGTGCCGTTCGGCAGGAGTTCCTGGGACGAGACGATGTTGGGCTGACCAGCCGTTTTCGACAGCAGGTAGGAGAAGACGGCGGAGGCCGACTTCCCTTCGGCCTTGGGCCGGTCAGGGAGCCACACCGAGGTCAGGCGCCCGGAGCCGTCGTAGGTCAGATCGGTGCGCTTGTCGTTGGCATCGATCTCGACGGTCGGCGAACCCCACGCGGGGTCCAGCGTCGTCTCGCTGGTGTTGTTCAGGGCGTCCGTCGTCTTGGTACCCGTCACCGGGCCACTCAGCGCGGGCACGTACTCGACCTTGCTGGTCCTCCGGTTGAGCCCGTCGTAGGTCTCGGTCGTCCGCCCGAGCTCGTCGTAGATCATCCGGGCGCGCTGTTCGTAGACAGGAGTGCTGCCCGTGGCGGACATCGTCTCGACCTTGGAGACCAGGCCCCGGGTGGGAGCGGCGTCCAGCGACGTGCTCTGGTCGTAGTACGTGCGCTCGTCGGACACGATCTGACCCGGGGCCGGATCTGCGACAGCGCAGCTGACGGAGGCCGTCTCCTTGCGCTTCACCGTGTCCATCACCCAGCCGCTGGAGCGCTGCGCGTACTCGTACTGCGTGCAGCGGTCGTCGTCGCCCTTGCTCACGTCTCCGAGGTCGCTCACCGAGGTCGGCAGGCCGAGTTGGTCGTCGAACTGGCTGTCGGTTCCGGACACCCGGTAGGTACCGTCGGTCAGCCGGGTCCGGACGCGAACGAAGCCGGTTGCCAGCAACGTCGCGATGTCACCAGGGCTCGACGCGGTCTGCTTGAGCCACGGCGTGTTGACGGTCCCGGTGATCTCGGCGCCGCCCGAACCGTTGTACGTGACCTGCTCGCGGACATAGCCGTTCAGGCGATCGAAGTCGTCGTAGCCGGTCGTGGACTGCGAGTCTTTGATCTGGACGCTCTTCGTCTGGGTGCCCGCTTTGTTCAGGCGGTCGCCATGCAGACCCCGGAAGTAGAGGAACTTCGTGGCGGTCTGCGACCCTGCCGGGCCTTCGAGCACCGTCACGTAGTTGTAGCCGCGCCAGTCGCCCCAGGTCCGGTACTTCAGGGCGGTCAGTTCGTTGTCGTCGAAGTGCCAGCCGGCGCTGCCCGCGTAGCTGTACGCCGTGTCCTTCGTCGGCGAGTCGCCGACCAGGTCGGTCTCGACCGTCCGGGTCACGATGTACTTGTGGAACCAGTGCAGGGTCGGGTTCTCGCCGCCCTCTCTCGTCCAGTACACCGGGAAGCACCGGCGGGTGTTCGTCGGCGCGGTTGCTTCGGCCGGGTTGGTGGTGCAGTCCTTCGCCGAGTAGTTGACCGAGATCAGCGCGCCCGACTCGGTGCGAATGCCGTTGACCCGCGGCTTGTTCATCGGGAACGCGCCGTTGGTGAAGTCACCTACGCGGTTGGACATCAGCGTGCCCTCGAAGGTGACCGGCGGATCGACGACCGCGGTGCCGTTGGCCGTACCGCTGTGCGTGATGCTGTTGAGCCAGAGGCCGGCCGACGTACCGTCGCCCGGGTCCTTGAACTCCTGCCCGAAGTCCCAGCGGTCCACGGTTCGGTAGTTGCCCCCGCCCGTGTGAACTCCGGTGTACAACGCGTCCAGCCGCTTGCGACTGAAGAACGCGGGCGAGGTCTTGCCCGGGCAGGTCGTGGCGGACGCGCAGATCTGGTCGAACGGCACGTCGGGCCACTTCGAGGCGTTGGCCGCTGTGAGCTGCTCGGGTGCGCACGTGACCGCTCCGCTCGGGAAACAACGCTCGGCGACCTCGAAGACGACCCTGGCCGGCGCCGCGACCGACGCGTCGGTGCCGTCGCGCTCGCCGTACTCGATGCTCGTCAGGTAGCTGCCGCGGTCGTAGCTGGAGACCGCGGTGTTGTTGTTGCGGCCGTAGTAGTTGGTCTCTTTCGCGTACCGGTAGGTCATGACGTTGCCGGACGTGTCGATCACCCGGTCGACGTTCCACCGCCAGGGCTGCGCACACTGCGAACCGGCGAAGTCGCCGGCCTTGAAGCAAGCCTCACCGTCGTTGTTGCCGTACACCGGAACCATGGAGACGGAGTTCGACCTGCTCGCCCCGAAAGCAGCCGGGTTCAGGCCGAAGAAGTACTGCGTTCCGTCCGTGGTCGTGAGGCGCCAGTGCTCACCGCTCACCGGACCGTTCACGGCGTCGTTGTCCGCGCCGGACAGTCGCTCGATGCGGGATCCGTCGTCCTTCTGCAGCTTCCAGCCCTTGACCGGGTCGTACAGCAGCTCACTGGAGTGACTTCCCAGCGAAAGCGTCGCGTTGTCGGAGCGCCAGCACAGGTCGCCGGTCTTGGTCTTGTTGTTCGACTCCGCGGTCATGTCGTCCGCGCACGAGACGTACTTGCGCTCGACGTAGCCGGGTTCCAGGGTGTGCCCCTGCCCGATCCACGAGCCCTGGTTGTTGGTCGACGCGGTCTGACCGTCGAGCGAGCCCGACGAGTAGCCGATCGAGAGCTCCGGCCGGGGACCTGTTGTGCCCGGCGGCACTCGCAGCGGGTAGCTCCAGTTGAAGTCGCCGGTCTGCTTGCCGACACTCCAGGTCGAGGCCGGCGACAAACTGGTCGCGCTGTACGCGCCGTTCGGGCCGTCCGCGGCAGCCGCTACGGCGAACGCGGCGACAGCCGAGCCCGACTTGTTGGCCGGTACGTCGACGTCGGCAGTGACGGTCTCGGTCTTGGCATCGACCGCCGAGCCCGGCACCACCGTCGCCTTCGAGCAGGTCGTCTCGTTGGAGCAGTCGAGTCTGACCATGCGGAGTCTGGTGGCCCAGTCCCCGCCGTACGCGTTCTTGAAGTCCGAGTACTTCACCTGCAGCCGCACCTTGCCCGGAGCGGCTGTCTTCTCGGCGGCTGCCACTCGCAGGACAACTCCACTGACGCCGAGTTGCTGCGCGCGGTCCTGCCCGAGCACGTCGACCCGTACGGACTTGACGGCCGCGGCTGCCTTCGCCGAGGCGGCCGACGGGGCGACCGTGACCGGAGACGCGCCGACTCGCTGCGGCGTCGTCACCGTCTTGGCCACACCGGTGAGGCCGACGGGCGCGAGGTTGACGACGCCAGTGGTCGCGGCGGGCCAGGTCGGCGACGTGACGTCGGCGGCCTTGCCCGGCGACTTCTCAGCCGGGAGATCCTTCTTGCCGGTGAACTCCGAGCCCTCGACCGGATCGGTCTTCTGCGGTGTCGGCGCCGGGCGGCTGTACGCCTTGGCCTCGGCTGCTGGGACGTAGGAGGCGACACCGGCGATCAGGCTGACGCCCAAGACCGTGACGAGGGCCGCTCGGCTTCTTCGCAGGGTGGGCCTACTGAGCTTCATCGTCCGTCCCATCAGTTGTCTCCGAAGGAGTAGGCCTGGATGTAGTCGTCGCTGACGACGTTCTGGTAAAGCCGGACGTCGTCCACCGCGCCGCGCAGGAAGTGCGTGCTCTGCCCGTCGATCGCCAAGCCGGTTCGGAACGGGCCGGAGCCGTCGGTGACGCTGGCCGACTCCTTGAAGTACCCGCTGCTGCGGGGGATGCCGTCGACGGCCAGCTTGAGGAAGTGGTCACCTGCCTCGTACACCGCCGCGACGTCGATCCAGTCACCCTCGTTGTGCGCGATCCACCCGGTCTCGAGCTTGGCCGGGCCTGCCGAGTCGTTGGTGGCAATGGTGAACGCGAACTTGACCTTTCGCTCGCTCGGAACATCATCGCCAGGGTCCGCGGTGTCCTTGCCGGTCCAGGTCATCTCCGTGGTGCCCAGCGTGAAGCTGCTGAGGCCCGGCCGGTCCTCGCTGAGGATGACCTGGCGGTTGCTCTTGATCCCGAGCTGCACACGAGCCATCACACTGAAGTTGTGACTGGTGTCCACGATGTTGGTCGCCGACGTCGCCGTGGTGGCACCGGTCGTCTGCAGGCCCGGCAGGTAGACGGCCCGGTCGGTGGGAAGCACGGCGGACTGGTCACCACCGGTCCAGGTGGCTCCGGTCCCCAGGTACATCGTGCGGCTGTTGCCGCTGCCGTCGACACTCGAGGATCCGGTGCCCTCGTCGAACATCCACTTGCCGTCGACATCCGGCCCGTTCACGCGCAGCACCACTTCGCCGTACCGGTCACTCGGGTTGCCCGCGGCATCGACGCTCCAGGCACGGATGTACCAGGGACCGATGTGGGCCGGTGTCGCCGTCAGCGTGCCGTTCGCCTTCGGAATCACCGTGGATCCGGGGCTGAAGGTGTCGAACGCGTAGCGGAAGCCGGTGACGTCGTTCGAGGGGCTGGCGATCTTGAAGCTGACGGCCTTGCCTGGCTGGTAAGGACCGGCCGTCGTCGCCACGATGGTCGGCGCCGGCGGCTTCGCCAGGTCCACCGCGAAGTAGCACTCGGTCGACCAGGCGGAGTGCGCGTCCCCGTCCCACGCTCGAGCCCGCCAGGCGTAGGTCACGTTCGAGTCCAGGACCTGCATCTCACCGCTCGGTATGAACCGTACGTCGGTTCCGGTGTTCGAGTAGCCCGCGGTCTTGAGCTGGCGGTACGGGCCGGCGTCGATCGCCCTGCGGACCTCGAACTCGACCATCGCCTGGTCGCCGTCCCACGCGTCTGGGTCTGTGACGCCGACGATCAGACGTGGCTGGGCGTCTCCGACGATCGGGGCGCTGCCTGCGGTGGTGGCACAGCTGGTCACGGGGTCCTCGGTCCGCGGACGCACGACGGTGGGCGCGAAGTTGTAGGTGATCGACAGCTCGACGTCGTACCGGAACCGCTTCCAGGCGTTCTGGTCGGACTCGTCGGCCGCGCGCATCCCGAGGTAGATGGTGGAGGCGTTGGCTGCCGCCTGTTGCGCCACCCCCGACTGCACGTTGAACGGCACCCAGGATCCACCCGGGTCGCATCCCTCACGGCCGTGGGCGACGGTCGCGGTTCCCAGCCGTTGCTGCCAGACCGACGCTCCGGAGCCTGCGTTCCAGTTCGTGTTCTCGGTGACCCGCGCCGTCTTCCAGACCTCGACCGGCTTGGGCGTGCACGACGCGGCCCAGGTCTCGAACGCGGTGAACGTGGCCGAGAGGATCTGGGCCTGAGCGACCTTCGCGACGTCGAAGCCGAAGAAGAGACGCTTGCGGCTCCACGGCTCGAACGCCTGGTACCCGACGCCCTCGTCGTTGGTCCAACCCCAGTACGGCGTACCTGGTTGGGCCTCGTTGATCATCGAACGCGCTACGCGGGTGCCCCTGACCGCTGGGTCGATGTGCAGGGGGTAGACCGTGCCGGGTGCATCGACGAGCGACTGCTGCGGCGTGATGGTCAGGCTGTCCTGATCGATCCCGACGGGCATCGCGGCGACCGTGTCGCCCTCGAGTGGCTCGGCGCCCCGGTCGGCCGAAGCCGGCTCGGCCTTCCGATCACCCGAGGAGTCCCACATCACCGGCTTCGGTGCGCTGAAGATCGTCGTACCGATCTCGTCGACGGCCTCGATGCCGCCGCCCGGCGAGTTCCGGACGGTCAGTCCCGGGGCGTCGAGGCCGAGCTCGATCTGCTGCAGCTGCGGCAGCTTGGCGGCCGCCGGGGTGTTGACGATCAGCACCTGGGAGAAGGAGTCGTTGGTGACGTTCACCCGGAGGTCGACGTCGGGGTAGACCGACTTGTACGTCATGTTGTCGCCGTCGACGACCGGCGCGGGCAGTGGCCGCGGCCAGGTCAGGGCGAACTCGTGCCCTTCCTTGGTGAGCGTCACCAGGTTCTTGTCGCCGCCGTCGGAGAACTCCATCTCCATCGACGTCGCCGCCGGCCGGATCACGCCGTCCTGGTGGGACAGAGTCGGGTCGAGGTCGACCCACTGGCCGTTCCGCTTCTTCCGGACCGGCTCCGCGGACTGCTCGAGGGTGAAGGTGCCGTCGGGGTTCGCGAAGTTCTTTGATGTCTCGGTGCGCTTCTCGACCACTTCGACCCGCTCGCCGGACTCTGCGGCTCGCTTGGCCGCACTCTTCTCCGGCTGCTTGGCCGGAGAAGCCGCCGGCGGCGGCGTCGCGGCGGTCGGCAGTGCTTGCAGCCCTCCGCCGGCGACCAGAGCGCCGACCACGAACCAGACAGCTGTACGCCGGCTGTGCCGGCGTGAACGAGACGTACGAGAGCCCCAGGTCACTTGCCCCACCCCACAGATCGATACAAAAGACAGTCGAGGGGTAACTCTGGGGTTATGTCGGGCTGTTGAACAGCGACAACCCATACAGTTCGGTTTGCATGGGTCGGTGATTCGGGTCACAAGGCGAATCGCCTGGATAATAGGCGCTCGCGGCGCTTCTCGCCTGCTCCGGCGGCGTTGCGGAGGTGGTTATTGCACCTTGTTGCGACGGCCGGTCAAGGCACCGGACAAGAGAGCCGCGAGGGTGATTGCAGGCAGCGCCGTGGCGGCGACCGTAGTCGTGTAGTCGAGCCAGCTCGGTGCCCAGTCGGCGGTGGTGATGAGTAGGCGAGTCCGATCGTCGGGATCGACGACGACGGGGACGTACGTGTTGGCAGCCGGGAGGGACAGGAGTTTGTCGGCGCCTTCGAGGGGAGTGGGGGCCGCCGTGTCGGGGTGGCGGACTATGACTGTGGTCATTTGGGTGTGGAGGGTTGTGGAGTAGACGGCGACGACCTCGACCTCTCGGACGGGTTGGGTTTCGATGAGGTGCTCGTTGTCGTCGAGGTGGGACAGGGCGAGGGGGGTGATGACCAGCCCGGCGAGCAGGACCGCGAGGGTGGCGGCGGTGCGGAGGGCTGTGGGGCAGGTCATCTTTCAGGGATACCTCACCGGGGGTGGGTTCGCCTGGTGGCGTGGTGGTTCGACACTGAATGGTTACTCCGGCTCGTTGCCGTTGCCGATCTTGTACGGCGTGCCGATGCCCTCGTACATCAGGTGGGTCATCAGGCCCTGTGACGCGTGCGGGAGGTTGTGGCAGTGGTCCATCCAGACGCCGGGGTTGTCGGCCAGGAAGGCGATTTCGTAGGTTTCGTCGTCGTCGACCTCGAGAGTGTCGGTCCACCAGGGGGTGCCTGTGGACGGGACGCCGTTGCGGGAGAGGACGACGGCGTGGTGGCCGTGCAGGTGCATGGGGTGGGACTGGCCGCTGGTGTTGGAGATCTTCATCTTGACGACATCGCCGGCGGTGACCATGAACATCGGGACGTCGGGGTACTTGTGGCCGTTGATCGTCCACCACAAGCCGGGTACGCCGTCGAGGAAGCCGGGGCTGCGGCCGATGCGGTACTCGAACGTGCGGTCGGGATTGCTGACGTCGAGGCCCGGAGTGGTGGGCTTGCCGTAGGTGAGGAGATCGATGGTTGCTGAAGACAAAGAATCTTCAGGGCCTGGTACGCCGGGCGGCGCGATCGTCAGGGCGACGCCTGCGTCGAGGCGGAGGCCGGTGGCGGGGACGGTGACTTCGAAGTCGGCTCGGGCTCCGGCGGCGAGGGGGAAGGCGTCGGTGGTCGGGGTCGGGCCGTGGAGTTCGCGGCCGTCGACGGCGACGAGTTTGGATGGTGCGCCGACGAGGCCGACGCGGATCAGGGCGTTGTCGGTGTTGATCATTCGCACGCGGAGCGTCGTACCGGCGGGGACGTCGACGCGGGAGGTGCCGGTCGAGCCGTTGACGGTACGGCGGCCGTCGTAGGTGTGGATAGCGGCGATGACGTCGCGCGGCGACGTGGCCGTCGCGGGAGGCGCACCGATGACGATCGTACCGAAGAGCCCGTTGCGGACCTGCTCGCTGGAGACCTGGTGGGAGTGGTACCAGTACGTCCCGGCGTCCGATGCCAGGAAGCGATAGGTGTGCCGCCCACCGACCGGTACGGCGTCCTGCGTGACGCCGGCGACGCCGTCCTCGGCGTTCGGGACGTCGATACCGTGCCAGTGCAGGGTCGCGCCGTCGGGGACGGACTCGTTCACCAGCGTCACCTCGATGAGATCGCCAACGGCGGCGCGGATCAGCGGGCCGGGTGAGGAGCCGTTGAGCGTGTAGCCGTCGACGGACTCGCCGGTTGCCAGCGTGATCGAGGCCTTCCGGGCGGTCAGCGTCACCGCGACGTCGGGCGTGCCGGTGCGCGGGCCGGTGAGGTCGGCGACGCTGCGGCCGCCGTGGTGCTGATGATGCGCGGCGCCGCCGCCGTAGTCGGCGTACCCCATGTCAGTTGCCGAGTACGACGACGGGACGAGGCTGGTCGCCCAGAGGTACGCCAGCGGCGCGAGCACCGCCAGCGTCACCCCTAGGGCGATCAGCCGGTTCCGGATCGTACGCCGGCCGCCGAGCGCCGCCGGGCGATCAGACGGCCCGGGGCGATCCTCCGGCGTACGAGCCTCCTCCTCAGGCACTGGCGACCACCGAAGCCGCAGCCCGCCGTGACGCCGCGCCCGCGACACCGGCGATCGCGAGCCCGTTGATCCCGTGCAGGATCCCCAGCGCGGGCAGCCCGAACGACACCACCGCCAGCACGAACTGGAGCGCGACCAGGCCGACCACAATCCCGGCCAGAGCACGCCCACGCGGCACATCGGTCAGGAACGACACGATCAGGAAGATCAGCGCGAGCAGCCCGATCGCCGTCCCGGCCATGCTGTGGTAGCTCTGCCCGAAGTTGCTGTAGTCGGCGCCGATCGTCGCCCCGTCCTCCGCGTCGGCCGCGGTCGTGAACCCGGCCAGCGCGATCGCCGCCACCTGCAGCACCACTGCAAGCGCGATCAGCGAGGCGAGCACCCGGTACGCCGTCCTCATGCGTGCCGCCGCTTCTTCACGAACACAACCGCCGCGACGATCAGCAGCAACGGCAGCACCGGCGGATGTCCACCACCGACCACACACCCGACGGACAGCAGCACCAGGAGCCCAGCCAACGCAATCAACAACGGCAGAGGAAGCCGCCGCAACGGCCCCTTCGAAGCCCACGGCGGACGCTGCCCAGACCACGGCGGCCCCTGCGGACCAGCCTCGGCCTTCTTCTCCCCCGGCAGATCCGCGAACACCGCCCCCAGATCCCCCGCGGTCTTCGCCTGCAGGATCCGATCCACCCGCTCCCCGTGCTCCTCCGCAGTCAACCGCCCGGCCTCGTAGTGCTCCCCCAGCCGCCTGACCGCCTCCTCGCGTTCCTGGTCCCCGACCCGCACGTTCTCGTTCATGACACTCCTCAAGTGGTCGCAAGAATCTGATGCCACCGATCGTGTCGCCCGAGCACCCCTCGCCGCGTCGCCTCCGCGGCGGCACCTCACCTACCTCCGGCGGAGCACGGCAGCCACCAGACGTAGTACGGCGTACTCCCCACGGCGTACGCCGACTCAGGGCCCGCCCAGGGCCGGTCCCTGAAAACCACAGGCGCGCCCGCACCGCGCGCGACTAAACTCGTCGACGGCCGCCCGCCGTCATGTGGGCCGGCTGCCGGCAGACTCCGGCTTGCTCCATCGACCCGGCTCCCCAGTCTGCGTGGGCCGGCCCTGGAGGCGCGCGATGAACGCGATCACCGCGACCGACCTGACAAAGGTCTACCGCTACACCGAGCAGGAACCCGGAATGCGAGGCGCCCTCAAAGGCCTGCTCAAACCCGTACGCCGGCAGCGCACCGCCGTCGACGCGCTCACCCTGACCGTCCCCGAGGGCCAGGTGATCGGCCTGCTCGGCCCGAACGGCGCCGGCAAGACCACCACGATCAAGATGCTCTGTGGCCTGCTCCGCCCGACCGGCGGCCAACTGACAGTCCTGGACCACGAGCCGCACAGGCGATCGTTCGACTTCCTCAGCCGGATCTCGGTCGTGTTCGGCCAGAAGTCGATGCTCTGGTGGGACGTCTCGACGTACGACTCGCTGCTGATCCACCGCGAGATGTACGCGATCCCGAAGCCGACGTTCGACGCGAGCGTCGCCGAGCTCACCGAGCGCCTCGACGTCGCGCACCTGGTCAACATCCCGGTCCGCAAGCTCTCGCTCGGCCAGCGGATGCGCTGCGAGCTCGTGCTCGCGCTGCTGCACCAGCCGGCGCTGCTGTTCGCCGACGAGCCGACCGTCGGCCTGGACGTCGTCGCGAAGCTTGCCCTGCGCAACTTCCTCGCGGAGATGAACCGTGACCACGGGACGACGATCGTGCTGACCAGTCACGACATGAGCGACGTCGCGGCACTGTGCCACCGGATCGCACTGATCGACCACGGCGTCCTGGGCTTCGACGGCGACCTCGCCGAGCTCCGGGAGCGCTCAGGTCAGCACGCGGATGCTGACCTGGACCAGGTCCTCGCCGCGATGTTCAAGAGCCGCTCATGACCCGGCAACTGCGGCTGCTCCGGATCCTGACCGTCCAAGAGGTCCGGATGATGATGAACCACCGCTGGTGGCTCTTCCTGCTCCAGATCGCCAACGTCCTCCCGCCGGCGATCGCGCTGCTGGTCTGGCACGGCGCCATCGCCCAGGGCGCCGACCCGCCCGTCTCCACGACGTACCTGACCAGCTACCTCGTCCTGGTCAGCGTCGTCGCGATGATCACGTCCAGCTGGACCTCGGGCTTCCTGGCCGAGTCGATCCGGCTCGGCGGCCTCAACTCCTGGCTCGTCCGTCCCTGCTCGACCCACCTGTCGTACCTGGCCAACAACTCCGCCGAGAAGTTCCTCAAGCTCGGTCTACTGCTACCACCGGTCGCTGCACTCGGCCTGGTCTTCCGCGACGACCTGCGGCTACCAGGCGATCCCCAACGCTGGCTGCTGTTCCTACCAGCACTGGCCGTCGCAGCAGCGATGACCTTCGCGCTGGACGTACTGATCGGCTCCCTGGCGTTCTGGATGGAGGACATCGCCGCCGTCGACCGCCTCCGCTACCTGCTGGCCAGGCTGCTCTCCGGCGGCCTGGTACCACTAGCGCTCTTCCCAGAAGCGTTCCAGCCGTTCCTGCACGCCCAGCCGTTCCGCTTCGTCATCTCGTTCCCGCTGGAGGTCCTGCTCGGTACGACGCGCGCGATCGACTACGTGTACCAGGCGGGCTGGTTCGCCGTACTGGTCGGCGGGGCGGTCCTGGTCTGGCGGCGGGGGCTGCGTGACTACCAGGGCGCGGGCGCATGACGCCGCGGCTGTTCTGGGCCTGTCTGAAGCAGGCGATCCGCCGGGACCTGCAGTTCCGCAGCCAGACCGCGATCAACGCGTTCTCGTCGGTCGGCGACCTGGTGCTCGGCGTCGTACCGGTCCTCATCCTCACCGACGCCGGCGGCACCTCCTGGTCCGGCCCGCTGGCCGTCGCCGTGGTGGGCCTGTTCGGGATCTCCACCGGCCTGATGGACTGCTTCGTCCGGCCGAACCTGGCCAAGATGCACAGCTACGTCCGCCAGGGCGACCTGGACCTGATCCTGATCCGCCCGGTCAACGCGCAGCTGTTCTCGGGCCTGCGCTGGATGGAGCCGGCCGAGCTCGGCCGCGTGCTGTCCGGCGCCGCGATGGTCGCGGTCGGGTTGCACCTGGCCGACGCCAGGCCCGACGCCGCGCTCGTCGTCCAAGCGATCGCCTGGGCGGTGATCGGCTTCGCCGGCTTCAGCCTGCTCTGGGCCAACCTCGCCTACTCGGCGTTCTGGTTCGAGAGCGCCGAGCCGGTCAACGAGATCGCCGGCCAGGTCCGCGAGGCCGGCAAGTACCCGATCAGCTACTTCACCGGTACGGCGCGCCTGATCCTGATCACGCTCGCCCCGGCCGGTCTCGTGGCAGCGGTGCCGGTCGAGACACTGACCGGCACCGCCACACCATTCCTGCTCGCCCTCCCGGCGCTGGTCGCCGGGCTCGTCGTCACCAAGCTCCACTGGCACCTGGCCAGCCGCCGCTACAGCTCAGCGAGCAGCTGACACAGCGTTTCACATCCAAGTACGACGTTTCAGGACGCCGCCGAGAGGATCTGGTTGACGTCGTCGTTGGCCTCGGCCAGCGACGACGGCTCGGCCTCGAACGCCATCACCGCGTCCATCGCCGGGGTCATCACCGCGGTCACGTCCGCGGCGTTCGGGTTGGCCGGGTACGGGAACACGTCCCCCGCCGCGACCGGCTCCAGGAACGGCGTCACGTCCCAGCCGTCGGCCTCGAACGCGGCCTTGGCCAGCGGCAGCGACGCGCTCACCGCCGGGAAGACCACCCCGGCCTTGGCGACGATGTCCTGCGCGGTCTGCGACCCGAGGAACTTCACCCACGCCCACGAGGCGTCCTTGCGGGTGGAGTCGCCCCAGATCGTGTCGGCCAGGCCGTTCATCATCGACATCCGCTTGCCGTTCGGCCCCTGCGGGAGCCTGGCCAGCTTGGTCTTGACCTGCTTCAGCCCGGCGTACGTCTCCAGCATCCAGGACCCGTTCGGCGTGATGGCGTACTTGCCGGCCCCGAACGACGTGGTCACGTCGACCCCGGACTTGGCCTGCGCGTACGTCGGCATGAAGCCCTTGGTGATCAGTCCGCGCCACCAGCCGATGGTCTCGGTGAACTTCGGGTCGCCGTAGAAGAACTTGGTCCCCCACGGCTCGCCCTCGGAGTACTTCCAGTCGTTGGTCGCGGCGTACCAGCTCCAGCTGGTCTGGCCGTCCGCGCCACCGGCGTCGCCGTACCCGAGGCCGTAGACCTTGACGTTGTCCTTGTCGAAACCGGGCTGGTCCCCGCGCCGGCCCTTGGAGTCGACGGTCAGCCGGGCCACGATCTGCTCGAAGGTGCCCCCGTCCTGCGGGTTCCAGGTCATCGCGTTCAGCTGGTCGGTGCTGATCCCGGCCGCCTCGGTGAGCGCGGAGTTGTAGAAGTAGACCTCGGTGTCGAAGTCCTTCGGCAGGCCGTAGCGCTTGCCGTCGGCACCGATCCAGCGCTCGGCCAGCCCCTTCTGGTAGATCGACAGGTCGACCCCGTCGCGCTCGACGAAGTCGTCCAGCGCCAGCACCTGACCCTTGTCGGCGAACAGCGGGTACTTCGCCGAGTGCGACGTGAACACGTCGGGCGCCGTACCGGAGATGAAGCCGGTGACGAGTTTGTTCCAGTAGTCGTTCCAGCCGTACTGCTCGATCTTCACGCTGTACTGCGGGTTCTGCTCGTGGAACACCTTCGCGCACTCGGTGTACATCGGCAGCTGGGCGGAGTCCCACAGCCAGTAGATGACCTCGCCGGAGCCGCGGGACGCGGCGCCGTTGTTGCAGCCCGCGACCGCCGAAGCGGCCAGTCCGGCCAGCGTCCCCTTGAGCAACGTGCGTCGTGAAATGTTCATCCGACCCTCACTTGATCCCGGAGAAACCGATGGAGTTGGTGATCCGCTTGGCGAAGGCCAGGAACAGGATGATCATCGGCAGCGCCGCGATCAGCGTCGCCGCCATCAGCCCGGCCCAGTCCGGCCCTCCCTGCGGAGTCTGCGACCGGAACACCCCGAGAGCAACGGTGAGCACCCGGACGTTCTCCTGCTGCCCGACCAGCAGCGGCCAGAAGTAGTCGTTCCAGGAGTTGATGTAGGTCAGGATCGCCAGCGTGGCGATCGGTGCCGCGCTGATCGGGATCACGATCCCGAAGAAGATCTTGCGGTGCCCGGCGCCGTCGATCATCGCCGCCTCCTCCAGCTCCCGGTTGATGCCGAGGAAGAACTGGCGCAGGAAGAAGATCGCGAACGGTGTCATGAAGGCGCCCGGCAGGATGATGCCGGCGAAGCTGTTCAGCAGCCCGAGGTTCTTGATCAGCACGAAGTTCGGCAGCGTGGTGAAGATCGGCGGCACCATCAGCGCGGCCAGGAACAGCGCGAACACCTTGTCCCGGCCGGGCCAGCGCAGCCGGGCGAACGCGTACGCCGCCATCGCGCTGAAGAACACCTGGCAGACCGTCGTCACCGTGGACACGATCAGCGAGTTGCGCAGGTACAGCCAGAAGTTGACCGCGGCACCGGAGCCGCCCTGGGCCTGCGCCTCCTCGACCGTCGACAGCCCGAGCACCCGCTTGAAGGCGCCGAGCGTGGTCTCGACCGGGAGCAGCGAGTTCGGGTGCCCGGCGAGCTGCGTGTTGTCCGACAGCGCCGTACGGAGCATCCAGTAGAACGGGAACAGCGTCAGCAGCATCAGGACGACGAGAACGACCCAGGCGACCGTACGGCCCGGAGTGATGGACTTCCTCATGCCAGGTCACTCTCCTTGGCGCGGAGCAGCCGCAGCTGCAGCAGCGAGACGACCGCGAGGATCGCGAACAGCACCAGCGCCATCGCCGAGGCGTACCCGAAGTCGAACCGGGTGAACGCGCGCTCGTAGATGTAGTAGTAGATGACCCGGGTGGCGTTGATCGGGCCGCCCTGGGTGGTCACCGCGATGGTGTCGAAGATCTGGAACGAGCCGATCATGGTGACCACCAGGACCATCACCAGGACCGGCCGCAGCAGCGGCAGCGTGATCCGCCAGAACGTCTGCATCTCACTGGATCCGTCGACCTCGGCTGCCTCGTAGACGTACGACGGGATCGTCTGCAGGCCGGCGAAGACCAGCAGCGCGGTGTAGCCCATGTGCCGCCAGATGTTGATCCCGGCAACGGTCGGGATCGCCCAGTGCGAGTCGCCGAAGAACGCGACCGGATCGATCCCGATCAGCTCCAGCCCCTGGTTGACGATGCCGACCTGGAAGTCGAGCATCCAGTACCAGACCAGCGCGACCACCACGTTGGCGATCAGGTACGGCAGCAGCATCACCGCGCGGACCGTGATCGACTTGGTCAGCCGGTACATCAGCATCGCGATCAGCACCGCCAGCACGGTCTGCAGGCCGATGTTGATCACGACGTACTCGACCGTGACGACGAGCGCGTTCCAGAAGAAGCTGTCGTGGATCATCCGTTCGTAGTTCTGCAGCCCGTTGAACTCCGGCGCCTGCAGCAGGCTGTACTCGGTGAAGCTCAGGTAGGCGCCGCGCAGGGTCGGCCAGATGTAGAAGACCACGAACCCGACGGTGGCCGGGGCCAGGAAGATCATCGCGACCTTCAGGTCCCCGAGACTTCGTCGTTGTCGCTTCGGTGGGGCACTCGTCGTCACGGTCACAGCCGATCTCCTCCTCAGTCGATGGCCTGGACGTCCAGCAGGATCGCGTTCTCGGGCCACTGGGCCGGGGTCTGGACCCCGACGGCGGCCAGCGTCGCTCCGTTCAGCTCGACCCCGTCGGCCCACCAGGCCGCGGTGTTGCGCGGCTCGGGACCAGGGGTCGCCCTCTTCGTGACCCGGTACGTCCGAGCAGCGTCGAGCCCGGGCAGCCGGACCCGGCCCAGGTCGGAGGTGATCGACTGGGTCAGCTGGACGGCGCTGTAGACCGCGCGCGACCCGTCCTGCGCGACGACACCGTGCAGCAGGAAGTCCTCCGAGCCACGGTCGGCCCGGACCACCCGGCCGGTGTGCAGCAGCGGCCGGAGCTCCTTGTGCAGCGCGACCCACCCTGCCAGCTCCGCGCGCTCCTCGGCCGACGCCGCGCTGATGTCCCACTCGATGCCGAAGTGGCCGAACAGCGCCGTGGTCGCCCGGAACGCCAGCGTCTGGGTGCGGCCGGTGGTGTGCGCCTTCGGCGGGCCGACGTGGCAGCCGATCAGCTCCGGCGGGAGCAGCAGCTGGGTGTAGCGCTGGATCTTCTGCCGCTCCAGCGCGTCGTTGCTGTCGCTGCCCCAGACCCGGTCGGTCCGCTCCAGTACGCCGAGGTCGACGCGCGCGCCGCCGGACGAGCAGGACTCGATCTCCAGGCCGGGGTGCCGGGCCTTCAGCTCGTCGAGCAGCCGGTACAGCGCCAGGGTCTGGGCGTGGATGCCCGCCGTCCCGGTCTGCTGGTTGCCGCCGTCAACGAAGTCGCGGTTGTGGTCCCACTTCAGGTACGAGATGTCGTACTCGTTCAGGATCGAGTCGAGCCGCTCGAGGATGTAGTCGTACGCCGCCGGGATGCCCAGGTTCAAGCCCTGCTGGTGCCGCGCGGTCGGCGGCATCCGGTTGCCGGTGGCAAGGATCCAGTCCGGGTGCTCGCGGGCCAGGTCGGAGTCGGGGTTGACCATCTCCGGCTCGACCCAGAGGCCGAACTGGAGACCGAGACCGGTGACGTGGTCGACCAGCGGGTGCAGGCCCTTCGGCCAGATGCCCTCGTCGACGTACCAGTCACCCAGGCCGGCGTGGTCGTCGCGGCGGCCGCGGAACCAGCCGTCGTCGAGCACGAACCGCTCCGCGCCGACCTCGGCAGCCGCGTCGGCGAGCGCCTTCAGCTTGTCCAGGTCGAGGTCGAAGTAGACCGCTTCCCAGGTGTTCAGCACGACCGGGCGGTCGGTGCTGGGGTGCGTCGAACGGGCGCGCAGGTAATCGTGGAAGCGCGTCGACAGCTGGTCCAGGCCGACGCCGTACGAGCCGTAGATCCAGGGGGTGCCGTAGCTGCCCTGCGGCTCCAGGCGGCCCTCGCCCGGCAGCAGCAGCTCGCCGCCGCCGATGACGGCGTACCCGCTCATGCCGCGCTCGGCGTACGACCGGTGGTTGCCGCTCCAGGCGGTGTGCACGGCCCAGACCTCGCCGGTGCCGAAGTCGAAGCCGCGAGTGCCGGCGATCAGCAGCAGCGTCGCGTCGGCGCCGGTACGGCCGCGGCGGTTGTCGCGGATGTGCGCGCCCTGCGTGAACGCGTGCCGCTGCGGGTGCCGCTCGCCGATGTGCCGGCCGGTCATGTCGAACAGCTCGGTCGCCTCGGTCGGCACCGGGAGCGCGAGGACCAGACCGTCCACCGTGTACGGCGTACCGCCGGTGTTCGTCAGGTCGGCCTTCGCCTTGACCAGACCGGAGTCGGTCAGCTCGACGGTCAGCGCGAGCGTGAGCTGCGCACCGGCGTCGGCGGCCTGGACGCGCACCGTGTTGCCGTCCTGCTCGACGCTCTGCAGCTGGAACGACGCGGAGAAGTCCTTGCCGTCGCGGTGCCCGTTCAGGCCCGGGAGGCCGAACCAGCCGGCGGAGTACTCGGGGACGATCGCGACCGGGAGGTTGTCGTCCAGACCGTTGCCGGTCTGCACCGCGCCGGCCCCCTGCCTGAGACCAACCAGGGCCGCCTCGGACAGCTCGCCGAGATCCGCACCCCAGTGCAGCACCGACGGAAGAGCCGGACCCGAGCAGTCCAGCACGAGACTGACGCCCGCCGAGCGGAGCTGCAGCACCTTGATGTTCGACACTGTTGATTCACTCTGCTTTCTGATTGATTTCAGGACGGAACTATTTACCCTGACACGCCGAATGTCAATGCTTCACGAAGTTAAGTAAGTACCCTACGCCTTTACAACGTAGGAACGCCCGACTACCGGAGTAGTCGGGCGTTCTCTGTGTGGTTCTGGCCGGCTCAGCCGAGCCTGGCGCGCACCACCAAGTCGTGCAGCGCATCATCGGCCGACGGCCGCTCCGGCAGCGCACTCGCCGCCTCCGCCTCGTCGAGCGCCGCCTGCAACGCGACGACATCCTTGGCCAGCTGCTCGGCGGCCGGCCCGACGAGCGGCCCGTGCTCGGCCTCCGCCTTCGCCGCCATCAGTTCCGGCAGGTACGCCGGCGCTTCGCGCAGTTCGAGCAGCTCGCGCAGATCCGCCTGCACCTCACCGGTCCGCATCAGGTGGATCCCGGTCAGCAGCACCCGGAACGTGTAGAGCAGCGGCTTCAGCTCCCGCTTCTTCCCGAAGAAGTCCCACTGCGTCTTGCCGAACCCGCGGTAGTGATGCGCGTGCCACTTGGTGATGCACCCAGGCGCGAGCGCGACCAGTTCCTCATGCTCCGGCGTCGACGCAACCACCAGCGGCGACAGCACCTGCTCGAGCACATAGCCGTTGCGACGCAGCATCAGTCGGACGAACTTCACCAGGTCGTGAGTGACCAGGTCGACCTCGGCGTCATTCTCGAACCAGGTCCGGTCGAGCGTGTCCGGCCCGGCCTTCAGCCCGACGATCTCCTCGAGCGGCAGCACGTGGACACCGCGCAGGTCGACGTCGGAGTCGCGCGACGGGAAGCCGTACAGGTGCGCACCGGAGACCGTCGCGAAGAGCAGCCGGTACGGCTGGCCGGCGATGATCTTCGCGAGCTCGCTGAAGTCGAGGTCTCGCATGTCACGTGTCATCGACGCCCCTCCTCCGGACCGATCTGAGCCAGGCGTCGACCCTGGCGACGTCGGGCGTCGCGGGCAGCATGGTTTTCTGCAGCGCCCGGTCGAGCTCCTCGTGCAGGCCGAGTCGCCAGCGCTCGACCTCGTCCCACGGCAGCGCGCCGGCCTTCACCGCGAGCAGCCGCTCGCGATCGTCGCCGACATCCACGACGAGCTTGCCCTCGGCCAGCAAAGTGCGGGCCGACAGCAACAACCGGATCAGGTGCATGACGTGCTTCCACTTCGGCGAGCCGTCCCGCCGGAAGTCCGCCTCCAGCTTCTTGAACTGGCTCAGCACGTAGCCCGAGTAGGTCTGGTACGCCAGCTGCGAGAGGAACGCTTCGCGCAGGTCGAGCAGTTCCTCGCCGAGCGGCGTGCAGGAGACGACGAGCGGTGAGTGCAGCACTTCGAGCAGGTTCGGGTTCGCCTTGAGTGCCAGCTCGCAGAAGCGTTCGACCTCCCACGAGAACCACTCCTGCTCCGGCCCGTCCACGTGCGTCGGCGGCTTCGCCAGCGACCAGAACGACGCGGTCGGCGCGACGTACACGCCGCGGGTGTCGGTGTCCGAGGTGTCCGTGTCGAGCCCGAACGCCCGCGACCCGACCACCGCCGCGTAGATCGTCCGCTCCCGCACCAGCACGTCACCGTCGGGCGCCTCGATCCCGATCGCCTCGTCCTGGTACGCCGTGCGCAAGCTCAGCTGATCCCGCCGTGCCATCGTCGCGCGCCCGTCGACCAGACGGACGTCGTACCGGCCGTCGGCCGTCACCCCGCTGATCCGCCCGGTCGCCCCACGCTGAGCGGTCCCGCCGGCGTCATCCGGCCCGGCCACCCGCAACACCACCTGCGTCCCCACCGGCAACTGCGGCCCCTCGATCGCCATGCGGCTCATCCTCCCCCAGCATCGGCCCACACCCACCACTGTCCAACCTCCCCGCCGGCCCGCGACACGCCGCGACACGCCGGCGAAAAGCTCCGACGGCGCCGCTTGGACAGTGGTGGGCGTCCGCCGACCCTATTGACAAATTTTCCTGTCAATATGACGCTGGTTCCCATGCAGCGCTACCTCGACGAACCGGACGCCGTCCGGATCGCGCTCTCGCCGATCCGCCGGCAACTGCTGGACCTCCTCCGGGAGCCGTCCTCCGCGACCCAGTTGGCGACCGCGCTCGAGCTGCCGAGGCAGCGGGTGAACTACCACCTGAAGGAGCTCGAGAAGGCCGGTCTGGTCGAGCTCGTCGAGGAGCGGCAGCGGCGCGGATTCGTCGAGCGCATCCTCAAAGCCTCGGCGACGATCGTCGTCGACCCCGGCGTGATGGGCCAGGCCTTCACCGCGATCCACGACCAGTACGCCGCCGAGCACCTGGTCGAAGTTGCCGCCGGCACCGTTCGGGACGTGGCCGGGATGCAGCGCAAGGCCGATGCCGCGGGCCAGCGGCTGCTCACCTTCACGCTGGAGACCGAGGTCCGGTTCGCCGAGCCCGGTGACGTGCACCGCTTCACCGACGCCCTGACCGAGGCCGTCCGGCAGGTCGTCGAGTCGTTCGACACCGCCGACGGCCGCCCGTACCGCCTGATCGCCGGCGGGCACCCCGCCGTCCGCCGTACCGAAGGAGAACAGACATGACCGAGCCGACCCCGCAGATCGTGGTCACCATCGCCGCACCGGTCGAGGCGGTGTGGGACGCGCTGCGCGACAAGGACAAGATCCGGCACTGGCACGGCTGGGAGTACGAGGGCGGCGTCGACGGCTCGCTCGACCAGGAGATCGACCTGATCTACTTCGACCACGTCGCGGTCGAGGACGCCGAGGCGCACGTGCTGGACATCCAGGGCGGCGACAAGTTCGAGGTCGAGCCGCACGAGGGCGGCGCGAAGATCACGCTGACCCGGGCCGCGCACGGCGACAACCCCGACTGGGAGGCGTACTACGACGACATCACCGAGGGCTGGACGACGTTCCTGCACCAGCTCCGCTTCGCGCTCGAGCGGCACCCGGGCGAGCCGCGCCGCACGCTCTTCTACTCCGGCACCGGTGTAAATCAGTTCAACCTGCCGGACCTGCCCGCCGGTACGCCGTACGAGCTGGACCTGCTCGGCGAGCAGGTGACCGGCACGGTCTTCTTCGTCTCCGAGCACCAGCGCGGCCTGACCGTCGACAGCTGGGGCGACGGCCTGCTCGTGCTGAGCCACCTCGGCCCGAACGAGCAGAAGCCCGCGGGTGCCGCGATGGCCGTCCTCAGCCTGTACGGCGACACCGATCGCGAAGAGATCGACAAGCGCTGGAACGACTGGTGGACGAGTCACTACCCGGCGCCGACCGCCGGTTGAAATCTGACGCAACGGTGACAGCGCGCAAAGGTGTCAGCACTCTCGGTCTGTTCTGAGGGGTTACCGGGGAGTACATTCTCGCTGCAACGGCGGCCGCGACGAGCGGCCGCCGGCCCTCCGGCGAGAAAGGCCGTCCGCCCATGCGCCTTCGTCTGTGTGTCGCCCTGACCACCGCCCTGCTGACCACCGTGATCACCACCGCCCCCGCCCGTGCCGACGGACCCGGCACCGGTACGCCGTACGTCGTGACCGTCGGCGACTCCTACATCTCGGGCGAGGCCGGCCGCTGGGCCGGCAGCTCGAACAACTCCGAGGCCCCCGCCGACGCGCTCGGCGCGCACGCCTACCACGACAACGCGGCCGGCACCGGCGAGCAGATCGCCAAGTGCCACCGCAGCAAGTCCGCCGAGGCCTACATCGGCGGCGGCGTCGGCGGCCTCAACCTGGCCTGCTCCGGCGCCCGGACGGCGACCTCGAACGGCGACGACTTCAAGCCCGGCCTCGACTTCTTCGACAACGGCGCCGGCCGGGTCGGCCAGGCCAAGCTGCTGCAGCAGTTCGCGACGACGCACAACGTCAAGCAGGTGGTCGTGTCGATCGGCGGCAACGACTTCAACTTCGCCTCGATCGTGCAGTCCTGCGTCACCGACTTCCTGCTCTCGCCGTCCTGGTTCCCCGACTACTGCAAGGACGACTCGTCGGTGGTCGCGAACTTCACCGCCGCCAACGTGAGCACCGTCCGCGGCCGGATCGCGACGTCGTTCCAGAACCTGCGCACCGCGATGCGCAACGCCGGGTACGCCGACAACGCCTGGTCGCTGGTCGTCCAGACCTACCCGTCCCCGATCCCCGCCGGCAGCGGCTTCCGCTACGGCCAGACCGGCTACACCCGCCAGAACATCGGCGGCTGCGGCTTCTGGAACGCCGACGCCGACTGGGCCAACGCCACCGCGCTCACCACCATCAACAACACCGTCCGCGCCGCGATCGGCCAGTCCGGCCTCACCAACACCCGCCTGCTCGAACTCCAGTCCACCTTCAACGGCCGCCGCCTCTGCGAGAAGACCGTAGGCCTGTACGAGGAAGTCGGCCTGACCTCCTGGACCCAGCCGACCGCCGTCGACCGCACCGAATGGGTCAACCAGATCCGCACGGTCACCACGATCGGCTCGAACTACTTCATCCAGGAGTCCATCCACCCCAACTACTGGGGCCAACTCGCCCTACGCTCCTGCGTCCGCCAGACCTACCTCCAAAACCGCGGCGGCACGTGCGCGATCGCAGGCACCGGCCTGGCCGGCGGGGAGCCACGGATGACGCTGAACTGAACCAGCTCTCAGCGGCGGCCGTCCCCGGCCGCCGCTGCAGTGTGGCCTTCGTTCAGACCGCCCCCTGCAGCTCCCCCGCCCACCGGTAGTCCTGCTGCCACCCCTGCCCGGTCGGCGCCAGGATCAGCCGTTCGACACCCGCTTGCTCGTACGCCGCCACCTGGTCGGCCGCTTTGGACAGGTCGGCGTCCAAGACCGGCGCGACGATGCTGACCGTCGGGCGCGGGCGACCGTGCTTCTCCGCGAGCTCGCCCAGCAACTGCAACCTGTCGGCGACGTCCCCGACAGGCAGTCCGATCGGCACCCACCCGTCGCCGAAGCGCGCCGCTCGGTCGAGCGCCTTGGTGCCGGCGCCTGCCACCAGGATCGGCGGCACGGTGGCCCCCGGTGCGAGCGTCACTTCGACGCGGTCTCGCATCACAGCGCCTGTTTCCACCACAGCAGCGTGCCCAGCGATCAGGTCCGGGAGCACCTCCAGCGCCTCGTCCGTCAGCCTCCCCCGGTCGGCGTACGACACCCCGGCCGCCCGCCAGCCCACATCCCCGTGCGCCGGGTTCCCCGTCCCCACGCCGAGCACCACGCGGTCCCCCGACACCTGCTGCAGCGACGCCACCTGTTTGGCGGCCCACGCCGCCGGGCGCAGCGCGAGCAGCATCACGCCGTACCCGACCTTCACGTGGGAAGTCACCGCGGCCGCCGTTGTCAGCGCGACCGTGCTGTCGACCATCGGTCCGCTCGCCACCAGGTGATCCGTCGCCCACACCGACCCGACTCCGGCCGCCTCAGCCGCCCGCGCAGCCTCCGCGACCTCCCGCCCGGTCTCAGCAGTCGGCAGGAACAACCCCAGCTCGATCGTCATACCAACCGGCAACCCACCAGACCCGCAGACTCTTCCCACCAAACGCAAGAAGACCGGTCCCGAGGGACCGGTCTTCTCAAAACTCGCAAGGGGTGGTGGAGGTGGCGGGAATCGAACCCGCGTCCTTCGGCGCCGACCCAAGACTTCTCCGGGCGCAGTCTGAATTAGTGCTTTCTCAGTCCCAGCGCTCGCACAGACACGTCGCTGACAGACTCAGTCACTGTAAATGTCCCATGCCCACCCCGTGACCGGGCTAGCACAGCAAGCTTCCTAGCTGAGGCCAGGAACCGGGTCGGAAGCACTCCCGGGCTGACCGCTTCTTTAAGTGCTCAGGCTGTCAGGCAGCGAGAGCGAAGCTCTGACGCGTATTAGCGGCAGTTATTGTTTTCCAGAGATCGTTAACGAGATAACCCTGGATCCTCGGCCCGCTTCTCTTGGAACGTACGTCCAAAGTCGAAACCGTTCACCCCCTGTTGAGTTGTCAAACTCCTACCGGTCCTCAGACCAGCAGAAGACCAACACTACCAAGTCCAACCCCGGAACCGCACCAGGGATTCCCTACTTGAGCAGCCGCAGCGTGAACGGGTACTTGAAGTCCGACCCGAGCAGCGCGGCCAGGCCGCCGATGCCGGTCAGCACGAACCAGACCAGCCCGACGATCGGGAACAGGAACCCGGTGAACCCGTCGGTGATCCCGGTGACGATCCCGAGCAGCGTGAACACCGCGAGCGCGCTGATCTGGAAGTTCACCGCCTCGACGGCGTGCTTGCGGACCACCGGGTTGGTCTTGCCGGCGGTCGCGACGACCAGCGCCGGGCCGACGAAGAACGTCGGGTACCCGAGCCAGTGCGAGATCGTGCCCATCCCGCGGCCGGAGCTCTGGTAGGGCTGCAGCGGCGCCGGGCGGGTGAACGCGGCCGGCGCGTAGGTGGGGACCGGGCGGGCCAGCAGCCCGTCGAACGAGCCGTTCAGCTCGGCCCGGGTCTTGGCCTTCAGCGCCAGCTCGAGCCGGGTGTCGAACTCGAGGTGGGTCAGCCGGCCGTCGGCGTACATCTCTTGCAGGATCTCGACCGCACGGTCCCGTTGGGCCGGCGTCACCAGCAGCTCTGAAGTGGACATGCCCCCACTTTGCTGCCGAAACGCCGTCCACCCCATCGGGTGCCGCCCGGAGCCACCCCTGAGCCGACCCCAGGGACCTCCGTACGACGATCGGCCACGCCCGTGCGCCGACCCGCGCCGATCAGCGCCGGCTGCGGTCCGACAGCGCCCGCTGCGCCTCCCGGTTCGCCTGCCGCTCGGCCAGCGCGTGCCGCTTGTCGTAGTCCTTCTTGCCGCGCGCCGTGGCCAGCTCGACCTTCGCGTACCCGTCCTTGAAGTACAGCGACAGCGGCACCAGCGTCACGCCCTGCTGCTCGACCGCGCGGATCAGCTTCTCCATCTCGTCGCGATGCAGCAGCAACTTGCGGGTCCGCCGCGGGTCGTGGTTGGTCCACGTGCCGTGCGTGTACTCCGGGATGTGCAGGTTCTGCAGCCACAGCTCGTTACCGCGCACCGAGCCGAAGGCGTCGACGAGCGAGGCCCGGCCCAGCCGCAGGGACTTCACCTCGGTCCCCGTCAGCACCAGGCCGGCCTCGACCACGTCGTCGATGTGGTAGTCGTGTCGCGCCTTACGGTTCTGCGCGATCGGCTTCTGGCCGGTCTCTTTCACCATCCGGCCAGTATCCCACTTCACTCACAGGTACTTCATCGGGTTTGTCACGCGCCCGTCGCGGTAGACCATGAAGTGCAGGTGGCAGCCGGTCGAGTAGCCGGTGGTCCCGACGTACCCGATCACCTGGCCTTTCTTCACGTGCTGGCCGACGCGGGCCTTGTAGCGGGACAGGTGGTTGTAGACGGTGGTGATCGAGTCGCCGCCGATGACGCCGTGGTTGACGAAGATCCGGTTCCCGTAGCCGCCGTTGTAGTAACGGTCGGTGACCACTCCGCTGGCCGCGGCGTGGATCGGCGTACCGCAGCCGGCGCCGAAGTCGGTGCCGTCGTGCAGCTTCCAGTAGTGCAGGATCGGGTGGAACCTCATCCCGTACGGCGACGTGATGTAGGTGTTGATCGGGAAGCTGAGCCCACCGTCGTTGTCCGGCTCGTCCGGTACGTCGCGCGGCGGCCGGTGCTCCTTCTTCGCCTTCGCCCGCTCCGCCGCCTCCGCGGCAGCCTTGCGCCGGGCCGCGGCGGCCTTCTCGGCCCGCGCCCGCGCGATCAGGATCTGCTCGACCCGGGACCGCTCGGCGACCAGCGACTGGTAGTGCGCCAGCTCGGAGTTCTTGTCCTTCTCCGCCGCCTGCTGCGCGACCAGCCGGGTCGCGGTGACGGCCGCCGCGGCGGCCTTCTCCGTCGCGACCTGCTGGGTCAGCGTGGTGACTTCCTGGACGGTCCGCGCCGCCTCGGCCTTCTGCGCCGCGACGATCCGCTCCGCCTCGGCGAGCTTGGCCTGCTTGTTCGCGAGCTGCGCCTGGGCGTTGTTCAGGTTGGTGATCGCGTTCCCGGTGATCCCGAAGACGTTGCGCTGCACCTGCATCCCGCTGGCCAGGTCGGCCGGCGAGGCGCCGCGGAGCACGATCGACAGCCCGACCAGCGGGTTCTGCTGCTGGTACGCCGAGCGCACGGCGCGTCCGGCGAGCGCCTGCTTGGCGGCGATCTCCTTCTGGCCCTCGGCAACGTTCGTCCGCGCGGTGCTCAGCGCCTGCTCGGCGGCGCGAAGCTTGCCCGCGGCCACCACGTCGGCGGCCTTGGCCGCGGCCAGCTTGCCCTGGACGGCGGCGTACCGGGCCTGGACGGCCTGGTACTGCGTCTCCGCCTGGTTGTAGGCGGCAACGGATTTCGACAGCTGGTCGTAGGACTCGTGCAGATCGGCCTTGGACTGGTTGATCTGGCTGTCGAGCTGCTTCTTCTGCGCGTTCGGATCAGGTGGGTCCGCCTGGGCAGACGGAACCACCGCCAGCGCTCCGGCGGTCATGGACAGGACAACGCAGCAAGCGGCGACAACCGTCTGCCGGGCGGCCGGTCGCTTGCGTGACCGGTCGCTCGATGTGGCGGTGGCGCCGATGCTGTCGTCTCGCTTGATGCGTCCCCGCTCACGCGGGTTCGCACCGGGGAAGTGCGGGACCACAGTCGACCCCTTGCTCTGGGTTGAGTTGTCGTGCTACTGCACGATAAGTCACCGAGGTCAGACTTTGAGGTATTTCCGCGTCGTCAGGAATGTCGGGACCACGGCGAGCACCAGGCCGACGACCACCATGATCAGGGTCGCCTGGAAGGTTTCGGCCGCGCCGACCCACTGCCAGACCCGGAACGTCTCCTGGGCGCGCTGCATGACGACGAAGTAGACGCCGACCCAGAGGGTGCCGCAGGCAAGGACCGCGCCGATCAGGGCCGCCAGCACCGCTTCGAGCAGGAACGGTAGCTGGATGTAGAAGTTCGAGGCGCCCACCAGGCGCATGATGCCTATCTCCCTACGTCTGGCGTACGCCGCCAGCCGGATCGTGTTCGAGATCTGCATCAGCGCGGCCACCAGCAGCAGGGCTGCCGCGACCAGCGCTCCGACTTGCAAGCCGTTCAGCGCCTTGAAGAGTGGATCGAGGTACTGTCTCAGGTCCTGCACGGTGTCGACGCCGGGTAGGCCGGCCACGGCGCTGACCAGGTTCTGGTAGCGCTGCGGGTCCTTCAGCTTGACCCGGTACGACTCCTGCATCTGGTCCTCGGTGACCGTGGAGACGATCGGCGAGTCCTTGTACAGCTTCTTGAACTGGTCGAAGGCTTCCTTCTTCGACTCGCCGAAGACGCCCTCGGGCGCGGTGTCGGGGCTGGCCTCGATCACCTGCTTGATCCGGTTCTTCTGCTCCGTGGTCACCTCGGCGCCGGTGCAGCCGCGGCCGCCGGAGTCCTTGGTGCACATGAAGATGGAGATCTGGATCTTGTCGTACCAGTTGCCCTTCATCAGGTCGACCTGCTCGCGAGCGAGCAGCGCGCTGCCGAACAGCGACAGCGAGACCCAGATGGTGACGACGACCGCGATCGTCATCGACAGGTTCCGCTTCAGACCGATGCCCAGGTCGGAAAGAATGTAGTTCAATCGCATAGCAAGTCAGTCCCTAAGATCAACGCAGTCTCAGTGCTGGTAGCCGTAGACGCCGCGCGACTCGTCGCGGACGACGTGGCCGTTCTCCAGCTCGATCACGCGCTTGCGCATCTGGTCGACGATCGAGACGTCGTGGGTGGCCATCACCACGGTCGTCCCGGTCCGGTTGATCCGGTCCAGCAGCTTCATGATGCCGACCGACGTGCCCGGGTCGAGGTTTCCGGTCGGCTCGTCGGCGATCAGGATCATCGGCCGGTTCACGAACGCGCGGGCGATCGCGACCCGCTGCTGCTCACCGCCGGACAGCTCGTCGGGGAGCCGGTCCTCCTTGCCGTCCAGACCGACCAGCTCGAGCACCTCGGGCACCGTCTTGCGGATGTGCGAGCGCGGCTTGCCGATCACCTGCAGCGCGAACGCGACGTTCTCGGCGACGGTCTTGTTCGGCAGCAGCCGGAAGTCCTGGAAGACGGTGCCGATCTGCCGGCGCATCTGCGGGATCCGCCAGCTGGCCAGCCGGTTCAGGTCCTTGCCGGCGACCATGATGTGGCCCTTGGAGGTCCGGTGCTCACGCAGCACGAGACGAAGGAACGTCGACTTGCCGGACCCGGAGGTGCCGACCAGGAAGACGAACTCGCCCTTCTCGATCTCGACGTTCACGTTCAGCAGGGCAGCCTTGGACTGACCCTCGTACGTCTTGGAAACATTCTCGAAGCGGATCACGGGACATTCCGGCCGTGGTCGGGAACAGGGAGTGACGTGTCGGTAACCACGAAAGCACCGTACGCCACCGGGAGCGGCCGCCGATCAGTCTAGGGGCATCCGGGCGGTGTTCCGGTCAGGCGTGCCGCCCTCGCCGCGCGCTCAGGCGGGAGCGGGCGCCGTACCGCTGCCGTTCTCCGGCCGGGCGTCCGCAATCCGGGCGACGCCGGGCTCCGGTTTGCGTCCGGCCCGGCGGGCCGCCTCGACGTGCAGCCGGGCCAGCTCCACGGCCTGCCGGGAGACCTTCACGGTCTTCTTCTCAGCCATCGGCGGGCTCCTTCTTCCTCGACCACCTCGATGTCGGCGTCGGTCTCGGGGTCGGCAAGTTCAGCGTACGTCGACTCGCCGACGCGGTCGATCGCGACCGCGGCGGTCAGCGCGGCGACCAGCTCGTAGTCCTCGGGCTGCAACAGTTCCGACCGCATCAGTGAACGCAGCGTGACCACGCCGGCGTCGGTCCCGGTGTCGTCGTCGTTCATGATCTGCTCGACCGCCCAGCGGACCATCCGCATCGTCTCCTCGCGGTGCCGCCAGGTGTCCAGCTCGCGGTCGGACTTCCGGGTCAGGTACGCGCCCAGGGCGACGCCGCCGAGCGCCAGCAACGGGCTCAGCACGGTCATCACGACCCCGACCACCGAGATCCAGGTCGGGATCACGGACACACCCCCACAGCCATGGCCGTCCTCCCAAATCCCTGGTGATGACCGGTCGATGATGTTACGAAGGACAGCAAACCACTCACCACCGACAAGGACGTCACGTGGAAGATCCGGACTGCTACGACGTGTTCGTGCAGGGCACCGTGTTCCTGGACATCGTGCTCACCGGACTGGAGACCGCCCCGACCACGGGGACCGAGATCTTCGCCGAGGGGATGGGTTCCTGCCCGGGCGGCGTCGCCAACTTCGCGATCGCCGCCAGCCGGCTCGGCCTGCGCAGCGGCCTGGCCGCGGTCTTCGGCGACGACGTGTACGCCGACTTCTGCTGGCGCACGCTGGCCGACCAGGAGAAGGTCGACCTGTCGCACTCGCGCCGGATCGGCCACTGGCACTCCCCGGTCACGGTCTCGATGTCGATCGACCGGGACCGGGCGATGGTCACCCACGCCCACGAGGCGCCCGGCGACCCGAGCAAACTGGTCGGCCCCGGGCTGAAGACCCGCTCGGCGATCGTGCCGGTCGCCGAGGAGCTCCCGGGCTGGACTGCCGAGGCCCGTGAGTCCGGGGCGCTGCTGTTCGGCGACGTCGGCTGGGACCCGACCGACACCTGGTCACCCGCGGTGCTCGACGTGCTGGAGGGCTTCCACGCCTTCACCCCGAACGCCGGCGAGGCGATGGCCTACACCCGCACCGACACCCCCAAGGCCGCGCTGCACAAGCTCGCCGAGCGGGTGCCGCTGGCGGTCGTGACGAACGGTTCGGACGGCGTACTGGCGATCGACTCGGCCACCGGCGAGGAGGAGCACATCCCCGCGCTGCCGGTGCGGTCGTACGACCCGACCGGTGCTGGGGACGTGTTCCTGGCCTCGCTGGTGCTCGGCACGCTGCGCGGCTGGCCGCTGGCGCACAGGCTCGCGTTCGGCAACCTGTGCGCCGGGCTGTCGGTGCAGCACTTCGGCGGCTCGCTGGCGGCGCCCGGCTGGGGCGACATCATCGACTGGGTCCGCGACCACAGCCGCACTCGCCCGGGCGGCGTCGATCCCGAGATCCTGCGGCACTACACCTTCATCGGCGACGTCCTGCCCGAGGGCCCGGTCCCGATCGTCCGCCGGGCCGGCGCGACCATCGCCCGGCTGTCGGACGCCTGAGCAGCGTCACCGACACCAGCACGAGCAGCACTCCCCCGGCAACGAACCCGTACGACGACCCGGCCCGGTCGATCAGCAGCCCGGTCAGCGACGCCCCGGCGGCGCTGCCGAGGTTGTTGGCCGTGTTGATCCAGGTGCTCGCCTCGGTGCGCTGGTCCGGCGGCGTGAGCTCGTCGGCCGCGACGTACGACACCACGAACAGCGGCGACACCGCCAGCCCGAACGCGGCCATCACCACGCCCAGCACCACCAGGTGGCTGACCAGCGAAGCAGCAAGCAGCCCAACAGCCAGTACGCCGATCAGCCCCGCCAGCTGCGTCTCAGCGGGCCGCGTGTGCTTCCGGCGTCCCCACGCCAGCCCCCCGACGACGCTGCCCAGCCCGATGCCCGCCTCGACGAAGCCGGCCGCTCCCGGCCGCCCCTCCGCCTGTGCCGCACCGGCGATACACAGGTACGCCGTACTGACTCCGGCTGCTGTCACCAGGATGACCAGCAGGATCCGGCGCAGCCCCCGGTTGGTCAGTGGGCCCAGCGGATGCCGGGCCGGGCTCGGTGGGCTGGTCCGCCGGGTCAGCGGCGCGGTGACCATCAGGCAGGTACCAGCGGCCAGCAGCGCCGCCGTACAGATGAGTGATGCGGGTGCTGACCAGAAGCTGATCAGCAGACCGGCCAGCAACGGCCCGGCGAGGTAGAGGGACTCCTCGCAGATCGCGTCGAGCGCGTAGGCGCGCTCCTTGAGCCCGGTGTCGTCGGTGATGAGCCGCCAGTTGGCGCGCATCGACGGGCCGAGCGGTGGGGCGAAGAGGCCGGTCACGGTGACCAGGGCAACCAGGAGAGCCGGCGTAGTGAGCTGAGTGGCTACGACCAGGCCTAGTGCGCAGACGAGAGCCAGTGGCGGCAGGACGACGCGCTGGCTGTAGCGGTCGACCAGTCGAGCTTTGAACGGCATCGACAACGAAGACAGGCCGAAGCCGGCTCCAGCGGCTCCGGCGACGGCGAAGGATCCGGTTGCTGCGTGGACAGTGAACAGAATGGACAGCGGGAGCAGACCGTACGCCAGCCGGCCGAACAACGCGGGCACGAAGGTGCGCAGCGCGGACGGCAGCAGCAGGACAGCACGGTAGCTCCCAGCACGCGTGGTGCTGGACATGAGAAGGCGCTCCTAGAGAGCCCCGGCCTCGGACAGAGACGGGGACGACAGATGGGCTCGGTAGCGAGCCCTCTCTAGTGCGGCAGGCGGGACATGCGGCACACCCTACAGCGCCGAGCGCCCCGCGCCACTGGTTTTCCGAGAGCCGGAAATAGGGCACCTGGGAACCCGGGCGGCCGTAGGGTCGATCCAGGGCGCGCGGGCTGTGGGACCGCGCCAGAGCTGGAGGTACGACGAGATGCCGGGTGCTGACGGGTTCAACCGCAGGAGCTTCCTCGCCCTCGGAGGCGGGCTGGCCGCGATGGCCGTCGCCGGCTGCGGGTCGAACACCGGCCGCGGCGACTCCGGCGGTGGTGGCGCCTCCGGCGACAAGCCGGCGCTCGCCCAGTGGTACCACCAGTACGGCGAAGCCGGCACCCAGCAGGCCGTCGAGCGCTACGCCAAGGAGTACCCGGACGCGACCGTCACGGTTCAGTGGTCCCCCGGCGACTACGACAAGAAGACCGCGGCCGCGCTGCTCACCGACGGCGGGCCGGACGTCTTCGAGTACGGCAACGGCCCGTCGATCGACATGATCAAGGGCGGCCAGGTCGCCGACCTGACCGATCTGCTCGGCGACGCGAAGAGCGACTTCACGCCGTCGCTGCTGGCCCGGGTGACCTACCAGGGCAAGCTCTACGCGATCCCGCAGGCCACCGACATGCAGCTGCTGGTCTACCGCAAGAGCCTGCTGCAGCAGGCCGGCGTCCAGCCGCCGACGACTGTCGACGAGCTGATCGCCGCCGCGAAGAAGTTGACCACCGACAAGGTGAAAGGCCTGTTCGTCGGCAACGACGGCGGCGTCGGGATCCTCGGCGGCCCGGCGCTCTGGTCGGCCGGCGTCGACTACCTGACCGAGGACGGCAAGTTCGGCTTCGACAGCCCGGCCGCGGCCGAGTCGCTGCGCAAGCTGCGTGAGCTGTTCACCTCGAAGGCGTTGTTGCTCGGGGCACCGACCGACTGGTCGGACCCGTCGGCGTTCACCCAGGGCCTGACCGCGATGCAGTTCACCGGGCTGTGGACGTTCCCGGTGATCCAGAAGGCGTTCGGTGACGACTTCGGCGTCCTGCCCTGGCCGAAGCTGAACGCGACCACCGGCGCCCCGAGCGTCCCGGTCGGCGCGTACGGCGCGTCGGTCAGCACCAAGTCGAAGAACGTCGACGCGGCGAAGAAGTTCGTCAAGTGGCTGTGGGTCGACCAGACCGACAAGCAGCTCGACTGGGCGCAGAGCTACGGCTTCCACATCCCGGCCCGCAAATCGCTGGCGGAGAAGGCCGACAAGCTGAAGTCCGGCCCGGCCGCCGACGCGGTGAAGTTCGTCAACGAGAACGGGCACGCCCAGACCCCGCTGCTGTGGACCCCGAAGTCCGGTACGGCGTACTCGGACGCGGTCAGCCGGATCGTCAAGAACGGCAGCGACCCGGCCACCGAGATCAAGGCGGTCAAGGCCGTCGTGGAGGCTGAGCTCGAGCGCATCGCCGGCTGATGCCGGCGCTCGCCACGCGGCTGCGCGGCCGCTACGACCGCAACCTGTGGTTCGCGGTCTTCGTCGGCCCGTTCGTGCTCGGGCTGCTGGTCTTCGTCTACGTACCGATCGTCTGGTCGGTGGTGCTGAGCTTCTTCGACGCGCGCAACACCGTCACGCCGACCAAGTTCGTAGGCCTGGGCAACTACCTCGACATGCTCCGGGACTCCGCGTTCCGGTCCAGCCTGCTCACCTTCCTGCTGTTCGCGCTGTTCATCGTCCCGACCACGTTCGTCTTCTCGCTCGGCCTGGCCCTGCTGGTGAACCGGACCCGGGTCGCCAGGACGTTCTTCCGCTCGGTGTTCTTCCTGCCGACCGCCTGCTCGTACGTCGTGGCGTCGCTGATCTGGAAGCTGTCGATCTTCAACGGCGTCCGCTTCGGCCTGGCCAACACCGTGCTGGGCTGGTTCGGCGCGGAGCCGATCGCCTGGCTCTCGGTCACTCAGCCGCCCTGGTACTGGCTGGTGATCGTGTCCGCGCGGATGTGGCTGCAGACCGGGTTCTACATGATCCTGTTCCTGGCCGGCCTGCAGCGGATCGCGCCGGCACTGTACGAAGCGGCGGCGATCGACGGCGCGACCGGCTGGAAGGTGCTGCGCTACATCACCCTGCCGCAGCTGCGCGCCACGTCGACCGCCGTATTGCTGCTGCTCCTGATCAACGCGTTCCAGGCGTTCGACGAGTTCTACAACCTGCTGTCGAGCGCCAGCGGCTACCCGCCGTACGCGCGTCCGCCGCTGGTCTACCTGTACTACGCGGCGCTCGGCCAGGGCCAGGACTTCGGCCACGGCAGCGCCGGCGCCGTGCTGCTGACGCTCCTGATCGCGCTGGTCGCGCTGGTGCAGGGCAGGTTCCTCGGACTCGGCAAGCGGGAGGACTGAGATGGCCATCCAGCGATCCAGCGCCGACCGGGCCGGCTCGGTCGTCCGGTACGTCGTACTGGCGGTCCTCGCGCTGCTGTTCCTGCTGCCGTTCTACCTGCTGGTCCGCAACGGCCTGTCGACCGAGCAGGACATCACGTCACCGGACTGGAAGCTCTTCCCGTCGTCGCTGCAGTGGCACAACGTCGTTGACCTCTTCAACGATCCGCTGGTCCCGATCGGTCGGGCGCTGCTCAACTCGCTGGTGATCTCGGTCGTGCAGACGGTCGGCGTCCTGGTGATCTCCGGCCTGGCCGGCTACGGGCTGGCCCGGATCCCGTTCCGGTACGCCAACGCGGTCTTCTACTTCATCGTCGCGACGCTGCTGATCCCGGCCGCGGTCACGTTCGTGCCGAGCTTCGTGCTGGTCTCGACACTCGGCTGGGTGAGCACGCTGCGCGGGCTGATCGTGCCCGGGTTGTTCCAGGCGTTCGCGACGTTCCTGTTCCGGCAGTACTTCCTGAACTTCCCGCGCGAGCTGGAGGAAGCGGCGCAGCTCGACGGTACGGCGTACTGGGGGACGTTCTGGCGGATCGTGGTGCCGAACTCGACCGGGTTCATCGCCGCGATCGGGACGATCACGTTCATCGGGTCCTGGAACGCGTTCCTGTGGCCGCTGGTGATCGCGCCGGACCAGAGCGCCTGGACGGTGCAGGTCGCGCTGTCGACGTTCCTGACCGCGCAGACCGTCAACCTGCCGCAACTCTTCGTCGCCGCCAGTGTCGCGATCGTGCCGCTGGTGGTGATGTTCGTCTTCCTGCAGCGCTGGATCGTCGAAGGCGTCGAGCGCTCGGGGATCAGTGAATAGTCTCTTGGAGGGGGCACCATGATCGACCAGTTACGCAAGGAAGTCTCCGGACCGGTTCTCGCCCGGGGCGACGAGGGCTTCGCGGCCGAGGTGGTCGCGCAGAACACCGCGACCGTGCACACACCGGAAGTTGCTGTCGGCATCGAGTCCGAGGAGGACGCGGCGGCCGTCGTACGGATCGCCGCCGCCACCGGTACGCCGGTCCGGGTGCTGGCCACCGGCCACGGTTCCGCCGTACCGGTGACGGACGGGATCCTCGTCACCACGCGGCGGCTCGGCGGGGTGAGCATCGACCCCGAGACCCGGATCGCGACCATCGGCGCCGGCGTGCGCTGGGCCGAGGTGATCGCCGCGGGCGCCGAGCACGGGCTCGCACCGATCGCCGGCGCGTCCGACAACGTCGGCGTGATCGGCTACACCACCGGCGGCGGCCTCGGCCCGCTGGCGCGCAACTTCGGCTTCTCGTCGGACTGGGCGCGCAGCTTCCGGCTCGTCACCGCCGACGGCACCGTCCGGACGGCGTCGGCCGACGAGAACCCGGACCTGTTCTGGGCGCTGCGCGGCGGCAAGTCCGGCTTCGGCATCGTCACCTCGATGGACTTCGAGTTGGTCGAGCTGAGCACCCTGTACGGCGGTTCGCTGATCTACGACGCCGACCAGATCGCGCCGGTCTTCAGCGCCTGGGTCGACTGGACCAAGACGCTGCCGAGGGAGGCGACCACGTCGGTGGTGATCCTGCGGCTGCCGCCGCTGGAGTTCATCCCCGAGCCGCTGCGCGGCAAGACGGTGCTGAGCCTGCGGTTCGCGTACGTCGGCGACCCCGCGGGCGGACGGTCGCCGAAGGTCGACGTCGCCGAGGGCGAGCGGCTGCTGCAGCCGATGCGCGACGCGGGGACGGCGCTGATGGACGGCGTACAAGAGATGCCGGCGTCACGGATCGCGGACATCCATAACGACCCGCGGGACCCTGGTCCGGGCTGGGACCGCGGGCATCTGCTGTCCGACATCGACGCCTCGTTCGCCTCGGCATTTCTCGGCGTGGCGGGCCCTGACCAGCAGATCCCCTTCGTGGCCGTGGAGATCCGGCACCTCGGCGGAGCGGTCGCCCGGGACGTCCCCGAGGGCTCGGCCGTCGGCGGCCGCGGGGCGGCGTACACGCTGATCCTGATCGGTGCGCCGGACCCGTCGCTGTTCGCCACCGTGCTCCCGCCCGCCGCCGAGGCCGTCCTGAAACCGCTCGAGCCGTGGAAGTCGCCCGAGCACAACGTCAACTACGCCGGCGGCCTGACCGTCCCCGGCTCCTACGAGGCCTGCTGGCCGGCCGAGACCTTCCAGCGCCTCGCCGAGATCCGCAAGACCTACGACCCGAACGTGCTGTTCCCGTACGGCCCGCCTACAGCGCAGGGATGACGTCCCGCCCGTACGACGCCAGGGTCTCCTCCTTGGCGTCGTGCTGCAGGTAGAGCGCGAACTGGTCCACGCCGAGGTCGCGCAGCTCGCGCAGCCGGGCGAGGTGGTTCTCGACCGGACCGAGGATGCAGAACCGGTCGACCACCTCGTCCGGCACGAACGCGGTGTGGGAGTTGCCGGCCCGGCCGTGCTCGGCGTAGTCGTAACCCTCGCGGCCCTTGATGTAGTCGGTCAGCGCGGGCGGGACGGTCCCGCTCGCGCCGTACCGGGCGACGATGTCGGCGACGTGGTTGCCGACCATCCCGCCGAACCAGCGGGTCTGCTCGCGCTGGTGCTCCAGGTCGGCACCGACGTACGCCGGGGCCGCGACGCAGAACTTGATCGCCGCCGGATCGCGCCCGGCCGCCTCGGCCGCGCCGCGGACGGCCGAGATCATCCAGGCGGCGATGTCCGGGTCGGCGAGCTGCAGGATGTAGCCGTCGCCGACCTGCCCGGTCGCGGCCAGCGCCTTCGGCCCGTACGCCGCCACCCAGACCTCCAGCGCACCGTTCTCGACCCAGGCGAACTTGAGCTGCTGCCCGCGGTACTCGACCGTGCGCCCGCAGGCCAGCTCGCGGACGACCTCGACGCACTGCTTCAGCTCCGCGATCGTGCCCGGCTTCGCCCCGAGCGTGCGCAGCGCGGAGTCGCCGCGGCCGATGCCGCAGATCGTCCGGTTGCCGAACAGCTCGTTCAGCGTGGCGAACTGGGAGGCGATCACGGTCCAGTCCCTGGTACCGGGATTGGTCACCATCGGGCCGACGATCACGTTCTGCGTCGCGGCGAGGATCTGCGGGTAGATCACGAACGGTTCCTGCCAGAGCAGGTGCGAGTCGAACGTCCAGACGTGGCTGAAGCCGGCCTGCTCGGCCTTCACCGCCAGGTCGACGACTGCCGAGGCCGGCGGATCGCACTGGAACACCACTCCGAAGTCCACCGGGCTCCTCCTTCAGACCAGGTACGACGACAGGCCGCGGCGCAGGTACCGACCGTGTCCCTTCCGCCCATGGTAGTTGCCGTCGGCCACGATCACGCTGCCGCGCGAGATCACCGTGTCGACATGTCCCCTGATCTCGAACCCCTCGTACGCCGAGTGGTCCATGTTCATGTGATGGGTCTCCGCGCTGATCCGGGTCTGGCCGTTCGGGTCGTAGACCACCACGTCGCCGTCCGCGCCCGGCTGGATCACGCCCTTCCGCGGGTACAGCCCGAACATCCGGGCCGGCGTGGTCGCGATCGTCTCCACCCAGCGCTCCAGCGACAGCTGCCCGTCGACGACCCCTTGGTAGACCAGGTCGACGCGGTGCTCGACGCCGCCGATCCCGTTCGGGATCTTCGAGAAGTCGCCGATCCCGAGCTCCTTCTGGTCCTTCATGCAGAACGGGCAGTGGTCGGTCGACACGATCGCCAGATCGTTGCTCCGGAGCCCTTTCCACAGGTCGCGCGCGTGGTTCTCGTGCTTGCTGCGCAGCGGCGTCGAGCAGACCCACTTCGCCCCCTCGAACCCGGGCGCGCCGAGCTGGTCCTCGAGCGTCAGGTACAGGTACTGCGGACAGGTCTCGGCGAACACGTTGCGGCCCCGGTCGCGCGCGGCGGCCACCGCTTCGAGCGCGCCACTGGCCGACAGGTGCACGATGTACAGCGGGCAGTCCTCCGCGACCTCGGCGAGCGCGATCGCGCGGCTGGTCGCCTCGGTCTCCAGCGCCGGCGGCCGGGTGATGCCGTGGTAGATCGGGTCGGTCTCGCCGCGGGCCAGCGCCTGCTGGACCAGCACGTCGATCGCGATCCCGTTCTCGGCGTGCATCATCACCATCGCGCCGTTCGCGCGGGCGGTCTGCATGGCTTTGAGGATCTGCCCGTCGTCGGAGTAGAAGACCCCGGGGTAGGCCATGAACAGCTTGAAACTCGTGATCCCCTCGTCGGTGACCAGCTGGTCCATCGCCTTCAGCGCGTCGGTGTCGACGCCGCCGAGGATCATGTGGAACGCGTAGTCGACGTGGCAGTTGCCCTCGGCCTTGGCGTGCCAGGCCGCTAGCCCGTCCTGGACCACCTCGCCGGTGCGCTGCACGGCGAAGTCGATGATCGTCGTCGTCCCGCCCCAGGCCGCTGCCCGGGTCCCGGTGTCGAAGGTGTCGCTGGCCGCCGTACCGCCGAACGGCAGCTCCATGTGCGTGTGCGCGTCGATCCCGCCCGGGATCACGTACTTGCCGGCCGCATCGATCACCTCGTCGGCCTGCACCTGCGCACTGTGCTCCGGGTCGAAGACCGCCGCGATCTTCTCGCCCACGATCAGCACGTCCGCCGGGTGGGCGCCGGCCGGCCCCACCACCGTCCCACCCTTGACCAGCAACGACATCCTCGACGCTCCTCCGCTAGGGGGTTGGTGCTAGGGGGTTTGGTGCTAGGGCTTGGTCAGGTCTCCGTAGGCGTCCGGCCGCCGGTCCCGGTAGAACTGCCACCGGTCCCGCACGGTGTCGAGCAGCCCCAGGTCCAGGTCCCGCACGATCAGCTCCGGGTTGTGGTCGTCGCCGACCTCCCCGACGAACTTCCCCTCCGGGTCCACGAAGTACGACGTCCCGTAGAAGTCGTTCTCCCCGTACTCCTCGACCCCGACCCGGTTGATCGCCCCGATGAAGTACTCGTTGGCCACTGCCGACGCCGGCTGCTCCAGCTTCCACAGGTACGACGAGAGTCCCCGGCTGGTCGCGGACGGGTTGAACACGATCTTCGCCCCCGCCAGCCCGAGCGCCCGCCACCCCTCCGGGAAGTGCCGGTCGTAACAGATGTAGACCCCGATCCGGCCCACCGCGGTGTCGAACACCGGATACCCCAGGTTCCCCGGCCGGAAGTAGAACTTCTCCCAGAACCCCTTCACCTGCGGAATGTGGTTCTTCCGGTACTTCCCCAAGTACTTGCCGTCAGCATCGATCACGGCCGCGGTGTTGTACAGCACCCCCGGCTGCTCCTGCTCGTACATGGGCAGCACCATCACCATCCCGAGCTCCGCCGCCAGCGCCTGGAACCGCTCGGTCGTCGGCCCCGGCACACTCTCGGCGTACGCGTAGAACTCAGGATCCTGAACCTGACAGAAATAGGGCCCGTAGAACAGCTCCTGGAAGCAGATCACCTTCGCCCCCTGAGCGGCCGCCTCCCGCGCATACCCCTCATGCGCCTTGACCATCGACTCCTGGTCCCCGGTCCACCCCGTCTGCACCAACGCCGCCCGCACGATCTCCGCCATCGCGAACCTCCCGCTAGCCGAGCACCCATGCTCCGCCCGATCACCACCCGGAGTCAACGACCCTGCTACTTGTCCACAGCCGGGTGAAGGTGCAACCCCGGTAAGGTCTTGCTGTGGAGAGGGTTACGTTGCGAGACGTTGCCGCGCGGGCCGGGGTTTCGATGAAGACCGTGTCGAACGTGGTGCGTGGGTACAAGCACGTGAGCCCCCGGATGCGGGAGCGGGTGCAGGCGGCGCTCGACGAGCTCGGGTACCGGCCGAATCTGAGTGGGCGGAGTCTCGCGACCGGGCGGTCGAGCATGCTGGCGCTCGCCGTACCGGATCTTCGGCGGCCGTACTTCGGGGAGCTGGCGCATGTCTTCGCCCGGGTGAGCACCGAGCGCGGGTACCGGCTGCTGCTGGAGGAGACCGGCGGTACGGCGGAGGGCGAGCGGGCGGTGCTGCGGGATCTCGAGGTGGGGGTCGTGGCGGGCATGGTGATCCACCCGCAGGCGCTGACCGCCGCCGAGCTGGAACTCCTGCGGCACGACACGCCGCTGGTGTTCCTCGGCGAGGATCCGCGCCCGCCGACGGCTGATCAGGTCGCGATCGACAACGTCGCCGCCGCGGCCGAGGCGGTCGCCCACCTGGTCGCGCTCGGCCGGCGGCGGATCGGCTTCCTCGGGCACGAGGTCGGCCCGCTCTCCAGCCCGTCGGAGCTCCGCCTGACCGGCTACCGTCAGGCGCTGACCGCCGCCGGGCTCCCGTACGACGAGACGCTACTGGTGGCCCGCACCGAAGGCGACGCGATCGGCGCCGAGGCCGCACTGGACGCGGCGCTGGAGTCCGGTCTCCAGGTCGACGCCCTCCTCTGCCGCGACGACCTCGCCGCCGTCGGCGCACTCCGCGCGCTCACCAGGCACGGGTACGCCGTACCGACCGATGTCGCCGTCATCGGCTGGGACGCGATCGAGCTGGGCGCCAGTACGACGCCCAGCCTGACCAGCGTCGAGCCCGACACCCACGCGCTGGTCGAGCGCGCCCTGGACCTGCTCCTGGACCGCATGGAGACACCCGACTCCCCCGGGCACCAGGCGACGGTCGGGCATCGCCTGGTCTTCCGGGAGAGCGCTCCAGCAGCCGCTAGCCCGGGCTGAGCCGTCAGCCCACGACAGCGCCCAAGAGCTCGATCACCGCGGCGCGCACCGGCTCGGGCAGATCCACCGCCGCCAGCTCCGCGATCCGCTCGGCCGCGGGCCGATCGGCGGTGATGATCTCCCAAGCCTCCAGCTTCTCCGGGTTGCCGCACTGCGCCCGCTCCAGCAGCTGCAGGATCGCCTCCGACTGATCGATCCCCACCCGCAGCTCACCCTCGACCCGCACGACGGTCTCCACGTCAGCCCGAGCGCTGAACGACACACTCCACCGCCCATCGCCCCCGACCACCTCGACCGGCTTCCCATCCACACTCACCGCCCCGGAAGACAGCTTCGCGAGGAACGTGATCGTCCACCCCCGCACCTCCGGCACGACGTCAGCCCGGTCAACCGCTCCGACCCGGAACGTGCCTTGCTCAGCATCCCAACCGAGCGCCGTCCGTACCGGAGCATCACTCACCCGGTCGTCCTCGGCGTCCTCCAGCAACTCGAACTCTCCGGACGACGCCGGCGCCACCAGCACCTCGAACGACCCCGGGTTCCGCGTCGCGTCCAGCTCATCCGTCAGCGGCAGAATCCCACCGGCCTTCAGCAGCACCGGAATCGACTCCACCGACCGGTGCAGCTCCACCGCCCGGTCTCCCCGGTAGACCGTCCCGGTGAACACGTCCGTCCACACACCCGACGGCAACCAAGCCCGCACCCGCCCATGCAACGACTCCGGCGACCGCGGCGCGGTGATCGGCGCGACCACCAGCTCCGTCCCGAACGCATACTGATTCGGTACGCCGTACGCCTCCGCCCGCCGCGGCTCCAGGTGATACATCGGCCGCACCAACGGCGTACCGGCCGCAGCCAGGTGGTTCATCGAGTGCAGATAAGGCACCATCCGGTGCCGGTACCGCAAAGCCTCCCCCATCGCCGACCGATGCTCGGACGGGAACGCCCAAGGCTCCTTCCGGATGAACGGGTTGTTCGCCGAGTGCAGCCGCGAGATCGGTGAGAACACCCCGAACTGCACCCACCGCGTCGCCAACTCGTCGTCGCGGACGCCCCGCGTGTGACCGCCGATGTCGTGGCTCCACCAGCAGTACCCGATGTTCGCCGCCGTCGCCGTGAACTCCGGCTGGAACGCCAGCGACGCCCACGACACGACCGCGTCCCCCGAGAACCCCACGGCGTACCGGTGACTTCCCGGCCCGGCGTACCGCGAGAACGTCATCCCGGGCCGCCCGTCGCGTGCGGCGTCGAGCGCATGGAAGTGGTTCAGCAACCACAACGGATCGACCCCGACGGCGTTCGAGCTCGACCCCTGCTGCCAGTCGATCCACCAGAAGTCGACGCCCTCGGCCTCGAGCGGGTGGTGCAGTTGCTCGAAGTACGCGCGCAGGAACGTCTGGTCCGTCGGGTCGAACGGAATCGCCGCGCCACTCTCCGGATCGACCCCAACAGCCCGCGCCACCGCAGGGTAGGCATCCTCAAATGCCCGTACGCCGTCCGCCGGGTGCAGGTTGAGCGTCGTCCGCAGCCCCCGCTCGTGCAGACCCTTCAGAAACGCCGGCGGATCAGGGATCAGCGACCGCTCCCACGAGTACCCGGTCCAGCCGTTCCCGTACTCCGGCGGCACCGAGTCCACGCGATGCCAGTCCATGTCGATCACCGCGACCGAGAACGGCAGCTCCTCGTCAGCGAACCGGTCCATCAGCGCCAGGTACGAGTCGCTCGTGTACGGGTGGTACCGGCTCCACCAGTTCCCCAGCGCCCACCGCGGCAGCCGCGTCGGCGCACCCGACACCGCGTAGAACGCCTCGACAGCCGCCGCGTACTCGCGCCCGTACGCGAACACGTACAGGTCCCGCCGGCCATCGACCCGCGTACCGATCCACCCGTCGTCCTCGAACAGGAACGACTCCGAGTCGTCCAGTACGGCGACGCCGTTCGGCGCCACGACTCCCGGCCCGAGCTCGGCGCGACCGTCGACGTCGTCGAGCGTGCGCGTCGTGCCGCCGAGATCGCGCGACGGTTCGCCGTACCGCCAGCGGCCGCTGTCGCGCCCGAGGCACTCGACGAGCAGCCCGTGCGTCGAGAACGGCTGCCCGTCGTACCGGAGCCGGGCCCGCTCGGTGGTGATCACGACGCCGCGCTCGTCGCGCTCGACGGTGAACTCGACCGGCGCGACGTCCCGGCGTACGGCGAAGGTCGAGACGCGGTCCTCGAACGCGCCGTCCTCGGACCACTCGATCCGGAACAGCCCACTGCCGAGCACCGAGACCCGCCAGTGCTCGCCGCTGACCTGGTGGTCGGCGCGCGCTCGCGGTGATGCCTCGGGCAACGGCCGGACAACGGGCAGGTCGGTCATGGATCTCCTCGGTCAGCTCTTGACGGCGCCCTGGGTGACGCCGCTGATCACCCAGCGCTGGGCGAACAGGTACACGATGATGGTCGGGGCCATCGTCATCAGGTAGGAGGCGAAGGCAACGTTGTAGTCGGTGCCGAAGTCGCTCTGGAAGATGTTCTGCACGACCGGGAGGGTCTGCAGTTTCGGGTCGGCGGTGATCAGCGACGGCAGCATGAAGTCGTTCCAGGATGCCAGGAACGCGAAGATCCCGACGGTCGCGTTCATCGGGCCGAGCAGCGGCAGCACGATCCGGCGGAAGATCTGCCAGGTCGAGGCGCCGTCGATCCGGGCGCTCTCCTCGAGCTCGGCGGGGACCGTGCGCAGGTACGCCGTGTAGAGCAGCACGCTGAACGACAGCTGGAACATCGCGTGCAGCACACCGACCCCGACCGGGTTGTCGAGCCCGGTCAGCGCGGTCAGCTTGATCTGCGGCAGCGCGACCACCGGGAACGGCAGGAACATTGCCGCCAGCAAGTAGATGAACGACCAGCGGAAGAACCGGCGGTTCCAGTTCTTCGAGATCGCGTACGCCGCCAGCGAGCTGAGCAGCAGCGTCAGCACCACAGTGATCACGGCGACCGCGAGCGACACCGAGAACGCGACCGGGAAGCGGGTCAGCTCCCACGCGTCGGAGAAGCTGCTCAGGTTGAACGGTTTCGGCAGCGCGAACGCGTTGCCGTCGACCGACTGGCCGCTGGTCTTGAACGCCATCGACAGCGTCACGTACAGCGGCGCGAGCACGGTCAGCGACGCCAGCGCAAGGACGATCGTGACCGGCCAGTTCGTACGGCGCTGCCGGCGCCGGCGGGGCGCGACGGCCGTGGACTGCAGCGTGGTCACAGGCGGACCATCCTTCCTCGGGTGGCGACCAGCTGGACGATCGAGATCAGCACGGTGAGGACGAAGAACACGGTCGCGTTGGTCATCTGGTAGGCGTAGTCACCGCCGGTGAAGCCGCCGAAGATCGTGATCGCGACGCTCCGGGTCGCCGTGCCGGGGCCGCCGCCGGTGAGGCCGACGATCACGTCGTACGCACCGAGGTAGCCCTTCACCCCGAGGATCGTGTTGATCACGATGAAGCCGCTGATCAGCGGGACCGTGATCGAGCGGAACTGGCGCCACGGCCCGGCGCCGTCGAGCGCGCTCACCTCGTACAGCTCGCCGGGGATCGCGGTCAGGCCGCCGAGGTAGACCAGCATCGCGCCGGGGATCGTCTGCCAGGCCGAGACGATCACGATCGACAGCCAGGCCAGGTCGGGGTCGCCGAGGATGCTCTGCTCCAACGGCGCGAACCCGGCCGAGGTGGCGATCGCCGGGAGCGTGTTGGAGAACAGGAAGCTGAACACGTACGCGACGACGATGCCGGACAGGACCATCGGGAGCACGAACACGCTGCGCAGTGCGGCGGCCGCCCGGATCTTGGCCGACAGGCCGACCGCGAGGGCGAGCGCGATCAGCTGGGCGATCACGACGGTGACCGCGGCGAAGCCGATCGTGAACGTGTACGACTCGAGGATCGCCGGGTCGTCGAACAGCGCCTGGTAGTTGCGCAGGCCGAGGAACGACCAGTCGCCGACGCCGATGTAGTCGGTGAAGCTGTAGAAGATGCCGACCAGCGCGGGACCGACGACGAACGCGGTGAACAGGATCAGGGTCGGGACGAGGAAGAGGTAGTAGACCGGTTCGACTCTGCGCCGGGCCGGTTTGCGGGTGCTCACGTGGTTGCTCCTCGCTTGGCGAGCCGGCGCCAGTCGGCGTCGAGGTCGGTCAGCAGCTTGTCGAAGTTCCCGCTGCCGATCGCCGACTGCAGGTAGTTGCCGAGCGGAACCGAGGTCGGGATGAAGGTGCCCGCGCCCTGGTAGAACGCGCCGCTGTCGACGTACGGCTGGAGGCCCGTCAGGCGCGGATCCTTCTGCGCCGGGGCGTCCTTGGTGGTCGCGTAGGCCAGGTTGTCCTGGTTGTAGGCGTTGATGATCTCGGGCCGCATCAGGAACTCGACCAGGTCGCCGGCCGCCTGCACCTTCGCCGAGCGCTGCGGGATGTAGAGGCCGAGGTCGACGTTCACCCGGGCCTTGCGGTCGGCGGCGTTCTCGCTGACCGGGAGCGCGAAGGTCCCGATCTCGAGCTTCGGGTCGACGAGCGCGATCTGCCCGATCGCCCACGGCCCCTGCAGGTACATCGCCGCCTGGCCTTTGCCGAAGGCGAGGTTCCCGTCCTCGTAGGAGCGGACGGCGTGGTCGGGATTGAAGAACGTCGAGATCGTCTTCGCCCGTTCCATCGCGACCGCGAACGTCTTCTGGAACGACACCTCGGATTCCGGCCCGACGTTCTCGCCGATCTGGTTCATCTTCGCGAAGAAGTCCGCGGTGTCGACCAGGCTGCCCACGGAGTAGTCGAACAGCCCCTGCCAGATCGTCCAGGTGGTCCGCCCGGTGGCGTAGACCGGGACGATCTTCGCCTTCCTCAGCTCGGTGCACACGGCAACGAACTCGCTCCAGGTCGTCGGCACCGGCAACTGGTGATCGGCGAAGATCTTCTTGTTGTAGATGACTCCGGCGGCGGCCAGCGAGTACGGCAGCACCGCCGTACGGCCTGGGTACGTCGCGTACTGGTCGGTCAGCCCACCGATATCGCTTCTGATCCGCTGCGCCGAAGGCAGGTGCGACAGGTCGCTCAACTGCCCCCGCTTGATGTAACGCGCCAGCTCGAGGTTGTCGTTGAAGCACCCGACGTCGGCCGGCTCGTTCCGCACGAACTGCGGCGCGATCGAGGAGGTGGTGTCGTGCACCACCGTGATCCCCGGATGCTCCTTCTCGAACGCCCGCAGCAGCCGGTCGAAGTACGCGATCACTTCCTGCTTCTGCTCGAAGAACCGGAGCTTTCGCCCGTTCTGGGTCCCCGGCGAGCACCCCACACCCAACGCGGCGACCGCCGCAACACCACCCAGCCGCAACACCGCCCGCCGACTCAACCCGCCCTGCCGGACGCCAGAACCCACGAGCCATCTCCCAACCTCGACTTTTACAGCGCTGTAAATTTACAACGATGCAAAACCCGGGTCAAGGAAGCCGTCTCAGAGCGTGATCCGCGCCGGATCGACAGCCCGCGCGTCCCAGGCGAAGTCGTTGCCGTCGAGAACCCAGAGCTGCCCGGGGGCGCTCGGCCAAGACGGCGACGGTGTTCGCGAAGAGGGTCTCCCACCGGCACTCGACGTACGCCGTACCGACCGGGAGCTCGAGGTTGGGTGGGTGCAGCCCTGGCTTCGCGGGGACGATCGAGATGTCGCGCCAGTCGGCGCGCTTTTCACTGGCTCAGAACGTGATCGTACGGGTGGGCGACGGGAGGACTCGGCCGCCTACTGTGGTCCAGCCGCCCGACAGGTTGGTGGTGATCAGCTGCGAGCCGGAGCCTTGGGTGATGTGGAGCGAGCGGGCCAGGCGGGCGGTGAGCTGAGTCGCGGCCGAACCGGTGGCCTCGTCTTCGGGCACACCCATCGCCGGGGCGAAGACCCGAGCGCGGATACGGCCTTGGGTTTCATCCTCCCAGGCCCACAGATAGGTGTGACCGGCCGAGTACGCCTCCGGGTTGGCAGCGAGCACGTCGGCGGGAGTGTCGAGCTGCTGCCAGTCGAAGGTGCTGCCCCAGGAGGCATTCGCACGCACCGCGGTGATGCCGTTGCTGCGGACAACCGGGACTTCACCGGCGGGAACGCGCAGCACGTCGATCGACTGCCCCTGCGCGTGCAACCACCAGGCGACGCCGACGGTCGGGTGGCCGGCGAACGGCATCTCGCCGGTCGGGCTGAAGATCTGGATCCGGCCGGTCGCGGCGTCGTCGACGAAGACGGTCTCGCTGTAGCCGAGCCGGGCCGCCAGCTGCCGGCGGGCCTCGGGTGCGACCAGTGCGCCGTCGACGATCCCCAGCGGGTTGCCGAACGCGCCCGCGGGGTCGACGAAGACCCGGACGACGTGAACGTCCACGGTGGTCATTCGGTCGGACCGCAGACGGGCGTACGGCGTACTCGGGTGGTCACCTGTTCAGACGGCCGACCGACGTACGGCGCTCGGATGGTCATCCGCTCTGGCCGACCGACGTACAGCACCCTCGGGTACTCGGTCAGAGGACGAGGATCGCGGCGATCACAGCGATCAGGACGACGCCGGCGCCGACGGCGGCCAGCATCCGGCCGTTCATCTTCGGCTCTTCCTTGGCGTGGACCTCGCCCTCGCTGACGAAGGCGCGGAACATCTGGGTGCTCGCGCCCGGGTCCTGCTCGTTCTCGGTGGCGTGGTTCGTGTTCTGGTCAGCCATGGGCCCGACCCTACCGGCGGCACCGCGGCGTCAGCACACTGCAATCGCCGATCTGACCCGACTCTTACCGTCCGTACACGCAGCGTCCACGTTCGGCTGATCGACGGCCACGGATCGCGCATGTACCATTTGGTACATGCGCTTCGATCACTCCACCACCGTGAACGCCCCGGCCGAACGCGTCTGGGCGGTCTTCAGCGACGTCGCCCACTGGCCCGACTGGACGCCGACCGTCGACGCGGTCGAGCGCCTCGACGAGGGCGCCCTGCGGGTCGGTTCCCGGACCCGGATCCGCCAGCCGAAGCTCCCGGTCGCCGTCTGGGAGGTGACCGAGCTGAAGGACGGCGAGTACTTCGAATGGGTTTCCCGCGCACCGGGCATCAAGACCACCGGCGGCCACCGGGTGATCAGTACGCCGGAGGGCACGGTCGCGACGGCGACGATCATCCAGGAGGGCCCGCTCGGCTGGCTGTTCGGTCGCCTCTACGCGAAGCTGACCAGGAACTACATCCAGCTCGAAACCGAGAACCTGAAGAGAGTCACCGAGGCGTGAGCAACCATCCGAAGGCTGCACCCGAGGACACCGCGATGGGGCCGGCCGCGGACGACCGGGTCCCCGGCCGGTGAGCCGGGAGTCCTTGCTCACCGACGCTGTCGAGCACTTCGCGAAGAACGGCATCGGGGATGCCAGCCTGCGAGCGATCGCGACGTCGATCGGTACGAGCCACCGGATGCTGATCTACCACTTCGGTTCGCGCGAGGGGCTGCTCGCCGAGGTTGTCCGGACGGTCGAGCAGCAGCAGCGCGATCTGCTCGCGGAGCTCGAGGACCTTCCCCTCGAACAGCAAGCCGAGGAGTTCTGGCGTCGCGTCACCGAGGCGACGCTGATCTACGGCCCGCTGTTCTTCGAACTCTCCGCCCACGCGATGCAGGACCTCCCGCACACCGAGGCCCTGAAGGCCGACCTGATCAACGTCTGGCTTCCCCCGCTGATCAGGCTCTGCGTGAAGTCCGGAATCCCCGAGGACCAGGCACCGGCGTACGCCCGCCTGGGCCTGGCGTCCTCACGTGGACTGCTCTTCGACCTCCTGCTCACCGGCGATCGCGCGGGTGTCGACGAAGCCTCGGCGCTGCTCAACCACCTCTTCACTCTCCGCTGACACGATCACCGCAGTAGGTTCGACCCGGAGGTGGGACTCATGCCCCAAGCAGCAGGCGAGCTCGTCACCGAGACCTTCGACTACGACGGCGGCCGGCCGGTCACCGTCTACGTGCCACCGGATCCACCCGAGGCGGTCGTCTACGCCGGGGACGGCCGGCTCATCTCCCAGTGGGGCGGACACCTCGAAGCCGCCGACGGACCGCCCACGATGATCGTGGGCGCCCATCGGACCCACTCCGAGGACGAGATGGACCGGATCAAGGAGTACTCCCCCTCCTTCGACGAGCAACGCTTCGCGGCCCACGAGAAGTTCTTCGTCGAGGACGTCCGCCAGTGGGTCACGAGGCACTTCGGCCTCGCGCTGCCCGCGGAACGTACGGCGGTGTGCGGAGTGTCGGCGAGCGGCGAACTTTCCCTGGCGCTGGGGCTGCGGCACCCGGACCTCTACGGCGTGATCTTCTCCGCCTCACCAGGTGGCGGCTACAAACCACCGGAGACGCTACCGAGTCCACTACCCCGCACCTATCTGGTCGCCGGCACTCTGGAGCCCTGGTTCCTGGAGAACGCGACCCGCTGGGCCGATGCACTCCGTGAAGCCGACGCAGACGTCGTACTGACGGAAAGAGCCGGCGACCACGGCGATCCTTTCTGGGCGGAAGAGTTCCCACTGATGGTCAAGTGGGCCTTCGGCCGGTAGCGGCTCCAGCAGCCCACGGAGCAGCCACCACCTGGACCGAGGACCCGGAACGCTCCGGATCGGCCCACGCGATTCGCGAGCATCGCTTCGGCCGCGCGATATTCGCTGTGCCTTTCACTGTCATCCAGCCAGGATGGATGCGTGGTCACAGACGAGATGCCCGGGCACTGGTACGAGGACTACGAGCGTGGCCGGCCCGGCTACCCAGATCAGGTCGTTGATCTCGCCGAGCTCACGCCGTCGGGGACGGCGCTGGAACTTGCCGCCGGTACGGGCAAGTTCACCCGGCAGCTGGTCTCGAGGATCGCGCACGTGGTGGCTGTCGAACCGGACTCCGGCATGCGCCGTCTGCTCGTCTCGGGCTGTCCTGGCGTCGAGGTGATCGACGGTAGCGCGGAACAGATTCCGCTCGCGGACGGCGCGGTCGATGCGGTCTTCGTGGCCCAGGCCTTCCACTGGTTCGACAACGAACCCGCGTTGCGGGAGATCGCCCGAGTCCTGCGACCGGGCGGGGCCCTCGTGGTGATGTGGAACGTGGCCAGCGGATCAGCTTTCCCGTCCATCACGGCTGTCGAAGAGCTGCTCGCCCCCATCTGGCCTCGAGACTCCGGGTTTCCGCTCGACATGATGAGTGGCGATTGGGCACCCAGTGCCTGGAAGCTGCCCTTCGCCAAGAAGACGTTCACCGAGATCCAGGAAGTGCGGCTGGCGAATCCTCAGACCGTCGACTCGTCAGGGCTCGTCGCCTACTTCGGCTCGATGGGCTGGATCGCAAACCTTCCGGACGACAAGCGACAGCCGCTGGTGGACGCCATGACGTCTCGACTAACTGCCGAAGAGTATGTGTTGCCCTGGCAAACCCGCGTGCAGTGGACACGACTCAGCTCACCGAGCTGACCACCCAACGGTGCATGGATGGATGTCGGCCCGGCTGCTCCCGTCACTCCGACATCCGGCGACAACTTCGCGACCGGCTCGGCCGGCTCGGCCGGCGGCCGGCTCGGCTGGCTCGGCCGGCGGCCGGCTCGGCTGGCTCGGCTGGCGGCCGGCACCAGCCGGCTCGGCTAGCATCGGCTGGCACCGGCTGGTGGCACCGGCTGGGCACACGCAGCGCTGCCGGTGTGAGTTGCCAGGTCCGACGGCACCGCGGTGGTCGCGTGAACTGGGCGACTGGCCGGCCGAGGGCGTGAGGTCCACTGGGTCCTGCGGATGGGTTGGTCCTTGCATCGCGTGAAGGTCGGCACGCCTCGGACCGGCGGCGGCTACTCGGGTTCCGTGGGGGTTTGGATCCAGCCGGTGACCACCGGGAGACCGGTGGGTCGGTGGACGGCGGTGAAGGCGAACGGGCGGTCGAGGGTGACCGCCAGTCGTGGCGATTGCGGTAGCACGGCGGCGGCTCTGGTCATGCCGAACGCCGTGATCGCGGCGGCTTCGAAGCCGGTTGCGTAGAAGCGCGCCAGAACCGACTGCTTGGCCTGCCCGACCGCCAGCGGGTCGGGGCTGATCGCGGAGAAGTGACCCTGCTCCCCCGGGTCCGTGCTGACCGCAGTGAGCCCGAAGAGCGAGCGCAGTGCGAGCAGATCGTGCTCCACGGAGACGGAGAACGACGGCAGCGCGAGGGTGAGATCGGGGACCGGGGCCGTGCTCTGGGCGAGCGTCACGGCGGGCGCCAACTGATCGCCTCGTTCAGCGCCGACCAACAGCGAACTGCCGGGCCGACCACCATCAGAACCAACAGCAGTCAGCAGACCAGCCAGTACGTCGGGCTGAGGCGTTTCAGGGGCCGCAATACCCAAGAGAACATCCACGTCGGCATCACCCGCGACCGTGACGACGGTCAGCGGCCCTGCGACCGGGTCGTCGTGGACGCGCAGCGAGTCCAGGTCGCGGTCGCTGCGGTCGAGCCAGTGCCACGCGCCGGCCCAGTCGCCGTCGTGGATCCGCTTGATCTGCTCGCGGAACGGCCGCGCCCAGGTCAGCCGCAGCGACAGCGCCGAGGCCAGGACGAGCGCGAGGTCGGGGGTGAACTCGAGCGGCATCTCGCGGATCAGGTCGCCGGTGTGCTCGGCGGCCCAGGTGTCCAGGTTCAGCTTGTCGACCGACGGGTCGCCCGTCAGGATCCCGGTCAGCTCGGTGGGCAGGACGCTGTCGAAGGACTCGCTCAGCTTGAGCTGCTGGTGCACCCACAGGCCGAGCGCCGCGTGCAGATCCGTCGAGCTGTCGAGGGCACCGATCAGCTCCACCGCCTGCGCGGCGGCGGCTGCTGGGTCGGCACCGGCCGCTTCGGCGATCTCGGAGCGCCCTGGTTCGTCGGCGGCTGTGCTCAGCAGCGCCAGCAGTGGCCAGACCCCCAGGCCGGAGATCACGGTGTTGCCCGGCGCGAGCGTGCGCGCCCAGCGTGAGGTGAGGCTGTTGACCGCGGTCACGACGTTGGCATCCATGCGTTCCACCCTGCCATGTCACCGAGGACCCCAACAGGAACTCAACCGGCCCTTTACCGGCCCTCTGCCGGACCACCCAGTATTCGGCGGAACGACGGTGATTTTCATTTGCGGACACGCAAGGTAGTCGAGCACCTCCGGTCTGCTGTGTCAGGATGCCGCCCATGAGCACGCCCGAAGTGACGGAAAACGCCGAACTGACGCCGTCCCCGCCACCACCCGAGACCCCCCAAAAGGGCGCCGAGACCGGCCACGAGCACGGCCACCAGCCGACCGACCCCAAGGAGCCCACCGGCTCCTCGATCGCCTTCACGATCACCCTCGTCGTCCTGGTCGGTCTCGCCCTGTTCGGCCGCAAGCTCTTCGCCGGCCTCTTCACCGACGACGGCGTCCGCACCTGGGCGACGATGTTCGTCGGCGTCACCGTCCAGGCGCTCCCGTTCCTCGTCCTCGGCGTCCTCCTCTCCGCCGCGCTGACCGCGTTCGTCCCCGCGTCGTTCTTCGCCAAGGCACTCCCCAAGCACCCGGCCCTCGCCGTACCGGTCGCCAGCGCGTCCGGCGTCATCCTCCCCGGCTGCGAATGCGCGTCCGTCCCGGTTTCCGCCGCACTCATGGCACGCGGCGTCACCCCAGCAGCAGCGATCGCCTTCCTCCTCTCGGCGCCGGCGATCAACCCGGTCGTGCTCGCGTCGACAGCAGTCGCCTTCCCGGGCCAACCCAAGGTCGTCGTCGCAAGAGCGATCACCTCGCTCGCGGTGAGCATGGCGCTCGGCTGGCTCTGGCTGGCGACCGGCAAGGGCGGCTCCTGGCTCCGGATGCCGAAGAACCGCCACGCAGAGGGCACTGGCAAGCTCGAGATCTTCCGCTCGTCGATGCTGCACGACTTCCTGCACGCCGGCGGCTTCCTGGTGATCGGCGCGGCCGCCGCGGCCACGCTCAACGTCGTCGTACCGCGGGAGTGGCTCGACCACGTCGCGAGCAACCTGCTGCTCTCGGTCGTCGTACTGGGTCTGCTCGCGGTGCTGCTGGCGATCTGCTCCGAGGCGGATGCGTTCGTCGCGGCCAGTCTGACCCAGTTCTCGCTGACCGCGCGGCTCGCGTTCATGGTGGTCGGGCCGATCGTCGACGTGAAGCTGGTCGCGCTGCAGGCCGGAACGTTCGGCCCGAAGTTCGCCGCCCGGTTCGCGCCGGCCACGTTCGTCGTCGCGATCATTGCCAGTCTCGGAGTCGGATGGTGGTTGCTGTGAAGCGCAACGTCGCAGGGCTCGTGGTCGTCTTCGTCGGCGCGGCGATCGTCCAGCTGGCGATCTCCAACACCTATCTGCGGTACGTGAAGCCCGGCATGCGCTGGATGCTGCTCGCGGCCGGCATCATCCTGATCCTGCTCGCCGTCGCCGACGTCCTGGCCGACACCAGAGCGAAGCCGCAGGCAGACGACGGCCACGGCCACCACGGCCTCCCGAGAGCCGCCTGGCTGATGCTGATCCCCGTCTTCGCCCTGCTCGTCGTCGACCCGCCCGCGCTCGGCGCCGACGCCGCCCAGCGCCAGTCCCCGGTCGCGGCCAAACCCGTTGCCCCGAAGGGCAACAGCTGGCTCGCCGGGCAGCAGACCGGCCCGGTACCGTTGGCGGTCAGGGACTACGCCGTCTGGGCCGTGTGGGAGAAGGAGAGCATGAAGGGTCGCGACTTCCAGCTCACCGGTTTCGTCACGCCCGGCAAGAACGGCAGCTGGTACGTGTCCCGGATCGGCCTGACCTGCTGCGTCGCCGACGGTACGGCGTTCATGGTCGAGGCCCGCGGCCAGGCGGCCCCGCCGAAGAACCAGTGGGTGACCGTGACCGGCGAGTGGGCCGAGCCGACCAAGCGCTCCGACGGCGACGTCGCCGCGCTGACCGTCACCGAGGTGAAGAACGTGACCGCACCGGCCAACCCGTACGAGTGAGATGACCACACCGCTGTCCACCGCCGACCTGCTCGACGGCCTGTCCCGCAAGAAGCGCTACAAGTACGTCTTCTTCTGGGGCGACACCCCGCGCCGCGACGGGCAGGTCGACGCGAGCTGCCTGAGCCAGTGGTTCCACGCGCCGTTCACCGTGGACGACGTCCGGTACCGGACGGCCGAGCACTGGATGATGGCCGGCAAGGCGCGGCTGTTCGGCGACCGGGACGCCGAGCAGGCGGTGATCGCCGCGGGCCACCCGCAGCGGGCCAAGGCGATCGGGCGCGAGGTGCACGGCTTCGACACCGAGACCTGGCAACGGCACCGCCTCGACCTGGTTGTCGAGGGCAACATCCACAAGTTCGCCCAGAACGACGCGCTGCGCGACTACCTGCTCGGCACCGGCGACCGAATCCTGGTCGAGGCCAGCCCGGTCGACCGGATCTGGGGTATCGGCCTGGCCGCGGCCGACGACCGCGCCGAGCACCCGGCGCAGTGGCGCGGCCTCAATCTGCTCGGCTTCGCCCTGATGCGCGCCCGCGCTCACCTGGCCGACAACACCGGCGCCTGATCCACCGCGGCAGCCCGGGGCCGGACCACAGTGCACGCCATCCCACCCATGATCAGTACGGCGGCCACCGCCTGCTGCAGCCCGACCGCCTCTCCCCGCAGCAACCAGGCGGCGCCCATGCCGACCACCGGGACCAGCAGCGAGAACGGCGCGACGGTGCTGGCGTCGTACCGGCCCAGGAGGAAGCCCCAGGCGCCGAAGCCGAACAGTGTGGCGACAGCAGCCAGGTAGACCAGCGCAGCGACCCCTCCTACATCAATGCTTCGCAAGGCAGCTACGTCAGCGGCAGGTCCCTCTACCAGCAGCGACAGCCCAGTCAGCGGCAGTACGGCGACCGCACTCACCCACACCATGAACCGCAGCGTGTCCTGCGGCTTGGCGTAGCGGGTCACCGTGTTCGACACACCCCAGCACGCCCCCGCAGCGATCACCAGGAACAGCGCCCCGACCGGTGTCGCCAGCCCCCGGTCCAGCACGATCAGCAGCAGCCCCAAGCAGGCAACGCCGATCCCTGCCAGTTGCGTACGCCGCGGCCGCTCCCGCAGCACCAGTACGGCGAACAGCACCGTGAAGATCACCTGCGACTGCAGCACCAGCGACGCCAGCCCGGCCGGTACGCCGTGGTCCATCGCCACGAACAGCAGCCCGAACTTCGCCACCCCCAGCGCCAGCCCGACCGCGATCACGTACCGCCACGCGACCCGCGGCTTGCCGAGCAGGAAGATCGCCGGCACCGCCGCGAAGAAGAACCGCAGCGCCGAGAACAGCAGCGGCGGGAACTCCTCCAGCCCGACCTCGATGACCACGAAGTTGATCCCCCAGATGAGGACGACGGCGAGCGCGAGCAGGACGTGACGAGGGTTCATACGCTCCAGGATGGGACCGGCTACAGTTAAGGACCAGCACGGATTGCTACCACGCACGATGTAGGAGTGCTACATGATCGATCTCGGCCGGCTGCGCGCCCTGCACGCCGTCGCGCTCTACGGGTCGGTCGGATCAGCCGCCGACGCGCTCGGCTACACGCCGTCCGCGGTCTCCCAGCAGCTCGCCAAGCTCGAACGCGAGACCCGTACGACGTTGCTCGAGAAGCGCGGCCGCGGCGTCGTGCTCACCGACGCCGCGCAGGAGCTCGCGGCCACCGCATCGAAGGTTCTCGAGCTCGTCGAGGACGCCGAGCTGCGGCTCGAGGAGCAGCGCGGCCAGGCGATCGGCGAGCTGGTCATCGCCGCATTCCCGACCGCCGCGCGCGGCCTGCTCCCGATCGCGCTGCCCGGACTGATCGACGGCAACCCGGCGCTCGACGTACGGGTGGTCGAGATGGACCCGTTCGACGGCGTCGCCGCCGTACAGCGCGGTGAGGTCCACATCGCCGTGGTGCACGATTGGCACAACACGCCGCTGACGCTGACCGAGGACCTGTCCCGCGTGAAGCTCGGCACCGACCCGGCCGACGTGCTCGTCCCGACCACGCATCGCCTGGCCGGCAAGGAGTCCGTCCGCCCGACCGACCTGGTCGGCGAGCGCTGGATCTGCCAACCGCCGGGCACGATCTGCCACGACTGGCTGATCCGGACGATGCGCAAGGCGGGTGTCGAGCCCGATGTCGTCTACTCCGTCGCGGAGTACCAGACCCAGATCGCGATGCTCGACCGCGGCCTGGGCATCGGCATGATCCCGCGGCTCGGCCGCGGCCCGCTCCCGGCCGGCGTCACCGCCGTACCGCTGCAGCCCGTCGTCAGCCGCCGCCTGTACGCCGTCTGGCGGACGGCGACCGCCCGGCGGCCCGCCGTCGCCGTCACTCTGGGCGCTCTGAAGACCGCCTGGCGGGACCGCAGTACCGCTTGAGCGCTTCCAGCGGAACTCTCACCGGTAACTGACAGCGACCGATTGACAGCGAGCGGCATCCTCGCTAGGTTCCCCGGAACCGTTAGGAAACCTTCCTATTAGGTTCCGATGTAATCCCCCACTCCGTCCACCGCCCCCGGCGAAGTAGGAGGCAATTCGCGATGACGCGTACCCGCCGCTGGTCAGCGCTGGTCGCCAGTACCGCACTGGCCGCCACTGCCCTGGTCACCACAGGCGCGAGCACCAGCTCGGCCGCCCCCGTCCGCTACGAGTCCGAGAACGCCACGATCTCCCAAGGCGTCGTCGAGTCCAACCACGCCGGGTTCACCGGCTCCGGATTCGTCAACTACGACAACAACACCACCAGCTCGCTCGAGTACACCGTGACCGTGCCGTCGGCCGGCCCGTACTCGCTGGCGTTCCGCTACGCCAACGGCACCGCCACCAACCGCCCGCTCGACGTGTCCGTGAACGGGACGCAGGTCGCCAACGACCTCGGCTTCCCCGGGACCGGCGCCTGGACGTCGTACCAGACGGTCACCACCACGGCGAACCTGAGTGCCGGCAGCAACAAGATCAAGACCACGTCGGTGGTCGCCGACGGCGGCCCGAACGCCGACTCGCTGACCGTCGACACGGTCAACGCCGCGGCGACGCCGGTCTCGATCAACGGTCAGCTCCGGGTCTGCGGCGTGAAGCTGTGCAACCAGTACGGCAAGCCGATCCAGCTCCGCGGCATGAGCACGCACGGCATCCAGTGGTACAGCCAGTGCGTGAAGACCGCTTCGCTGGACGCCCTGGCCAACGACTGGAAGGCCGACGTCCTGCGGATCTCGATGTACATCCAGGAGGGTGGCTACGAGACCGACCCGCGGCGCTTCACCGACATGGTGCACAACTACATCGAGGAGGCCACCCGGCGGGGCATGTACGCCCTGGTCGACTGGCACCAGCTGACGCCCGGTGACCCGAACGCGAACCTGGCCCGGGCCAAGACGTTCTTCACCGAGATCGCGCAGCGGCACAAGAACAAGAACAACATCATCTACGACATCGCCAACGAGCCGAACAACGTCTCCTGGTCGCGGATCAAGTCGTACGCCGAGCAGATGATCCCGGTGATCCGCGCGCAGGACCCCGACGGCGTCGTCTTCGTCGGCACCCACGGCTGGGCCTCGCTCGGGATCTCCGACGGCGGCTCCGAGGCCGACGTGATCAACAACCCGATCAACGCGACGAACTTCATGTACACGTTCCACTTCTACGCCGCCTCGCACAAGAACGAGTACTTCAACGCGCTGTCCCGGGCGGCCGACCGGATCCCGCTGTTCATCACCGAGTTCGGCACCCAGACCGCGAGCGGTGACGGCACCAACGACTTCACCAACGCGCAGAAGTACCTGGACTTCCTGGCCAGCAAGAAGATCGGCTGGACGAACTGGAACTTCTCCGACGACTTCCGTTCCGGCGCCGTCTTCAAGGAGGGCACCTGCGCCGGGAACAACTTCTCCGGTACGTCGGTGCTGAAGCCGGCCGGGGTCTGGATCCGGGACCGGATCCGTTCCGCGGACGACTTCCCGACCAGCTGACACGCGCCCGGGCCGGTTCTTGCGCCCCCTAGGACCGGCCCGGGTCCTTCCCCTGAGTCCTTACCGCCCCCTCGAAAGGACACGCATCATGGGACGTCTGTTCCGAGCAGCACTACCGATCGCCCTGGTCGCCGGCCTGGTGCCCGCGACCCAGGCGGCCGCCGCCCCGGTCCGCTACCAGGCCGAGTCGGCAACGATCTCCCAGGGCGTGGTCGAGTCGAACCACGCCGGCTTCACCGGCAGCGGCTTCGTCAACGGCGACAACGTCGTCGGCAGCTACGTCCAGTGGAGCGTCCCGGTCTCGGCCGCGGGCCAGGCCCGCGTCTCGTTCCGCTTCGCCAACGGTACGGCGGCCAACCGGGCCGCCGACATCACGGTGAACGGCGCGCTGGTCTCCGACAACCTGTCGTTCACCGGCACCGGTGCGTGGACCACCTGGCAGGACCGGGTGATCACCGTCAACCTGACCGCCGGGACCAACACCATCCGCGCCACCTCGGCGACCGCCGACGGCCTGCCCAACCTGGACGCCGTCGACGTGGACACCGCGCCCGCGCCGGTGCGCGGCGTACCGCAGCAGCCGACCGACCTGGTCGCCGGTCTGTCGTTGCCCTGGGCCACTTCGTTCCTGCCCGACGGTCAATCCGCCCTGATGACCGAGCGGAACAGCTTCCGGGTCTCCCGGGTCACCCTCAACGGCACCCGGACCACGGTCGGCACGGTCCCCAACTCCGTCACCACCAACGGTGAGGGCGGCCTGATGGGGATCGCGGTCTCCCCGACCTGGAACGGCACCAGCGACCAAGCCGTGTACATCTTCCACACCTCCAACGACGGCGGTCAGACCCAGAACCGCATCGTCCGGATGAACTTCAACGGCACTTCCCTGTCCAACCGGACGGTGATCGTGTCGGGGATCCGCAGCAACACCTTCCACAACGGCGGTCAGCTCAAGTTCGGCCCCGACGGCTTCCTGTACGCCGGAACCGGCGACGCCCAGGACACCTCGACGTCGCAGAACAACAACTCGCTGAACGGCAAGATCCTGCGGTTCACCACCAGTGGCCAGGCCGCGCCGGGCAACCCCTTCGGCAACCTGGTCTACAGCAAGGGCCACCGCAACCCGCAGGGCCTGGCCTGGGACTCCGCCGGCCGGATGTGGTCCGCCGAGCTCGGCGACACCCAGTTCGACGAGCTCAACCTGATCGTCAGCGGCCACAACTACGGCTGGCCGACCTGCCAGGGCAACTGCAGCACGCCCGGCATGGACAACCCCAAGCGCACCTGGACGACGGCCGAGGCTTCACCGAGCAGCCTCGCGATCGTCAACGACACGGCGTACGTCGCCGCGCTGCGCGGCCAGCGGCTGTGGCGGGTCGAGCTGAACGGCGAGAGCGCCGGCGCGACCCAGGCGTACTTCACCAACACCTTCGGCCGGCTCCGGTCGATCGTGAAGGTACCGGGCGCGAACGCGATCTGGATCAGCACCTCGAACACCAACGGCGACCGGCTGCTCCGGTCCGCCATCCAGTGAGCTGAGTTGCCGGGGGCGCCCTGGACGCCCCCGGCAACCTACTGGCCGACCAGCAGGCGGAACTTCGCCTCGGTCTCGTCGTCCACGGGGGTGTAGACGGTCGCCCGGCCCTGGCCCGAACGGGTCAGCCACAGGTTCACCGGCTCGATCCGCATCAAACCGGCGCGTGGGTGGTCGACCAGCTTCACCTTGTTGCTGGGCGCAGCCACGTCGTACCGGTTCCAGAGCTCGGCGAACTCCGCCGAGTGGGTCAGCAACTGCTGGATCAGGTCGTGCCAGCTCGGCTCGCCCAGGTGGTCGGCGGACGCGGCCCGAAAGCCCGCCACCATGTGCATCTTGATCGACTCCTGGTCGGTGAACGAGCACTGCCACCGGTTCGACACGAAGCTCAGCCAGAGCAGGTTGCGGTCCTCGATCGGGATCTGGCTCAGGTCGAGCATCACCTTGCAGTACGCCTCGTTGAACGCCAGCACGTCGTACCGGGCGTTCAGCACGAGTGCCGGGTACGGCGAGACGTTGTCGAGCATCCGCTGCATCGACGGCGGCAGGTCGGCACAGTCGCCGCTCACCGGGCCGATCGGTACGCCGGTCAGCGTGAACAGGTGGTTGCGCTCCAACCTGTCCAGCCGCAGCGTCCTGGCGATCGCTTCGACGACCTGCGCCGAGACGTTGATGTCCCGGCCCTGCTCGAGCCAGGTGTACCAGGTGATGCCGACGCCGGCGAGCTGCGCGACCTCCTCGCGTCGCAGGCCCGGCGTACGGCGGCGGCCGCCCGGTGCGAAGCCGACCTCTTCGGGCTGGATGCGCTCGCGGCGGCTGCGCAGGAAGATCGCCAGCTCGCGCCGGCGCTCGTTGGGGCGGTTGGACACAGCTTCGTCGGACCGGGCCGCCGGCATTCTGCTCAGGACGCTCACCTCTCCATGGTGGTCCAGCGCGGCGACGCACGAAAGGCTGGTGCCAGGTGGTGCGGGTACCAGGATAACCAGGCTCTCACTACCCGGATCCGCGCGCGGGCACGCTGTCGGTATGACCCAAACCTCCGCTCCGCCGATCGGCGTACCGGCCAAGTCGCCGCTCGGACCGGTGGCGCTCACCACTCTGCTCTTCGGCGCCTTCCTGCCGATGCTCTCCTTCTTCATCATCAACGTCGCGCTCCCGGCGATCGGGACCGATCTGCACGCCACCCCCGGCGAGCTCCAGCTGGTCGTCGGCAGCTACGGCATCGCCAACGCGACCCTGCTCGTCGTCGGCGGCCGCCTCGGCGACGGCTTCGGCCGCAAGCGGCTGTTCCTGGCCGGCCTGGTCGGCTTCACCGTGATGTCGCTGCTCTGTGCGATCGCTCCTTCGATCGGCCTGCTGCTCGCGGCCCGCGTGCTGCAGGGTGCTGCCGCCGCGGCCATGACGCCGCAGGTGCTCGCGTCGATCAGCAGCCTGCTCACCGGGCAGCACCGGGGACGGGCGATGGCCATGTTCGGCGTCGCCGGTGGAACTGCTGCTGCGCTCGGCCAGATCCTGGGCGGCGTACTGGTCGAGGCTGACGTGTTCGGGCTCGGCTGGCGCGCGGTGTTCCTCGTCAACGTGCCGGTCGGGCTGATCGCCTTTGCTCTGGCGGTGCGGTTGCTGCCCGAGACTCGTGCGTCCCAGGCGCACCGGGTCGACCTGGTGGGAGCAGCGCTGCTGGCACTCGCTCTGGTGCTCCTGCTGCTGCCGCTGACCGAGGGGCGGCCGCTGGGCTGGCCGCTGTGGACGTGGCTGTCGCTGGCGGCCGTCGTACCGGCTGTTGCGCTGCTTGGCCTCCACCAGCACCGAGCGGAGAAGGCTGGGCGTGCTCCACTCATCCCACCGACAGTGCTGCGGCTCAAGGCGATGCGGATCGGGCTGCTGCTCGCTGTTGGGTTCTTCACGACGTTCGGTGGGTTCATGTTCGTCTTCGCGCTGGCAACTCAGGGCGAGGCCGGAATGTCCCCGCTGGAAGGCGGTCTGAGCCTGCTGCCGATGGCTGTCGGCTTCCTGATCACCTCTGTCTACGGCCCGCGGCTACAGGCCCGGTACGGCGCTGGCGTGATCCTGCGCGGCTGGCTGATCCAGGCCGTCGGGTACGCCGTACTGGCGGCTGCTGCGCTGGCGCTCTGGCCGGACGTGACTCCGTGGACGCTGGCTGTGCCGATGCTGGTCGCTGGGTTTGGCGGTGGGCTGGTGATGGTGCCGCTGATGGGTGTTGTCGTTGGGCAGGTGCCGCCGGCTCAGGCTGGGCTCGGTAGCGGGATCCTGCTGACCAGCCAGCAGACCTGTCTGGCGCTGGGCGCGGCGACGGTTGGTACGGCGTACCTGTCGCTGTCGGGGACGTCGTGGGGACAGGGCGGGTCGCTGGCCGCTGTGGCGCTGGCTATCACGGCGATCTCGTTGCTGATGACGCCGGTGACTCGGGCGCTGCGCTAGCTCCAGTGGGTGGGGCGCAGCAGGCTGCTGGGGATCCTGGTACTGCTGTCCCCCAGGGCCGCGTTCACCTGGGACTGCGTGACGAACAGCGCACCTGTCAGATCTGCTCCTTTGAGGTTGCAGTCCCGCAGGTCGGCGCCGATCAGATCCGCCTGGCGGAGATCGGCGCCGGCCAGGTCGGCCGCGATCAGGTAGGCGCCGCGCAGGTTGGCCCGGCTGAGATCGGCCTTGCGCAGCCTGGCGCCGACGAGGTCGGCGCCGCGGCGGTTCTTCTTCTTGGACTGCTTGCCGCGGACGAGCTCGCTGGTGGCCTGGAGGAGCTCGTTGACCTGCGCGCGCTCGTTGCCGAGGTCAACGTTCAGGACAGGTTGCTCGGTGAGCGCTTCGATCCGGCGTACGGCTTGCTGCAGGTCTTCGGCGATCTGGGCTGCTTCGGGCCGCTCCAGGGCGTCGTACAGGTACCAGAGCAGCTCGTGCAGCTGCCGCATGATCGGCAGCGCCGCGAACATCTCCTGCCCGGGCTGCTCGCGCCAGCTCGTCCCGGCCTGCCGCGAGATCTTCTGCCCGGCGCCGAAGCAGTCGTAGACCGTACACCCCCGAAAACCTGACGGCCTGAGCTTCTGATGGATCCCGCAGCGGAAGTCCTGCTCGAGGTTCGGGCAGGGCTCGCCGGCCGGCTTGTCGATCGCGAAGTCGGCCGACCGGGCGAACGTCAGCGCGACGCAGCACAGCCCGAAGCAGCTACCGCAGTCCGCGCGGAGCCCGTCCCGCACGTCAGTTCTGGTCGGCGACCGTCTGGCCGGTCCGGCGCCAGCGGATACCCGCCTCGACGAACTCGTCGATCTCGCCGTCGAAGACTCCCGAGGTGTTGCCGGACTCGAACTGGGTCCGCAGGTCCTTCACCATCTGGTACGGGTGCAGCACGTAGGAGCGCATCTGGTCACCCCACGAGCCCTGCACGTCACCGCGCAGCGCGTCGATCTGGGCCCGCTCCTCGGCCTTCTTCAGCGCCAGCAGCTTGGCCTTCAGGATCACCATCGCGCTGGCCTTGTTCTGCAGCTGCGACTTCTCGTTCTGGCAGGAGACCACCGTGCCGGTCGGGATGTGCGTGAGCCGGACCGCGGAGTCGGTCGTGTTGACGCTCTGCCCACCCGGGCCGGACGACCGGTACACGTCGACCCGGATCTCTTCGTCCGGGACGTCGATCTCGTCGGTCTGCTCGAGCACCGGCACGACCTCGACCGCGGCGAACGACGTCTGCCGGCGACCCTGGTTGTCGAACGGGGAGATCCGGACCAGCCGGTGCGTGCCGGACTCGACGCTCAGCGTGCCGTACGCGTACGGCGCCTTGACCGCGAAGGTGGTCGACTTGATCCCGGCCTCTTCGGCGTACGACGTGTCGTAGACCTCGCTCGGGTACCCGTGGCGTTCGGCCCAGCGCAGGTACATCCGCTGCAGCATCTCGGCGAAGTCGGCCGCGTCGACGCCACCGGCGCCGGAACGGATCGTCACCAGCGCCTCGCGCTCGTCGTACTCGCCGGACAGCAGGGTGCGGACCTCGAGCGACTGGATCGACTTGGCCAGCGAGGCGATCTCCTTCTCCGCCTCGGCCAGGCTGTCGGCGTCGTTCTCCTCGCGGGACAGCTCGATCAGCACGCCGAGGTCGTCGATCCGGCTGCGCAGCTTGGTCACCCGCTCCAGGTCGGCCTGCAGGCTGGACAGCCGCGACGTCACCTTCTGCGCGTTCGCCTGGTCGTCCCACAGGTCGGGCGCGGCCACCGCCTCCCCGAGGTCGGCGATCTCCCGGCGCATCGTGTCCAGATCGAGCACCTTCTCGATCGAGGTCAACGTCGTGTCGAGTTGCTTGAGCTCCGCGTCAAAGTCCAGTCCAGCCACAACCAAGCAGCGTACCCGGTCGCGGTGCTTCGCCGGGAATCCATTGCCGTCCGATCAGCCGCGGCTGTCCTCACCGTGCGTCGCCGCCCATCCCCGGCGTACGAGGTCGAAGACCTCCGCGGTGGCCCGCTCCAGCTCCGCGTTGGCCTGCGCCAACTCCTCCTCAGTCGCGTCCGCAGGCATCAGCCGGGCCAGCTCGTCCTCCAGTACCTTCTGCGCCGCCGCGAACTGCGCCGCCGCGAACCGGGCCCGCAACGGCGTGAGCTCAGGATCCCGCTCGCGCAGCGCGGCCGCGATCGTCTGCTCCATCTCCTCGGCGATCTGCCGACGCCGCGCGAGCAGCGCCTGACTCTCCGTCATCGTCTGGCTGAACTCCTGCCAGGTCGCAAGATGCCCCGACGCCAACCGGCCCCGCACCACGGTCAGGTACTGCTGTTCCAACGTGGTGACCGGATCCTGCCCGGCAGGCGCCTCACGGATCGCCTCCGCCGGCCCCGCCCACCAGCCGGTCTCGTCGAAGAACAGATCTTCCTTCGTCGGGAAGTGGTTGAACACGGTCTGCACCGCGACATCAGCCGCCTTCGCGACCTCGGCCACCGTCACCGCGTCGAACCCACGCTCCAGGAACAGCCGCGTCGCGACGTCCGAGATCAGCTGCCGGGTCTGCTGCTTCTTCCGCTCCCGCCGGCCGATCTCCATGGACGCACTCTACTGCGGCATGCTTTACTTCTTCCAATCTTGTGGTCACTACATTTTTGGAGCTAATCCATGACCATTCTCATTACCGGCGGTCGCGGCAAGATCGCCCGCGCCGTCACCGCCGGACTCGTGTCAGCCGGCCGCGACGTCCGAATCGCGAGCCGATCCCCACAGGACCTCCCCGGCGCGATCCCCTTTGACGCGACCGACCCGACGTCGGTCGCCGCCGCCCTCGACGGCATCAGCCAGGTCTTCCTGTACGCCGAACCGTCCACCGCCGGCCTCTTCGCCGCAGCAGCCGACGCCGCCGGCGTACAACAGGTCGTGCTGCTGTCGTCGATGTCGTCACACGCCGACAACGACGACGCGGCCGGCGACCCGCACGCGGAGACCGAACTGATCGTCGGCAGCGGCGCGTACGCGACGACGTACCTGCAACCGGGAGCGTTCATGTCGAACGCGCTGTTCTGGTCGCACGCGATCCGCGCAACCGGTCAGGTCCGGCTGCCGTACCTGGACGCCGAGGAGGCACCGATCCACGAACAGGACATCGCCGACGTCGCTGTCCGCGTCCTCCTGGACGGCCCCGGCGGCGACCACGACGCCCGCGGCTACCCGCTCACCGGCCCGGAGTCGATGACCCGCCGCGCACAGCTTGCCCAGCTCGCGTCGGTGACCGGTGCCGCCTTCGAGGTCGTCGACCTCACGCCGGCTGAAGCGCGCGTCGAGATGGGCGCAGTGATGCGGCGGCCGGCCCAACTCGAAGCGCTCTTGTCGTACTGGGCCTCACGCGTCGGCACCCCACACCCGATCGAACCAACGGTCGAGAAGCTGACCGGGCACTCCGGACGGACATTCCGCACCTGGCTCGCCGACCACCCAGAAATTCTCGTTCAGGGCAGGATCGAATCGATGTAGCCGCCGTCCACGCGAACGGCTCCGCCGGTGGTCACCGACGCCTGCTCGGAGCTCAGGTAGACGACCATGTTGCCGATCTCAGCGGGCTCGATCAGTCGCTCGATGAGTGAGTACGGCCGGTGCTCCTTCATGAACTGCCGCTGCGCCTCGTCCCACGGCTTGTCGTCCCCGACCAACTCAGCGACGAAGTCCTCCACACCCGGCGTGTGCGTCGGCCCGGCCATCACCGAGTTGATCGTCACACCCGTCCCCGCGGCCGCCTTCGCGAACCCGCGCGTCACCGCCAGCAGCGCGGTCTTGGTCACGCCGTAGTGCACCATCTCCAACGGCGTCACCACGGCCGAGTCGCTGGCGATGTTCATCACCCGCCCGAACCCGCGCTCCATCATCCCCGGCAGATACATCCGGATCAGCCGCACCGCCGACAGCACGTTGACCTCGAAGTACCGCCGCCACTCGTCGTCGTCGATCTCCAGCACCGGCTTCGCCCCGAAGATCCCGAGGTTGTTGACCAGGATGTCGAGCTCCCCCGCCCGCTCCTTCAACGCCTCGGCCCCTTCAGCCGACGCAAGATCGGCCCCGACCGGAATCAGCTCCGCCCCCGGCACCTCCTCGGCAATCGCCGCGGCCGCCCGCTCGGTCTTGTCCTGATCCCGCCCGTTCACCACCACACTCGCCCCGGCCCGCGCCAACTCAGTGGCAATCGCCTGCCCGATCCCCTGGCTGGATCCCGAAACCAACGCACGTCGCCCTGTCAGATCAATCCGCATACCTTCATGGTGCCCATCCGAGGTTGCCCCAGACAACGTTCACCACACGGGTCTGCGCGGTGTTCAGCGCACGGTCCGCGCATGCCGTTCAACTCACGGGTCTGTTCGCCGTTCACCGCACCGGCACGATCGCCGACGCACTCGACGCGATCTCCGCATCCTCCCGCCACCCCGGCGGCGTGAACGGCAGCTCCACACTCGACGACAACTCCACCGTCACCGTCGCACCGCTCACCTCAGCCGACCAGTCCAACCCGTCGAACCGCTCACTCGCCGACACCGTGTCGAGATAGTCAGCAGCCAACCGCCGAGCCTCCTCCGGATCGATCTGCGCGTTCCCACCTTCCCCGGTCTGCGCGTAGATCGCCGCCAGCCCATTGGCCGCCGCCAGCACCGCCCCGTCCGCCGTCGAATCCAGATCCCGCCGCACCAGGAACACCTTCGAGATGTCCGTCACCACCACAACCATCAGCAAGATCACCGCCGCAAACCCGATGATCAGCACAGTCATCTGCCCACGCTCATCGCGCACCCGCCCGCGCCCACCCCGCAGGCGTCCACGCTCACCCCGCAGGCGTCCGCGCTCGCCCCGCACCTGCCCGCGCTCGTCCCGCGCCCGTTCGCGCAAGCAGCCCGCGCCCTCACGCCGCCAGCCCCTCACGGCGTTCCTTTCGCTTCCCGATAATCCCCGTACGGCTCCGTGTGCGAAGCCGACACATGCACCGCCGGCCTCTCCCCACCCAGAGCCTCCGGAATGAACGGCAACGGAACCCGATAATCCAGCTGAACCGTCACCGTAGACCCCGGCTGCAGACACTCCGGCTCACAACTGATCCGCAGATCCCCCGACTCCAGCTCGATCCCCTGATCCTGCATCGCCAACCGAGCCGCCTCGAACGCCCGAGCCCGCGCGTCGTCCTCGGTCAGTCCCGCAGGCACGATCACAAACGCCCGCCCCGCCGCCCGCGTAGCCGCCGTCGCCCCGTACGACGCCCGCTGCACGTCGAACACCCCCAACATCACGTAGATCAAAGGCACCAGCAACAAGAGCGCCAACCAAGAAAACTCGACCACCGCACTCCCACGCTCTCCTCGAGCCCGCGCCGCAGCCGACCCTCGCCGCACCGCCCAAGCGCACACCGCCCGAGCCCGCGCCACGCCTGGCCCTCGCCGGACCGTCCGAGCCCACTTCGCCCCACGCCCTCGCCGCGCCATCCGGGCCCGCGCCGCGGTAGACCCGCGCCGGACCGCCCGAGCCTCCGCCGCGACCGACCCTCGGCCCACGCAAGCCCACCGCGCGCTCACTCCCCGGTCTCCTTCACCGCGTGCCCCTCGACGCTGAAGTCGATCCCCGGCCCCCACAACCCGAGCGCCGGCATGTGGGCCGACACGACCACCCGCACCACCGGCTGCCCGTTCACCTCGGTCTGCTCCGCCGTCACCGACTCGACCAGCTCGTCGCGCACCACCCCGTCGACCAGCTCCCGCGTCCGCGCCTCCCCGTCGGCGACGTCCCGGTTGAGCACAGCGGCGTACAAAGCTCCCTCGGATGCCGCCGCCGTCATCGTGTTCCGGATGTAGAGGAACAGCCCGACCTGCAAGATCCCCAGGAACAACGGCACCACGATCACCGACACCATCACGAAGTCGACGACCGCCGCCCCACGCTGGTCCCGCGAGCGGCATCGCTCACCCACTGAGTCACCGCGAGCCGAGCGAGCAACTCGCCTCGCCCCCGCTCGCCGCGCCTCCTCTCGCAGCGCCCGCTCGCGCCGCGCCTCCTCTCGCAGCGCCTCGTCTTGCCGCGCCCGCTCGCACTGCGCCCGCTCGCGCCGCGCGAGCCCAGGCGAGCCGGGCCGGGCGATCGCTGCCCGACCTCCTGACCGCGTGCCGCCGGCAGCAGTCCAGCGCAGCTCGTTGCCCTGGGCCCGGATCACTTGCCCGTGACGGATTCCAGCGCGCGCTCCAGCATCGCCTTCAACTGGTCAGCAGCCAGCGCCCAGATCGCGACCACCAAGCCCGCGGTCATCACCGTGATCAGCACCCACCCAGGCACGTCACCCCGCTCCCGCTCAGCAGGACGCGGCTTCAGCACCAGCGTCAGGAAGAGTCTGGTCATCAACAGGGACATGGTTTCTCCTCGTTTCATCCGGCGATCAGCCGGATGCCGACTGCGCCCGGGTAGAAGGCGAACGCGATGGTGACTGGCAGCACCAGGAACACGACGGGCACCATCATCGCGACCTCGCGACGGGCGCCCGACTCGATCAGTTCACGCCGGCCGGCCTCGCGGATGTCGCCGGCCTGCGCACGCAGTACGTCGGCCAACGGCGTACCGCGATCAAGCGCGACCGCCAAGCCGTCGGCGAACCGCGACAGCGCCACGAGCCCGGTCCGATCCGCGAGCCCGTCGAGCGCGCGGACCAGCGTCGACCCCGCCCGGGTCTCCGCGAGCACGCGCTGCAGCTCGTCGGCCAGCTCCCCCTTGCACGACCGCGCCACTCGGTCGAGCGCCGCCGCCGGTCCCTCCCCGGCCGCGACCGACAGCGCCAACAGCTCCGCCACCGTCGGCAGCTCAGCCAGCAACCGCCGCTCGCGATTGCGCACCTGAGTACTCAGATAGGTATCCCGCGAGAGCACTCCCAGGACGCCAAGCACCGCGCACAGCACCAGCAACCCGACCGGATTCCCGTACCCCAGCGACAACGCCACGAGCGCGAACAACAACCCCGCCCCGAACCCAGCCGTCCCCCACAGCACCTGCTCGACCCGGAACTCCTCCACGCTCCGCTCGATCCCCGCCCGCGCCAAGCGCCGCCGAATCGACGCGGCTCCGCCGAGAACCCGCTCCAACCGAGCAGCCCCCGCCCGCAGCGACGGCCCGAACATCCGCAGGATCGCGTGGAACGGCGACCCCGAGTCCACCACCCCGGAGAACACGTCCGCGCCGGCGAGATCCCGCAGGTACGGCCCGATCCGGTCGTCGACGGTCGGCTTCCGCAGAAACGGCAACCGCCGTACGACGAGCAACAGCCCGGCACCGAACACCGCACCCAGCAACGCACCCACCACGACCGGACTCATCCGCGCCACCCCGCTCCCTCAGCAGCACGCGGCTCCGCGGCGCACGATCCCGCGGTCAGATCCACAGCCCGCAACGCGAACACGTTCGCCGGCTCCCGCTCGAACAACCCCCAGATCGCCACGCATCGCCTCATCGCAGCACCCGCTCGGGCTCCGGCAGGCGGCCGATCCGCAGCATCACCCGGTACGCGATCACGCACACCACCGCGCCGATCCCGATGATCAGCGCCCCGACCGGCGAGTTGTACCGCTGGATCACATCCCCCTGGAACGACAGCAACCCCAGCACCAGCCAAGGCGCCGCGACAGCAACCCGCGCACCATTCACCGACCAGGACTGCCGAGACTCCAGCTCGGACCGCGTTCGCGCATCGTCCCGCAGGAAGCTCGACAGCGACCGCAGCAATCGCCCGAGATCCCCACCACCCACCTCACGAGCGATCCGCAACGCCTCCACCACCCGATCCCCGACCGGATCCGCCAGCCGCGCCTTCAACCGATCCAGCGAGTCAGCAAACCGCCCGGTCGACGCGTAGTCCGCCCCGAACCGCCGGAACGCATCCCGCAGCGGCAACGGCCCCCGCTCACCCACCTGCGCGAGCGCCTCCGACAGCGACAACCCAGCCCGTACGGCGGAAGCGATGTTGTCCACCACGTCCGGCCACAGCTCCCGGAACTCCGCCAGCCGCTTCCGCGCCCGGCTCTTCAGCAACGCGACCGGCACCCCACCGGCCATCAAGCCGAACACCACCCCGACCGGCAGCGCAGCCGACACCAGGAACATCAGCACGAACGCCAAGAACCCCGTCACTACGCACGCCCCGATGAACGCGCCCGGCGTCACGCCCTCGACCCCGGCCCGCGCAAGCAGGTCGCGACTGCGCGCCGTCAGCCGCCCGTCGGTCTTCGGCTTCTCCTCGTACGGCGCGACGAACGACCAGATGACCAGCAGCAGCCCGATCCCGAAGAACAGCCCGAGCAGCAGTCCCATCAGTTCACCCCGCGCGGCAACTCGGTGAGCAGACCCGACGGCGAGTACCCCGCCTGCTGGAAGCGCTCAGGGTGTGGCAGTTGGCCTTCGGCGCGGCGCAGCGTCCCGTCGTACGTGCTGAAGAGCGTCTCGGTCTCGATCGTCTGGTCCTCGATCCGGCCGCTGACCGCGACGATCTCGCGGACCCGGCGCTGCCCGTCGCTGCCGATCCCGAGGTGCACGACCAAGTCGACGCAGCCGGCCACCGTGGGCAGCACGAACCGGCTGCCGATGTTCTCGCCGGCGAGCAGCGGGAGCGTGCACATCTTGGTCAGCGCCTCGCGCGCCGAGTTCGCGTGGATCGTGCACATGCCCGGGAGGCCGCTGTTCAGCGCGAGCAGCAGGTCGAGGCACTCCTCGCCGCGGACCTCGCCGACGATCAGCCGGGACGGCCGCATCCGCAGCGACTCCTTGACCAGGTCCCGCAGCCGCACCTCGCCGGTGCCCTCCAGGCCGGCCTGACGGGTCTGCATCGACACCCAGTCGGGGATCGGCAGCTTGATCTCGAAGACCTCCTCGCAGCTGATCACCCGCTCCCGGCCCGGGATCGACCCGGCCAGCGCGTTCAGCATCGTGGTCTTGCCCGCCTGGGTGCCTCCGGCAACCAGGATGTTGAGGCCGACGGCAACGGACGCGTCCAGTACGGCGGCCGCGTGCGGCGTCAGCGAGCCGAGCGACACCAGGTCGGCGAGCTTGCTGGCCCGGACGGTGAACTTGCGGATGTTGATCGCGGCGTACCGCTGGGTGATGCCGCCGAGCACGATGTGCACCCGGCTGCCGTCGGGCAGCCGCGCGTCGGTGAACGGCTGCGAGACGTCGATCCGCCGGCCGGTGGTCTTCAGCATCCGCTCGACCAGGTCGGCGACCTCCTCCTCGGTCAGCACCGTCGTGGTCAGCTCGTGCCGGCCGTCGCGGGCGATGAACACCCGGGACGGCTCGTTGATCCAGATCTCCTCGACCTTCGGGTCGTCCAGGTACCGCTGGAGCGGTCCGAAGCCGGCCACCCGGTCGTGCACCTCGCGGCTGACCGCCTCGACGTCGCCGATCGGCGGCACGATCCCGGTCAGGCTGCGCTCGTCGTACTCGCGGACGACGGTCGCGACGATGGTGCTGACCGCGCCGGGGTCGCGGAGCGGGTCGATGCCCTCGCGCCGGACGACGTCGCGGACCTGCGCGTCGATCAGCTCGACCGCCCCGCCCCGGTCGAACCCGTTGCGGCGCGCGGCGACCCTGTCCGCTGTCATCGTCTCCCCGTGTTCGTCGGTTCTCCGGCGGCGACCGTTTCGTCACCCTGCGCGATCATTGTCCCAACCCGGAGGGCACCCGCGCCAACCCGATCCGCCCAGGCTGTGGATAACCAGCCGCTGGGCAGAGGCCGCCTGACGGTAACTGTCCGCTCACGGACGGGTCCACCCCGGTTGCAGCTTGTTGCAGAAACCGGCGGGCCGGAGTGCGCTGTAACCAAACCCGCGCCTGGTGGCGTCGTACTCAGTGAGACCACGACGAAGGGCAGTGATGGGATCGACGACGGACGATTTCGAGGAGTTCGCCAGAGCGCGGACCCCGCAGCTGTACCGGACGGCCTGGCTGCTCGCCGGGGACCGGCACCACGCCGAGGACCTGGTCCAGGAGACGCTGGCCAAGATGTACCGGTCCTGGTGGCGGATGCAGCGCGTCGAGAACCCCTCGGCGTACGCGCAGACCGTGCTGGCCCGGACCTTCATCTCGCAACGCCGCCGCCGGAGCTGGAGCGAGCAGCCGACCGACGCACTGCCCGAGACCGTTCACCACCCCGGTGACCTCGAGCTGCGGCTCGCCCTGCGCGACGCCCTGGCCGAACTCGCTCCCCTCGATCGTGCGGTGCTCGTCCTGCGGTTCTTCGAAGATCGCAGCGTCGAACAGGTCGCGCTCGATCTGGGCAAGAACGCCGGCGCGATCCGGACCCGGACCTCCAGAGCCCTGGACCGCCTGCGCGCGGTGCTCGGCGACGACGTCCACCTGATCGCTCTCTGACTCGCAGGAGAAGACACCCGATGAACAACCTGAACGACAGCCTGCCCGACCTGATGCGCCGGGCCACCGACGACCTCGCGCCGGAGTCGAACGACCTGGTGGAACGCGGCATCCGCCGCGGCGTGACGCTCCGCCGCCGCCGTACGGCGTTGCTGAGCCTCAGCGGCGCCGGTGCGGCGCTGGCCACGGCCGGCATCATCGTCGGCGGCACCCACCTCTTCGCCGGTACGCCGGAAGCACCGGTCGCCGGTACGACGACTGCATCGGCTCCCGAGGCCAAGCCGCCCGTCAGCAAGGCCGCGACACCCGCCGGAACACTCGCCACGCTGCGCGGCCTGCTGCCGGAGAACCTCCGGCAGAGCGCAGCCAAGTCCTACAACGACGGTGGCGGGCAGTACCGGGCCGACGTGGTCCTCGACGACGGCAAGGGCGGGTCACTGCTCTCGCTCACGATCGCGACCAGCAAGCCGATCACGAGCTGCGACGGCATGGACCACTGCAAGGTCCAGTCCGACGGATCGGTGGTGCGGTCCTTCGCGAACCAGTCGGTCAAGGACCCGCGGCGAAACCCAGGGGGCATCAAGCGCTCCGCTGTGGAGATCTATCGCCCCGACGGCCGGACGATCAGCTTGCAGCACTTCAACGCGTCGCTGGGCACCACCCAGCACACCAGGCCCGACCCGTTGCTCACGGTCGCCCAGCTGACGACCATCGCGACCAGCAACACCTGGGTCTACCCGGCCGAGCCGCCGGCCGCTCCCCGGCCGCCCCAGCAGGGCGACGGCAGGCCGACCGTACCGTTGCAGCAGACGCTGCAGACCTTGAAGAGTGTCCTGCCGAAGAACCTCCAGCTCACCAGGCCCGAGACCTGGGGCGGCGGCGAGGACGGCTTCAACGGCGCGGCGTACGTCGCCGACGACGGCAAGGGCGGGGCGCGGGTCGACGTGTTCGTGACGTACGAGACCCCGGTGACCAAGTGCACCGGTGAGGGCCCGCAGCACTGCAAGGTCCGCGCCGACGGCGCGGTGACCGGCTGGTCGAAGAACGAGCCGACGTACGGCGACGAGCGGCAGGAGATCAACGGCGTGCTGGCGAACCGGGTCGAGATCCACTACCCGGACGGCCGGATGATCAGCATGACCGCCTACAACGGCCCGCAGGAGAAGGACGCGAAGCACAGCCGGGCGCTGCCGCTGTTCAGCACCGACAAGTTGTTCGCGATGGCCGGGGCCAACGGGTGGAAGTTCCCGGGAACTGGTACAAAGTAGGGCTCTCTCGTCCGCCGCTGACTCTCTGAGGGGTGGGTCAGCGGTGGACGAGGGTGTGTTCGAAGGCGTACCGCGACGCACGGAACAGGTGCGAGCCGTACTCGACCGCGCGGCCGTGGTCGTCGTACGTGATCCGCGTGGTCGCGAGCAGCGGATGGCCCGGCTCCTCACCGAGGAGGCGGGCCTGCTCCAGTGTGGCGGGCTGGGCCGAGATGGTCTGGTGAGCGACCTTCAGGCGGACGCCCTCGGCGCGGAGCAGCTCGTACAGACCACGGTCGGCCAGCGTGCTCGGGTCGGTGTCCAGCATCTCCGGCGGCAGCCAGTTGCGCATCAGAGCCAGCGGCTCGCCGTCCGCTCGGCGGAGCCGCTCCAGCCGCAGGATGCGGTCGCCCGCCTCGAGCTGCAGAGCAGCAGCGACCTCAGGGCTCGCCGGTGCGATGCCGAAGCGGAGCACCTCGGTCTCGGGCTTGCGGTGCGCGGCCGCGAGGTCGTCGTACAGGCTGGTGAGCTCCAGCGAGCGGCGGACCTGGCCGGAGTTGCCGACGACCTGTGTGCCGACGCCGCGCTTGCGGACCAGCAGCCCCTGGTCGACCAGCCTGGCGATGGCCTGCCGCACTGTTGGACGGCTCAGCCCGTACGCCTCCGCGAGGTCCACCTCGTTGCTGAGCCGAGAGCCTACCGGGAGGTCACCGCCCTGGATCGCTGCCTCGAGCTGCTGCGCCAGCTGGACGTGGAGCGGGGTACGGCTGGTGCGATCGACGCTGACCTGGACGGTGCTCATGGGCACATCTTGGGCTGTCCGGGGCGCATCGTCGAGTCGGTGTGCAGATTTGATCAGATCTCTTCCTTTGTGAGGAGGGTTTCCGGGCGTGATCGGCGCGGGTCTAGCCGAGGCGGATCGGCTGCTGCTCCTCGTGCGATCGCATTGCAGCCAAGGCGATCGTCAGCGCCCGGCGCGCGTCCTCGCCCGTCACCGGCGGCTCGGCATCGCCACGAACGACCTCGGCGAAGTCGGTGAGCTCCTGTACGTACGCGTCGCGGAACATCTGCTCGTCGCTCCGCATCGTCTGCTGGTGCAGCCCGCTCGCGTCGTACTGCACCGCCGTCGTACTCGGCAGCCGCCCAGCCACGACCATCCCCTTGCTGCCGAACACCTCACCCCGTACGTCGTACCCGTACAACGCCGAGAAGTTGGCCTCCGCCGTCGCGATCGCCCCGTTGTCGAACGTCAGTACGACGACCGCGGTGTCGAGCAGCCCGTCGTCCTTGAACTGCGGCGCGACCAGCGCGTCCGCGCGCGTGTACACCTCGACGACCTCCGCGCCCGGGTTGAGCCAGAGCAACGTGTCGAAGTCGTGGATCAGCGTCTCCCGGAAGATCGTCCACGGCCGTACGCCGGCCGCGTGCTGCAGCCCCGCCGGCCACCCCGGGTCCCGCGTGATCGACCGCATCAACTGCGGCGTTCCGACCGCCCCCGCATCGACCGCCGCCCGCGCCGCCCGGAAGTCCGCCGCGAACCGCCGGTTGAACCCCACCTGAAACGCCACCCCCGCGTCTTTGGTCGCCGCGATCGCCCGATCGATCTCCTCCACCGTGAGCGAAGCCGGCTTCTCACACCAGACCGCTTTCCCCGCCGCGGCCGCCTTCACGATCAACTCCGACTGCACCGCGGCGATCGAGGCGATCAGCACGCCGTCCAGGTCGGGATCTTCCAGCAGCTCATCCACCCCTGAGACCCGAGCCCCGTACTTCTGCGCCAGCGCCTCGGCAGCCTCGCCCCGAGGATCAGCCACCGCCACCAACTCAGCCCCCGCCACATGCCGCGCCACGTTCCCCGCATGCATCGCCCCGATCCGCCCGGCCCCAACCAGCCCCAGCCGTACAACCCGCAGCCCGTGATCCGTCCGCATGTCCGCCCCCTCGCTCATCTCGGCATCTCCTGAACTCGTGACCGGCCTTCGGCCAGCAACTCGGCGGAAGCGTTCGGCACCTCGATGCCCGCGTTGATCGCGAGGCCGAGCGTCGTCCGGACGAAGCCACCGAGCAGGTCCCGCAGGACCCGGTGGTTCGCTCCCTGGTACCGGTCGGCGAGCGCGATCACGAACAGCCGGAACTGCTCCGGGTCGATCTGCACCGAGTCGTCGCCCGGCAGCCGGAACCCGGTTGGCGTGTCGAGCAGCGGTACGACGTCCTCCGCCATCCGCGCGTAGAAGAACCCCACCGCCGACGCCGGGTTCCACAAGGTCTCCCCGTCGATCTCGAAGTAGATGCTCACTGGCTCCCCTCACGGGCGGACGGACTACGGCGGATCACCAGGGTGATCTCACCATGGGATGTCAATCGTGGGAAGGGTGCCTAGGGCAAGCGAGTGGAGGTGAACGGGGTGAATCCGGGAGGTGAAGGTCCGGCGCTGCGGGGCGACCGTGGGAGTGGCGCCGTACGGCGGGCTCTACCCTGCGGGTGTGCACACGTTGTCAGGGTTCCCGGGGGTGGTCGCGGTGCGTGGTCGTGGCCTCGGCCGGTCCTCGTCACGGTGTGTTCGTGCGAGCGCTGAGCACGCCTCACGCACCGTTGCCGGGCTGCGCGAGCACACGCCGGGGACAGTCCGTGACCGGGTCCGGATGGCGGTCACGGCCTACCGGGTGCTGCCCGGACTCGGGCAGGATGTCGCCTTCGATCCGGACAACGTGATCGCCGCCCGGCGACGACCGTGCTTTCCGGTTCGGGATCTTCCGGCCGTTCCTGGAGCAGGACCGGCCGCTCCGCGCACTCCCGGCGGAACACCCCGCCACGGGACTCGACGGCACCTGGCCCACCGGCCACCGCCGGTACGGCCTCGACCAGCCCGCCGTACGGACGAACTCTGAAGGAGAAGGCATGGAACCGCTGCGCATCGGCATCCTCGGCGCCGCCCGGATCGCCGGCCGGGCGATCGCCGAACCGGCCAAGCTGACCGGCGCCCGGCTGGTCGCGGTCGCGGCCCGGGACACCGAACGGGCCGAGGCCTTCGCCGCCGAGCACGGCGTCGAGCGGGTGCACACGTCGTACGACGACGTGATCAACGACCCCGAGGTCGAGGCGATCTACAACCCGCTCGCCAACGGCCTGCACGGCCCGTGGAACCTGCGCGCGATTGCCGCCGGCAAGCATGTGCTGACCGAGAAGCCGTCGGCGAGCAACGCGGCCGAGGCCGCGGAGGTCCGCGACGCGGCGCGCGAGGCCGGCGTCGTGGTGATGGAGGGCTTCCATTACCTCTTCCACCCGGTCACCAAGCGTCTGCAGGAGCTGCTCGCGAAGGGTGAGCTCGGCGAACTGCAGCACGTCGAGGCGACGATGGTGATGGGCCCGCCTGCCGACGAGGACCCGCGCTGGTCGCTGGCGCTCGCCGGTGGAGCCTTGATGGACGTCGGCTGCTACGCGCTGCACGCGCAGCGCATGCTCGCGCCGTGGGGCGGCGGCCAGCCCAAGCTCGTCAGCGCTCGCGCCGGCGAACGCAAGCGCCTCCCCGGCGTCGACGAGTGGCTCAACGCCGACCTGGAGTTCCCGAACGGCGCCACCGGCGCGGTCCGGACCAGCATGGCGTCGGAGGAGTTCGAGTTCAGCCTGAAGGTGACCGGCACCCGCGGCGAGGCGTTCGCGCCGAGCTTCGTGCTGCCGCACCAGGACGACCGGGTGATCGTGACGACGAAGGAGGACCACTGGGTCGAGCAGCTCGGCCGCCGTTCGTCGTACACGTACCAGCTCGAGGCCTTCGCCGCCCACCTCCGCAACGGCACGCCGCTGCCGATCGACGCCGACGACGCGGTGGCCACGATGGAGCTCATCGACGCCTGCTACAAGGACGCGGGCCTGCAGCCCCGGCCGGTCACGCAGATCTGAGTACGACGTACGAGGCCCTGCGACCAGCGATGGTTGCAGGGCCTCGTGCTGTCGGTCAGTCGCCCGTCGGGAAGCCCAGGTTCAGCCCGCCGTGGCTCGGGTCGAGCCAGCGCGACGTGATGACCTTGCCGCGGGTGAAGAAGTGCACGCCCTCGGCGCCGTGCGCATGGGTGTCGCCGAACAGCGAGTTCTTCCAGCCGCCGAACGAGTAGTACGCCATCGGCACCGGGATCGGGACGTTGACGCCGACCATGCCGACCTCGACCTCGGTCTGGTACCGCCGCGCGGCCCCGCCGTCGTTGGTGAAGATCGCCGTGCCGTTCCCGTACGGGTTCGAGTTGACCAGGTCCAGCGCCGCGTCGTACGACGGAACGCGGACCACCGACAGCACCGGCCCGAAGATCTCGTCGGTGTAGATCGACATCTCCGGCGTCACCTTGTCGAACAGCGTGGGCCCGAGCCAGAATCCGTCGTCGGCGCCGTCGAACGGACCTTCGCGCCCGTCGACGGTCAGCTCGGCGCCGGACTCGACTCCGGCCTCGACGTACCCGACGACCTTGTCGCGGTGCGCGCCGGTGACCAGCGGACCCATGTCGCAGCCGCGGGTCCCGTCGCCGGTCTTCAGCGTCGCCATCCGCTCCTTGATCTTCGTGATCAGGTCGTCGGCGACCGGCTCGACCGCGATCAGCGCGGAGATCGCCATGCAGCGCTCACCGGCCGACCCGAAGCCGGCGTTGACGGCCGCGTCGGCGGCGAGGTCCAGGTCGGCGTCGGGCAGCACGACCATGTGGTTCTTCGCCCCGCCGAGCGCCTGCACGCGCTTGCCGTTCGCCGTACCGGTCTCGTACACGTACCGCGCGATCGGCGTCGACCCGACGAACGAGACCGCCTTGATGTCGGGGTGCTCGAGCAGCCGGTCGACGGCCTCCTTGTCGCCGTGCACGACGTTCATCACGCCGTCCGGCAGCCCGGCCTCCTTCCACAGCGCCGCGACCGCGTTCACCGCCGACGGGTCCTTCTCCGACGGCTTGATCACCACGCTGTTACCGCAGGCCACGGCGATCGGCACGAACCACAGCGGCACCATCGCCGGGAAGTTGAACGGCGAGATCACCGCGACCGCTCCGAGCGACTGCCGGATCGAGTACACGTCGACGTTGGTCGAGACGTTCTCGCTGAACCCGCCCTTGAGCAGGTGCGGGATGCCGCAGGCGAACTCGACGACCTCGAGCCCACGGGTCACCTCGCCGAGCGCGTCCGACAACACCTTGCCGTGCTCGGCGGTGATCAGGGCCGCGATGTCGCCCTTGCGCTCGTTGAGCAGCTCGCGAAACGCGAACAGCACCTGCGCGCGCTTGGTCAGCGACGTCCGGCCCCACGCCTTCGACGCCTCGTGGGCGACCTTGACCGCCTCGTCGACGGTCGCCGCCGAGGCCAGGTCCAACTCGCCCGTCACCTCGCCGGTGGCCGGGTTGTAGACCTTGCTGGTCCGCTCGGAGACGCCGGTCCAGGGCGTGCCGCCGATCAGGTGGGTGATCCGTTCAGTGCTCACAGCTGTGTCCTCGTCGTCGGTCCTGCGGTGTTCTCGTGTCCTGTGCTCCCAGTACGCCGGCCGCGCCGGTGCCAGGAGCGCGAGCGGGTGCTGTTGTCTTCGTCGTCCCGGGTCATCCGAGCACCTCGCTCTTGCGGGCCATCTCGACCTCGACCGGCCGGCCTTCCTGCAGCGACTGGATGCCGGCGGTGCAGACGGCCGCCGCGGCGTACCCGTCCCAGGCCGACGGCCCGTCGATCTCGCCCCGCCGGGTCGCGTCGACCCAGCGTTGCACCTCGATGTCGTACGCCGTACCGAACCTGGCCCGGTAGTCCTCCGGTACGACGCCGCCCCACTGCCCGGCGCGCTTGGTCAGGACGTCGACGCCCAGCCCGATGGTCGCGCTGCCCTTCTCCGCGACGGCCTCGCAGCGCACCTCGTACCCGACCTGGAAGTTCACGAACACCTCGACGTCGGCGATCGCGCCGCTCGCCATCTCCAGGATCGCGAACTGCGGGTCGAGCGCGCCGTTGGCGACCAGGCCGGTCGGCTTCGGCGCGTGCACGGTGATCTTGGCGATCTCGTCGTCGAACAGCCAGCGCGCGACGTCGACCTCGTGCACGAGCGAGTCGCGCACGATCATCTCGCTGCGGAACGTGTCCGGGACGGTCTTGTTGCGGTGCACGTTGTGCAGCAGGAGCGTGCGCCCGAGCTCACCGGAGTCGAGCAGTTCCTTGAGTGCGGCGTACTCCGGGTCGAAGCGGCGCATGAACCCGACCTGGATCAGCTGCCGGCCCAGTTTGTGCTCGGCCTCGACGACGCGCAGCGAGGACTCGGTGTCCATCGTCAGCGGCTTCTCGCAGAGCACCGGCTTCGCGTGCTCCAGACAGGCCATCAGCTGCTCGGCGTGCGCGAACCCGGGCGACGCGATGATCACCGCGTCGACCTGCGCGTCCGCGATCAGGTCGAGCGGGTCGACGATCACACGGATCGAGCTGGAGCCGATCGCTGCTCCGATCTGCTCGGCACCGGCGGTCCCCGGTGCTCCAGTCTGCTCCGCACCAGCGGTCCCCGCTGCTCCAGTCTGCTCCGGGGCTGACGTCCCCGCTGCTGCGGCAGTGCCGGCTTCCAGCCCACCCGTCGCCACGACGCCGGCCGGGCGCGACAGCGACTCGGCCAACGCGTTCGCCCGCGGCAGGTCCGGGTCCGAGACCGCGACCAGGCGCGCACCGGAGATCCGTCGCACCACCCGCTCGGCATGATCGGCGCCCATCACCCCGACACCGATGATCCCGATCCTCAGGTCCTGCATCTCCACCTACTCTCTGACGACGTTGTACGACGACTGCCCGCGCCGTACTCCCAGCAGCTCCGGGCCTCCCCGGGCGACTGCCCACCACCAGCGCCCACCAGGTCCCCCTGGCGAGCCGCCTAGTCCACGCCGATCACCGGGCTCGCCCGGCAACCGCTGCCTCCGCCGATCACCAGGTTTACCCAGGAACCGCCGCTTCCTCCGCCGACTACCAGGTCTCCCCAGCAACCGCCGCTTCCTCCACCGAC